>NZ_LT838272.1:2485000-3182500 GCF_900176005.1 Thermanaeromonas toyohensis ToBE | reverse complement strand
GTCCAAGCCTGTAGGGTGTGGGGCAGGGAAAACCGTCCCACGTGAAGCCTGAGGGGTGACGGGGAGGGAAGATAGAGTACCGAACTGGCCGAGCCCACACTGCCAAGAAAAGCCTCTAACGAGGGGGCTAGGTGCCCGTACCGCAAACCGACACAGGTAGGCGAGGAGAGAATCCACAGGCGCGCGAGCGAACCCTCGTCAAGGAACTCGGCAAAATGGCCCCGTAACTTCGGGAGAAGGGGCGCCCCGTGTAGGGTAGCCGGGCCTTGCGTCTGGTGGCCCGAGGGGGCCGCAGAGAAACGGCCCAAGCGACTGTTTACCAAAAACACAGGTCCCTGCAAAAGCGAAAGCTGAAGTATAGGGGCTGACGCCTGCCCGGTGCTGGAAGGTTAAGGGGAAGGGTTAGCTGGGGGCGAAAGCTTCTAGCGAAGCTCTGAACCGAAGCCCCAGTAAACGGCGGCCGTAACTATAACGGTCCTAAGGTAGCGAAATTCCTTGTCGGGTAAGTTCCGACCCGCACGAAAGGCGTAACGACTTGGGCACTGTCTCGACGGGGGGCTCGGTGAAATTGTAGTACCCGTGAAGATGCGGGTTACCTGCGGTAGGACAGAAAGACCCCGTGGAGCTTTACTGTAGCCTGGCATTGGGTTTTGGTACCTCATGTACAGGATAGGTGGGAGGCGTAGAACCACTCTCGCCAGGGGGTGGGGAGCCGGCCTTGGGATACCACCCTTGGGGTACTGAAATTCTAACCTGGGGTCGTGAACCGGCCTAGGGACAGTGTCAGGTGGGCAGTTTGACTGGGGCGGTCGCCTCCTAAAGGGTAACGGAGGCGCCCAAAGGTACCCTCAGCGCGGTCGGAAATCGCGCGTGGAGTGCAAAGGCATAAGGGTGCTTGACTGCGAGACCGACGGGTCGAGCAGGGACGAAAGTCGGGCTTAGTGATCCGGTGGTACCGGATGGAAGGGCCATCGCTCAACGGATAAAAGCTACCCCGGGGATAACAGGCTGATCCCGCCCAAGAGTCCACATCGACGGCGGGGTTTGGCACCTCGATGTCGGCTCATCGCATCCTGGGGCTGAAGTAGGTCCCAAGGGTTGGGCTGTTCGCCCATTAAAGCGGTACGTGAGCTGGGTTCAGAACGTCGTGAGACAGTTCGGTCCCTATCCACCGCAGGCGCAGGAAACTTGAGGGGGGCCGTCCCTAGTACGAGAGGACCGGGATGGACAGACCGCTGGTGTACCAGCTGTCCCGCCAGGGGCATCGCTGGGTAGCCAAGTCTGGAGGGGATAAGCGCTGAAGGCATCTAAGCGCGAAGCCCACCCCAAGATAAGGTTTCCCACCGGGAAAGCCGGGTAAGACCCCTGGAAGACTACCAGGTAGATAGGCCGGGAGTGTAAGGGGGGTAACCCCTTTAGCGGACCGGTACTAATCGGTCGAGGGCTTGACCCTAGCACACTATGCAGTTTTGAGGGAACAAGGCCAAGGATAGGTTACAAAGTGAAGAAGAGAAGGAGAGTTAAGAAGAAGATAGAGGGTATAGAAAAGAGGATATAAGGGAAGGAAGGCTTTCTGGTGGTTATAGCGGAGGGGAAACACCCGTTCCCATCCCGAACACGGAAGTTAAGCCCTCCAGCGCCGATGGTACTGGGGGTCCGTCCCCCGGGAGAGTAGGTCGCTGCCAGAAAGCCTCGCTATATAGGAAAATACTTGAGCCCCTGTTAAGCTTACGTTAGCAGGGGTTTTTATTTTTCTTTAACAGGTGAATATTGAAACACTGGTACTTACAGCCAATGGGAATTTCTAAGGCCAGGGATAACATTTTGCTCACGTCTAACATATGTTGGAAAAGGAGATTAAACCAATTTTGAGAAGGTGAATCTCTATGGTATCTCAGCAGCCGCCCTGCCCGTCCGGTAGATACTGGCGAGTACAACCTGGAGATACGTTATATCTCATCGCCCTGCGCTTGGGTACTACGGTAGAAGAACTTATGCGCCTTAACCCAGGTGTGGATCCTAACAATCTGCAGATAGGCCAGCTAATCTGTCTCCCTGAGCAGCAATGTCCCTCAGGCGTTTATTGGATAGTAGCACCTGGCGATACCCTTTATCGCATTGCCCAAGCTGTGGGGACCACAGTGGAAAAGCTTTTGGAACTTAACCCCCATATCGATCCCTATAATCTTCAAGTAGGCCAAGCTATTTGTTTGCCGTAAATCCATCTTAAAATTTAAACCACCTTAACACCCAGTACGGTCCGCATCTGTTCCAGGGCGAATTTGTGGGCGTCCGCGTCGAAGGTAGCCATACCTTGAGCATAGGCTGTCACTGGGATATCGCGGTTGGCTAGCTCCTCAGCGGTGAAGAAACAACAGATATTGGTGCATACGCCTACCAGTTCTACTTCGTCTACCTTCTCTTTAGGGCTTCCTGGTACTAATCCCAGCCAAGTTTCTAGATCAGTACCGAAGAAGGCGCTATAGCGGCTTTTTTTAAGGAAATGAACCTTGCCTGTGCCTTGGTAAGGCTGGATTGCTTCCTTAAGCTCGGGGATAAGGTCATGCCCGGGTGTTCCTTCTAAGCAGTGCGGTGGGAACTTTTGAAATTCTGCATCTTTAGGCGTATGGGTATCCAAGGTGAAAAGGACTTCCTCTCCATGGGCTAAGGCTTCCTTTACCTTACTTACCACAAAGGGTATTATTTGCCGTGCTTCGGGAAAACTTAAAGCTCCACCTTCAGCTACAAAGTCATTTTGCATATCGATGACGAATAAAACTTTACGCATGAGCCTGATACCCTCCTTAGGGGATTTCTCCATTTTATTTTGTTGGCTTTATTTTATCCAACCTGGTAGTTAATAAGCAATAAGCTAAAAAGAACGGTTAAAACCTACCTTTAAAACCCAATCTGTGGTAATATAAGGCTAAGAGCAGGGAGAAATTGGGGAAACTGAAAGAAGATTATAGTGGGAATTATAGTCCTTATAATAGTGGATATGGAGGGAGATAAAGATAATTAAGGATAATTTCAAGGAGAGAAAGGTTAGAGAGGGCAGGAGAGAAATTTTTTTGTGGAACCTTCTGGTATACCAAAGGGTTATTTACCCAAGGGCTATATATGGTCATATTATTCATCCCAATACAAATAAATAAACCTTAGAGGAGGTTTATCCGATGGCTGAACTTTTTGATAAGAAGTCTCAAGATTACGATGATTGGTATAAGACGCCTAAGGGGAAGCTGGTGGATAAAATCGAAAAGGAAGCTATATACGAGTATCTTAAGCCGGAGCCAGGGATGGAGATTTTAGATGTGGGGTGCGGTACTGGGAATCTTTCTTTAGAGCTGGCCCGCTTGGGAGCCCAGGTGACCGGGATTGATATTTCAGAACCGATGTTAGCTAAAGCACGGTATAAGGCTGAGAGGGAAGGCCTCCCGATAAAATTTTACCGAGCTGACGCCCGCCATCTCCCCTTTGGAGAAGGTACCTTTGATGCAGTGGTATCGCTTACGGCTTTAGAATTCGTACCAGACTTAAGGGAAGCCCTAGAGGAGGCTTACCGGGTACTCAAGCCTGGGGGCCGGCTGGTAGTGGGGGTTATAGGTGGGAATAGCGCTTGGAGCAGGTATTATCAAGAAAAGGCCGCGCGGGATCCGGAAAGCCTTTTCCACCATGCACATTTCCCTACTTTAGAGGAGCTTTTGGCCGCCATGCCAGGAGAAAGGGTGCAGGGTAGAGCAGTATTGTTTGTTCCCCCTGACTTTGATTTCAGCCAGGTAGAAGAGGCCCTGGCCTTGGAAGAAGAGGCTCGGCGGCAAGGGAGGACAGATGGGGGATTCGTTTGTGCCCTGGCTTATAAAGTCGCTTCCAGTTAGGGCTGTAGTGGAGATTGGGAAATTTTTGTAGAGGAGTGGCCGTATGATGGTGGTGCCGAAGGAAGTATGGGAATCTTTGTTAAGTGATGATTTTCGGGAGGTGTAAGCTATGCTGGCTTGCCAGGTAGCTCTTTATCCGCTCGGTGTTAAAGAGTACTCTCAGCTGATCAAAGAGGTTTTAGCTTCTTGGTCAGCGGGGCAGGTGCAGGTGGAGACCAATTCTATGAGCACCATCATCCGGGGAGAGGAAGAAGAAGTGTGGCGGGCAGTCAAAACCCTCTTTGAAGCCGCGGCTGACCGGGGAGAAGTTGTTCTAGTAGCTACTTTTTCTAATCGTTGTGGTTGCCAAGTATAGCAAGTATAGGTAAGTATAAAAGTATAGGTATAGATAGTTTAAAAGGTACAACAAAAAATAAAGAATGGCAGATCGGTCGTTTTTGAGCGTAAGATGCTTTATTTTGTTTATCCGTTATGCTAGAATAGACTTAACCATTTTGATCTTAAAATAGGCTTAATAATAGGCCTCTATATTAGACCTCCGAGCCAGTAAGCCTACGGCTAAAAACCTTAAGCTATGGCTGCTGGCCTCCTGCCTCCAGGCAGTGACGGGGTAGGCCGGGAAACGGGCCTGCCTCCCGGATTGGGAAAGGAGCCTTAAGGGAGAAACTAAGGGCACCCATTCCGGGTGCCCGTTAATGTCTTCTAGAGCATTTAAAGGAGAGTGCCCTTATAAGGCCCTGTGGGTCTTTTATTTAAGGGAGTAAAGAAGAGCTTCTGCAAAAACCTTGCTTACAAGGGGAGAATAAAATGGAGAAAATGGAGAAAAAAGAAGAAATCCTGCAAGTGGTTCGGGAGGCGGCAGAAGCCCGGGGAGGGAAGTTACCTTGTGCTGTGGCCCAGGATTTGGCCCGGAAATTGGGAGTCCCCATGCGGACCATCGGACAAGCTGCAGACGAGCTTAAAATAAAGATAGTCCAGTGCCAACTAGGTTGTTTTGAATAAACGGGCTAGTTTTATCCAAGACAAGATTGGAGGCTAAAGCCCAGGGTAGTAGATCTCCAGGTGGGAAGGTTTATGGAGTTTTTTCAGGTGGTGACTGTTGCCCAGGCCCGTAAGGTTCTGGCCAGCCACTGGCCCAGGCTTAAGCGTAAGAGCGTAGTTTGCGAGTTGACGCAAGCCTTAGGCCTGGAGTTGGCTGAAGACATTGTGGCTCAGGAAAACGTTCCCGGGTTTACCCGCTCCACCGTGGATGGTTTTGCCGTGCGCTCCTGTGATACTTTCGGAGCTAGCGAGGGGACACCCGTACCTTTGCGGATGATTGGTGAGGTACCCATGGGGTCGCGGGCAGAGATGGTTTTAAACCGAGGGGAAGCGGTGGCGGTGAGCACCGGGGGTATGCTACCTCTAGGTGCAGACGCTGTAGTTATGTTGGAGCATACGGAGACCTTGCCAGGAGGTTGGCTAAATGTTTTAAAACCTGTGGCCCCTAAAGAAAACGTTATGGCTGAGGGGGAGGATGTTAAGAAGGGCGAGACAGTTCTTAAGGCAGGATGCCGCCTACGACCTCAAGATTTGGGGGTTTTAGCTGCTCTGGGCCATTGGAAAGTGAAGGTATGGGAGCCCTGGCGGGTAGGGATTTTGGCAACTGGCAACGAGATAGTACCTGTAGAAGCACAGCCAGGACCAGGGCAAGTCCGGGATATCAATTCTTATACCCTCTGGGGACTGGTAAAATCCTGCGGAGCCGAAGCCAAGTTATATGGTATTGTTCCTGATGACCTGTCTTATTTAAGCGAAAGGCTGGCCCAGGCTTTAGAGGAAAGCCAGGTAGTTCTTCTTTCTGGTGGAAGTTCAGTAGGAACCCGGGATCTAACCCTTCGCCTTTTATCTCATTGGGGAGAAGAAGGTTTACTTTTCCATGGGGTATCCATCCGGCCCGGTAAACCTACCCTGGCTGCCCTTATCCAGGACAGGATGGTTTTTGGCCTCCCTGGTCACCCAGTATCGGCTATGGTTTCTTTTTATCTTTTTGTAAGTCCTCTTTTAAAGTATGGCCGTTACCAAGATCCGGAAGAAGAACCAGCGGTGGAGGCTACTTTGGCGCGACGGTTATCTTCGGACGCCGGGCGGGAGGATTATGTGAGGGTACGCTTGGCACGCGGGGAAGATGGCGGGTTGGTGGCTGTACCCCTTCCGGGTAAATCGGGGCTCATTTCTACTATGGTGCAGGCCGATGGTTTCATAAGGATACCTTTGGAAAAGGCCGGGTTAGAGGCTGGTAGTCGGGTGAAGGTGAGGCTTTTTATATAAAAGAGGACGGGCAGGTTAAGGCAGGAGGGCTTAAAGCGTGGAGGAACGTAAAGTTTTTCTGGACAACCGGCCCTGGGAGGAAGCTCGAGAGGAATTTTTAGAGGCCTTAAAAAATATAGGGTTTCTCCATCCTACGCCGGGGGAAAAGATACCTACCCAGGAAGCCTTAGGGCGGGTCACAGCAGAGGCTGTGTATGCTCCCCTTTCCTCCCCCCATTATATTGGCGCGGCCATGGATGGTATCGCTGTCCGGGTGGAGGATACCTGGGGTGCTTCCGAAGGTTTTCCCCGGAGGTTAGTTTTGGGGAAAGAAGCTTGGGTGGTCGATACAGGTGATCCTCTACCGGAAGGGTCTAACGCAGTTATTATGCTGGAAGAGGTTACTTTTATCGACGAAAACATAGTGGAAATTTATGCTCCGGCCATACCTTGGCAGCATGTCCGCCTACCGGGGGAGGATATTTTGGCTGGGGAGATGCTGGCACCGACCAACCATCTTTTAACAGCCTTTGATCTGGCCGCTTTCTTAAGCGCAGGAGTTACAGAGGTAAAAGTACGCCGTAGGCCCCAGGTGGCTATTTTGCCTACTGGGAGCGAATTGGTACCGCCCACTTCTAATCCCCTGCCCGGGCAAATCATAGAATCCAATAGCGTTATGTTAGCCTCCTTAGTCCGCCAATGGGGAGGCGAACCCCACCTTTTCCCCATCACTCCGGACGATTACGACCTCCTTAAAGAGCGGCTAAAGTTAGCCTTGTCTCAAGCAGATGTAGTGCTTATCAATGCCGGATCTTCTGCTGGCCGGGAGGATTATACTGCCCGTCTAGTGGCCGAGCTGGGCCGTATTTTTACCCACGGTGTAGCTACCAAACCGGGTAAGCCGGTTATCCTGGGCTTGGTGGAAGGTAAACCGGTGTTAGGAGTCCCGGGCTACCCCGTTTCAGCGGCCCTCTGTGCTGAGCTTTTCCTTCGACCCCTGGTGTATATCAAGCAAGGCCTTAAACCGCCGGAGCCTCCGGAGGCCCAAGCTATCTTGGGACGGAAAATAGCTTCCTCTCTAGGCCGGGAAGAATTTATTCGCGTGCGCCTTGCCCAAGTGGGGGAAAAGCTAATAGCTACTCCCTTAGGCCGGGGAGCGGGGAACATCGCCTCCCTGGCCCGGGCAGATGGGATTTTGCGTATTCCGCGTCTTTCCGAGGGCTACCCTGCAGGTGCTGAGGTAAAGGTAGTTCTTCTTAAGGCGCTGGAAGAGATCCAGGCCACCCTGGTCATAACCGGCAGCGATGATCCCTTGCTTGCAGTATTGGGAGATGCCTTACGTAAGCTTTATCCTGGTAAGGGGCTAGCAGTAGCAAAAGTAGGAAGTCTAGCAGGGCTTAATGTTTTGCAGCGGGGAGAAGCCCACGGAGCAGGTATACACTTGTTGGATCCCGCCAGCGGTACATATAACGTGCCCTATGTTGAGGAGTATTTACGTGGCGAGCAGGTGGTGCTAGTTAACCTAGCCTACAGGCAGAACGGCTTGATGGTTGCTCCCGGCAATCCTAAAAACATTAAAAGCTTAAAGGATCTGGTGCGAAAAGATGTGACCTTTGTCAACAGGCAGCCTGGCTCGGGTACCCGGGTGCTTTTGGATTACCATTTAAAGCTTCAGGGTTTAGAGGTGAAGGATATCCATGGTTATGAGAGGGAGGAGACCACCCACCTAGGTGTGGCGGCGAGGGTGGCTCTGGGCTTAGCAGATGTGGGCTTAGGAATTTATGCCGCGGCCAGGGCCTACCAACTAGAATTTGTCCCGGTGGCGGTGGAACGCTTTGATTTATGTTTCTTTCGCGAGCAATGGGAAAATCCTTTAGTCCAGGATTTAGTTAAGGTTATGGCTTCGGAAGAATTTCGGAAGGCAGCCCAGCGCCTGCCAGGATATGATCTTAAGGATTGTGGGCAAATAGTTTGGAAGAATTTTTGACTTGGAAAGCCAGGGAGACCGGGGAGAAAGAGCACGAGTTTAAGGGGGAAAGGCCGGTGGAGGATACCTTCGGTCGCCGTATAAATTACTTGCGGGTATCTGTTACGGATCGCTGTAACCTCCGTTGCCGGTATTGTATGCCGGAGGAAGGGGTACCCCTAAAGAACCATGATGACATCTTACGGTTGGAAGAGATTGTAAGACTGGTGCAGGCAGCCCTTCAGGTAGGGATTAAGCGGATCCGGCTTACCGGTGGCGAGCCCTTAGTGCGGAAAAACCTGGTTTCCCTAGTACGAGAACTGGCTAGCTTGCCGGGGTTGGAAGAGATCTCTTTAACTACAAATGGTCAGCTTTTGGAATCCCTGGCCCTTCCCCTGAAGGAAGCAGGTTTAAAGAGGGTAAACATTAGTTTAGACACCTTGCAACCGGACCGCTATAGTTTTATTACCCGGGGTGGAAGTATAGAGGCCGTCTGGCGAGGTATCCGGGCTGCCCTGGCGGCCGGTCTAGTTCCTGTAAAATTAAATGTAGTGGTGGTACGCGGCTTCAACGAGGATGAAATCTTGGATTTTGCTTCTTTAGCCTTAAGGGAACCGTTACATGTGCGGTTCATAGAGCTTATGCCCATCGGCACAGCAGCCGGGGAGTATTTTGGTTATGTTCCCCTTCAAGAGATATGGAAACGGCTAGCGGCTAATTTTAAATTAGAACCTATGTTGGATCTGCCTGGGAATGGACCGGCCAGGAGCTTCCGGGTTGCTGGCGGCCCAGGGAGCGTGGGGTTTATAGGGGCTTTGAGCGAGCATTTTTGTAGCCGGTGCAATCGCTTAAGGCTTACAGCCGATGGGAAGCTCCGTCCTTGCCTTTATTGGCAGGCTGAAGTGGATATGAAAACCCCTTTAAGGTCGGGCGCCTCGGTGACAGAGCTGGCCAGGCTTTTCCAACAGGCTGTGTGCCTTAAGCCTTGGGGACATCGTTTAGAAGCGGGATGGAACGAGGGAAGTTTTATGTGCCAGCTGGGAGGATGAAAGGTTATGGATCAAGCTTTGACCCATATAGATTCCCGTGGCCAGGCGCGTATGGTGGATGTAGGAGCAAAGCCTGTTACTGAACGCCAAGCTATAGCCCGGGGGAAGGTGATCATGAACCCGGCTACTTTGAATCTTATCTTGGAAGGCAAAGGCCCTAAGGGAGACGTATTGGCCGTAGCCCGGGTGGCGGGGATCATGGCGGCTAAGAAAACAGGGGAGCTTATACCCCTATGTCATCCCTTGAACTTATCTTATGCCGCTTTAGAATTCCGGCCGCACCTGGATAAAGGGGTTTTGGAGATAGAAGCCCGGGTTAAAACTTCTGGTCAAACAGGGGTAGAATTGGAAGCCCTGGCGGCAGTGAGTGTTGCGGCCCTTACTATTTATGATATGTGCAAAGCTGTAGAGCGGGGAATAGTTATAAGCGATATCCGATTAGTGGAGAAAAGCGGGGGGCGGAGCGGGGTCTGGCAGCGGGAAGGTGAGGAAAGGTGGAACTTTTAGCTAGGTAAACAGGCTTTGGGGCTCGGCTAAGGTATTTGCGCTTTGGCTTTCCCAATTAAGCTACGCTTTAAAGAGATGCCTTTCGGGAGGAGGGAAACTGTGGGACGCATAGTAGCAGTATGCACGAGCCTGCGTAAAGGCGAGCGTAAGAGGAACATAGGTTGGGGGAGACTGATCCCCAACCATGGCCTGGAAGGTGATGCTCACGCGGGCCCCTGGCACCGGCAGGTCAGCCTCTTAGCCCTGGAGAGCATACGCAAGATGCAGGCCCAAGGACTTAAAGTGGGACCGGGAGATTTTGCAGAGAACCTGACTACTGAAGGATTAGACTTAAGGAGCCTTGTTCCGGGTACCAAATTGAAGATCGGTCCCGAGGCAGTAGTGGAAGTTACCCAGATAGGTAAAGTATGCCATGAACGCTGCGCCGTCTATTATCAGGCTGGTGACTGCATCATGCCGAGGGAAGGGATCTTTGCCAGGGTGTTAAAGGGCGGACCGGTCCAGGTAGGAGATAATATTGAGGTCGTTGATGGGCAAGGCGATGTTTAAAAACCGAGGTGATAAGTGAAATGATCCGGGTAGCTATCCTTACAGCGAGCGATAAAGGGGCCCGGGGAGAGCGGGAGGATAAGAGCGCCGAGGTGATCCGGGAGCTGGTGGCTAGGATCGGCGGCCAAGTGGTGGCTTATGCTGTAGTTCCTGACGAACGCCAGGTTATAGCTACCAAATTACGGGAGTTTTGTGATGAAGTGGGAGCGGATTTAATCCTTACCACAGGCGGGACGGGTTTCGGTCCGCGTGATGTAACACCGGAAGCTACTAAAGAAGTCATAGAGCGGGAGGTGCCGGGCTTGCCAGAAGCCATGCGGGCGCAAGGACTGAAGGTTACTCCTCAAGCTATGTTATCGCGTGCCGTGGCCGGGATCCGGGGGAAAAGTCTAATTATAAACCTGCCTGGGAGCCCTCGGGGAGTAAGGGAAAACCTGGAGGCGGTACTACCCGCTTTACCCCATGGTTTAGCCGTTTTGAAGGGAGAGGCTTCAGAATGCGCACGTTTAGATTAAGCTTTGTATAATTTTTTCTTTCTAGGAAAATGATAAGGAAAACTGCAGCGGGTACTTGCATTTTAGCCTCAAACCTAATATGATACTTTTTGGGTGTTAGCACTCCCCTAAAGTGAGTGCTAAAAACAAAGTTAAAAGGGAGGTAGAAGGGAGTTATGGCTTTTAAGCCGCTGGGTGACCGTGTATTAGTAAAGGTTATAGAAGCAGAAGAAAAAACTAAGGGAGGCATTGTGCTGCCGGATACGGCTAAGGAAAAGCCCCAGCAGGGAGAGGTTTTAGCAGTAGGTCCAGGAAGGGTTCTGGAGAATGGGCAACGCTTGCCCATGGAGGTCAAAAAGGGAGATAAGGTTATCTTCGCTAAGTACGCTGGAACAGAGGTTAAGGAAGGAGACCAGAAGTACCTCTTGATAAGCGAGAGGGATATCTTAGCGGTAATAGAGTAAAATTGTAGGAGGATAAACTTAGAGGTAAACTTAAGAAGGATAATTTCCTACATAAATAGATTAATCACCCCCATATTATTTTACTTTCCCAGCCCCGCAGGTAGAGCCGGGGCTTTTTTGTAGCCTATAGAAGGAAGGTAAAAGAAAGTGTCGAAAGATACTTCAAGTCGAACTTTAAGCCAAGGATGGGGAAAAGATGGCCCTGTGGGTAGGAGAGGTTGTGACTAATTTTCCTACGGGTCCTGGAATTTATCGTCTGCGGTTAAAGGCTCCGATAGAGGAGACTAAGCCAGGGCAATTCGTTCACCTGCGGTGCGGTTCAGGGTATGATCCTCTCTTGCGACGGCCGTTAAGCATCCACGATTTCGACCCAGGCAAGCAGGAAATAGAATTTCTCTACCGTGTAGTGGGCAAAGGTACGGCCTGGTTAGCTGCCCGGGTGCCGGGAGAGAGGATTTCCGGACTCGGTCCCTTAGGGCGGGGATTTGTAGTTCCTTTTGGTAAAAGATTAGCTCTGGTGGCCGGGGGTATGGGTTTGGCTCCCTTGTTTTTTTTGGCCCGGGAGGCTGTAGCCCAGGGGAATAGGGTAACCTTTTATCAAGGGGCGCGTAGCCGAAATTACCTTTTAAGGGAACGAGAGTTAGCCGAACTAGGAGTAGAGTTAGAAATAGCTACAGAGGATGGAAGCGCTGGGTTTACCGGCCTGGTAACTGATCTTTTAGCCGACCAGATTACTAGCCAACAATTCGACGGTATTTTCGCCTGCGGCCCACGGGATATGCTAGCTGTGGTGGCTAGCCTTGCCGCTACCCACCTTATACCTGCTCAGGTATCCTTGGAAGAACATATGGCCTGTGGCTTGGGCGCCTGCCGGGGATGTGCTGTGCCTATATACCAGGAGGATGGGAACTTGACCTATGAGAACGTTTGTTCTGAAGGGCCTGTGTTTCCTGCCCACCGTGTGGCTTGGGACGTCTTTGGGAGGTAGCGTCCATTATGAATCTTACCGTAGAACTGGCAGGTCTTAAACTGCAGAATCCTGTAATGCCGGCCTCGGGTACCTTTGGCTTCGGGGAAGAATATGCTTCTTATGTGGACTTAAATGCCCTAGGAGCCTTGGTTACCAAAAGTATTACCCTGGAGCCTAGGCTGGGTAACCCGCCCCCGCGGATAGTGGAAACCCCTGCTGGGCTCCTTAACTCTATAGGGCTACAAAATCCAGGTTTAGAAGCTTTTATCCGGGAGAAGATGCCCTTCTTACGGCGCTTTAGGCCGCCCATCATCGTAAATATTGCTGGCAGTACCGTGGATGAATATGCTGAACTGGCCAGGCGTTTAGGAGAAGTCCCAGGAGTAGCCGCCTTGGAAGTAAATATTTCTTGTCCTAATGTTAAGGAGGGCGGGATGGCCTTCGGGAGCGAGCCTGAACAAGCTGCAGAGGTAATACAGGCGGTCCGCCGGGTAACCACCCTTCCTATTATTGCCAAGCTTACCCCTAACGTTACAGACATAGTAGCTGTGGCCCAGGCTGTAGAGAGGGCAGGTGCGGATGCCCTATCTTTAATAAATACTCTGGTGGGTATGGCAGTAGACTGGGAGAAACGAAGGCCGGTTCTGGGGAATATAGTGGGGGGCTTGAGCGGGCCTGCTATTAAGCCTATAGCCCTTTACGCTGTTTGGAGGGTGGCGAGGTCGGTGAAGATCCCTGTTATAGGTATGGGAGGTATAATGACCGCCACCGATGCCCTAGAATTCCTTTTGGTAGGTGCTCGGGCGGTGGCGGTGGGTACTGCCAACCTGGTATCCCCCCAGGCCATGCTGGAGATAATCGAGGGTTTGAGAGAGTATCTGATGCAGAACAATATTGACGACATAAACAAAATAATTGGGAGCTTAGAGCTAACCTCGCCCCTTTAATTGTTTCTTCATTTTCAGGGCCATTAAAGGGAGGGTATAGCTTCTAAGATATTTATAGGCGCTTGCAAAATTAGGTAGGAGGGGTAGATAAATTATATGCTCGGACCCGAAGAGATAATGACCATTTTCCGGCGTACTGGTGTACTTTGGGAGGGGCATTTTATTTTAAGTTCTGGGCTTCATGCCGGCCGGTATCTTCAGTGTGCAAGAGTCTTACAATACCCGGAGGAAGCTTCAAAGCTTTGTTCCGCTCTAGCCGAACATTTTGGGGGACAAGAGATAACAGCAGTAGTAGGTCCAGCTACAGGAGCTATCATTATCGCTTATGAGGTGGCTAGGGCGTTACGGGCTCGGGCCCTATTTACAGAGAGGGAAGAGGGGAAAATGACCCTCCGTCGAGGCTTTTGCCTGGAACCTAAAGATAAGGTCCTGGTAGTAGAGGATGTGATTACCACTGGAGGATCAGTAAAGGAGGTAATAGAAGTGGTAAAAGATTGGGGAGCTACTCCCGTAGGGGTCGGGGCCTTGGTAGACCGTAGCGGGGGAAAGGTGGATTTAGGCTTGCCCTTAAAGGCTTTGTTGACTATGGAAATTGAAAACTACAGGCCAGAGGAATGTCCCCTATGCCGCCAAGGGCTTCCTGCAGTAAAGCCGGGAAGTAGAAAAATATGAAGAGGGTAAGGTAGAAGTAAGGGAGCTTTCCCCTAGGACGAGAAGATCTAGGAAGCAGGAAAAATATAAAGAAGGTAAGGTGGCAAAACCCAAGCGATCCAGGATTACCGGTAGCACCATGGAACTGGAAAATATTAAGAAGGCGAGGTAATGAGCAAGAAAGCAAACAGATGACAATAATTTATCCTTGTCCTTATGCAACCTTAAAAATAAACTTAAAAATGAATACAAATCATCGCATAGGGGGAAAAGCTATGGCCATCCTAGAAGAAATTAAAGAAGCCCTTATGGCGGGAAACGCCAACAAAGTACGGGAGGGTGTAAACAAGGCCTTAGAAGAGGGTATAGCTCCTACCACCATTATTAACGATGCCCTCATCGCCGCTATGAACGTTGTGGGGATAAAGTTTAAGAACAACGAAATTTATGTACCTGAGGTTTTGGTGGCTGCCAGGGCCATGCATGCTGGTATGGAAGTGGTTAAGCCTATGCTTGCGGGAGATTCCCTCCAGGAAAAGGGTACGATGGTCATCGGGACAGTGAAAGGTGATCTTCATGATATTGGGAAGAATCTAGTTATTATGATGATGGAAGGAGCCGGTTTTAAGGTTATAGACCTAGGTATTGATGTACCGGCAGAGAAGTTTGTACAGGCGGTAGAAGAACATAAGCCCCAAGTAGTAGGTATGTCTGCCTTGCTTACTTCCACCATGATGCAAATGAAGAAGACTATCGAGGCTTTGGCCGCTTACCGCGACCGGATTAAGATCATCGTGGGTGGCGCTCCAGTGACTCAGAAGTTTGCTGATGAGATCGGCGCTGACGGTTATGCCCCCGATGCAGCTTCAGCTGTAGATAAGGTTAAGGAACTTTTAGGCATCGCTTAAGGTTTAGGAGGAAAATGGATGCTTATTGTAGGGGAACTTATCAATTCTAGTCGCAAACCCATAGCCCAGGCTATTGCAGCCCGGGATAAGGCTTATTTGCAGGATCTGGCTGTAAAACAAGTAGAGGCAGGAGCTAACATCATCGATGTTAACTGCGGTACCAGCCTGGGTGAGGAAGCTTCAATTATGGCCTGGCTGGTAGACATTATTCAAGAAGTGGTAGATGTTCCCCTCTGTATAGATACTCCTAGCCCGGAAGCTTTAGAAGCTGGTCTTTCCCGTCATAAGGGGAAGGCCATGATTAATTCCATCACGGCGGAGAAAGAACGCTGGGAGAAGGTTTTACCTTTGGTAACTAAGTACAAGGCTTCAGTTATCGGTTTATGTATGGATGATACTGGTATGCCGGAGACGGTAGAAGATCGGCTTAGGGTAGCGGAAAGAATTGTTTCAGGACTTATATCAGCTGGTGTTCCTCTAGAGGACATTTATCTTGATCCCCTTATTAAACCCTTGGGAGTGAATAGTTCTTACGGTAAGGAAGCTCTAGAGAGTACCCGGGCTTTAAAGGAGAAGTTTCCTAAAGTACATCTTATTTGTGGGCTTTCTAATGTTTCCTATGGGTTACCAGAAAGACGGCTGCTTAACCGGGCCTTTGCTATCATGTGTTTAACTATGGGTATGGACGCCTTTATTTTAGATCCCTTAGACCGTTCCCTTATGTCCTTGCTTACCGCTGCTAAAGCCCTGGCTGGTCTTGATGAGTATTGCTTGGAATATATTACAGCTGCCCGCTCCGGCAAATTAGTGGTATAATATTAACAAATAGAAAGGCACCTTCCGGCTGTGGCGGGGAATTCCTAGCTGCAGCCTTTTTTCATACCTTAAGGAGGGGGCAGTGTGGTGCCTTTTTTAGAGGAAATTGTGGAGGCTGTGATCAGTGGCAATGCTTACAAGGTTAAAGAAGAAGTGCAGCGGGCTCTCAAGGCAGGTGTGGAACCTGTCCGGATTATTACCGAAGGTTTTGTTAGGGCCATGGATATAGTCAGTGAGAAATTTGAGCATAACGAAATTTATGTGACCGATCTTATCATTACTGCCCGAGCCTTACACACTGGTATGAAGGAACTTAAACCTTACATGGTCACTGGCCAGGTACAGCCGGTGGGAAGGGCAGTTATAGGAACTGTTCAGGGAGATATCCATGACATAGGTAAGAATTTAGTGGGTATAATGCTAGAAGCTTCTGGTTTTGAGGTAATCGATCTGGGTGTAAATGTGGCTCCCAGCGCGTTTGTGGAAGCGGTAATCAAACATCGACCTCAGGTATTATGTTTATCTGCCCTCTTATCTTCAACTAGGTCGGCCATGGCGGAAACTATCCGAGCGCTAGAAGAAGCGGGGTTACGTCATAAGGTGAAGGTAGTGGTAGGAGGAACGCCTCTAAACGCTACCTTGGCAGCCAGGATGGGGGCCGATGGCTATGCGCCGGATGCTACCAGCGCTGTCCCCCTCATTAAGGGACTCATAGGTGCAGACCGCCAGCGTCGGGTTAACCTGGAGCCAACTACTTTGATAAAAGCCTTAGAGAGGGATTCTTTGGAGGAATTACAGCGTTCTTTTAGACACCTTATAGGCCTAGAAATTGTTATAGTAGATGCTCGAGGTAATCCTTTATCTCCCTTAGGCGGTTTTTTAGAGTGTTCTCATTATTGCCAGCTAGGAGGCGCTTCGGTTAAACCTTCTTCTTCCAGGGAAGAGCTGACGACCTATGTGGGGAGCTACAGGGGAGCCTTTGTCTATCGTTGTCCTGCTGGGCTAGTGGAAATTTCTTACCCCTTAGCTAACGAGGATGGGCCGATAGGAGCTATCCTGTGCGGGCATTGTTTGTTAGTTGGGGACGAACTAGAGAAACTAGATGGGAAGATACCTGTCCTTTCGCTAACCGATTTAGAGGCGGTATGTGGCCTTCTTTCCTTTATGGCCGGGCAGATCATACAGCTTAATTCCGCCCTGGTTTCTTGCAAGGAACTAGAAGAGGAGCGCAACAGTTTCATCCATTTTTTAAAGAAGCAGCATCAACTTGAACAGGCTTTAAAAGATGCAGAGTTTAAGGCCCTGCAGTCCCAGGTTAATCCCCACTTTCTTTTTAACACCTTAAACGCTATTTCCCGGCTAGCTCTGTTGGAAGGAGCTCACACTACAGAAAAGATGGTGGGGGCCCTGGCTAGGCTTATGCGTTATACCTTATATAGACTTAAGGGGTTAGTGACTCTACGAGAAGAGCTGGGGGTTGTTCAGGATTATCTTTTCATCCAGCAAACCCGTTTTAGCGATAGACTTATCAGCGAAATTGAGATAGAACCCCAGGTGTTGGAAGCACGGCTACCCTGTATGGTCCTCCAGCCTTTGGTGGAAAACGCTGTAATTCACGGGCTGGAGCCTTTGAAAGAAGGTGGTATAATTTATATCAAGGGTCGCCTTGTAGGTTCCCAAGTCCACTTAGAAATCCGGGATACAGGAGTAGGAATACCTGATGAAAAACAAAAAGAGATTTTTGATCTGGAGATAAGCCGGAGCGGGAAGGGCCAGCTTACTGGGCTGGGCATTGTCAATGTTTACCGCCGTCTCCAGCATTATTTCGGAGCTGAGTGTGCCCTTAATGTCCACAGTCAGCCTGGGGCAGGAACGAGTATCCAGTTGACTTTTCCCTTTATAAAAGAGGAATTCTCTAAGGGTTAAAGTAGGGGGTTGGAGAGAGGTTGTTGAAACTATTGATCGCTGACGATGAGCCTTTGGAGCGCCAAGCCATCCGCTATGTGTTACAAAGGGAGCGACCTGCCTACCAGGTAGTAGGTGAGGGCCGGGACGGGACTGAGGCTGTCCGCCTAGCTCAAAGGCTTTCCCCTGATGTAGTGCTCCTGGATATAAAGATGCCAGTCATGGACGGGTTGGAAGCCGGGAAAGTTATTCGTAAGCTACGGCCAGAAGCTCGGCTCATCTTTATTACAGCTTATGATGAGTTTGCCTACGCCCAGGAAGCTGTAGCTTTAGGTGCTTCTCGCTATTTGCTTAAACCTGTGGCGACAGAAGAACTGGTAACTTTATTAGATGACCTGGCCCAGGAGATAGAAAAGGAACGGCTGGCCAGGGAAGAAACTGAGCAGCTGCGCTCGGCCTTAGAAGAAATGCTTCCCTTAATACGCCAGGGGTTTGCCCTGGATCTGGTAGCGGGCCATATTGAGCCTGAGGAAATCAAGGCCCGGGCCGAATTTTTAGGTTTGGCTTCCCTTCCTCGCCTAGTCATGGTCGCAGCTATAGATAGATTTCCAGCGCGACCTGGTGGCTTACTAGAGGCAGAGCGCCAATATCTTAAGAAAAAGGTATGGCACATTCTAGAAGAAACAGCTTCTGAATGGCGAGGAGCCTTGGTGGTCCCAGGCCTTAAGGAGGAGTTTCTCCTTTTGCTTTCTACTGACCACCTGCCTGACCGGGTGAGGGTGCGGGAAGAGGCCATATGTTTGGCTAAGAAGCTATGCGAGAAGGTGCGCCAGCTTACTCCCCTAACCATTACAGTAGGTATTGGGCGACCGGTAATTGAACCTGTACAACTTAGTCGGTCTTATGCTGAGGCCGCGGCGGCTGCTGAGTACCGCATCCTTTATGGTGGCGACCAGGTGATCCATGCCGATGACGTTACGGTGCTGCCCCGTTCCCGGGAACCCTTTAGTTCCCCAGCTGAACAAAGTTTAAGTTTAGCTATACGGTTGGGGGATAAGGAGGCGGCTTGGCGTCATCTTACCCATATAATGGCAGAAGCCATCTTTAAGCAAGAGGTACGGCCTCCGGTACTTAAAGTTAAAATTTTAGAATTAATAAGTTTGGCTACCAGATCAGCCTTGGAAGCAGGGGCTAATCCTGACGAGATTGCCGAAGTAATGCTTGCTGGAAGTACTGAGCTGGTCATGGGAGAATCTTTAAACGAGTTACAAACTAGGGTCAAGGAAAAGATTGGTATATTAGTAGATAAAGTAGTACAGGCGCGGGAACAGCGTAACAACAATTTGATAGACCGGGCTATCAAGTTTATTAAAGAAAACTATCACCGTGATATTTCCTTGGAAGATGTAGCCCACCATGTTTATTTAAGCCCATGTTATTTTAGCCGCCTTTTTAAGCAAGTGCAGGGCGAAAATTTTATAGATTACCTTACCCGGGTGAGATTAGAGGTGGCTAAAGAGCTGCTTCTACGTACGGATCTTTCTATAAACGAAATAGCGGCTAGGGTAGGCTACAGGGATTACCGTTATTTTGGCCAGGTTTTTAAAAAAATGGAAGGATATACACCTACTATATTCCGCAAAAAGATGGGAGGAGGCTAAATTGGTTCAGAAAATTACTGTCGATTTTGAGCCCATAGGACGGCGGGTGGAAGCCACGCCAGGCCAGACTATTTTGGCTGTAGCCCAGGGAGCCGGTTTCACCTTGGGAGCTGGGGGAGTTTACTCGCCCTGTGGAGGTAAGGGTTTGTGTGGCCGGTGTAGGGTAAGGGTGAAGGGTGAGGGATTATCTCCCTTGACTGAAGCCGAACGTAGGGTGTTCACGCCTCAGCAAATAGCTGAAGGCTTCCGTTTAGCTTGTCAGGCCGCCCTTTACGCTCCAGTGAAGGTGGAGATCCCGCCGGAATCTATGGTGGGTATCCAAAAGCTTCAAGTAGAGGGAATAGAAGTAGAAGTTATGCCGGAACCCCCGGTGGCGCGGTATACCTTAACCACGGAGCAAACCACTATAGAAAATCCGCGACCAGTATGGCAGCAAGTGGCCCAGAGGTTGGCTTCCGACTATAACCTTTCCCAGCTTCAAGTGGATATGGAGCTTGCCCGCCAGGAGCCTCCTTTGGCTCAGGCTAAAGGAGGTACAGTAACAGTAAAAGGCCGGGAGATTGTTAACTGCTTTTTCCACCGGCCCGTACCTCCTCCTGTGGGCCTGGCGGTGGATCTAGGTACTACCAAAGTGGCCGGTTTTCTAGTCCATCTGGAAACCGGCGCTACCTTGGCCAGCGAAGGGATCATGAATCCCCAAATTGCTTATGGAGAAGATGTGATGAGCCGCCTTGCTTACGCCCTGGAGGATGAAGGCCAATATCAGCGCATACACCAAGTTATAATTGACGGTTTGAATCGCTTAGCGAAAGATTTGGCTACCCGCGCAGGATTGGAGACTAAGGATATTGAAGAAGCAGTCATCGTCGGCAATACGGCCATGCACCATCTCCTCCTTCGATTGCCCATCGCCCAGCTGGCCCGGGCGCCTTATGTGGCAGCTGTTACTACTCCGGTGGAGATCAAGGCCCGTGACCTGGGTTTAAGTTTCAGTCCCGGTGCCTATGTTTACCTTATGCCGGTTATTGCAGGATTCGTAGGTGGAGATCATGTAGCTATGATCTTGGGAAGCCGGCTGGACAGGACGGATAAGATAGTGCTAGGGCTAGATATAGGGACCAATACCGAGATTGTACTAAAATATAATGGCCGGATGCTCTCCTGCTCCTGTGCCTCAGGTCCAGCCTTCGAAGGAGCCCATATCCTCCATGGGATGCGAGCAGTACAGGGGGCCATCCAAGCTGTACGTTTAAAGGATGGGGGTACCGAGGTAGAACTAGAGACTATAGCTGACGCGGCTCCCTTAGGTATTTGTGGCTCTGGTATTTTAGATGCTGTAGCTGAACTCTACAGGACAGGGGTTATCGATGTTCATGGACGCCTTAACCGCCAGCATCCTAGGGTTCGCGTGCCAGAAGGAGGGCCAGCGGAGTTTCTCCTTGTACCTGCCTCTGAGAGTGGAACAGGTGAGGATATTGTGATTACCCAGAAGGATATAGGGGAGATTCTGCTGGCTAAAGCAGCTATAGCTACGGGAACCGAACTTCTGCTTAAGGCCGCAGGTCTGGGTGTAGAAGACATACAAGAGGTAGTGGTGGCCGGGGCCTTCGGCACCCATCTTAAGGTGGCCAGTGCTGTAGCCATTGGTATGTTCCCGCCCCTGCCTCTCGAACTTTTCCGGCAGGTAGGTAACGCTGCAGGTACTGGGGCACGGGCAGCCCTGGTATCTCTAGCTGAGCGCAGGCGGGCGGAGGAAATAGCCAAGCAGGTAGGGTACCTGGAGTTAATGGTGCAACCTTCCTTCCAGGATACCTTTGTTTCCTCCCTTAGTTTACCAGAGAGGAGTTCTCTATGACTAGGGCGGAAAGGGTATACCGCGCCTTGACTCGCCAGGCCCTGGACCGGGTGCCGAAAGGGGAGTGGCAGTTGGCTCCAGGATTGGTGGCTGCTCTCCTGGGCAAAACAAGCCCGATTACGTGGGAGGAT
The DNA here is from genome assembly GCF_900176005.1 of Thermanaeromonas toyohensis ToBE. Taxonomy (NCBI): domain Bacteria; kingdom Bacillati; phylum Bacillota; class Clostridia; order Neomoorellales; family Neomoorellaceae; genus Thermanaeromonas; species Thermanaeromonas toyohensis. The sequence goes on along the minus strand of NZ_LT838272.1, from coordinate 3,161,460 downwards.
GAAGTCGCCGCAAGAAAGCTTTTAGGGATGGACCTGGTAGGGTTGACTGCGGGAGTTTCAGAAAAAGAAGCCAGTTCCTTTAAGCGGTGGCGGGAAGATACCGATTTTTTCATCTTCGCCCTTGTAGACGGCCCTTTCCAAAGGGCAGCCAAGAAAATGGGTTTTATGGATTTCTTATGCCGGGTAGCTAACCGGGAAGAACAAATAATGGAGCTTGCCCAGGATGAGGCCCGGCAGGGTACAGAAGAAGCTCTAAGGGCCGTAGAGGCTGGTGCCCATGGTGTAATCCTGGCCGATGATATAGCCTATACCCGTGGCCTTTATATCAGCCCCATCCTGGTACGAGATCTTTTTTTGCCCCTTTGGGAGCGCCAGGTGGCTAAGTTAAAGGAGTACCAGGTTCCGGTTTTCTTCCATTCGGATGGGAACATCCAGGATCTTTTACCTTATTTGGTGAAAGCCGGGTTTACAGGGGTACATTCTTTAGAGCCAGCAAGTGGTATGGATATAAGTAAGATTAAACACGAATATGGTAACGAGCTTTGCTTGATGGGTAACTTTGACCTCGATTTTTTGATTAGGGCTTCCGAAAAGGAGATTGAAAAAGCGGTAAGGGAGCTTATGACTATAGCAGCCCCAGGCGGTGGCTTCATCTTTTCCACCAGCAGCGGGTGCCTGGGGCCGGAACTCCCAGCGGAGAAGGTCCTAACCCTTTACCGAGCGGCTGGGCGTTGGGGGGAATATTAGAAACATTTACCACCATTATTATGCTGGCATAACCCCTCCCTAAGGGAATTAAGTATTTTATAAAAAAATACCTAGCCAGGGAGGGGTGGGTAGAATTGAAAATCCCTCTACCTAAACTAAATCTTAGGATAGCCCTGGTAGTCCTGGCTTTGGTTTTAGCCAGTACCTGGGGCTATAAATTTTATTGGCAAGAGATCAGAGTGACACCCGAGGAACTATTGGTTAAAGCCCTAGATACAACCCATGCCCTTAAAAGTTATCGTTTCCACTTGGAGGCCTTCCTGGAAACAGAGGGAGGATGCATTGAGATAAGCAGAGTGAGCGGGGAACGTACACCTGCAGGAGATTTACACCTTTGGGGTAAGATGACCGGCCAGGAGGTAGACATTTACCAGGTAAAGGATACTACTTACTTCAAAGATCCTGTATCCCAGCGGTGGATGGTTACTCCTGGGAACAACCCATTACAACAAGAGATTTTTCTGGTAGAGGTAAATCCCCTGTCCATCCTCAAAATAACCAAGGTAAAAGAGCTACATTATAAAGGAAGGCAGAAAAATATGCCTGGACGCCCTTATCTTTTAGTTTTACGGCCAGAAATAAATAATGCCCTCCTTACCGCTTACTGGGGGAATTTTGCCTGTAAGCTCTGGATTGACAGGGGGACCACCTATATTCAACAAGCAGAGCTGGTGGCTGAACATCGTCAAAAGCCGGGGGATAGGCTTCTAATTAAGCTTGAGTTATACGATTTCAATAAGCGTATTAACGTTAAGCCACCTCTCCAATAAAACAAAAGTCCACCCGGCTCTCACGCCTACGGGGTTAGCTGACGGGTGCGGGCCGAGTACCTAGCCCTACCGCACAGGTAGTGTGCGGATTAACCCCTTACTTTGGGTCCCCCGCTTTCTTCCACAGCCGAAGAAATTCGGCGATAAGGGTGGAAGGAGTAAAATTTTTTATTAAAGGAGTTGATGGCACTTTATATTCTACCATAGGGGTTTAAGTTTGTTAAGGGGCCTTATTTGTTAACTCATACTGGCAGGATTTTTTTTGCTTACGGCGAAGTTAGCTTTGTCTATGGGCTCATGTTAAAATCTTAAAGGGGGAATAAAAATTTGCGTGAAGATATCGCCCAAGTACTGGTTACAGGTGAACAGATTAAACAGAGGGTGAAGGAGCTGGGGGAAGCCATAAGCCGTGATTATGAAGGGAAAGATCTGTTAGTGGTTGGTATTTTGAAAGGTGCTATAATTTTTTTAGCGGATTTAGTCCGCGAAATTACCATTCCCATCACCCTCGATTTTATGGCCGTGTCTAGCTACGGCAGCGGTACTAGTTCTTCTGGAGTAGTGCGCATACTTAAAGATCTGGAGGTACCGGTAGAAGATAAACACGTGCTTATTGTAGAAGATATCGTGGATACTGGCCTAACTTTAAAATATCTCCTGGACAACCTTCGAGCACGCCAGCCTTTGAGTCTAAAATGTTGTACTATATTGGATAAGCCTGAACGCCGTTTAGTGGACGTTCAAATTGACTACCGTGGTTTTTGCATTCCTGATTACTTCGTAGTAGGCTACGGCCTGGACTATAACCAAAAGTACCGCCACTTGCCAGATATTTGCGTGCTTAAACCCGAAGTTTATCGCCGTAGCTAATGGTGAATCCTGGACAGCTTCAAAACATGTTATTCTTAAAGAAGAGTTAAGGGAGCAGGTAAGCATCCTGGGAGAGAGGTTGAAATTATAGATTATGGATCTAGTGTTGGTTTTGGACTTCGGAGGACAATATAATCAGCTGATTGCTCGCCGCATACGGGAATGTCACGTGTATTGCGAGATGATCCCTTATTATACACCCTTAAAAGAGATCCTGGCCCGTAAGCCTAAAGGTATTGTTTTTTCTGGAGGACCAGCTAGTGTGTATGCTCCTCGGGCTCCTCGTATTGATCCGGCCTTGTATGAAGCCGGAATCCCCATCCTAGGTATTTGTTACGGTATGCAGCTTATGGCCCACGATTTAGGGGGAAGGGTAGAGGAAGCTCAGGGGAAAGAATATGGTAAGACGATGTTAGAAATAATATCCAGAGATGCCTTATTTGAAGGGCTTCCTTCACCTATGCAATGTTGGATGAGCCACGGGGATTATATTAGCTCTCCACCACCAGGGTTCCAGGTTACTGCTCGTTCGGAGTATACTCCTGTAGCTGCCATGAGCGATCCCCAACGCCGGCTTTATGGTGTCCAGTTTCATCCAGAGGTCAAACACACACCTCTGGGGCAGGAGATCTTACGCCGCTTTTTGTATAAGGTTTGCGGAGTAAAAGGGGACTGGACGGTTAGCTCTTTTATTGAAGAACAGGTGAAGGCTATCCGGGAAAAGGTGGGCAAGGGCAAAGCTTTGTGCGCCTTGAGTGGCGGGGTAGATTCTTCTGTAGCGGCAGCCCTGGTGCATAAGGCCATCGGCGACCAGCTGGTATGTATTTTTGTCAACCATGGCCTTCTACGCCAGGGAGAGGCCGAGCAGGTCCGCGAAACCTTTGGCCAAACCTTTAATATAAACCTAATTTATGTAGACGCAAGCCATCGTTTTTTAAACCGCCTTCGGGGAGTGCTAGATCCAGAAGAAAAGCGTAAAATCATTGGGGAAGAGTTCATTCGGGTTTTTGAGGAAGAGGCCCGGAAACTTGGGAGGGTAGATTTCTTGGTTCAGGGAACCCTTTACCCGGATGTAATTGAGAGTGGGACGGAGACTGCTGCGGTAATCAAAAGCCACCACAACGTGGGAGGGTTGCCTGCGGATATGGAATTTGAGCTTATAGAGCCCCTCCGACTTCTCTTTAAAGACGAAGTGCGCCAGGTAGGCCTAGAGTTGGGGTTGCCAGAGGAGATAGTATGGCGGCATCCCTTTCCTGGCCCTGGGTTAGCCATCCGCATCCTGGGGGAGGTAACAGAAGAAAAGCTTTCTATTTTACGCCAAGCGGATGCCATTGTACAGGAAGAGATACACCGGGCAGGGCTATATCGTGAGCTCTGGCAGTCTTTTGCTGTATTAGCTTCCATGAAAAGTGTAGGGGTTATGGGGGATGAGCGCACCTACGCTTATCCCATTATCATCCGGGCGGTGGTCAGCGAAGATGCCATGACCGCTGACTGGGCCAGGTTACCTTATGAAGTGTTAGAGCGTATCTCTTCCCGGATTGTTAATGAGGTGCGTCAGGTAAATCGTGTACTTTATGATATCACTTCTAAACCCCCGGCTACCATTGAATGGGAGTAAGCGAATTTGTTTAAACTAGGAACAGGGCTTGTAAGTAAGCCCTGGACCAAGGTTTTTATTTATAGGGGAGGGGATAAGGACGTGAGGCGCAAGACCAGCATTATATTGTTCTTGTCCCTGCTATCGCTCATCCTCATTTTGGCCTTGAGTCTTGTTCGGCCCCAGGTAACTACTGCTGCCAAGTACCCGGAATTTAAGGATGCTATAGTGGGTTTGGAGCTCTATGTGGAAGAGGGTGCAGGTGATAAGGTAAGGGTAGTAAATATTGAAGACAAAAAAATAGCTGCCAAGCTTATCTCCTACCTGGATCAGGCGCAACATGCTCAGCCTCCAGCTACCTGGCCCTGGAAAAAGCATTACTTGGTTTTTAAGGTTCAGGAGACAGACCAGGTGGCCCGCAGTAGGGAGTACGTCTATTTATTTAAGGATTTTGCTCCTGAGGAGCCTGGCTATCTTGCCCTGGAAAATACCTGGTACCAAGTGCCGCCCCAGTTTAATATCCTGCTCCTTTCCCTCACGGAATACAAAAACGCAACCAGCGAGGTCGAACCCGAGGATGTGGCTTTCTTGCGCCAGTACGGCTGGGATGTCTTGTTTAAGGCTAACACTATGGAGGGGAAGCTGCCTGATAGACTAGTACATAATGCTGGCGACTTCCCTGTGGTGATCTACTGGGCTTATAATAATGAGCTTAATAAGGACGTGGGGCTGGATATTACCCCCTACTTAGGTAAAGAAGTGCGAGTTAACCTTTATAAACTTGAGCAACCCCTACCAGAATTTGTACAGACCCAGCGTTGGAGCGGAAGAGCAGTAATAGTCAAGTACGAAAATAAAATTGTAGGTGCCTGGCTAGATGCTGGAAGACCTCTCGGCTTTGCCTGTTCCCTTAAGGGACGTCGGTTAGAAGAGATAACTGGAAAGTCTTGGGGTCAGTGGCTAATGGGGGTAGTAAATCCTGAAGACCCCTTAGAGAAACGGTTGTCTTCTTTAGGCCCGGAAGAGCTTATCCGTACTTTCTATGAAGCTGTGGGTAACGGGGACAAGCGGACAGCCCATGCTACTTTAAGTCGGCGAAATCTGATAGGGTATCTTTTCCGCAACATGGATAATAACCGCCTGTATAATCCTTCGTTTAGTGTCCTCGATCGGGACGGGCTAAATAATGTGGCGGCAGCCAAGATAGTAAGTATCCGGGAGCTTCCCCCTCAGGAGAAGGATACTCCAGAAGTGAAGCGCTACCAGGTGGCTGTTCATCTAACCTTTAGACGAGCCATAACGGCTGAAAGTGGAGTACAGGTACTTTTCCTGACCCTCCGCCAGGAGATACCTGGTATGGGCTGGCGCATAGATAGTATAGGTTTTGGCCCCTGATTCCAAAATAGATAGATACCCCGGGCCAGATCTAACTCTGCTGATTGACTAAGGCTTTGGGCTCGTTACCACACGGGTAATAGGGTTAGCGTTGTGCTTACAAAATCTATATCAGAGTGCGCTATAGTCGGAAAACTGAACACAATATTCCTGATAGGCCTTAAGCCATGCGGGATGTTCCCGGAAGAAGTGTACTAAGCGGCTAATACAAGTTAAGGCTTCGTGGCTCAAGTTGTGCTCGATTTTTTCGGTATCTTCCAGGATATGACTAGTTGCTCCTATTATTTTTAAGAATTCAGCCAAGGTATTATGTCTGGCCAATAATCTTCTTCCTACTTGGCTACCTGACGGCGTTAGCTTAATAACGCCGTATTTTTCGTATATTAAGTAGTTAGCTTCAGCTAAGCGCTGAACCATTTTGGTGGCTGATGAAGGCTGTACATTTAAGGCTGCCGCCAGTTCCTGGATACGGGTATAACCGTTTTTTTCCGCGAGGCGATATATCATTTCCAAGTAATCTTCCATACTAGGTGTAAGAGCCCCTATCTCCTGTTCTAGAAGGGCATAGCCTCGAAAAGTGCGAAATTGTTCTTCTTTATGCAATTTCCTCACCACCTTTTATAATAGGCTCCATTGCCTTTGTGGAGTGTACCCATTCTTTTTAGGTTACCCTCCCTAAGATAGTATACGTTCCTGGTAGGTCATAAGAGCCTTAGGTTTAGGAGCGGCTAACTTTTTTAGAGGAGTCCAAAAGTGGGCTCCTTTCATATTATCTACCAAGGCTAACTTAAAAGCTTGTTTATTATAGAGATAAACAGCTTAGACTGCCTCGTCCTTTGGCTGGGTTATCCCCCGCAAGGCCTATTTAGGTTTGAAAGCAAGGTCCTTTCTTTGAGCGGTAGCTAAGAGCGGTAGCTAAACTTTAACAAGATCTCAAGCGAAAGACAGGGATGAGGAGAAAGGGAGCAAAGACTAGCCTTACAGCTTAAGGATGCCCCATGGACCATCTTGAAGGTTTTTTCAAACTGGAAAACAGGTTTAGGAAGGAGGAGGCTAAATGGAAGATAATATAGGTTTTACGAGCCAAGGATGCCCCTTGGCTGAACTTCCGGAACATACCTGGGGGCGGATTACTCAAGTTTTTGGCGAAGGGTTTTGGCGCCGCCGCCTCCTAGAACTAGGGTTTACCCCTGGTACAGTAGTGGAAGTGGTAAGGACTAGCCTAGTGGGGGATCCAGTAGCTTATCGCATAAAGGGGACCACTATTGCGTTACGGAAGGAACAAGCTGCCCTGATATTTGTCCAGCCCCTTTTTAACGCTACTTGTATCGTGGGGAACTCTTAAAAGCTTAAGGAGGTGGAGCAGGATATGGGACTTAAGAAATTTGTCCCTTTACCCTGGAAGAAACCTACCCATACCCTTCCCCTAACGAATGAGCCTCCACCTGTAGTCGTCGCTTTAGTTGGTAACCCTAATACAGGTAAAAGTACCCTTTTTAACGCTCTGACGGGTTTACGTCAACACACAGGAAACTGGCCAGGTAAAACGGTAAGCCTTGGTCAGGGGATATACCGGTATAAAGATAGGCAGTTTATGCTCATAGATTTGCCAGGGACCTATTCTTTGCAACCCGGCTCTCCAGAAGAAGAAATCACCCATGACTTTCTACTCGGAGGCACACCCCGGGTGGTAGTGGTGGTGGCTGATGCCACCGCCTTAGAGCGAAGCCTTCTACTAACTTTGCAGGTCATTAATTTAGGGAAAGTTGTCTTATGTATTAACCTAATAGATGAAGCTAAGAAGCGAGGTCTAGAGATAGACACTAGTGTTTTGAGCCGTGAATTGGGGATTCCTGTAGTGGCTACAGTGGCTCGCAGCGGACAGGGATTAACCGAGTTGCGAGAGGCTATTTATAATCTTACGTCTGACTTCCGTACTAGTAACACTGAGGTGTGTTCTCTTGCCCAACAAAACCGGGGTTGCCTTATAGGTGGGAAGCTTACATTGTCCTCCTGCCCGGAGAGAAAGCTTGGTCAGTTAGAAGATATTACGACCCTCTATCGGCAGGCGGAAAGCTTAGTTCAAAAAGCAATGATTAAAAAATCAGGGGAGGGTGCCTTTGCGCGGGACCGATGGCTGGATGATATTATCACTTCCAAGTGGATCGGCTTACCCCTCATGGTTTTACTCCTGGGGGCGGTATTTTGGATTACTTTAATAGGGGCTAACTATCCTTCGGAACTTTTAACTAAACTTTTTTCTAACCTAGAGCAAAAATTAATTTTAGCCACCGATTACCTAAGCCTACCACTCTGGCTCCGCGGGCTGGTTGTGGAGGGGGTTTACCAGACAACTGCTTGGGTGGTGTCGGTAATGCTACCTCCTATGGCCATCTTTTTTCCCTGTTTTACCTTTCTAGAAGAGTTGGGATATCTCCCCCGAGTAGCTTTTACCCTGGACGGTCTTTTTAAGCTTGTGGGTACGTGTGGCAAGCAGGCCTTGACTATGGGTATGGGGTTTGGTTGTAACGCCGCGGGGGTTACCGCCTGCCGGATTATCGATTCCCCGCGGGAGCGTTTGATAGCTATGCTCACGAACGTGTTTGTACCCTGTAATGGCCGCTTTCCTTTACTTATATCCTTGGCTAGCATTTTTTTTGCTGGAACGAGCGGAAATTCCTTAGTGGCAGCAGCGGCTGTCACTGGACTTGTTCTGTTCGGGATACTTATAACCCTTGCGGTTTCCTGGATATTATCGCGGACTCTTTTGCACGGTGTACCTTCAGCCTTTGCCTTAGAGCTTCCTCCCTTCAGATGGCCCAGGATAGGGAGCTTACTTATCCGTTCCTTTTTAGATCGCACTATATTTGTTTTGGGGAGAGCAGTAACTGTTGCCGCCCCTGCCGGGGCCCTGACCTGGCTTCTAGCCAACACCCATATAGCGGAGCAGAGCTTACTAAATTTGGCAGCCGGGTACCTGCAGCCCCTGGCCAGATCCTTGGGTTTAGATGGGTATATTCTTTTAGCTTTTATTCTAGCTTTGCCGGCCAACGAACTTGTTTTACCCCTTTTGCTTATGGCCTATCTTAACTTGGGGACCCTGGTAGAACTGGATAGCTTGGAGGCGCTGGCAACTTTATTGAAATCCTATGGTTGGACTTGGACCACAGCTCTATCAGTTACGCTCTTTAGCCTTCTTCATTACCCCTGTGCTACCACTTTGCTTTCTATTTACAAGGAGACCAGGAGTTTGAAATGGACTATACTAGCCTTTACGATTCCTTTAAGTATCGCCTTAGTAGTTTTGCTATTATTAAATGTAGTTTTAAAGTTGTTCTAGATTGCCCCGAGCTCTATTCTTTTACTTGAGCAAAGTTTAGATGCGCAGAGAACTTTTGTAAAAAGGAAACAAATATTCCCAAACTCCTTTTAACTTGGGGGTCCTGATTTAATAGCCGGAGCAGGCTCCATAAGCTTTTTGGGGGTTGGTTTTTGTTTTCCTGAATAGCTTCCTCTAAGGCCTGGATAGTACTGGCTATGAGTTGGTCCCCGCCTAGGGATTGGATACGGTCCAAGAGGGATACGGTGTTTACCACTTGGGAGAGGACACTACTGATTACACCTGGTGTCAAGGAATCCTTGGCAGCCTGGATAACTACACCTAGCTTTATGAGGGTATCGAGGGTACCAGTTTCTTGCCACCTGTTTAATTGTTGTAGGAGGGTCTTAAGGTTGTTATTGACCTTTTCCAGCTCTTGCAGAAGTTCTGAGGTCTCGGAGTGATTTAAGTTATAAGCGACTCCATGAGCCATTTTCTCCACTCCCTTTTACAAAATGCCACGAGCGGCCAACCAGTATATTTCGTTATAAGAGAGCTTAAACCAGTGCAACATTTCCGAGGGAGGAGAAAGCCTCGGCGGTTGTTCATAATTGAAAGTTATATAGGTAGCCTCCTTTAAACCGGTCTCAATGAAGCAGAAAGCTTTGCCGTCGTAACGGTGGGAGGCCGGTATCCCTTTTACTTCGCTGATTATATTTTTAACCACTATATCTGCCTCATAATGGGCGGTAGAACCGGCCTTGCTGACCGGGAGGTTAGTAGCATCGCCCACCACATAAACGTTATCCTGTCCTTCCATTTTTAAGGTATAGCGGTCGGTGGGAATAAATCCATCTTCATCCCCTAAACCGGAATCTTTAATAACTTGGGCTCCGCGGTGGGCCGGGATGGAGACGAGCAAATCAAAAGGGTGTTCTGACCCGTCCATGTTGTAGGCAATTTTCTTCTCTGGATCGACCTTTTCCAGGTTGAAGAATACTTCGTACTCGATCCCTCGCCTATCAAATTCTTGAACAGCCCAGCTCGCAATAGCTTCCATGGAATGGACGCGCCCGATGGGATAAGTGTATTTTAATTTTACTTTATCACGGATACCCAATTCCCTATAAAAATCATCAGCCATAAAGATAAACTCTAAGGGCGCAACGGGACACTTATGGGGCACATCAATGGTTAAGAGCAAAGTGCCGCCCTTAAAATTTAACATGGCCTCCCGTAACTTAACTGCGCCGTCCGGAGTATAGAAGGTGTGGCCGGCTTCCGCCAGGCCGGGCACCGAGTTCATATCGGGGTAGGATCCGGTGGCTATCACTAAAAAGTCATAATCAAAGGATTGCCTCTCAGTAATAACCTTGTAGCCCTTAACATCTATGATCTTTGCTTCGTCAATAACTAAATTAATTCTGGGGTGTAATAGATATTTCTCCTCTTTTTTGAACTGATCCATAAAGCCTTCATTAAAAGCTATAAATAAAAAACCTGGTTGGTAAATATGCTGAGCGGTATTTGTTATTAGCACTATTTCTAGCTCACCATCATAGACCTCTTTGACCATAGATTTGGCTAACCGGTTGGCCACCATAGTACCGGCTACGCCGCCACCGACAATGACTATACGTTTGGTCATCAGCCTGACCTCCACCTAAATCGCATTCTGGGGTATGCGCCGATACCGGCGCATACCCCACACTTCTTTACTTCGTTTTTCTTACCGCGATGCGCCAGAAATCGCCCTCTGGCTTGCAATAAATTAGTTCATGACCCATTTTGTTGACCCATTCTGGTACATCTTTGGCCGAACCGCTATCACTGGACAACAATTCATATACATCTCCTACCTGGCCACGCTTAATGGCTTTGACCAGTTCCATAAGCGGGCCTGGACAGTAGGAGCCCCGGGCATCAATAGTCTTAGTAATGCTTACTTCTTCAGACACGAATATACCCCCCATAACCTTTTTACATTACGATGACTTGGCTACCTGCAGCCTTGCCCAGGAAAGCAGTAACGCCAATTATATCGTCAAAGATATCTATGAAATCTTCTTTTTTCCATCCCATCAGGTCTATGGCCATAGCACATCCAAATACCTTTAAGTTCCCCATCTCCTTACCGTTTTCTAAGAGCTTATAGAATAGATCTACTTGTTTGTTGAGCATTTCCTGGCCGATAAGACCTGCTTTAAAGTCCTTAGCTTCAATTACCTCTTTACGGAAGGATCTTAAAGCTTCCATAGTAACAAAGACGTTGACTTCCATTCCCGACATGGAGGCCACTGAACTGATAAGGCACCCGGCTTGCAACTTCTCTAGTTCTCCGGAAAGTAAGATAACAGACAGTTTGGGTTGTTCCATAAGAATCCTCCTTCCTTGATTAAAGTGAAAGTGAACTTTTGGCCGAATCCCGAAATCTTTGTTTTCTACTAAATACATATTCGACAAGGCCCAGAAAATTCCTCCTATGCTTTAAAATTTCTTCGCAAAAAATTACTACAGCGAAGAAGAAGGGAATATGTTAAAAAACAGGCCCCGTTCACGGCGCAAGTTTTCCATATCTTTTGCCTTAAGGAGAGGTAGGAAAGCGGCAAAAAAGGAAGAACCTTTAAAGGTAAAGCCAGAGACAGGAGTAGATATTACGGGGGGCATTTATGCCGAAAAAAGTAAGAGAGAAGGAAAGGGAAAACCCTTCTTTAAGAGATTGCCGGGTCGTCGCAGTTCGTGGCCATTAGCATGACTGCGGCAGGAGCCACAGCTAGTCAGATTATTCTAGCTACCTTTCTGCTAAACTTGCGTCACCTGCTTATGGGAGCGTCCCTGGCCCCTTACCTCGTCGGGGTCAAGTTCTGGAAACTTGCAATACTGGGCCATTTCCTGAATGACGAATCTTACGCCCTTACGATTAGCCGCTTTCAACTGGATTTTGCCTTTTTGGGGGCCTTCATTGGCCTTCTGGTTCCTCAACTTAAAGATATGGCAATTAATACTTGAAAGACCTAACTAGGTTTTGACCCATTATCGTGCTCAGCGTGCTCCAACCGTCTATTATGGCTGTGACCGCTGTACCGGTGACCTCCGCAACATCCACCCCCGAAGCGCATCATTAAAAACATTAATCCGCCTAAAATGAGGTAAGGGAAATATGCGGAAAGAAATTCCATGGTTATCTCCTCCTTTGTGTAATTATTAAAACAAAACCCTCCACCATGAAGATCAGGGGGTTACCCCTTTTAGGTTGTTTAAAGAAAGTTTGCTATATGTATGGACAAATTGTAAATTTTTGGCTAAGGGAGTTCCCATTTAAATACGCGCTCAGGCACCTCACCTAGGCCCTTAATAATTAAAGTTAAATCCTTAACTGGCTCGTCGACCGGGGCGGTAAAACGTAAGATACCTTCAGGGTGGTGAGCATCCGCGGACACCAGTTGCCAGGTTCCTTTCCCCGCTTCCTGCCCATTGATTTTGAGGGAGGTAGAACCGGCAAAATCGAAGCTCATCAAATTGCCTGCATGGGTAGTCAAAGCAATGTTAAAGACTAGGTTAGAGGTTAGGTCCCGTTCCTGTTCCGGTGTGGGCTTTTGTCCGCGTGCCCTTAAGTATTCCGGGGTGACCCAAGTAATTTCCACCTCTATACCACCTTTAGATTCCCGCCGCTCATAAAATGTGGCCTCCAGGGGCCTTTGGGGAACCGGGGGTTTGTTGTTGGGTTGTTGTTTTTGGTCGGGGTTTAGCGGGCTTTGTTTAAGGTCCTGTTTTAGAACCTGGCTCTGATCCTTACCAGATTGTGTTTCGGCCCCTTTTTCTTCCCGTAATTCTGTTGTCTTTTCCTTTTCTACCTGCACTTGTTGGGATTCTGACGTTTTCTCCCCTGACGGGGAGCTAGATTGCTTTTTTTCCCAGCCGCACCCGACCAGAAGTGTTGTAAACAACAAAAGGATAAAGACTAAAAGTAGGCCTTTTCTTTGAGTCAAATTTTCCACCTTCCTTTTACTTAGATTTACCCCCAAGCTGGGCCAATGCTAAAGCAGAGTGGGCCTAGTTCAAAGCCGGAAGCCATGCCTGGTTATCATGCGTACCATGAGATAAATACCCAGCAGATTTATAGCTATACCGACCCACATAACAGGATAGCGGTATTGTTCAAAAAAGATGGCCACTCCCGAGGCTGCTAATACAGGCAAAACTTCCCCTATGTGGTGTAGGCAACAGGCTAGCATGGAGACGGTAGAAGCTCCTGTTCCCGAAGCTGCCACCGCTCCTGCCCCGCGCACCCGCACCAGCTTCTGTACTTGTCGTATATAGCTAAAAAGACCTACCTGGGTACCAAATCCAGCAGCAATGAGCAGGACATAAAAGGCATCTTGAGCCAGGAGTTCCCTGCTATGTTTAAAGGAACCGGAAGTAAATCCTACCACCAAAAAATAAAAGGTTAAAAGGATTAAGGAGGCTATCAACCCCACCAACACCGCTCGCCTTAGGATCAACCTCTTATCTGGCTTCAATCGCATTCCCCCCAAATATATAAATTACGACTAATTATCAGGCGGCTTATCTTTCCGGGGGTATTCCTCCTGCTTATGTCCCTGCAGCATAAGAAGATGCATAAGGGGACAAAGCAAAAACAATAACCCGGCCCAAGCGCCACTCAAACCCAGGGCCCCGCTGGCCTCCCTGTTTACCGCACTACCCAATCCACTGAGAAGGAGAAACACGGCTATAAGCATTAAGCCACAGCCTAACAGCATCAGGAGGTGGTGATTTTTTCTATGATGCATTAACGACCCTTCCTTTCAGGATATTTGGGCAAGCATTTTCGCTTAATTACTAAGATCAAGGCAAATTGAAACAAGGCCAGTTAAAATAAAGGTTCCTTTTGTTACGGCCGGTACCTTTTCTGCACCCAGGGGATGACCAAGGGCATAGTGATGATCATAGTCAGGATGAAGACCCAGGCGGCGCCGCCGTAGCGGGCCACCAGAGTATAGGTCTTGCCTGTAGCATAGGTCAGTAAGAGAAAAAGCAGAGCTGCTACAAGGGAAATTCCGGTATAAAGAAGAGCGCTTATTTTGGCCACTTTGTCAGTATTATTGGGGTTATTAGGCATCTTAATCCTCCTCCCACTGGCCAGACTGGTACTCCAACTTGACTTTTGCGAGAATCGCATTGCCAGCAGGAATACCGGCCCCTAGTTTACTTTAAGCATACTTATATTTAGCTTTGGCCGCTGCTGTCCACGCCTTTTCGTCCTTCGTAGAAGGTTCAAAGCGCTTTAAAAGCAAGGTGTTTAAGGTCACGGATACTGAGCTGATGGCCATAAAGAAAGCGGCGAGCTCGGGGCTGACAATAAGCCCTGTCCACGGATACAATATCCCTGCGGCTATGGGGATACCCAGAGTATTGTAGATAAAGGCCCAGAAGAGATTCTGCCGAACTTTGCGCATGGTAGCCCGGCCTATCTCGATAGCCGCCACCACATCGCGGATATCATTTTTAATAAGGATGATTTCACCTGTCTCCTTGGCCACGTCGGTACCGCTACCTATGGCGATGCCCACATCGGACTGGGCCAAGGCTGGCGCGTCGTTGATACCATCGCCTACCATAGCCACCTTAAGACCCTGTTCTTGGAGCTTTTTCACTTCGCTGGCCTTATCCTGAGGAAGTACTTCGGCCAGCACCCGGTCGATACCCGCCTGTCGGGCGATGGCTTCGGCCGTACGCCGGTTATCGCCGGTAATCATGGCCACTTGAAGCCCCATCTTCTTAAGCCGCGCGATGGCTTCCGGTACGTATTCCTTCAGGGTATCGGCCACGGCAATAACTCCAGCTGCTCTTCCGTTCACCGCCAGGAACATGGCCGTCTTCCCTTGTTCTTCTAATCTTGCAGCCTGGGGCAGGAGCCCGCTTATGTCTATCTTCTGTTTGCTCATAAGCCGTCGGTTGCCTAAAAGAATCTTTTCTCCCCGCCAGGAGGCCTCCACCCCGTGGCCAGGTATGGCCCGAAATTCATCTGCGTCCCCTAGCTCCAAACCTAAAGCTCTGGCTTTCCGTACGATAGCTTCGCCCAAGGGGTGCTCGGAATTTTTTTCCACGGCAGCGGCGTAAAGCAACACGCGCTCTTCATCCCAGTTACTTCCGGCCACCACATCGGTCACTTCGGGCTCACCCTTGGTTAGTGTACCGGTTTTATCGAAAACCACAGCATTGAGCTTGGCGCTAGCTTCTACCGCATCGGCCCCCTTAAAGAGGATCCCGTTTTCTGCCCCTTTGCCCGTACCGGCCATCATGGCGCTGGGAGTAGCCAGACCTAAGGCGCAGGGGCAGGAAATGACCAGAGTAGTGACGCTTAGAAGCAGGGCAAAGCCGAAAACCCCGATTTCTGCCAGGCTATAGGGAGAAAGGATAAAACGGCTGTCGGGGAGGAAATAGCGGTCAAACCCATAGAAAAACCAGAAGAGAAAGACAATCAGAGCCAGGACGTGCACCCCGGCGATAAAATGCCCGGCCACAAAATCTGCCAGCCGCTGTATCGGCGCTTTGGAAGCCTGGGCATCTTCCACCATTCTTATGATCTGAGCCAGAGCCGTCTCGCTCCCTACCCTGGTGGCCCGAAATTTAAAGGAGCCCGTCTTATTAATAGTGGCCCCGATAACCTGGTCGCCCACCTTCTTTTCTACAGGAATGCTCTCGCCCGTAAGCATGGACTCATCCACTACTGAGTAGCCCTCGATGACCTCACCATCGACCGGAATTTTTTCTCCCGGCCGCACCACTACGATATCGCCGATGGCTACTTCATCTACCGCGATCTCTATTTCCTGGCCGTCCCGGATAACCCTGGCCGTCTGGGCCTGAAGGCTCAAAAGTTTTCGAATGGCCTCGGAAGTGCGGCCCCTGGTTAAAGCCTCCAGGTAACGGCCCAGAACGATAAAAGCAGTAAGCAGCGCAGCGGACTCAAAGAAGGTGGCACCTTTGCCGCCAAAGCCGGCCTCCGGCCAGAGGCTATTAATAGTAGCGATGATATAAGCTGCTCCGATACCGGTGGCATAGAGCAAGTTCATATCGGTGGCGCCTTTCTTTAGGCCCCTAAAGCTTTTAACAAAGAACTGCCAGCCGGGGATGAAGACCACCGGAGTGGTCAAAAGCCAAAGAACCAGGGGGTTGTGCAAGAACTCGGGAACAAAATAAGGGAAGATCCAGACATCCCGGAACATGCCCAGCATGACCAGTGCGCTCAAAGGCCAAGCGATCCACATGTTGCGGGCCTGCCGCCGTATCTCCTGCTGCCGGGCCTCCCTCTCCCGGTCCAAAGCTTCCTGACCGGTTACTTTCTCACTGGCCTCGTATCCCAGCTCACTGATGGCCTTTTTTATTTCAGCTTTGCTGATAGCCCCGGGATAGAAGCGCACCCGGGCTGACTCCGCCGGGAGGTTGACCACAACCTCCGTCACCCCCGGGAGGCTCTTCACTACCCTTTCTACCTTGGCTACACAAGCAGCACAGCTCATCCCCCTGACGTTTAATAAAACTTCTTCCTGGGGAACGTTATAACCCAGCTCTTCTATAGTCTTGACCAGCTCCATAACTTGAGCTTCCCTGGGGTTGTACTCGACTGTAGCCTTCTTGGTCAAGAGGTTAACTTGAACAGCCTGTACACCTGGGATATTTTTTAAAGCTTTTTCTACCTTGGCTACGCAAGATGCACAACTCATACCTTCTACCGGTAAACTTATCCTGGTAGTAGTTACCTCGCTTGCCATGGGGAAACCTCTCCTTTGTTTACCTATATACCCCTTGGGGGTATTCTAAAACTAGTATATGCCCCTTCGTAAGAGCCGTCAAGCCCTTCTTTATGTTATTATTTTATCGTGTGGGTGATTTTATTTATATACAATTGCTTATTCTGCTTATTCCTTTGCACCTTCTGTAGGTACGCCAAAGCAGGCAACAGCAGTTTTCCAACCCTCACCTTGACAAAGAACTAATTAACTTTTAAACTAGCAATTAGATAAATATCGAAATAAAAGGTGAACTACATGGGGTTAAATAATATTTTCCGGGCTTTGGGAGACCCTACTCGGCGAGAAATTTTGCGTCTTTTAGCCCGGAAGGATTTGACGGCAGGGGAGATCGCCCTACATTTTAACCTTACCAAGCCTACTATTTCTCATCACCTAGCAGTGCTGAAGGAGGCCGGATTAGTCCTTGATGAGCGTCGGGGGCAATACATTGTTTATTCATTAAACACAACTGTATTTCAAGATTTATTGAGTTGGTTACTGGAAATTGTCAAGAGTAATGGGAAAACGCCCCCAAAATGAGGGTGTATAAGAATGAATATTTGCTAAAGGAGGACTTCTTATGGAAAATTACCGCCTGGATAAAAAGATGCTGGTCCAGGACTGGCCGGCTATATTAGTTTTACTTATAATGCTCTTGGCTGGCGCAATAATTTACCCCTATTTACCTGAAAGAGTACCCATTCACTGGAACGCAGCAGGTCAAGTGGATAATTACGGTTCCAGGTCCTTCGGTGCTTTTATGCTTCCTTTCTTGACAGCCGGCCTTTACGTTTTAATGTTAGTCCTACCTTTGGTAGACCCCCGGAGGGAAAATTATCTTAAATTCCTCGGAGCCTACCGGGTTATTCGCCTGGGTCTGGTGCTATTTATGGCTATTCTTTATGGTCTAGTCCTGACCTCCGCCCTGGGCTATTACGTGCCTATGGACCGGGTAATGCCTGCTTTACTAGGGTTATTATTTCTTCTCATAGGTAATTACCTACCCCGGGTCAGGTATAACTACTTTGTGGGGATCCGTACTCCCTGGACTTTAGCCAATGAAGAAGTCTGGCGTAGGACCCACCGCTTGGCTGGTATAGCCTATGTATTGGCAGGTGTTATTTCTATCCTTACTGCTTTTTTGGCCAGGGGTACTATAGCTTTCACAATTGTAATAACAGCGATTATATTGGCTAGCGTTTTAAGCGTTATATACTCCCTAGTGATTTTCCAGCAAAGCCGCGGTTTATCGTAGACGAAAAGGATTGGGCCCTATAGTTTTTAATTCCTGCACATATTGGATTAAAAAGTCTGGAAGTACTCCTTTACCCTGGGAAGGGGCTGTTTCAGGAGGAAATGAGCGTCCATCGATTTGAGAAAGGATGCTTTGGTCGCTAAAGCCTTTTAATTTTATAGCCCCTGCACGACAGGCCACGGCACATATTCCGCAGCCCCGGCAGAGGTTGGGATCTATATAAGGGAGCGGTTTAGAAGAAACCAGGGGAGATATTAACTTCTGATTTTCCCCAAAGGAGAAAGAAGTAAAACTTAAGGTCTCACAGAGGGAGATGGCCTGGAAGGGACATACCTGCTTACAAGTAAGGCAGCCATTACAGAGATTTTCCTCTATACTGGCTACGAAAGGGGTAACTTCAGCCAAGGCGAGATATCTTACCCTTTCTGGCTCTATCATCATTCTGGCCAGGGTTTCCTTTAGGCTTTCTATACGGGAACTAACTAGAGAATTGCCCTGCTTGTAGCGGCACTGATTTTCCCGGCACCCGGCTATAATGACGCCATCTATCCCTAAGGACAGAGCGTCTGTCACCAGGGACATATTGACAGCTCCTGAGCAGGGTACGCGGATAATGCGAAGATTAGCTGGATAAGGGATGCGCTCCCTTCCCAAGCGGTCAGCTTCGGGATAAGCATCATGCCGGCAGAAGAAACCTAAAATGACGGGCTCCTCTTCTGGTATTTCGGCCATATCAATGGCGTTTATCATGGCTGCCACTTCTTCTAGCCGGAAATCGGGCAAAGAGATAGCCTGTAAAGGACACCCACCCACGCAAATTCCACACCGCTGGCACTTTTTGGGGTTGGGGGAAGGGAAACCGTCGGGGTCCAGCTCATAAGCACCTTGGGGGCACTCCTCCAAGCAGCGCTTACAGCGATCACATTTCAGCTTGTTAACCAAGGCCGTAGGAGTGCCTTTCTGGGTTACTCTATAGTTTGTGTCTACCGCGGAGACGCGGGCGCAGGCCATATGGATTAAATCTAGTGCCTTGAGTGTGGCCTGTTCTCTTACAGGGTGGACCCAAGCGCATTGTTCGCGGATGTTGGCTACTTCTACCAGTTGAGGGTGAAGTCCATTTTCCTTAGCTAAGCTGAAGAGATGGCCAGAATACAAATAGGGAGAACAAGTGGCGATAACTACTCTATTGAGCCCTTTTTCTTTAATTTTTCGGGATATCTCAGTGGGGGCTGGGCTTATGCAAGCCTGATCGATAATTTCTACCCAAGCAACTCCTCGGGCCAGTTTTATCTTTTCTATAAGAAAGTTAAAATCTAGGAACTCCTCTAACTCACCGTGGCAGCGGCAGCAAAATACACCTATCTGCAATTTTTCTCCCCCTCTAAAGCGAAAAGAGCCTTGGCGGAGACCCTTAGAGCGACCTGGCAGCGGTTTCCTCTATACCGCTGCCAGGTGGTACCAACGTTTTAGTTTTAGCTTTTAATCATTCCTGGTCTTACAAACGAACCTTTCTACTTTACCATTGATGTCTACGCATGTCCATATTATCCTATTGGTCCCCATAAGGGGTATTAGCTTTGCTGGGTAGTATCCCAGCTGATAGGGTAGCCGAGTTTCTATGGCTCCCCGGGGGCATACTTTAGTGCAGGACATGCAGTCCCAGCAATCCCGGGGATCCCGGCAGTAGGCTTTATTGTCTTCGCCTAAAGTCATAAGGTCGCCGGGGCATATCTGCTCGCACAAGGGCTCCTTTTCCGCTTTACACCCATCGCATTTTTCCAATATTACCTTAGGGGGCACCGCTTTCTCCCTCCCTAGTGAGTAGTGATGTTTTATATATATTAGTTACGGGCGCAGGCGGTCGCCCGGGATCATCTGTTCGTAGGGCCGTGTGAACATCTCTATTTCTCCTGTGGTGGGATTTTTGCGGGAATTCACAAAGCAGTCGAGTTCAGGGTTAACTTCGGGATAATCCATTCTAGTTTGCCACCCTGGCCACCTGGTCTCCCGTCGGAAGAGAAGGTGGTGGATAAGCACCTCTGCTACGTCCAGCCGGTCAATTACTTCATGGGCCAGCATAAGCTCGTGAAGGTCCTGGGCCACCAGATATTGGGTTTGATTTTTTAGCATTTGAATATGTTGAAGGGCATAATTTAACCTTTCCTCGTTCATACGATAGAACTGGTGTACTCCCCCAGCATATTCATCCATAAGCCTCTGCATTCTTTCTTCCATTTCCCGGGGGGTGATCCCGTCTTTTCCTTGGGCGCCGCTCAAAAGAGGAGCAAAGACGCGTTCCTTCTCCCGGGCTACTTGGGCGTGGTCGAGTTTAAGCTCTTCCTGCAGGGACTCTATATATTTGAGGGCTCCCCTGGCTGCGAGGATCCCTTCCGCCGCGCAGCCGCTTACGAATTTGTTAGGCACACCACCCGCCACATCGCCGGCCGCATAGAGGCCTTTCAAGGTGGTGGCCCTATCCACGTTTATCCAGTAACCGCTCGCTGTATGGCCGCCAACAATGTAAGGATCACTACCATATACTTCCAGGGGTTCTCGAGATAAATCTTGGCCTCGGCTAGCTAGGAAGAGTACAAAGCTCGGCCGTTCATTTAAATAATCCATCTTCATTTCTTTGATTTGCTCGGGGGTCATTTGCGTTGTGTCCACATAACAGGGCCCACGACCAGCCAGCCATTCTTCCATAGGAGCGAATACCCTTATAAACCGGGGAGCTTTATCACCGCCCCATTCGGCGTATTTTTCTTGAAGGATCTTTTCGCCTTTGGCGTTGATCATAGGGGTCTTGTAACCTACAGAGATGGTGTCAATGGGGCCGTTGAAATCTTTAGTGCGTACAGCTGCCCACCTCATTTCAAAGGAGGTCATCTCTGCACCGGCCCGTATTCCCATGGCGTAGCCAGTTCCTGTGTTGAAGGGACAATACCATATTTGATGGTGGCAATCTATTCCATCATTGGTGTAGGGTTTATAAAGACCGGCTGCTCCTCCGGTAGCTACAATGGTGGCCTTGGCTTTTATTACATAAAATTTGCCATCCCGGACGCCGAAACCCATGGCGCCTATAACGCGGTCACCGTCCAAGAGGTAGTTAGTGGCTACCACCCGGTTTAATATCTCTACTCCCATCTCCCGCGTTTTTTCAGCCAGGATCACCTTCATTTCCGAGCCCTGGATAGCTATATCCCACTGGCCCCTGGCCTGGTACTCACCATTCTCATCTTTTTTGATGGGCAGTCCCCACTTCTCCCATTCCTCTACCGGTTCATTGAGGATCTGGGCCAGGGAAAGGGCCAGGTCTTCCCGGAGCAGCCCCCGTACTTGCGAACGGCTCCATTTTACAAACTCTTCCGGGGTCTTGCCCTTCTTGATATAAGCATTGATGGCATCCATGCCGGCGGCCAAGCAGCCGCTACGGTCAATATGAGCTTTCTCCATAATGGTAACTTTAAGGTTGGGATTTAGTTTCTTAGCCTCAATGGCGGCAAAGCAACCTGCGTTTCCGCCTCCGATAACCAGGACATCGGTTTCCATAATTACTTCTTCAATTTCTTCTAGGGTTTTAGGTAAGGGTTTCTTTTCCTTCATAAACTTAAGAATCCTCCTTCTGGGTTTTTTAATATTCCGCAGGGGTACCTCGTTACCCAGCAGCCAGCCCTATACCTAATACAGCGGGTGGCCCAGCAGGGCTAACCAGGCACTTTGGACTACTATTACATAGATGTTAGCCAGGACCGACAAAAGAGCTCCAAACTTCATGGCTTGGGAAGTAGGGGTTCCGGAGGCTCCCCAGGCTATGAGGAAGGCAGTTATAGAAATAGGTAAGAAAAAGGCATAGCTTAAACAGTTTATTGTTATTAAGCAGAAGGGTAGAACATTGAAACCGAGCTCTTTGGCCAGACTTATAGTTAAGGGAATGAAGGCTGCGCCCATGGCCACAGCGCTTACGATCCCCGCCCGGGCGATGTGGAAACCGAATACTAAAAGGAAGAGTATTAGGAAGGGGTGCCCTAGGGACTTTAGGGGGGTTACTATGAAGCTGGAAAGCCAGCTTACAGCACCGGACTTATACAGAGCATCTCCCAAGCAAATAGCCCCGCCTAGGAGTACCCATACATCCCACATGATATATTTATTGATTTCCTCGAACTTAAGCCGACCGAAGGGAAGGAAGACCAGTAACAGAACTAGAAGAGCTACCATTCCGGTTTTTATCTGGTGGAACTTACCCTCAGTGATCCATAAGATTAGCCCAATACCCAGACAGATGAGGGCCCAAACTTCCGGCCAGGTAATTCTTCCTAACTCCTTTTTTAGCCTAGGTAATTCCTCATCTGCCCCGGGTATGTCCAGGCCCCTTAACCGGAAATACCAGGTTACATACAAGAGGAGTAGGGGAAGGAGCCCCCAGAGGGGTAAGTTATAAAGGAACCAGTCTGCCCAGGAGATATAAATTTTAGCTGAGCTAGCAAGCTGGCCGGCCAGCATTACGTTAGGGAAATGGCTGGTTAAGATCAGGGGACCGGTGAAAAGGGGGACCAGGCCGGTAATAGTAAGTATAAGAGCGGTATTTATCCTTTGGCTTTCAGGTAGGTGTTCCCGGCCGCGCATCAGCCCGGTAACCCCTTTAGTGATGGGCAGAAAGAGGGCTGTTTCGCTGACTGTAGGAAGCAGGCCACCTATAACTACATCGGCTAAGGTTAGTCCCAGGAGGATGCGGGTAACTTTGGTGGATTTCAAGGCGCTGGTGATGCTTAGCGCTATCCGCTTGCCTAGTGGAGTTCCCATCATAATGGCGGCATATACAAAGGCACCTATAGCTAGGAAAAATTCGTTATTAGAAAATGCACCAAAGGCTTCGGGGATTTTGATATTACCCAATATTACTAGAAGCATAGGCGCTGCAAGACCTATAATGGCCTTAGGGAGTGCATCTGTAACCATGCAGGTAATAAACCATAAGAAAATCCCCAATACAGTTTGGGCTTGCGGTTTTAAGCCGGGAAGGGGAGGACCGAGGGTTAAGCTTAAAAGCAACCCGAAGGATAAAATTAACCCCACTATTTGAGTCTTAGGTAGGGCTTTGGTGTTATCCATATTTTCCCTCCTTTTAGATTCTTATATTTAACCTTAAGCTTTACATTTTAAGAAAATGAACCTAATCACAAAACAGCTATATATAGGTTAGCACGCCTGGGTGCTTTCTGTAGGTCAGTAAAACGACAAAAAGAGTGTCATTTGCACGACATTAAAAGGGCCCGGACCTGTTATACGATCCGGGCTTATGTCAATAGCTGGGCTAATTTTTCTGGGGCCAGGAGGTGTAGACCTTCCTCATCGATGGCAATTATTTTAGCCTTTTTAAAGTTGTTGAGTACAGAGCTTACCGTCTGGCGGGAGGTACCGATCATACAAGCTATTTCTTCATGGGTTAAACGAAAGTTTAAAAGTATGCCGTTTTTTGTTTTCTGCCCACAACGCTCGGCTAATTTCAAAAGCAGCAGGGCTAGTCTTTGGGGTATTTGGCAATACATAAGGTGGTGAATAAGGCTTTCTGCTTCTCGCAAACGACTTCCGAGAATTTTGGCTATTTTAATGGCCAATAAAGGATAGGTTAACAAAAGGTTTTCAAAGACTTCTTTTTTGAGTACCGAGACATTAACTTCTTCTAGAGCTTCGGCAAAGCAGACTCTATCCGTCCCACATAGGGTTTCAGCTAGACCGAAGAGCTCTCCGGTCTCCCGGATAGAGACAGTGACCCTACGGCCTTCTAGGGTGAGGCGGTAAATTTTAACCCGACCACGGTTTATTAAATATACTTTATCAGCCACATCCCCAGCCGCAAAGATAATATACCCTTTAGGATAAATAATGGTAAGGCCGGAACTTCGGAAAGTTTGTTTTTCCCATTCTTCGAGGGTTACTTGGATGGGCAATTGGGCTATACTATTTAAGGCCATAGCAACCCCACTACTTTCCCTGCCGTCCGTAACTTTGGCGATAGGCATTTTTCTATTATAAATTCGCCATTTGTAATACAAATCCTTTTTATAAAGATACTTTATAAAGATACTTTATCACCGGGACATGATAAAATTAAAGGGTAAGTAAATAGTTATAGAAGGGGGTAACTACAAATGCAGGAGCTATTTAAAGTGGCTCACTTAGCCTTAAACACCTGCCTGGCTGTGAAGCCGGGGGAAGAGGTGCTAATAGTTACTGATGAACCGTTAGAGGAGATCGGCAAAACTTTTTATCAGGCGGCTAAGGAGCTAAAAGCTCAAGCCCAACTTATTTACATGCTCCCCAGGGCTAACCACGGTGAGGAGCCTCCCCAAGCTGTGGCACAGGCTATGCGCGCGGCGCAGGTGGTGGTTATACCTACTTCCAAATCCCTTTCCCATACCCGGGCTAGGCGGGAGGCTTGTAAGAATGGGGCACGTATAGCAAGTCTTCCAGATAGCACGCCAGAGATGCTTATCCGTGCTCTGGATGTAGATTACATGGCCATGGCTCTAGAGTGTGAGCAGTATGCCCACCTTTTAAGCGAAGGCTGCCGAGTATACTTAAGTACCCCGGCTGGAACCCAGCTCACCTTTTCCATTGAGGGTCGCCAGGGTTACCCAGATACTGGACTTTATACTGCTCCCGGAAGTTTCGGTAATCTCCCAGCTGGCGAGGCCTCTATCGCTCCAGTAGAAGGAACAGCAGAAGGTATCTTGGTAATAGATGGTGCCTTGGCTGGATGGGGGCTACTAGAAGAGCCAGTAAGGCTAGAAATACGACGGGGAGAGGTAATGAAAGTTTCTGGAGGACGAGCGGCAACCTGGTTAGAGGAGATACTCAAGCGCTACGGACGGCCTGCCCGGAACATAGCCGAACTGGGTATTGGCCTTAACCCTAAAGCTCGGGTAACCGGTAAAGTCCTGGAAGATGAAAAGGTCCGGGGAACAGTACATATAGCGCTGGGGGATAATGTGAGTATGGGGGGGAAAGTAGAGGCCCCTAGCCATCTCGATGGAGTACTTCTTAAACCGACCCTAAAGATAGATGGAGTAGTGATATTGGAAGAGGGACGACTCCATATCCCCAAGGGGAAGCCCGCTTAGCTCTTAAGAAACGAGTGTTACCCCAGTCTGCAAGGTTCTTAAAGCGAATAAAACTTTTATATGTTACTCTTGTCTATCCTGTAGGTTGAGGCGGGCCTTCCGGTCTCCCTCTTCAGCCAAGGCCCTTTCCCCTGCTTTCACCAGTTTACGTACCATGTTACCACCGATCTTGCCTGCTTCCCGGACTGTTAACTCTTCACCAGCATTGGCAAGATCATCTTCCAGTCCCAATTCTTTGGCTGTCTCCCACTTTAACTTATCTAGTTGTCTCTCTGTACGGAGCCGGTCATTATCTTTTTTGTGGCCCATAAGTTTTTCCACTCCTAGTAAATCTTTTTTTAGTAGTATATCGCGTAACGCTTATTCTTATGTGGATCCCGTATAGGGATACAGGGTAACTTATTTAAACGCTGGACAGGTAACCCTATATTGGTATCTCGTTTGCTTTACTCCAGTTCGGATTCTTTAAAGACCTCTATAAGCTTAAGGATAAAGCGAAGCTGTTTCTCATTTAAGTGGCAAATGTGCTTTAAGACTTCTTGAACATTACTATTTAAAAGAAGAGCCCTTAAATCCGGACCCATGGAAGCTACCATTTCTTCCAGCTGATCCCGGTTAACTAGGAGGGAACAAGGAGCGACACCCAAAGCTTGGGCTAGTTTTTCTATAGTCTTAAGGGAGGGTCGGACTTTCCCTGCTTCAATTTGTCCCACCAGGGCTGGGGATACGCCAGCTCGGGCAGCTAAAGCGCTCTGGGTAAGCCCTAGGGATTCTCGCATTTTCTTAAGCCTTTCTCCGATCCAGTTCTCGGTATCAGCTAAAATTAAAGATACAGGGACTTCTAAAGCAGCGGCAATTTTATTTAATGTATCAGCAGCAGGGTGCATAGCCCCCCTTTCAATCTCGCTCAAGTAGGTAAAGGATATACCAGCCTTAGCACTTAGCTCCTTTAAAGATAGCCCTTTTTCTTGGCGGAGCAGCCGGATTTTATCACCTAAACTTATCTTATCCTCGGGGGGGATAAGGGCCTCCCGAGGGATATTTAGAGCGGAACAAATCTTGTCCAGGGTCTTTAAAGAGGGACGCTTGTGGCCCCGTTCTATTTCGCTCAGATAAGATGGGGAAATCTGAGATTTGCGAGCCAGCTCTTCTAGAGTATAACCTTTCTCTTCACGGAAATTACGTATAGTAGCACCTAGTTCCATAGCCGGGTTCCTCCTGTTAAAATTCTCCTGGGCTCACCACTCTTCCTTTGCCAACCTGGTAATCCTCTCGTGTTATTTTCCACCTTGCTTTAGGGATTAGTTTAAGAGTTCGCCATGCGGTGGCTATTTTCCTGTAACCCACCAAATCAAAACTCCTTTTAGCTCTATTACTTTCTTCATCTAGAGGGTGCTACACCGGGCTATAGTAAGGGTTTTCCTGCCCCTTGGCCTACCTTCTGGCCATAAAGATAAACCGTATACCCAGGCGATGGGCGATGATAATAAGTTATATTTGATTGTGAATTTGGAAACAAAAGCGGAGTGAAAGCGGAGAAAATAGGGAGCGAAAGGACTTAAATATAGTTTAAGGGGCAAGGATGATATAGGCAGGAAAATCCTTATCTATAGCGAAAAGTTAAAAGAAAAGCCTGGATAGGCAGGTGAATTTCTTGGAGCTCCTTATTATAAGCGGGTTTTTAGGGTCCGGCAAAACGACCTTAATGACCACCTTGGCCAGAGAGCTGGTAGAAAGATATAACCGTCGAGTCCTGTTGATCGTTAACGATGTAGGGGAAATAGGTATCGATGGCCAATTAATGCGTCGCCTCGGCGCTGATGTTTATGAAATTTTTGGCGGTTGTATATGCTGCCAGTTGGGGAATGATCTGATAAAGCTGCTTAAGGAGGTTACCCCTCAATACAACGTGGATTTAATCCTTATGGAAGCTTCAGGGGTGGCAGAACCAGCCAATATCGTAGAAACAGTTAAGCGTTATGGCCCCCAGGGACTGAAGGACCGGGTCCTGGCTCTGGTGGATGCGACCCGCTGGCTAGAAATACGGCCTATACTAGAACCTTTACTTACCGCCCAGGTTCTGGCTGCAGACCTAATCTTAGTAAACAAGATAGATATTGTTGCCGGTGATAGGGTGAAGGCTGTAGTTTGCGATATCCAGGGATTAAAACCGTCAGGGAAGATTGTAACTTTATCTGCTAGCCGGGAAGAGGATGTGGCTAAAGTAGCGGAGATGATCCAGGATGGCCGGTAAACTAGAGTTTATCCCTTATGCTGCCACCTTAAAGTTAAAAAGAGAGGCCCCTTTACCCGCTGAGAAATGGGGAGAAGCAGGCGCAGAGTTTTTAAAGATGTTAGCCAAGGGTTGCCACGAGAAGGGTGCGGCTATAATAGGCCATATTAAAGGGTTCCTAGATCTAGGAGAGGCAGGTTATTTTTACTTATCCACTGTAGGGGTAGAGTATACTCCTTCTTGCCGTGGGATAGCTGCTGGTAAGACAGATAATGCTCGCTTAGATTTAAATGTATTAGTTTATGGCATTAGCCGGCCTGAGATAGCTTCGCTTGTAGAAACCCAAGCTATATCTTGGAGTCTTTCTTTAAAAATTATCTTCACCCTCCGGGAAGCTTCTCATTTAGAGGCTCACCATCGCTAGCTGCACGAGGTACTTCTGGGACTGAACCTCCAGCTAAGGGGAAATTGCTACTATATCTAAAAACAGAGCGCGAAGGCCTTTGGGAAAGGGGAGCGAATGTTAACAAGGTCTTAACACATACTAGGATCATTTTAGCCCCACTTATATAAGGTGGGGCTAAAATTTGGTATAAATCATTCGGAGAATAAATCAGTTAAGCACCTTCACTACCTCGTTGAGGCGGCGCCTGGATGTAGGAGAAGGGGAATGGGCAGGGTATCCCAATGGAATCATAGCTACAGGCCGTACATGAGGTGGCAACTGCAAGATACGGCTGGCTGCTGCTTCATCAAAGGCTCCTACCCAGCAGGTGCCGAGACCAAAATTTGTCGCCGCCAGCATGAGGTTGGTTATGGCGGCAGCAGTATCTTGGAGGCAGTAAAGGGTGCGGCCCCGCTCGCCATAGGCAGCAGCTGCTCTATCCAGATCCGCGCATACTACAATTACCACAGGTGCTTGGGCCACGAATTTCTGCCCTAGGGCTGCTTGAGCTAGGGCTTCTTTAATTTCTGCTCGGTGGACGCGGTAAAAAAGCCAAGGTTGCACATTACCTGCAGATGGGGCGGCGCACGCCGCTTCTAGCAGGGTGTTAAGGATATCCTCTGGTACAGGGTCAGGTTTGAAACGCCGGATGCTACGACGTTCCTTAATAGCGGAAAGCACATCCTTGCTCATAGCTACCCCTCCGTGTTTACTAAATTTTTTCCACCTTAATATTTACCTACTCCAGGTAATAATTTTCAAGCACGTTAAAAGTAGTTTATCAGATTCGACAAGTTAACTATTGAAAGCGAAAAATTATTAAAGTATAATAAAACAAAACCTGAAGGGCAGGGGTCGCCTTGGATAAAAATCAACTACAAAACGAAATCAGGCGCCTGGAAGAGGCTATAGCCGATCTTAAAAAGCGCTGGCCAGCCCACTCGGTAAAGGTAGAAATGGTAAAAGAGCTGGAAGACCTAGAAGAAAAGTTATCCCGGCTTCAAAAGAAGGAAAAAGGGGAGGATTGCTTTTAAGGTTCCCTTAATTTTAAGTTGACATGTTTCGCTTCGGTTTGCTATGATAAAGCCGAAAAAAGAATAAATATAGTCTGTTAAGCGAAGGAGTATGGCCTGGCCAAATTGAAACTTTAAGCCGTAGGCCAGAAGAAAAGGTCCTTGCTAACAGGCTGAAAGTGTACCTTAGGGTTCCGCGTAAAAAGCCAGGTAGAAGGTTTTTTACGGGCAGGTCCGAGTGGTACAGGCGTTTCAAGCGCCACACCGTAGGGACTAAAAACCCAGGCGGGTAGGTTTCAGCTTTAGCTTTAGAACCTATCTGGCCTGGGTTAATTAGTTTTAAGGAGGTTCGTTTTGATGTCCCAGCCTCTGGTAGGAATTGTCATGGGCAGCGCATCTGACCTCCCCATAATGCAGGCGGCAGCGGAGGTATTGAGGGAATTCGGTGTTCCTTATGAAATGCGCATCTTGTCCGCCCACCGGACCCCAGAGGCCACCTTACGTTATGCTCGGGAAGCTGTTGGACGCGGCTTGGAGGTACTTATAGCTGGGGCCGGCGGGGCCGCCCATCTCCCTGGTGTACTAGCTTCCGTGACTCCTCTCCCGGTGATAGGGGTACCTATAGGGACTAAATCTTTAGGAGGGGTGGACTCCTTGTATTCCATAGTCCAGATGCCCCGCGGTATCCCGGTCGCTACGGTAGCTATAGATGGAGCTGCTAACGCTGCCCTTCTAGCTATCCAGATACTGGCTGTACGGGACAGAGAATTGCGGGAGAAGCTAATGGCTTACCGGGAGCGGCTAGCACAAGAAGTAGAAGCTAAGGATCAGGAATTAAAGGATATAAAATATTAAAAAAGAACAGGGAGGTTAAGGGTGGGGGTAATCCAGACTTTGGCTAGTTAGCGGGTAAAGATGGCCTGAAAAACCTATTGTTTACGGGGGTGCCACAGTTGATCGAGCGCTATACCCTACCGGAAATGGCCCGCATTTGGGAAGAAGAGAACAAGTTCCGGAAGTGGCTGGAGATCGAGATTTACGTTTGCGAAGCCTGGGCTGAGTTGGGGAAGATACCGCCGGAAGCTTTGGCGGAGATTAAGGAGAAGGCCGGTTTTGATCTCTCCCGGGTGAAAGAGATTGAAGAAACTGTGCGCCATGACGTAATAGCTTTCTTGACTTCTGTAGCCGAGCGGGTGGGGGACGCTTCTAAGTATATCCATCTAGGCCTTACTTCTTCGGACATCCTAGATACAGCCCTGGCTTTACTTATGCGGGAGGCGGCTGACCAGCTCTTCAGGCGCCTTGAGGATTTGCGTACCGTACTTGTGGATAAGGCCAAGGAACATAAATACACCCTCATGATGGGCCGCACCCACGGAGTTCACGCCGAACCTACTACTTTCGGCCTGAAAATGGCCCTCTGGGTTATGGAAGTAGACCGCCATATGGAAAGGCTCTATCAGGCCCGGGAGATGATCAGCGTAGGAAAGATTTCTGGGGCCGTAGGAACCTTCGCCAACGTAGATCCCCGGGTAGAAGAATACGTATGCCGCAAGCTAGGGCTTAAACCTGCCAAAGTTTCTACCCAAATTATTCAACGTGACCGCCACGCTCAGTACATGACTACCCTGGCCGTTATAGCTAGCTCCCTAGAAAAAATGGCTACTGAGATCCGCAACCTCCAGCGTACCGACATTCTTGAGGTGGAAGAGCCCTTTACTCAAGGACAGAAAGGCTCCTCCGCTATGCCCCATAAGCGCAACCCCATCATGTGCGAAAGGATAGCGGGACTGGCCCGAGTAATTCGCGGTAACGCCCTGGCTGCTTTAGAAAATATAACTTTATGGCATGAGAGGGATCTCACCCATTCTTCTGTGGAAAGGGTTATTATCCCCGAGAGTACCATCCTTTTGGATTACATGCTGGCTAAGTTTACAGAGGTTATAGCTGGGCTTAATGTATATCCTGAAAACATGCGGCGGAACCTGGAGGCCACCCATGGGCTGGTATTCTCCCAGCGGGTGCTCCTGGCCTTGGTGGAGAAGGGTCTTCTTAGGGAGGAGGCTTATGCCCTGGTCCAGCGCCACGCTATGGAGGCCTGGAGAAAGGGGGTATCCTTTAAGGAACTTTTGCTTCAAGATCCGGAAATCACTTCCCGCCTTAGCCCTTCTGAGATAGAAAAGTTATTTGACTACAGTTATCACCTAAAATATGTAGATTATATCTTCAAGCGAGCAGGGCTTTAAATGAAGTTAGTAGTCCCCTAAAAATGGTCAAAGGTGAGCTGGTTAAGCCTATTTTTATTAAAAAGAAAGGGGAGTAAATCTTGATGGTCGAAAAAAGAGAATTCCTTTACGAAGGTAAGGCCAAGCGGGTTTATCGGACTGAAAATCCCGACCTCTACCTGGTAGAATTTAAGGATGATGCCACGGCCTTCGACGGGTTAAAGAGAGGCACTATAGCAGGGAAAGGGGAGGTAAATGCCCGGGTGTCTGCCATACTATTCCGTATTTTGGAAAGGGAAGGCATCCCTACCCATTTTGTGGAACTGAGGAGCCCTAGAGAGATGCTAGTTAAGGCGCTTAAGATTTTTCCTGTGGAAGTGGTGGTCAGGAATGTGGCTGCTGGTAGCCTGGCCCAGCGTTTAGGGCTTAAGGAGGGTACTGTCTTAAAAAATCCTGTCTTGGAGTTTTACTATAAGTCGGATGAGCTCCATGATCCCATGATTAATGAATACCATGTGGCTGCTTTGGAACTGGCTACACCGGATCAGGTAGAATTAATGAAAAATTATGCTCTACAGGTGAATGAGATCCTGGCCCGGGTCTTGGAACCAGCCGATCTTATTCTGATAGATTTTAAGCTAGAATTCGGCTTGCATCATGGGGAGATGTTGTTAGGAGATGAGATTTCTCCTGATACTTGCCGCTTTTGGGATCGACATACTAAGGAGAAGCTGGACAAGGACCGTTTCCGCCGGGATTTGGGAAAGGTAGAGGAAGCTTATCAGGAAGTTTTCCGGCGCATAAACGAGGCAGTAGGGGAGATGTGATCTTTAAAGGTGAGGCGGTGAGGAACAAATGGGCCAGCGCTACTTGGCTAGGGTGCATGTAACTTTGAAGCCAGGTGTCCTAGATCCCCAGGGGGAAGCAGTTAAGCAGGGTCTGGTCACCTTGGGATATGAAGGGGTAAAGGAGGTCCGGGTCGGCAAGTACCTGGAGGTGCTTCTGGAAGCAGTGGATACGGAGCAGGCCTACCAGCAGGTAGAAGAGATGTGTCGTCGCCTCCTGGCCAACCCAGTGATCGAAAAGTATAGCTATGAGATAGCCAAGGCCGGGGAGGAAAGTAAAGTATGAAGTTTGGAGTTATAGTCTTTCCCGGTTCCAACTGTGATCAGGATGTGTACTATGTCCTCCGCACAGTTCTAGACCAGTCTGTAGAGTACATTTGGCATGCTGAGACCAGCCTTAAAGGTTACGATTGTGTAGTGCTGCCTGGTGGCTTTTCTTACGGTGATTATCTTAGGGCTGGCGCCATAGCCCGCTTCGCCCCTATAATGTCAGCTGTAGTAGAGTTTGCCCAGAAGGGTGGATTAGTACTGGGGATCTGTAATGGTTTCCAGATCTTGCTTGAGGCAGGCCTTTTGCCCGGGGCTATGCAACGTAATAATTGTCTCCAGTTCCGCTGCCAGGATACCTACCTCCGGGTAGAGAACAACGCCACCCCCTTTACTAATCGTTTCCGACGGGGACAGGTGATAAAAATACCCATCGCCCATAATGAAGGTAACTATTATGCTGACCCGGAGACCTTATGCCGTCTAAAGGAGCGGGGTCAAGTGGTTTTCCGGTATTGCACCCCGGAAGGTGAGATAACCCTTAAGGCTAACCCCAATGGATCCTTAGAAAATATAGCGGGGATCATTAACGAAGAAGGGAATGTCCTGGGCCTTATGCCTCATCCCGAGCGCTGCGCTGAGGAAATCCTGGGAGGGACAGATGGCCGGGAGCTGTTCGCTTCTATAATTGACTGGTGGACAGGAAGAAGATCGGAAGGGGCTTAGCCTGTTTGTTGGTGAGGGGAGAATACCTATGCTTAAGAAACCCTGGCAGGAAATGGGTTTAACAGATGAAGAGTATGAACGAATCGTACACCTTTTGGGCCGCGAGCCTAACTATGTCGAGTTAGGTATGTTCGCTGTGATGTGGTCGGAGCACTGTGGGTACAAACACTCACGGCCAGTTTTAAAAATGTTTCCTACCAGCGCCCCTTGGGTCTTACAGGGGCCAGGCGAGAATGCGGGTATTATCGACATCGGGGATGGGCTGGCGGTAGCCTTTAAGATCGAAAGCCATAACCATCCTTCGGCTATCGAGCCTTTCCAAGGCGCAGCTACTGGAGTGGGGGGTATCGTGCGAGATATCTTCGCCATGGGGGCCCGGCCTATTGCCCTGCTTAATTCTTTACGTTTCGGTCCCCTAGACAACCCGCGCAACCGCTACCTTTTAAGCGGTGTGGTGGGGGGCATATCCTTTTATGGTAATTGTATAGGAGTTCCTACTGTGGCTGGAGAAGTAGGTTTTGCCCCCTGCTATACTAGTAATCCTTTAGTAAACGTGATGTGCGTGGGGCTTATCGAACATGACAAGATCCAGCGCGGCCGGGCCAGTGGTATCGGCAATTCTGTTATGGTGGTAGGGGCGCGTACCGGGCGGGACGGGATCCACGGTGCCACCTTTGCTTCCGAGGAGCTGAACGAGGCTTCAGAGGAGCGCCGTCCTTCGGTTCAGGTGGGAGATCCCTTCCGGGAAAAGCTCCTTATTGAAGCCTGCCTGGAGGTAGTGCAGGAAGACCTGCTGGTAGGCATGCAGGATATGGGTGCCGCGGGCATTACCAGCTCCACGGCCGAGACGGCTTCGCGGGCGGGGACGGGTATGGAGATAGATGTGGACCTGGTGCCCCGCAGGGAGGAAGGCATGACACCTTATGAAGTCATGCTGTCCGAATCCCAGGAGCGGATGCTGGTGATACCTAAAAAGGGGTGTGAGGAACGGGTCAAGGAGATTTTTGACCGCTGGGGTCTAGAAGCTGTAGTGATAGGGCGGGTTACCTCGGACGGCGTTTTAAGGGTTAAGGAAAAGGGCCGGTTGGTGGCTGAAATTCCAGTGCGCTACCTTACAGAGGAATGCCCCGTGTATGTGCGGGAACGCCGGAAACCTGAGTATTTAAGCGAACTTTGGGCCTATCCCTTAACCGAGCTACCCGAGCCCCTGGACTATGGAGAGGCTCTCCTAAAGCTTCTCTCCTCGCCCAACATCGCCAGCAAGGAATGGGTATACCGGCAGTACGATTATATGGTACGTATTGATACTGTGGTGAGGCCGGGGGCAGCCGACGCAGCTGTTTTAAGGGTTAAAGGGACTAAGAAAGGCTTGGCTGTGACCACTGATGGCAACAGCCGTTACTGCTACCTGGACCCGGAAACCGGTGGGGCCATAGCGGTGGCAGAAGCTGCCCGCAATCTTTCCTGCACAGGGGCCCGGCCTTTAGGTTTGACCGACTGCTTAAATTTCGGGAACCCGGAAAAGCCGGAGGTAGCCTGGCAGTTTTACCATTGTGTTTTAGGCATGAGCCGCGCCTGTACTCACCTAAATATACCGGTGGTAGGGGGAAATGTCAGCTTCTATAATGAAACCAACGGGGAAGCTATATACCCCACTCCAGTCGTGGGCATGGTGGGTCTTTTGGAAAATATTGAAGAGCGCTGCACTGCCGGATTTAAACAGGAAGGAGACCTGGTATTGCTATTGGGTGAGACGAGGGACGAGCTGGGAGGGAGCGAGTATCTGGCTTTACTCCACGGGGTGGTGGCCGGCCGTCCGCCAGAGCTGGACCTTAATCTGGAGGCCGTGGTACAGCAAATGGTACGGGAAGCTATAGCTCGCGGCCTTGTGCAAGCTGCCCATGACTGCTCAGAGGGCGGTTTAGCTATTGCCCTGGCTGAGATGGCCATCCTAGGTGGGATAGGAGCAGAAATTACGCTAGAGAGTCCTTTGCGGCCCAGCAGCCTCCTATTCTCGGAAACCCAATCTCGGATCCTGGTCAGCGCCCGGCCGGACAAGGTAGAAAAACTGCAAGAACTGGCTAGGGCCTTTCAGGTACCGGTAAAGATTCTTGGCGCCTGTGGTGGGAGAGTCTTAAGTATCAGCTTGGGCCCTAAGCGCTTGGTAAACCTTAGTTTAGAGGAGATGGAGGCCGGATGGCGGAAGTTAACTGCTCGCCTAGGTGGTTAAATACAGGGCGGCCAGATAAATTCCGGGAGGAATGTGGTATTTTCGGCCTATACGGGCCTGGGCTAGATGTGGCCCGGCTTACTTACTACGGCCTTTTTGCCCTTCAACACCGCGGACAGGAAAGTGCCGGGATAGCCGTAAGTACTGGTGGTGGGATCGAAGTCTACAAAGGCATGGGGCTGGTGGCCGAGGTTTTTAATCAGACCATCCTTAAAAAACTCCAAGGCAACCTGGCCATTGGCCATGTACGTTACTCTACTACTGGTGCCAGTTCCCTGGCCAATGCCCAGCCTTTAGTGGCTAGGGTGCGCCAGGGTATGATAGCTGTGGCCCATAATGGAAATTTGACCAATGCTTTTTATTTAAGGCAAAAGTTAAGTGCTGAAGGTTCTGTGTTTCAGACTACCACCGATAGCGAAGTTATACTTAATCTCCTAGCCCGTAACCAAAAGTGTTCCCTATCTGAAGCGTTGTTAAAGTGTATAGAGGAAATACGGGGGGCCTACAGCCTGGTAATAATGACCGAAGATCAGTTGATAGGGGTCCGGGATCCCTTCGGAGTGCGGCCCTTATGTTTAGGGAAGCTGGGGGAAGCTTGGGTTTTAGCCTCGGAATCTTGTGCTCTGGATGCTATAGGGGCTACTTTTATCCGGGACCTTAAGCCAGGAGAGATACTTATTATAGATAGCCAAGGGATTTTTTCCCTCTATGCTCCCCATCCTCCCCGATCGGCCCACTGTATCTTCGAGTTCATTTACTTCGCCCGGCCAGAT
Organism: Thermanaeromonas toyohensis ToBE; assembly: GCF_900176005.1. NCBI lineage: Bacteria > Bacillati > Bacillota > Clostridia > Neomoorellales > Neomoorellaceae > Thermanaeromonas > Thermanaeromonas toyohensis. Next base: position 3,125,800 of record NZ_LT838272.1, on the reverse strand, counting down.
AGCATTATCGACGGGGAAAACGTCTATTTGGTACGCAGGGAGCTGGGAAGAAATTTGGCCCGGGAGTGCCGGGTGGAGGCTGATCTAGTAATTCCGGTACCGGACTCCGGGGTAGCCGCTGCCGGCGGTTACGCCGAGGTTACCGGTATTCCTTTGGTGGAAGGTCTGATAAAGAACCGCTATGCGGGCCGGACCTTTATCCAACCTACCCAGGAAATGCGGGATTTAGGGGTACGACTGAAATTAAACCCTATCCGCCCCCTTCTCCAGGGGAAGCGGGTGATAATAATAGATGATTCCTTAGTAAGGGGTACCACTAGCCGAAGGATAGTACAGATGTTAAGGGGGGCCGGAGTTAAGGAAGTGCACCTCCTTATAGCTTCGCCTCCGGTCTTTCATCCCTGCTACTACGGTATAGATACCAGCGCCTATGGGGAGCTCATCGCTTCTCGCTTCCCAGTAGATAAAATAACGGCATTTGTGGGAGCTGATACCCTTTATTATCTTAGCCTTAAAGGGATGCTTACAGCCCTGCGGGAAGGAATGACTAGTTACTGTACCGCTTGCTTTACAGGCGTTTACCCTATCCCTCTGGCCCAGCCCCAAGAGGCTACTAAATATAGGCTGGCCGGCCAGGGCAACCTGCAAGGAATATATTCTTGAGGGCAAGTAAAGGCTTTTCACTAGGTTTTTGACAACCTCTAGCAGGAGGTTAACATGATGGAGGGAAAAAAATGGACCTATAAACGGGCAGGGGTAGACATTGATGCCGGAAATCAGGCTGTAGAACTTATGCGGGAACATGTAAGGAGCACCTTTAGGCCAGGGGTGTTAGGTGACATCGGCAGTTTTGGCGGTTTTTTTGCTTTGCCTCAAGGCTACCAAGAACCTGTTTTAGTAGCTGGAGCAGATGGAGTAGGTACCAAGCTTAAAATAGCTTTCCTCCTGGACCGTCACGATACAGTGGGCCAGGATGTGGTGGCCATGTGCGTTAACGATATCCTGGTCCACGGAGCCGAACCTCTTTTTTTCCTGGACTACTTGGCGGTGGGCAAGCTCCATCCCCAGAAAGTAGCCCAGATTGTAGCTGGAGTGGCCGCAGGTTGTCGCCTGGCTGGTTGTGCCCTCCTGGGCGGGGAAACGGCGGAAATGCCTGGGTTTTATGGACCGGATGAATATGATCTGGCCGGATTCGCCGTTGGGATAGTGGAGAGGAAGGACCTTTTGGATGGTAGCCGGATCCGCCCAGGGCAGGTGCTCATAGGCCTGGCTTCTAGTGGGTTACACTCCAACGGATATTCCCTGGCCAGGCGGGTACTTCTGGAGGAAGCCGGCCTGAATCTAAAGGAAGTGGTACCTCTTCTAGGTTGTACTTTAGGAGAAGAACTCCTTAAGCCTACCTTAATTTATGTGCAGCCCCTCCTTCCGCTTATACGGGAAGGTCTCCTTACAGGCCTGGCTCACATTACCGGTGGCGGACTGGTGGAAAATCCTCTACGTATGTTGCCCCCTGGTACCGCGATAAGGCTATACCGGGATCGCTGGCCAGTACCCCCCATTTTCCGGCTTATTGAAGAAACAGGCCGGGTCCCGACCTGGGAGATGTATCGTACCTTTAACATGGGGCTAGGGATGGTGGCTGCAGCGGAGCAGGAAAAGGCATTAGAAGTGTTGGGACGTCTAGAGGCCACTGGCGTTACTGCTTATGTGGTGGGGGAAGTAATAGAAGGGGAGAGGAAGGTGGAGTTCATCCCTCCCCTAGAATAGAAAAGATACCTAACTAGGAAAGGCGAGCATTACATTTATAAGAATGAAACCCTGAGCTAGTAAGGAAGGGAGACTATATGACACGCATCCTCCCCTTAGGTGTCCTCGTTTCCGGGCGGGGGAGCAACCTGGAAGCCATCATCAAAGCCATTGAAGAGGGGAGGCTTCCAGCCCGGATAAATTTGGTACTTAGCAATAAAAAGGATGCGCGAGCGTTAGACATAGCTTTTCAGTATAGTATCCCTGCTGAATTTGTGGATCCTAAGGCTTACCCGGACCGGGAAAGTTATGATCTGGCCCTGGCCACCCGGCTTAAAGAAGCCGGGGTGGAGCTGGTGGTGTTAGCTGGTTTTATGCGTATCTTAAGCCCAGCTTTCTTGGAGCAGTTCCCGCTAAAAGTGATAAATATCCATCCAGCGTTATTGCCTGCCTTCCCCGGAGTGGAGGCCCAGCGCCAGGCTATAGAATATGGGGTTAAGATCGCTGGGTGCACCGTCCATTTCGTAGATGCTGGAGTAGATACGGGGCCCATCATCGCCCAGGCTGCGGTACCTGTAGAAGATAACGATACTCCAGAAACTCTAGCTAAACGGATACTAGAGCAAGAACATAGGCTTTTACCAGAAGTTATCCGCTGGATCGCTGAAGGACGGGTTACAGTGAAGGGTCGCCGGGTGTATGTACGCAGGGATTAATCAAAGAGAAGTAAAGGGGGTATAAAAACTTATGACCACACGTTGGGCTTTGCTAAGTGTTTGGGATAAGACAGGCTTGGTGGAGTTCGCCCGGGGCTTAGTAGAGTTGGGGTGGAAACTTTTATCCACCGGAGGCACAGCCCGGGTTTTAGAGGAAGCAGGGCTTCCTGTCACCCACGTACAGGAAGTGACCGGGTTTCCAGAGATCTTAGACGGCCGGGTCAAAACCCTACATCCTCGTATTCATGCCGGTATACTGGCCCGAAGGACACCCGAACATCTTAAACAACTGGAAGAGCTAGGCATAGGGACTATCGATCTGGTAGCCGTGAATCTTTATCCCTTCCGGGAGACGGTAGCCCGGCCCGGGGTTACTACAGAGGAGGCAATAGACACCATTGATATCGGCGGCCCGGCTATGGTGCGGGCAGCAGCGAAAAACCACGAATATGTTACGGTAATAGTTAACCCGAGCCGGTACAGCCAAGTACTAGCCCAACTGCGGGAGCGGGGAGAAGTTGATTTATTTACCCGGCGGATGTTGGCAGCGGAGGCCTTCGCCCATACAGCAGCCTATGATGCGGCCATTGCTTTATATTGGCAGAGAGAAATTTACGGGAGAGAACATCTCCCCTCCTTCTTTTTCCTAGTGGGGGAGAAAATACAGGACTTACGGTACGGCGAAAATCCCCACCAAAGGGCTGCCTTTTACCGCTTGCCCGGGATGGGTTCTGGTACCCTGGCCGGTAGCCTTAAGCTCCAGGGTAAAGAACTTTCCTATAACAATCTCATGGATCTAGATGCGGCTTGGAACTTGGTACGCGAATTTCACGATCCTGCGGTAGCCATAATTAAACACACCAACCCGTGCGGGGTAGCCTTGGGGGAGACACCGGCTATAGCCTACTGTAAAGCCTTACAGGCCGACCCTGTCTCGGCCTTCGGGGGCATCGTAGGTTGCAATCGCCCGGTGGACAAAGAAATGGCCCAGGAGATGGTAAAGATATTCTTAGAAGCAGTTATAGCTCCCTTTTTCACTCCAGAAGCTTTAGAAGTTTTAAAGGCTAAGCCCCAGGTGCGCTTGGTGGCTGCAGGTGAAGGACAAGGGGAAGGGCTTAGCTGGCAGGTGCGTCCGGTAAGCGGTGGCTTTCTGGTACAGGAGCCTGATGTTTACGATTTCGCAGAACAGGAGTTAAAGGTGGTGACCCAGCGCAAGCCTACGGAAGAAGAGCTTAAGGATCTCCTTTTTGCTTGGAAAGTGGTGAAACACGTTAAGTCCAATGCTATTGTGGTGGCCAAAGACGGTGTTACCCTGGGTGTGGGGGCTGGCCAAATGAACCGGGTAGGAGCAGCTCGTATAGCTTTAGAGCAGGCTAAAGAAAAGGCCCGCGGTGCTATCCTGGCTTCAGACGCCTTCTTCCCCTTCGCTGATACTGTGGAGGAAGCAGCTAAAGCAGGGATTACAGCCATTATCCAGCCTGGTGGTTCCATCCGGGATGAGGAATCTATAGCCTGCGCTAATAAGTACGGTCTGGCCATGGTATTTACTGGTGTCCGACATTTCCGGCATTAGGTGGACATACCGGTAGCATGGGCTCGATAGGAGGTGAAACCTGTGAAAGTCCTGGTGGTGGGCGGTGGAGGCCGGGAGCACGCTTTAGTATGGAAGCTGGCCCAGAGCCCACTAGTAACTGAGATCTTTTGCGCACCGGGGAATGCCGGGATTGCCACTTTAGCTTCTTGCGTTCCCCTGGTGGCTCATGACATCGAAGGGTTAGTAGATTTTGCCCGCCGGGCTGATATCGATCTTACCGTAGTGGGACCGGAAGCGCCCTTGGTGGCGGGCATTGTGGATGCCTTTAAGGCTAAAGGTTTAAGGATTTTCGGTCCTAGCAGGGCTGCAGCAGCCATAGAAGGGAGCAAGGCTTGGGCTAAGGAGCTTATGCTCAAAGCGCGGATCCCTACTGCCCGGTATACAGTGGTAGACAACCTCCCCGCTGCCCAGAAGTACATAAAAGAACATGGAGTACCCGTGGTAGTTAAAGCTGATGGGCTGGCGGCAGGCAAGGGGGTGGTGGTAGCCGAGGAGGAAACCCAAGCCTTGGCTGCGGTAGAGGAGATGCTGGCCGGCCGCTTCGGGGAAGCAGGTCGGAGGATTATCCTGGAAGAGAAGCTAGAGGGAGAAGAAGTAAGCGTTCTGGCCTTTTGTGATGGAGAAAATGTACTCCCCATGGTGGCCTCCCAGGATCACAAGCGGGTCTTCGAGGGCGACCAGGGGCCCAATACCGGGGGTATGGGGGCTTATGCCCCCGTTCCCTTCTATGATGCGGAGCTCGCTAAAGAAGTGAAGGAGACCATCCTCTGTCCGGCAGTCCGGGCTCTGGCGGAAGCCGGTCACCCTTACGTTGGTGTCCTTTATGCAGGATTGATGGTCACCCGAGAAGGGCCTAAGGTACTGGAATTTAACTGCCGCTTCGGCGATCCCGAGGCCCAGCCTTTGCTCATGCTCCTTAAGACCGATCTGGTGGAGGTTATACTCGCGGCCCTGGAAGGAAGGTTAAAAGAGATTAAGTTAGAGTGGCACCCTGGGTTTGCCGCCTGTGTTGTTTTGAGCGCCCCTGGCTATCCCGGGGACTATCCCAAGGGAGAGATAATTACTGGGTTGGACCAGGTACCGGAAGGGGTGGAAGTTTTCCACGCCGGAACTGCTTGGAAGGGTGGGCAGGTGGTCACCAATGGGGGGCGAGTGCTAGGGGTTACAGCCAGGGGCGCTACTCTGGAGGAAGCTTTGAGCCATGCTTATAGAGCCGCCGAAGTTATCCACTTCCCTGGTAAGCACTACCGCCGGGATATCGGCTGGCGGGCGTATAAACTTTCTCCCAGGAGCTAACCTAAGATTCAGGTAGAAGTAAAGCGTAGCTTGTAAGGAGAATCTTCTGCCTGAGTTTAACCAGAAATTGGGTTAGCACTTTAAGGGGGAAAGTTTTTTGCCTCGCCCTTACCGTAAACCGCTCCGCCTTTTTCAGCATCGTCAAAAGGGAGCGTCCCGCTCCAGGGGTTCTTCCGGGGGGCAGGGGAAAAAATTCCCCTACCCCCCTCTTGATCATTACATCTTAACCCCAGACTTGAAAGATAACCTTCAGCAATTGAAGGAGATATTCCATAATAGCAGCGATGTTGTAAAACGGGATTTCCTTATAGGAGGCCAGGCCAAAGCGGCTATTATTTACATCGACGGGTTAGCCGATAAGAAATTGATCGAGGATACTCTCCTCCGGACCCTCCAGCACATTCCCCCGGACCTGGCACGGACGTTGGTGGAGAAGACGGCACCCCTGGACCGTGTGGTGGAGATTATAGTACCCTTAGCAGACGTTTCCCCTGTGGAGAGCGTTTCGGATATTGTAAACCATGTCCTATGCGGGGATGCTGTCCTTCTTTTTGACGGGTATACGAAGGCTTTAGCTACCAGCACCCGGTCCTGGGAACACCGTTCCATTGACGAGCCCTTAACGGAAAGTGCGGTACGCGGCTCACGCGAGGGCTTTGTGGAGAATTTGCGTACTAATACTGCCCTTATCCGCCGTCGCTTGAAAACACCGGCCCTTAAAGTAGAGAACTTATGCTTGGGGCGCTATAGCCAAACCAATGTGGCTTTAGTATACCTTCATACTTTGGCCGACCCGGCCTTGCTCCAGGAAGTACGTCGCCGCCTAGAGCGCATTAATATTGATGGTATCCTAGAAAGCGCCTATATCGAAGAACTGATTGAGGATAATCCTGCCTCGCCCTTTCCCCAGATTGATCATACTGAACGGCCTGATAAAGTGGTGGCCGCTTTACTAGAAGGCCGGGTAGCCCTCCTTATCGATAATACCCCCTATGCATTAATTGTCCCTACCGTATTTATCCAGTTCATGCAAGCTTCCGAAGACTACTATGAGCGATATTGGCTAGCTAGTTTCTTACGTTTACTCCGGTTTGTGGTCTTAAATATTGCTCTGCTTTTACCCAGCATTTACGTAGCAGTGAGCACTTATCATCAGGAGATGCTGCCCACCCGTTTACTTATCCGCCTGGCCGCCCAACGGGAAGGTGTACCCTTCCCGGCCTTGGTGGAGGCTCTTCTTTTGGAACTGGTCTTTGAAGTTTTGCGAGAGGCAGGCGTGAGACTTCCTCGTATGGTAGGCCAGGCTGTGAGTATTGTGGGCGCTTTGGTAATTGGGGAGGCGGCGGTGAGTGCAGGTCTATTCTCGCCGGCCATGGTCATCGTAGTAGCCCTTACAGGTATCAGTTCCTTTGCGCTGCCTATATTCGCCATGGCCATCACCATCAGGCTCTTAAGGTTCATTATGTTAATTTTAGCTGGGGTTTTGGGGTTTTACGGCATTATGATAGGGCTTCTTGCTGTACTTATTCACCTTACTACTTTACGTTCCTTCGGAGTGGATTACTTGTCGCCAGTTACCCCTTACCATGTACGGGATTTTAAAGATGTCTTTGTACGTACCCCCCTTTGGGCAAGATTTACCAGGCCCACCCGCATCGGCTATCGTGATCCTTGGCGCCAAGGCGCGCCTTTACGACCCACGCCTCCTACCAGCAGCAATCAGGAACCTAGAGGGGGAGCTGAATAGATGCAGGGGATACGGGAGGAAGGATTTATCCATGCCCGCCAGGCGGCTATTCTTATGTGGTTTAATGTCTTGCCCACAGCTATTATTTTCCTTCCCAGTTTCCTAGCCAGGAGGGCTCAGCAGGATGCCTGGCTGGCAGTCATTGTAGCTGTTTTACTCACCTTACCTTTAGGTTTTATCCTGATTTGGTTAGGGACCCGTTTCCCCCACCTTACGTTATTTCAATATAGCGAGATCATTTTAGGCAAAGTAGCGGGCAAAGCTATAAGTATATTTTACGTCTTGGCTTTGATTCAACTTAACGCCCTGGTCTTGCGCGAATTTAGCGAGTTTCTGGTTTCCGCAGTTATGCCGGAGACCCCTCTCCTTGTCTTTACAGTTACCCTGGCCGCAGTGGCAGTCTATGGTGCGCGTAACGGGGTGGAAGTTATCTCCAGATCAGCGGAGTTCGTCATGCCCTTGATGGTAGTCTTTATCCTCACCATTCTCTCCTTAGTGACGCCCGAAATGTCCTGGCGGAACCTCTTTCCTATGCTAGAAAGGGGAGTTAAGCCGGTTCTGGCAGGAGCTATAGTAGTTTTGGGATTTACAGGGGAGATTAGCCTTCTGGCAGGTATTAGCGGTTTCCTAAATCCACCCCAAGGTGTAAGGATGAGTGTAATGGTGGGGTTGGCCGGTGTATTTCTTTTCCTTTTGCTGGTGGTCTTAAGCAGTATTCTAGTTTTTGGTTCTGCAGAAACAGGACGTCTTACCTTTGCGGTCTTCTCTTTAGCTCGCATGATAAGCATAGCCAATTTCCTAGAACGTATTGAAGTACTTTTCATGGCCATCTGGGTGGCCGGGATTTTTATTAAAGTAACCCTTAGCCTATATATCGCTGCTTTGGGCCTAGCCACAGTAACGGAGCTTGCAGATTTTAGGCCCTTATGTGCTCCTTTAGCTGCCTTTATGGTCACCTTATCTATTTTGCTCTTTAAGAATATCAGTCACCTTCTTATTTATCTAGAAGAAATAATACCCATATGGGGATTCTTATGGGAATTTGGTATTCCTACCTTTCTAGCCTTGGTGGCAGTGATCAGGAAAGTAAAGGGGAAGGAATCTAATGTTCCTTAAACGCCCCCGGGTCTATTTAATATTCTTACTCCTTAGCGTACTGTTTTTGTCAGGGTGCTGGAGCCGCCGGGAGATCGAAGAATTGGCTCTGGTTATGGCCGTAGCTGCCGATACCGAAGGAGATAGGGATATAAGACTTAGTGTATTTATAGTCAACCCGCGAGAGATCGGGGGTGGACAACCTTCTGGGGCTGGTGCAGGAGGCGGTACTAACAAAGTCCCTGGAGAGATCGTGAGCACCACGGGAAGTGATTTTACAGAAGCGGCGCGCCGTATCGAGGAACAGGTGCCCCGCCGCCTTTTCTGGGCTCATAACCGGGTCATTATCGTGGGAGATAAACTGGCCCGACGGGGTCTAAACTGGCTAGATTGGTTTAGTCGTGATCGCCAGATGCGCCTTACTACACCGGTGATCCTGGCACCTGGGGAGGCGCGCCAAGTCCTGGATTTACCCCCCGGGGTGGAGCTTATACCAGGGGAGATCATTTCCGGGATTTTAAATAATCATGTCACCCTAAAAGTAGAACTTAAAGAGCTCCTTTCCATGTGGCAAGCTAAAGGTGATAACCCGGTGCTACCACGGGTAACTTTGGTTTCTGCCCAGGAACATAGCGGAAGTAAGACTCAAGGTGCAGGCGGAAGGAACCCGGAGGGACAGGGAGGGGCTGGTGGGGGTGAGGGCCGCACCCAGCAGAAGGCCGGGCCTGCTGCGATACGCTTTGATGGTGCTGGGGTTTTTAGAAAAGAGAAGCTCATCGGATATCTAAATCACTTGGAAACTTTAGGCACCATGTGGTTACGGGGAGAAGTTAAGGAAGGTGTGCTTACCTTTAATTGTCCTGAACACCCTGGGGGGCAGGTTTCCGTGCGGTTTCATCGTTCCCAAACCAAGGTCATCCCCCAGGTTGAAGGTGATAAGATAACCTTTTTGGTCAAAATTAAGTCGGAAGGCGACCTTATCGAACAGACTTGTCAGGAGTCCTTAGTAGCTGTTGAAAAGATAGAGGAGCTTGAGAAGGCTTTATACCATGAGCTTGATAAGCGAGTCCAGGCGGCCTTGAAGAAAGCCCAAAGGGAGCTAAAAACCGATATTTTCGGGTTCGGTGAAGTTCTCCACCGGGAGAACCCGAGATTTTGGAGGAAGGTTGAGGATAATTGGAACGAGGTTTTTACAGGTGTTGAGGTTAAATTGGAAGCCCAAGTTTCTATCCGCCGGATCGGTATGAGCTATAACCCGGCTGGCGGTGGAGGTAGGAATACAGGTGGTAAAATGGTTTCCCCAGGAGGTAGATAGGTGGGGATGTTCATTTTGCTCGTGGTAGGAGCTTTTAGCCTTATAGCTTACTTAGAAGGAGCGCCTTTATATCGTGAACGACGCTTCAAAGAATTAATTGTTACAGGCGCTATTTGGTCTTTAAGTTTTGCCTTAAGTTTAGCTATGCTCCTAAACTTGCCCCTCCCGAATCCCACCTTTTGGATGGAACGCTTACTTTTACCTATTGCCCGTCTCTTAAAGGGATTCTTAATGTAGAACCCCTAAACACTGGCCAAATTAGATCTTGCCCGTTTTTCTAAAGAGGTGATATGATTACGGTGATATAGCTATAGCATGTAATATGCTTACAATACATGCCTTAAGCATCCAGGCACTTGAGGTGAGACCATTTTGAACTATAACCGGCACTTACAGCTGCCCGAGGGGGTAGAGGATTTTTTGCCTGATCTTGCGGCAGCCAAACGCAGTTTGGAAAATAAGTTGCTGGCCCTTTTTGCGGGTTGGGGTTACCAGGAAGTGGTAACCCCAACCTTTGAATTTGCCGAAACCTTTCAGGCTGGGCAAGTAGCGGCAAGGGAGGACCTTCTTTTTAGGTTTATTGATCGGCAGGGCCGCGTTTTAGCTCTGCGGCCGGAGATGACAGCTCCCATAGCTCGCCTGGTCGCTACCCGCTTGAAAAAAGAAAAATTACCTTTACGCCTTTGTTATGTGGCAGCTGTTTTTCGCTACGAAGATCCAGCGCGTGGTCGACGCCGGGAATTCCATCAGGCGGGAGTAGAACTGATAGGTGGAAGCGGTGTGGGTGCTGATGCAGAGGTAGTGGCCCTGGCGGTAGAGTCTTTGCTAGAGAGCGGGCTAAAGGATTTCCAGGTGGGGTTGGGCCAGGTAGCCGTTACAAAAGGAGTATTGGCTGATCTAGGGTTAGAAGAAGAGGCTCTAGCAGCGGTAAAGGAGTCCTTAGTAGGGAAGGATTGGGTAGGCCTAAGCCGGCTTTGCGACCAGTATGGCTTGCGGGGGGCTGCCCGTCAGCGCCTGGAGTTGCTTTTTACTTTACATGGAGGCCGCCAAGACTTAAGGGAGGCTATACCGATCTTAGGGGTGGAATCCGCCAGGGAACCCTTAGACCAGTTGGAGGAAGTTTTGGGAGTCCTTGAACGCTATGGATTGGGGCGTTATCTCTTTATAGACTTAGGTATCTTACGTGATTTCGATTATTACACTGGATTAGTTTTTGAAGGATATGTACCGGGATTGGGATTTCCCGTCCTAGGAGGCGGACGATATGATGGTCTTTTAGCGGAGTTCGGTTATCCCTGCCCAGCTACCGGGTTTGCCTTGGGGCTTGAGCGTGTGCTAGCAGCTAGAGGAGGGGAGATCTTCCTAGAAGAAAGGCAACCAGCTTATTTAGTGGCGGGGGAGGATCTGGCCGCTACCCTTATAAAAGCTAGGGAACTGCGCCGAACAGGGGCTAGGGTGGAACTGGCTTGTAGCATAAATAGTTTAGAAGAGGCAAAAAGAGAAGCCACAGAACGGGGTCTTATCTTAGCATGGGCTGAAAACTAGGCTTTTTAAGATGCTTTAGGCTAGCGCCGGCCTGGTAGCCTTAAGAAGAATACTCACTTCGGGTTAGGGGTGTTTTTTGAACTTAGGTTCTATGGGAGAGGGGAAACAAGTGGATGCCATCTTTACTACCATAGCTTTACCTAAAGGTAAACTGGGGAAAGATGCCTTAAAACTTTTAGCTACCGCTGGGTTACCGGTGGAAGGGGTCGATACCGAAACCCGGCAACTGGTTTTTCCTTTCCCTGATGCTTCCCTGCGTTACATCATTTGCCGGCCTACAGATGTACCCACTTATGTAGAGTACGGGGCTGCGGATTTAGGTATTGTGGGTAAAGATACGTTGGTGGAAAGCGGAGCCGATGTGTTCGAGCTTGTGGATCTAGGGTTCGGTTACTGCCGTTTTGTGCTGGCTGCACCTCGTATTAAGTGGGAGGAAGCGGGCCAGTCCCTGGAGACGTTGCTAAGCATTTCGCGGAGGGTAGCTACTAAGTTTCCCCGGGTGGCAGCTAATTTCTTCGCCGAATTAGGACAGCAGGTGGAAATTATTAAACTCCATGGAAATATAGAGTTGGCTCCTCAGGTGGGTTTAGCTGACCTCATAGTGGATATTGTATCCACTGGCCGTACGTTAAAGGAAAACGACTTGGTGGAAGTAGCTTCCATTTTTCCGGCCACCGCCCGGCTTATAGCTAATCGAGTAAGTTATCGGATACGCTATAGGGAACTTTATTCCCTGGTAGAAAAGTTACGGCAGGCTAGTCAAAGCCTAAATTGAGCATAGGCGGCTGGGCTTGGGACATTTTGTAGTTTCTGCTATAATGTTCCCGAGGGTTTAAAAAGCATATAGGAGAGGGTAATAATTTGTGCTAAGGCTTATAGAAGGTTGGGACCCGGTTTGGTTTAAAGCCTGGGCTGGACGTTTGAAGGCCCAGGAAGAGGCAGCGGCCCGCGTGCGGGCTATTGTTGAGGATGTTCGCCGGGAGGGCCAGGCGGCTGTAGTACGTTATACCCAGGAGCTAGATGGGGTTTTCTTGCCGCCGGAAAGTTTTCGGGTAACGGAAGAAGAATTAGTAGCGGCGTGGGAATCTATAAACTCCCAGATGCTTTTAGCCCTACGGCGGGCTAAGGAAAATATCATGGACTATCACCGGCGCCAGTTACCCAACTCATGGTTTATGACCGATAAATTGGGTAATGTCCTGGGCCAGATCTGCCGGCCCTTGCAAAGGGTGGGTATTTACATACCTGGTGGCACGGCTGCTTATCCTTCTTCTGTCCTGATGACAGCGCTTCCCGCCAAAGTGGCTGGTGTAGAAGAGATTGTTTTGGTTACACCCCCGCGACCTGATGGTAGCGTCCATCCCCTAGTGCTGGTGGCGGCCCTGGAAGCTGGGGTAACAGAGATTTATAAAATGGGCGGAGCCCAGGCTATTGCGGCTTTGGCTTACGGTACTGAGTATATACGCCCGGTAGATAAAATTGTAGGGCCGGGGAACCTATACGTGACCCTGGCTAAAAAAGAAGTATATGGACAGGTGGATATTGACATGCTGGCCGGCCCCAGCGAGATTGTGGTGGTGGCTGATAAATGCGCCCGACCAGATTGGGTAGCGGCTGACCTCCTTTCCCAGGCCGAGCATGATCCCTTGGCTGGGGCAGCCTTGATCACTCCTGAAAGGAGCCTTGCCGAGGCGGTAATACAGGAACTTAACAAGCAGCTTAAGCTTTTGCCGCGGGCGTCCATAGCTAGTCGGGCTTTAGAAAATTACGGGGCTGCTATAGTAGTGAAGGATATGTACCAGGCCTTGGAGAGAGCCAATACCTTAGCTCCTGAGCATCTGGAGCTTTATGTAACTGACCCTTGGCGGTGGCTAGGGATGGTGTATAATGCCGGGGCCATCTTCTTGGGACCTTATTCCCCTGAGCCGGTGGGGGATTACCTGGCCGGCCCCAGTCACGTTTTACCCACAGGAGGGACAGGACGGTTTTATTCTGGGTTAAGTATAGATACCTTTATTAAGAAAAGCAGCGTTATCGCCTACCATCCTCAAGGACTACTGGATATAGCACGGGAAGTAGAAGAGCTGGCCCGGGCTGAAGGGCTAGAAGCCCATGCGCGGGCTATTGCACTGCGTACGAGAAATTAGGGAAGTGCGGGATGAGGGCAAAGGAAAGGTAACAAAAAAGAGAGGGGATATCCTTATGGAGCAACCCAGACAAGATGGCCGCCGAGCTGTGGTTACTCGGAAGACAGCAGAAACAGAGATAAAAGTGGAGCTTAACCTAGAGGGTCAGGGAAGCTTTAAAGGTAAGAGCGGCATCCCCTTTTTAGATCACCTCCTAGCCCAGTTCGCTAAGCATGGGTTGTTTGATCTGGGTCTTAAGGTCCATGGAGACCTGGAGGTAGATAGCCACCATACTGTGGAAGATATAGGTATTTGCTTAGGTCAAGCTCTAGTCCAGGCGCTAGGTACTAAGGAGGGCATAAACCGTTATGGTAGTACCCTTTTACCCATGGATGAAGCCTTGATCCTAGTGGCGGTGGACTTAAGCGGGCGGCCTTATCTCGCCTATGAAGTGGATATAATGGTGGAACGCCTGGGTGATCTAGAGGCGGAATTGTTGGAGGAATTCCTGCGGGCTTTGGTGAATCATGGCGGGATCACTCTTCATGTAAAGAAGTTGGCTGGCCGTAATGCTCATCATGTGGCGGAGGCTTTGTTTAAGGCTTTAGGGCGCGCCCTCCGTCAGGCAGCCAGCCGGGATCCGGGTGTAGTGGGGATACCCTCTACCAAAGGTGTGTTGTAATTTTTTCGTTCGGTTACTTAAACGTTGTATTCTCCGGAAGGTGTGGGTAACAGTGAAACCTATAGCGATTATAGATTATGGGATGGGTAATCTTTTAAGTGTACAAAAAGCCTTGGATGCTTTAGGGTTTCCAGCTATCATCACTAATAAGACAGAAGAAGTAATAAAAGCTCCTGGGGTTATCTTACCTGGGGTGGGGGCCTTTAAGGATGCTATGGCTGCTTTAAAGGCTACTGGGTTGCAAGAAGCCATAAAGGAGGTTTGCCAATCTGGTAAGCCTTTTTTGGGTATTTGTTTGGGTTTGCAGCTATTATTTGAGGTCAGTGAAGAAGGAGGTTGGGTCCCCGGGTTGGGCCTTCTACCTGGAGAGGTAAGACGCCTTCCGGCAGGGATTAAGGTACCCCATATGGGCTGGAACCAGGTGAAGTATCCACGGCCGAGTATTTTGTTCAAGGGGATACCAGAAGGGTCTTTTTTTTATTTTGTTCACTCCTACCATGTAGAGCCTCGCAACCTGGAGGTAATAGTAGCAGAAACAGAATACGGCGGACAGATAGTGGCAGCCATTGAACAGGGCAACCTCTTCGGAGTCCAATTTCATCCAGAAAAAAGTAGCACTTTAGGGCTTAAGCTCCTGGCCAACTTCGGGAGGCTGGTGTACGGTGATAGTTTTTCCAGCCATTGACCTGCGGGATGGCCGCTGTGTCCGGTTATATCAAGGCCAGCCCGAGGCAGAGACGGTCTATTCTGAAGACCCGGTAGAGATGGCGAGACTATGGGTAAAGGAGGGCGCAAGCTGGTTACATGTGGTAGATCTGGATGGCGCCTTCGAGGGACGGCGCAAAAATTTGCCCTTAATTCAGGAGATCATAGTGGCTGCGGGGATCCCTGTCCAAGTGGGAGGTGGAGTGAGAAGCTTGGATGATATCGAAGCCTTGCTTATGGCGGGGGCAACCCGGGTCATCCTCGGTACAGTAGCGGTGACGCAGCCGGAATTGGTAAGGGAAGCTTGTAGGAGGTACGGAGAAGCTATAGTAGTGGGTGTAGACTGCTGGGACGGATGGGTAGCTACTAAAGGATGGACAGAGATTTCCAGCCGCAGAGGGGTAGAGGTGGCGCGGGAACTAGCTGGTCTGGGAGTAAAAAGGTTAATATATACTGACATCAGCCGGGACGGCACCTTAAAAGGGCCTAACTTAGAAGCCATCCGCGAAGTAGCTCTAGCCTCTGGGTTACCCGTTATTGCTTCGGGAGGAGTAGCTACTTTAGAAGATATAACTTCCTTGCGGGAGCTTAAACCTTATGGAGTAGAAGGGGTTATTATAGGGCGGGCCTTGTATCAGGGCCGGTTTAGTCTGGCGGAAGCTATAAAGGCGGCGGGTGAATCTGCAAGCGCAAGAAAGTAACTAAGAAGACAAGGGGTAGGAGTGACCCGCAGTTTCCAAAATTTAGAGGAGGCCGGAGCTGTGTTGACCAAACGTATCATCCCTTGCTTGGATGTGCATAATGGCCGAGTTGTAAAAGGAGTTAACTTCCTAAATTTAAGGGATGCCGGCGATCCTGTGGAACTGGCGGCGGCGTATGACCGGGCGGGGGCGGATGAATTAGTATTTTTAGATATCAGCGCTTCAGCAGAGGGGCGCAAGACCATGGTGGAGGTCGCTCGGCGGGTGGCTGAACAGGTTTTTATACCCTTTACTGTGGGTGGGGGTTTAAGGAGTTTAGAAGATATCCGCCGGATGCTTTCAGCCGGGGCAGATAAGATTTCCCTCAATACAGCGGCTGTGGAAAATCCCCGTCTAGTAGAAGAGGCCTCCCGTCGGTTCGGTAGCCAATGTATTGTGGTAGCCATTGATGCCCGGCGTTGTGGGCCGGGACGGTGGGAAGTAGTGACTCATGGCGGTCGCCGGCCTACGGGGAAAGACGCAGTAGCCTGGGCCCGCGAGGTAGCTTCCTTGGGAGCGGGGGAGATTTTATTGACTAGCATGGATTGCGATGGGACCCAGGAGGGTTATGATCTAGAACTAACTGCTGCGGTCAGTACCAGCGTTTCTATACCAGTTATTGCCTCCGGAGGAGTGGGAAGTCTTAAGCATCTGTTAGAGGGCCTGACCATAGGCCAGGCCGATGCTGTACTAGCAGCTTCCATCTTCCACTTTGGGACTTATACCATTGCGGAAGTTAAAAAATACCTGGCGGACCACGGTGTCCCTGTTAGGCTGGTTTAACCTAGGAAGTATGCTTTAGGGGAGATGAGGTGGGTTTCTTATGGATTATGGTATACCGGAAGAATTAAAATTTAACAGGGATGGCTTAATCCCTGCCATAGTCCAGGATGTAACTACAGGCCAAGTGCTCATGCTAGCCTATATGAATAAAGAAGCCTTAAGCTTATCCCTTTCTACCGGGCAGACCTGGTTTTTCAGCCGCAGCCGTGGAGAACTGTGGCACAAAGGGGCTACCTCTGGCCATTACCAGCACATAGTTAATATATTCTACGACTGCGATGGGGATGCCCTTTTAGTGCAGGTCCGACAAGAAGGGGTGGCTTGTCACGAAGGAGAGTTCTCCTGTTTCCACCATCCCTTGCGCCTTAAAACGGACTCGGAACAAGATGAACCTGAGCAAGATAAACCTAAGGAAGATTTAGGTAGAGTATTAGCCGAGGTTTTCGAGGTTATTAAAGCACGAAAGAAGGATCTTCCTGAAAATTCCTATACTGCACGTCTATTTAAAGAGGGGCAAGATAAGATTTTAAAGAAAATAGGGGAAGAGGCTACGGAGGTGGTTTTAGCTTCTAAAGGTGGCCGGGCTGAGGAGATACTTTATGAATTAGCGGATCTCTATTACCATACTTTGGTCCTTTTAGCTTACCATGGGTTAGAGCCCCAAGACCTGGCCCAGGAGTTGGCCAGGCGTAGACGCTAGAAAACAGAAAATTAGGGTGGGCTTAGGGAAGGTACCTGAAGAAAAAGGGGAAAGGATCCGAGGACAGAAATAAAGATAAGGGACTTAAAGGTGGTCATCTGGGATGCCGAATTATTCATTAAAGAAGAAAACAAAACACTAAGTTGGAGGGAACGCAGGTGAAGATTTTAGTGGGTGGCTTTTTTTACCTTCTCGTTTTAACTTTAGTACCTGCGGTTGGTGGGGCTTACTTTACAGCACGGCTTGGTATTTCTTGGCAACAATTTCTTCCTGCAGCTGTAGTGGCTGTTTCTTTAGGATTTATCTTAAGCTTGTGTACCTTATACATCTTATGGCGCATGTGGATCAGGCCTTTAAATAGCCTAGAGCGTTTTCTCCAAATTTTAGGGGAAGGAAATCCGATCCAGGCCGAGCGCTTTGTTAGTACTCTACGTTTTAGTTTGGCTTTACAGGGGCCTGTTAAAGGTGTGTTGGATAATATTTTCCGTATCATTGGACATATGCAGCGCAGCTCAGATGAGCTAAACTACTTTGTCAATAATCTCTTAAAAGGTGTAACTTCTGTCCAGAGCAGTTTTCGGGAAATCACTTTAGCGATGCAGGAAATAGCTGGTGGCGCCGATGAGCAAGCTGGAGCGGCCCAGCGGGTGGCGGAGAATATGGGAGTCCTTACTAACTTGGCCGAAGAGATCGCTGACCGCTCCCGGTTAGGTACGCAGATGGCAGCCGAGGTGCAGGAAAAGGAGAGGGAGGGGAGATCTCTGTTAGAGCAGCTCCTTAAGGAGATTGAGGAGGCGGCTTTTTCCAACGAGCGGGCTGCCCAGCACATGCGCCAGTTAGAAGAGAAGATGTCCCAAATAAATGAATTCGTGCGCATAGTAACTGCTATAGCTGAACAGACCAATCTTCTTTCCCTCAACGCGGCCATTGAGGCTGCCCGGGCTGGTGAGCAGGGCCGCGGCTTTGCTGTGGTGGCCGATGAGGTACGTAAACTTGCTGAACAGTCGGCGGCAGCAGCCCAGAATATTACCCGCCTGGCCAGCGAGATACAGGCCGAAGCCAGGGAGACAGCTTCCCAGGTAGAAAGAAATGTGCATCTAGTAAAGGGCAATATTGAAAGGGGGCGAAATGCCAAGACAGCTTTTGAGACCATAGGACAAGCCATAGCTAAAGCTGTGCAAGCCATGGAGGAGATCAATCTCCGGGCGGAGCAGCAGGCAGAACGGGTGCGGGTAGTGAACGAAGATGCTGGACGGGTAGCTGCTGTAGCTCAACAAACAGCAGCTAGTATTGAGGAGGTGTCGGCCGCGGCGAGCGAACAGCAAACTAATATGGCGAAAGTGGAGAAAAGTGGGCAAGAGCTCGCTGATATGGCTCAAAATTTCTTTAATATGGCGGCGGAATATACGAAGGGCGGCTGGGATGAAGCCACCTGCCAGGAACTTGCGCGCCGGGGCTTTGAGGTTTTAGAAGGGCTGGCGAGCAAACCGGAAGTCCAAAGTATGGAGCTTGCTACTTTACAGCCACTCTTGGACCAAGCCTTTGAGGACCATTCTATAATACAGACTCTTTTTGCTGTGCTGCCTGACGGGACAGCCCTTTATAGTCGACCTTCCACCAAGATCACTAATTGGGCGTTCCGGCCCTGGTTTCAGGTGGCTATGCAAGGGCAAAAGTTTGCTACCGAACCATACATAACCCAGGCTACTAATCGTTTGGCTATTACCATATCAGTTCCTGTAAAGAATGAACAAGGGGAGTTGGTAGGGGTTTTAGCCGCTAATTTGGTTCCTAGCGATTTGGTTCCTAGGGCTTAAATTTACATCATTCAGCCTTCCCCAAAAAGAGGCTTAGGAGCAACATAAATAAAACATAACCAGCAATAAAGGTGTACTGGTAATCCTTTTGGATAAAAAAGGTCACCATGGAAGCAGCCACCCGAAAAATGGGGGTAGCGAGTAACACCAGTAGACCCGCCGCGATAATGGCCAAGGGCTTAAGGTGGAGCAATCCGGTCCATACCTGATGAAGAGTTTTAGGGAAGTTACCGTCTGGGTAACCGGTATAACCGGATACCAAAAGTAATAGTAAACCTAAACCTATAATTCCGCTACTAATAATAACGCCTATCCGTAAAGAAAGGCTTATGAAATCTTCTATCTCGAGGGTAGAAATTTTTTCTTGACTCTTGGACTGATAGGAAAACAGAGCCACTTTGCGTTACCCCCTTATCTTCCTATGCCTTTTAGCAGCATCTCTAAAGAAATATATAAAAGTACGGGTAAAAATATCTTACGTAAGGTAGCGTTGCGGAGACGTAGCATGAGGTGAGTCCCTACTGTAGTACCTAGAACTACACCTAAGGCTACGGGGCCAGCGATGGCCGGGTTGATGTACCCGCGGGAAAAGTAAACACCGGCACTGGCTGCTGCGGTAACACCGATCATGAAATTGCTTGTAGCTGTGGATACCTTCATGGGCAACTTCATAAACATATCCATGGCCAAAACCTTAAATACCCCGCTTCCTATACCTAGTAATCCAGAGATGATCCCTGCACCCAACATAACCAAGAAACCTGAAGGAACAGAAGAAGAAGTATAATTTACTTCTTGCTGTAGAGCAGGATCATAGTAAGTACCGAACAATTTAAACTTCTTGGCGAGGGGATGGGGTACGGCATCAGAAGCTAGTTCCACATTACGCCTCCGAAAGAGAGCTAGAGTGGAATACCCGAGTACCAGGGCAAAAATAAGGTAGAGGTAGCGGGCGTGGATAAGACCAGCCAAATAGGCACCTAAGATAGCTCCAGTGGTGGTAGCAATTTCTAAAAACATGCCTATACGTACATTAGTAATGCGGTCGCGGATATAGGTGGCAGCAGCGCCGCTGGAAGTGGCGATCACAGAGATTACGCTAGCTCCTATGGCATAGCGGATATCTACACCTAACAGCAGGGTAAGAGCAGGGATAATAATAATCCCTCCACCTAATCCTAAAAGGGCGCCGATGATACCTGCTATAATGGAAACTCCCAAAATAATCCCTATAAAAGTAAGACTAATCAATTTACTATTACCTCCGTATTTTAAGGACTTGTAGGGTTTGACTTAAGCAGTTCTTTGGGTTTTAAAGGGTACCTATACAGGTTAACCCGGTATTCGTAGCGGTCTGCCCGGTAGACGGTACGGGAGACGCTAATAGGTAGCTCACCCTCGACATAGGTTATACGCCTGACCACCAGTACAGGGCTACCCTTTTTACACTGGAGATATTGTGCTTCCTCCTGGGAGGCGCGGCCAGCACTTATCCATTGAACACCGTGACTGATCTTATATCCGTAGAGTTCAAGGTGGGTGTAAATAAGGTCTTTAGATAGATCTATATCTTTAAGGATTTGGCCTATAACAGAGGGGAAGAAGCTAAAATCTAGGAGGAGGGGCTCCGGGCCTGTCATAATTAACCGGAGCACGTGGAAAACTTGTTCTCCCTCTTTTAGCCTAAGTTGCTGGCGGATCTCAGGGAGTGGGTCTTGCCGACCGGCTTCTAAGACCTTAATCCCAACTTTTAGACCTTCCAAGATTAATTCCTCGGCTACCCCTAATAGATATGCTAAGGGACGTTCAATACGGCGAGGGGCTACAAAGGTTCCTCGACCATGCTGACGGTAGAGCAAGCCTTCACTCACCAGCTCGCCGATAGCTTGCCTTACAGTAACCCGACTCACACCGTACGTATGCATAAGTTGCCTTTCCCCTGGTAACGCTTCTCCAGGTTTAAATTCTCCCTCAATTATTTTTTGCTTGAGAATGTCTTTAAGCTGTTCATGCAAGGGTTTGCTGCTCCCAGGATAGAGCACATCAAAGGCCTCCTGTTAATTTCCCTTAAGTAGGCCAGAGGTATGCTGGTTAATACCAATTTTCAAGTATAAAATTACTTTTGACATTTATCAAGGGGTATAAGAGAATTTTTGTTGTTACAGAAACTCAGAGCCCGGAGGCTGTGATTGAGTAGCGATAAAAATGGTCGAAGACGGGATGCCCTTGGAGGAAATTGGCAGTTGATGTCGAATCTAGATAACGTGATTAGTGGGATCGGAAACATAGCAATATGAAAGTTTCGAGACGCTGAAGACGGGTTGAATATAAACCCTTGATAAATTCGGGATTGGATTTGGAAACCGAGAAACCAGTCCCAAAGGGGGCTAACCTCCTTGCTAGCTTTACCGGAAAAAAGCATCTTACTGGTAGAGGACTCAACCCTCACCAGATTTTCCTCCAGGAGGGCACTAGAGGAAAAGGGTTACCTGGTGGACGAAGCTATAAGCGGTCAGGAGGCGCTGGTTAAGGCCAGGGAAAAGGAAGAACCATACGACCTGGTAATCCTCGACATCCACCTCCCGGGAATGGACGGTCTGGCGGTGCTAGAGAACCTTAAAAGCCTGCCGGAGTATCAGTACGTACCAGTCATGGTGGTGACAGTCGAGAGCAACGTATCAGTGGTCAAGCGGGCTATAGAGCTGGGGGCGGTGGAGTATCTCTGCAAGCCCTATTCGATAGAGGAGCTGGTGCGCCGCGTAGAGAAACTGATAGGCCCAGGCGCCAGGGGAGAGTTTACTCCCATAGAGCTGCTCCATAAAGTGCTTAGAAACGAGATTAACCGGGCGAGCAGGGGCGGGCTGAAGCTAGCCCTGGTCCTGGCCAGGTCTGAAGGGTTGGGCAAGGGGAAGATAGGCGAATGTGCCAGGCAGGCGCGGCGGCGCCTGCGCGAAATAGATACCGTCATAGAGCTGAGTAAGAGTACGCTGGCGCTGGTCCTTCCCCTTACGGGGAAAGAAGGAGCACAGGTAGTAATAACAAAACTGGCGGGGCTTTTGCCGGGGACGTGGAGTTACGGGATTGCGGTATACCCTGACAATGGGAAGGACGGGGAGGAGCTTTTCGCCTACGCCGAAGCTTCTTTAAAAGAGAGCTGGGAGAAGAAAAACCCTGGAGCGTCTGTTCAGCAGCAACCTCCTGACACTTAGCACTTAAGAAAAAAGTGCTTATCACCAATAGAGAGTAAAGTAATAGCGGCTAAATTTTCTGCCGGGAGAAAAGGGGATGAGCCTGGAAAGAGTTTACTCTATCGACTGGCTGCGGGTGATATGCAAGGGAAGCAAAGGCCTTATTTATCTCCTAGCACTTACCTGGCTGCAATGGTTTACCCGTACTTCTAAACTTAAGGTTAGAACGGCCGGGGTTTTGCTTTTTATCGGCCTGCCCTTATTACTAGCCGGGATTTTCTTGGACCTTTTAGGAGAGTTTTTCTACCTCTCCCCTCTGGTTAAAAGAATCGCAGGCGAAATCATCCTTGCCAATGCCGGTACCGCTTTGGTCCTTTACTCGCTGGTTCTGATGGTTGTGGAGCTGGCCCGGACTTCATGTCAGTACCAGCGTGAAGCCGAAAGCGACCCTCTTACCGGCCTTTACAACCGGCGGGCTTTTTTTGCTGCAGCAGATTGCGTACTTAAGGAAGCTTCAGCAGGAAGGCGCAGCCCGGCACTGGCCATTCTAGACCTGGACAACATGAAGGAAATCAACGACACCTGGGGACACCAGTGTGGGGACGAAGCGCTCAAGCAGGCAGCGCGGGCCATCCAGAAAAGCGTCCGGGAGGGGGACGTGGTAGCCCGTTACGGGGGCGATGAATTCGTTATCCTCTTCCCCGATAAAGGGCCGCGCCTGGAAACTCTCCGGGCCCGGCTGGAAAAGCATCTAAAAGCGATATGCTTTTCTGGCGCAGAGATACCTTTGAGCCTATCGGTGGGGCTAGCGCGGTTTCCAGCAGACGGGAAGGACGTAGATACACTGCTTGCGGTGGCCGACGCCAGGATGTACGCGGACAAGGAAGCAAAGAGCGGCTACAAAAGGAACGGCATTTAACACTCCCGCTGCTAGTATGGAAGTCCAGGCCTTTTCTGGCGAGCACTGCCAGCAGGAGGTATGCGGTTCCTTCATGGAAAGAGGGAAATTGATGCAATACTACGAAGAACTAAAGCAGCTTGGCTTACAAAGACTTCAAGATAGCATGAGCCAGGCCCTGGGGCTGGCAGCTCTAGTTACCGATAAAGAAGGAAACCCCCTCACCAGAACCTCCAACCTATGCCCTTTCTGCGCTCTGCTTAATGCTAATCCGGAAGGAAGAGCCAGGTGTGCGGCTTCACGTGTAATCTCTGCCAGGGCTGCCGTGGACGCAGGGAGGGCGGTCCTCGACACCTGCCATGCCGGGCTGGTGCACCTGGCAGTACCCCTTCGGGTAGCGGGAGAAACAGTAGCGGTACTGGTGGGTGGGAATGTGACGCTTAAGCCCCTTACAGAAGAGAGAGTGGCCGGGCTGGCCCGGGAGACAGGCATTGACCGGGAAGAGCTTTGGGCAGCGGCCCAAACAGTATCTCTCTGGCCTGAAGAACGACTTTGGATTGCAGCGGAGATGATGCGGGCAGTAACAGAAACCGTAGCCCAGCTGCTGTACACCAAGCAGGAATTCCAGAAAAAGGTAGACGAACTCACCGCCCTCTTTGAATTCAGCAAAACAGTTTCTAGTAGCCTTCAGGTGGCCGAAGCCGCCCGGAAGGCGCTCCGGGCGGTGCTGGAATTGACCGGGGCCACCAGTGGGTCGGTGATAATGCTTAGCGAAGCGGAACAAGGGGCGGCAGCTCTTGAAGTGGCGGCTACCCTGGAGCCCTCTAACGACTTAAAGGTTATTCCAGCAGGGGAAATAATAGCTGCTGTTGGGCGGGAAGCTATCGCCACGTACTTTGACAGCCGTCCTAAAGAAAGCACCCCCGAAGAAAGGCGACCGGCAATTGCCATACCGCTTACAGTTGGGGGTAAAGTAACAGGGGTACTCACCCTAGCAGGTAAACCAGGGGGGCAACGCTTCACCGAAGAAGAAGCCATCTTCCTGACCACCCTGGGCACTATTCTGGGGCTGGCGTTAGAAAATGCCCGGCTTTTCCGGAAAGTGCAGGAAAGGGCAGCGATGCTTGAACGGCTAATCGAAGTAGGGCAGGTGTTATCGAGCCACCTTGATGTAGACCTAGTACTGGAATCGGCCCTGGCAAGCGTGAGGGACGTGCTGGGCGCACGGTGGTGTGCCCTGCGGGTGCTTGACGAAAATACCGGCGAACTGGTACTTAAGGCTAGCTTAG
This sequence comes from Thermanaeromonas toyohensis ToBE, assembly GCF_900176005.1. Lineage (NCBI taxonomy): Bacteria > Bacillati > Bacillota > Clostridia > Neomoorellales > Neomoorellaceae > Thermanaeromonas > Thermanaeromonas toyohensis. The sequence continues at coordinate 3,101,818 of NZ_LT838272.1, read as the reverse complement.
GTATGAGCCCTAAGTTGCAAGAAAGGGTCGCCCGCGTCCGGCCGGAGGGCAATTTGCTGGGTGAAGTACTCCAAAGAGGGGAGCCCATAGTAGTGGAGGACCTGGCCGCAGGCGAATCCGGCGGGCACCTGCCCTACTACGCCCTTGAAATGCGGGCCCTGATTGTAGCGCCCGTGAAAGCGGGCGGGAAGATACTGGGTACACTAAAGGTTTATTCTCCTGTACCGCGCCGCTGGTCGGAAGAGGAAGTTGAATACCTAGGTACCGTTGCAGCTCAAATCGGGCTGGCCCTGGAGAACGCCCGCCTTTACTCCTCCCTGCGAGAATACTACTTAAGTACCGTACAGGCCCTGGCAGCGGCCTTGGAGGCCAAGGACGTATACACGAGGGGACACTCCATCCGGGTAGCTAAATGGGCACGCTCCTGCGCCCGTATACTAGGACTTAGTGCTGAAGAAGAGGAACAGGTCTACCTGGCTGGCCTTCTACACGACCTGGGCAAAATTGGCATACAAGAGGAGATTCTTCTCAAACCGGGCCCTCTCACCCCAGAAGAAAGAAAAGAGATGCAAGCTCATCCTGAAATAGGAGCCAGGATCCTGGAACCGGCCCGGTTCCCTGCGGCAGTCATTTTAGCCGTGCGGCATCATCACGAAGACTATGGGGGCGGTGGTTATCCCGCCGGCCTTCAAGGAGAGGAGATCCCGCTTCTTGCACGCATTATTCGTGTGGCCGATGCTTACGACGCCATGACCTCTGCAAGGCCTTACAGGCAGGCCTTTACCCCGGAGGAGGCGCGGGAGGAACTGAAACAGTGTGCAGGCCGGCAATTTGACCCCCGGGTGGTAGAGGCATTTCTGCGGATACCGCAGGAGGAAATGGAAGATATTGCTACACCGGGGGGGGGGGGTACCCTGATAGCTTTGCTTGGCGAAATACTTTTTTTACTGCGGCGGACACGCTGACCCGAACCGGGCATACCATGCTAGAGAGGGCAACGACCGCTTGGGATAAACAGGAAGGCTGGCAAACACTGGATAGCGCGCCGTGTAACCTAGGCGGTAACAGTAATATACTTTCCAAACGAGCTTAAATTCGTAGCGTATGCTACCAAATTGGTCAGCTATGTCGTCCTGAACCTGGATAACATGAAACAGATAAACGATACCCTGGGCTACCAGGTAGGGGATGAAGTTTTAAGGGCAAGGGCTAGCCTACCATCCTGAGGATGGTAAAGACGCCCGTTCTCTTCTCTCCACTAAATAGTGGAGTTTACCTAAAGAGTTGAACTGTGGTGGCCAGAGTATAACCGAGGATCACACTTTTTAGATTCTCGAAAAAGGGAAAATACCCTGAAAAGAGGAGCATAAAGGAGACCGGGGAGGACATGAACCTAAGCCAACGAAAAGATGAACTTCACCAACTGGTAGAGGCTCTACCGGAGGAGAAAACCGAGGTAGCCAAGGAAGTGCTGACACTCCTCCTTAATCACGGAAGCGGCATCCCGCCAGAAGGCTTAGTGGAAAGGCTTCATCTTCTGGAAAGGATCATCGACTGCCTCCCGGACGCTACCCTTGCCGTTGACCGCCAGGGGAGGGTGCTAGTGTGGAACCTGGCCATGGAGGAAATGACGGGCGTCAAGAAGGAAGAAATTTTGGGAAAGGGAGAATATGCTTACGCTATCCCGTTTTATGGGATACAGAGGCCCATCCTTGTAGATATTTTGCTCGGTAATGGTAAAGAGTGGGAACAGGAATATGAAAAGGTGGAGAGGAAGGGCCATATTCTTATTGGTGAAGGTTTTGCCCCTTGTGCCTATGGCGGGAGGGGGCTTCACTTCTGGACGCTTGTAGCCCCTATACACGACGATAGGGGAAACCTCTTAGGAGCAGTCCAGTGCATCCGCGACATTGGCGAGCGCAAGAGGATGGAAGAGGAACTAAGGCTTTGGAGCACGCGCGATGCCCTTACAGGCCTTTATAACCGGGCCTTTTTTGAAGAAGAGCTACAGCGACTGGAAAAGGGCCGCTCCTTCCCTATAAGCCTTGTTCTTTGCGATCTTGACGGTTTAAAAATAGTCAACGACATGCTGGGGCACGAGCAGGGTGATGAGCTTTTACGCCGCGCGGCAAAGGTGATCGCGGGCTGCGTCCGGGGGTCTGATGTAGTGGCCCGGGTTGGCGGAGACGAGTTTGCCATAATCCTTCCCCAAACAGGCCGGAAGACAGCTGAGGAAGTGGCCAGGCGTATAATTGAAGCTGCAGAAAAGGATACCGCCCAGCACCCGGACCTTCCTTTAAGCATTTCTGTGGGGGCAGCAACAGCAGAAGATAATTCCCGGCCTCTCCGAGAAGTATACAAGGAAGCAGATGATGCGATGTATATGAACAAGCTAGCTAGCGGGAAAGACCCGCGGGCGGCGGTAATTCGCGCCCTTAAGGCAGCCCTGGCGGAGAAAGACTTTCACAACACGGAACGTATGAAAAAGATGGTTTGCCTGTTGGGGGAAGCGATGGGTCTATCACGCGAAGAAATGGATAATCTCCGCCTCCTGGTGGATGTGCACGACATCGGCAAGCTGGTAGTGCCAGCCAGTATCTTATTAAAGCCTGGTCCTCTTACAGAAGAAGAATGGGAAGAAGTCCGGCGGCATCCTGAGGTGGGGTACCGTATTGCCCTCTCTTCCGGGGAGCTGGCCAGAGTAGCTCCTTATATTCTTCAGCACCATGAGCGGTGGGACGGGCGGGGTTATCCCCAGGGCTTGCGGGGAGAGCAAATTCACCTTTTGAGCCGCATCCTGGCTATAGCTGATGCTTATGATGCCATGACGTTAAAGAGGCCTTACCGCCGTCCCTTAACCCACGAGGAGGCGTTACAAGAGCTTAAGAGGTGCGCGGGTAAGCAGTTTGACCCGCACCTTATAGAAATTTTTGTAAAGCTATTCCCTTTAAGAAAGTATCCACCCTGAACCCCACGCATAAAATGTAAGGTATAAAGGACTAAACTTCCGGGAGGAATGCTCGTGTTACCTTTATTTATCCTTTGGTACACGGTAGTCCTGGCTTGGGAGGCCAGCCAGCTCTTGACTTCCGGTGCAAAGGAGCGAAAGATTATCTTATTTTCCCCAGAGGTTTCTCAGGAAAGGGGCTACCAGATAGTAAGATCCCATGGTGGCCGGGTGGTAAAGGAGTTACCCCTTATTAACGGTGTAGTGGCGGAGTTTCCTCCCGAACGAGAAGCTTTAGCAGCTTTAGCTAGGCATCCGCAAGTCCAGGCTTTAGAGGAAGATGGGATAGCAGAGACTTGTGGCTTACCTTGCCCTGCAAGCTTAACTAGGGAGGATATTCCCTGGGGGGTAGAACGTATTGGTGCTCCAGCAGCCTGGGAACGGACTATGGGAGACGGAGTAAAGGTAGCCGTTTTAGATACTGGAGTGGACTCTTCCCATCCTGATTTGAGGGGAAACCTTAAACGACGCGTTAACCTTAAATTTCCAGGATACCCAGCGGGGGACGGCAACGGCCATGGGACCCACGTGGCTGGAATTATAGCTGCTGCCTACAATAACCTAGGAGTAATAGGTGTAGCTCCCCGGGCGGAAATCTATGCTGTAAAAATTTTGGACCGCTGGGGAAAGGGCTATATTTCCGACATCGTGACTGGGTTGGAATGGGCTGTCAAGAATAAAGTCCATATTGCCAATATGAGTTTGGGGACCAGTTCCCAGAGCCTAGCTTTGAAGAAGGCGGTGGAAGTAGCCTTGAAAGCTGGGATCCTCCTAGTAGCTTCTGCCGGTAACGGGGGGAAGAATGGAGAAGTTTTGTACCCTGCCCGCTATCCGGGGGTTATTGCTGTCACGGCCACCACCAAGCAGGACACCTTAGCTGACTTTAGCAGCCGGGGCCCGGAAGTTACAGTGGCAGCACCAGGGGAGAATATTCTTTCTACTTATCCCGGTGGCCGCTACCAGGTTATGAGCGGGACTTCCATGGCTGCACCTCATGTGAGCGGGGTTTTAGCTTTAATTCTTGCTGCTAACCCTAGTTTAAAGGCAACGGAGGCCCGTAGAATTTTAGAGGAGACAGCTCATAAGCTCCCGGGTTTGACTCCTTATGAGCAGGGGTCGGGGCTGGTTTATGCTGGGTGGTTGGGGGTGAGTTCGGATGGAGGGTAATTTGGAAAGATTACGTGAGCGCCTCTTAGAAGCTAGAGCAGCGGGGAAGACTAACTTAGCAGAAGTTTTGAAAGAGATGGGTATCTCTCCAGATAACCCAGATATATTAACCCAATTACTAGCCCAGGCAGGATTAGATCCCGCTGCCATTGGTGATAAAGGAAAGCTTATCCAGTTGATTACTTCCCTAAGCCAAAGCCTTTCACCTGGGATTAAAGAAAATATTGCCAACCTCTATACTCACCTAGTCCAAGAGATGGGGGGTGAGCTTCCCGAGGACCTTAAGGATTTTCTGGGGGAATGGAAAGAGAAATAAAATGAAGCCGTCAGGATATCCCTGGCGGCCTTATATTTTTATGCGTTAAAATAAAAAAATAGAGGCAGGAAATTAACAAAGGTGCAGCGAAAACACTTATAGCTTCGGCAAGAGGTGGAGGCTTTGTTTGATTTCTTAAATACCTTGAATCCCCAGCAGCTGGCAGCAGTATGTCACCGGGGTGCTCCCTTGTTGGTTTTGGCCGGGGCCGGAAGCGGCAAGACCCGGGTCCTTACTTATCGTGTGGCTCATCTGCTTCTGGAGGGTGTAGAGCCGGAGGCTATCCTGGCCGTTACCTTTACTAATAAAGCGGCCCAGGAGATGCAGGAACGGCTGGAAAAGCTAGTAGGTGAGGCGGCCCAGAACTTATGGGTGAGCACTTTTCATTCAGCCTGCGTGCGGATCTTAAGGCGGGACATCCGCCTTTTAGGATATAGTCCTAATTTTGTTATATACGATACAGACGATCAGCTAGCCTTATTGCGGGAAGTTTTGAAGGAATTAAATATAGATGAAAAGAAATTTCCACCCCGTTCGGTGGCTGCTGCTATTAGTAATGCTAAAAATGCCCTGTACAATCCAGTGGATTATGCGGCTTTAGCTAGTACCTATGCTGAAGAGAAGGTAGCGACCATCTACCGGGCTTACCAGGAGAGGTTAAAGGGATTAAATGCCCTGGATTTTGATGATCTTCTGATGCTTACTGTAACCTTATTTCAAGAGAATCCCTTGGTTTTGCGCTATTACCAGCACCGCTTTGAGCATATTCTGATCGACGAGTACCAGGATACCAACCATGCCCAATACGTATTAGTAAGGCTTTTAGCAGGCAGAGGAGATAACCTATGTGTAGTAGGTGATCCAGATCAATCCATTTACGGCTGGCGAGGGGCGGACATTGGAAATATCTTGGCTTTTGAAGAAGATTTCCCCAATGCGAAGGTAATTCTTCTGGAAGAAAACTACCGCTCCACCTGGCCCATCCTCCATGCCGCCAATGAAGTAATAAAGCACAACGTGGGGCGCAAGGAGAAGAAGCTGTGGACCAGAAAGAAAGAAGGGGAACCCCTATACCTCTATGAAGCCCAGGATGAGCAGGATGAAGGTAATTTTATTGCCCAGGAGATTTTAAGGCGCCATCGTGAAGAAGGCCGCCCCTTCGGTTCTTTTGCCGTTCTTTATAGAACTCACGCCCAGTCCCGGGCTCTAGAGGAGGCTTTCATTCATCTAGGTATACCTTATGAGATTATAGGAGGCCTTAAGTTTTACCAGCGAAAAGAAATTAAGGACATACTGGCTTATTTGCGGGTGGTAGCTAACCCTGCGGATACCTTTAGCTTAAAGCGCGTCATCAACGTTCCGCGAAGGGGGATAGGCGAAGCTACGTGGTCTAAGCTAGAACTCTTCTGCCGGGAGAAGGGTGTGACTATAGTAGAGGCTTTAAATAGGGCAGAAGAGATCCCCGGCTTGGCTTGGCAAAAAATACTTACCCTTAAGGAATTGGGGAAATTACTAGAAAGCTTAAGGCAGGAAAAGGATATACTACCTGTAACTGAGCTAGTAAAAAAGGTCCTTGTAGAAACTGGCTACCAGGCAGAGCTGGAAGCGGAGAAGACCCCTGAAGCTCTAGCTCGCTTAGAGAATATAAAGGAACTTCTTACGGTTACACGTTCTTATGATGCCCAAGAAGGGGAAAAAAGCTTGGAAGGCTTCCTGTCCCAGGTGGCCCTGGTGGCCGAAGCCGATAGTTTCAGCGGCGGTGATGTGGTGGCTTTGATGACTCTCCATACAGCTAAAGGTTTAGAATTTCCGGTAGTATTTTTGGCGGGTATGGAGGAAGGTGTGTTCCCCCATTTCCGTTCCCTCACTGATCAGGAAGAGTTAGAAGAAGAGCGCCGCTTGTGCTATGTGGGTATGACCAGGGCCCAGGAGGTGCTGTACCTTACCTATGCTGCTTGCCGGCATTTTTATGGTACAACCTTAAATAGCCCTCCTTCCCGGTTTTTACAGGAAATACCCTCTGAGGTAATACAGCCCTGGGGCGAGAGGTACACCCGGAAAGAATTTGCTTTTCCGGTAGCCAAGCCTGAACTTAAAGTCCTCCCTGGCGGCAAGGCCGCTCCAGGGAGAGACAGAGCTTCTATTACTTCCTTGGCAGTAGGGGATAAGGTACGCCATGCTAAATTTGGTATCGGTGTAGTAGTCCGTATAAAGGGGGAGGGGGAAGATGTCCAGGTTATGGTAGATTTTGCCGGATTGGGGCTTAAAGAATTACTCCTAAGGTATGCACCTTTACAGAAGGTGTGAGGTGGAGGAGTAAATGGTGAGTATTACCCGGGAAGAAGCAGAAAAGCGCCTTAAGGAACTACGTAAGATCATTGCTGAGCACGATTATCGTTACTTTGTTTTAGATGCTCCTATTATCACGGATCAGGAATATGATGCCTTGATGCGGGAGCTCCTGGAACTAGAGAGGCGCTTTCCGGAGCTGGTGACTCCAGATTCTCCTAGCCAGCGGGTGGGAGGGGCACCGCGGCCTGAGTTTGCTACTGTACGGCATCGCCAGCCTTTACTTAGCCTCTCCAACGCTTTCAGTGCGGATGACGTCAGAGAGTTTGACCGTAGAGTGCGGGAACTGGCGGGTCGTCCGGTGGACTATATAGTAGAGCCCAAGATAGATGGACTTTCGGTGGCTCTGACTTATGTGGATGGGGTTTTCACCACCGGGGCTACCCGGGGGGATGGGGAGGTGGGTGAAGACGTTACAGCCAATTTACGTACAATAAAGGTTTTACCTTTATACTTACGCCAGCCTGTTTCGAGACTTGAGGTACGGGGTGAGGCTTACATGCCCAAAGTAGCCTTCGCCCGCTTAAACGAAGCACGAGAAGAAGCAGGTGAACCCATCTTTGCTAATCCCCGTAACGCGGCAGCTGGATCCTTACGCCAGCTGGACCCGCGGGTTACAGCCTCCCGTACCTTAGGCCTTTTTGTATACCAAGTATTATATATTGAAGGGCCAGGGCCATCCACCCAGGCGGAAGCCTTGGAGTATCTAGAGGCCCAGGGTTTCCCTGTAAATCCCTACCGTCGCCACTGCCATAATATAGAGGAAGTCTTAGAGGTTATCTCCGAATGGACCCCGGAGAAACGGGCCGCTTTGCCTTATGAGATCGACGGTTTGGTAATAAAGGTGAACGATTTGGCCCTACAGCGGGCCTTAGGGGCCACGGCCAAGAGCCCCCGCTGGGCTATAGCCTATAAGTTCCCCGCTGAGGAGGCTATCACCCGTATACGGGATATCATTGTTCGAGTAGGCCGTACCGGAGTGTTAACTCCCACGGCTATACTGGACCCGGTCCGCCTGGCAGGTAGTACCGTAAGCCGGGCTACCCTCCATAATGAAGATATCATCCGGGAGAAAGATGTACGCCTGGGTGATACAGTAGTGATCCATAAGGCGGGAGATGTGATCCCGGAGGTTATTAGAGTCTTACCTGAGCGCCGGACCGGAGAAGAAAAGGAGTTCCGTATGCCGGAGCGTTGCCCCGCCTGCGGGGCGCGGGTGGTACGGGAACCCGGGGAGGCGGCCCATCGGTGCACAGGGGGTCTAGCCTGCCCGGCCCAGGTTAAGGAGCGCATCATTCATTTTGCTTCCCGGTCCGCTATGGATATCCAGGGTTTGGGTCCAGCGATAATTTCCCAGCTTTTAGAGGCCGGGCTTATCCGAGATGCGGCGGACCTCTACTATCTTAAAGTCGAAGATCTCCTACCCTTGGAAAGGTTTGCCGAACAGTCAGCAAATAATTTAGTCTCCGCCATCCAGAAGAGCAAAAATAACGGGTTGGAGAAACTCCTTTTTGCCTTAGGTATCCGGCATGTAGGAGAAAGGGCTGCCCGTACCTTGGCCCGGCATTTTGGTACTTTAGACCGACTTAAGGAGGCTAGCTTTGAAGAGCTAACTTCCCTTCCCGACATCGGGCCTAAGATTGCAGCCAGTATTCGGGACTTTTTTGCCGAGCCCTTAAACCTAGAAGTAATAGAGAAGCTCCGCCGGGCTGGAGTCAAGATGGAGGCTGCAGAAGAGAGGGAAGAAACAGGTCCGCTGGCAGGGAAAACCTTTGTACTTACTGGCACCCTTCCCCATCTTACCCGGCAGGAGGCTACGGAACTCATCCTCCGAGCAGGGGGTAAAGTATCGAGCAGCGTAAGCCGACGGACGGATTACGTGGTCGTAGGAGAAAATCCGGGCTCTAAATACGATAAGGCCCGCGAGCTGGGTATCCCCCTTTTGGATGAGGAAGGGTTGCTAAAGTTAGTGAGGGGAGAGCAAGAAGTAAAAGCCAAGTGACAGAAAGAGAGACGTCCAGACAAATTGATTTACGGAGGATAATTTTGCAGGGGAGAGGAGAGAGGAACAAATGCCCGATGTTGACAAGAAGCTTTTAACCCAACGGTTAGTGGAGCTTTTACGGCTAGATACTAACCCTGTAGGAGTTAAGCTTTACCGCTCGAGGGAGGAACTGCCCCGGCGGCCTCTTAACTGGAAGGTGAATATCTGCCAGCTGGTCTGCCAGGCTCGTTACCAGGGAAAGTTTAATTCTGGGACGCCGGATTTGATGGTGTGCGCTATTGGTGCTGCCTGCACGGGGCTTATCAAAACACCGGAAAGATTCACTAATGGAAAGGCAGCGGTGGGCCGGTATGTGGCTGACGAGGCTGCGGGCCGTAAATTTATGGCTAATACTTATAAGTTAGGTGATAAGGGCAAGCAATATGACGCTATTTATATAGGGCCCTTGGCCGGGTTTAAGGATCTGGACCCGGACGTAGTGGTGATCTACGCCAATCCAGCCCAGGTGATGCGCCTGATACATGGTTGTGTTTTTGAGACTGGCGAGTGCGTTAAGGCAGATACAGTTGCGGAAGCAGCCCTGTGTTCTTCTATAGGATTTGCCCTAGGAGAAGAGCGGCCCATCATTGGGTTCCCCTGTGCTGGGGACCGTACCTTCGGTGGCACGCAAAAGGATGAATTGGTCTTTGCTTTCCCGTATAACTTTTTCCAGACCTTGGTTGAAAATCTAGAGAGTCTCCAAATGGCAGGAGGACAAGTTTACCCAGTGGGCCCCTTCATGGCTTGGACACCTACTATGGTTCCCGCTTATACTATACAACCTGAGGACCTTGAGCAAATTTAGTAATGGTAAAGGTCAAAGGGGATTGGACCTATTTTACTGGGGAGGGGAGAAGCAGATGCTTCAAATTCAGTTGCCCCACCAGGCTATCGAGATTAAGCATATTGTACTAGATTTCAATGGGACCCTGGCCCTGGATGGGGTTTTGTTGCCGGGGGTCAAGGAAAGGCTTCAAGATTTAGGGAAGTTCGCCGAACTCCACGTCTTTACTGCTGATACCTTTGGTAGCGCTGCCCGAGAGTGTGCTGGCCTTCCTGTGAAGATGGTCCGGGTGAATGCACGAGAGGGCGGGGCGGACAAGGCTAGGCTAGTGAAGGAACTAGGGGCTCAGCATACGGCTGCTGTGGGCAACGGTCATAATGATGCGCTTATGTTTAAGGAAGCGGCTTTAAGCTTACTGGTACTAGGGGAAGAAGGTGCAGCTATGAGCGCCCTTATGGCTGCCCATATAGTGTTCCCCAGTATTATCGCTGCCTTGGATTTCTTGCTTAAGCCTCAAAGGGCTGTGGCCACCCTAAGACCCTAGGATTATGGGAAATCGGGTGTTATTATTATGTTCCACGAAGTAGGTATTACTGTTGAAGAAATCCTTAGCCTCGCAGAATTTAAAAATGTTAAGGTGGTCGGCGGAAGGCAAGGTTTAGGCCGTGTTGTTACCAACGTAAACGTTATGGAAGTCCCCGATATACTAGACTGGATCCGGGAAGGGGATCTTCTCCTAACAACGGGCTATGCCATCCGAGATGATCTTAAAGCCCAGCGGGAACTGGTGCCTAAACTTGCCGCTAAGGGCTTGGCAGCTTTAGCCTTTAAACCAAAGCGGTATATTGATACGGTACCCTCCTATATGGTAGAGGCAGCTAACAGTTGCGGTTTGCCTCTTTTAGAATTACCGTATGAAGTTAGCTTTTCGGACCTCATGTCAGCTGTCTTAGCTCAAATCGTTAACCGCCAGGCTCGGTTCTTAAGGAGGAGCATGGGTGTCCACCGGCAATTTGCGAATCTAATTTTAGAAGGCGGCTCTCTAAAACAGATGGGGAATGCTTTGGCTAAACTTCTTAAGGCGGTGGTACTAGTAGAGGACACTTTAAACTTACGGCGGGAACTCGCAGGGCTAAATTGGGCTAAAGGAACGGAAACCTTAGCCTTAGCTCTCTTAGAAAGGCCGACGGAGCTCTCAGTTACGGAAACTTTGAGGGATAAAATAGAAGGTCCAGTAATGACTTTCCAGCGGGAACGGGTAGAAGCGGAGGGCTACCAGGCAGAGCTAATAAGGATACCTTTGGTAGTGGGAAATGAGCATTATGGATGTATAAAAGCACTTAAGTTCGACGATAGTTTTTCTTTTCTAGACCTTTTGAACTTAGAACGGGTATGCTTTTTTATAGCCCTGGATGTAATCCGCTGCCATGGTATTGCCCAGGTAGAGCAAAAATATAAAACAGAGTTTTTGGATCAGTTGCTTATGAGTGAGAATATCTCTGATGAGGCTACTTTCATCGCCCGCGGTAGAACCTTTGGCTGGGACCTTACTCTGGAATATATAGTTTTATTACTTAATGTATTGCCCGTAAAGAAAATGAAAGATCTGACCCAAAATGAGAGAATATCCCAGCTAGTAAAAAGCCAGGCGATTACTTTAATTGATGACTTTTGCCGGAGGAATAGTTTAAAGCATATTTTAACTAGCCATTCTTCGGGTATCCTTCTTGGCCTTCACCCTCAAGGTGCGGGCCAAGGGGAGAGTATCTCCTGGACACAAGAGATGGTTAAGAAGTTACGTCAAAACCTCTCCCGTTGGTCAGTTACCATTGGCATAGGTCGGCCGGGCAAGGGTATAGCTGGGCTTAAGAGAAGCTACTACGAGGCCCGGATAGCCTTGGAACTGGGACAGATTATATTTGGACCAGGTCAAGATATCTATTACGATAACCTGGGGATTTACGGGCTTCTTCTTGGCCAAGCGGGACCAGAGGAGCAAAAGCGTTTCGCCTTAAGAATCATGGGCCCGCTGTACGAATATGATACCTTTAAAGGTGGGGAACTTCTAAAGACCTTAGAAGTATATATCCAGACAAATTGCAACATTAAACGTACTGCAGAGCTCTTATTTACCCATTATAATACCGTTCTATATAGGTTAACTAAAATTAAGCAGATCACCGGCTTTGATCCGGATGATCCCGAACAAAGGCTTACTTTGCAAGCAGCCTTGAGGTTGTTCAAGATATTTAATAAATAATCTTCTTTTTAATCTTTTTCCCCTCATTCCCTAGTGGATGAGGGGTTTTATCTTTTAATAATGGGTAACGGATAAATTTTATAGCTCTTCTACAAAGGTTTAAGCGGGGTCTTCTCGGAAGATCTATATCAAATCAAAACTAAAGGTCCAGGAGTGGAAAATAAAATGCAGACGGTGGTACTGGCGCTAGGGGGGAACGCCATAACCAGGGTAGGAGAGCGGGGCACCTTTCCTGAACAACTTAAGAATATTGCTAAGGTTGCCGAATCTATAGCGGAGCTAGTAATAGCTGGGTACCGCGTCCTTATTACCCACGGCAACGGCCCTCAGGTCGGGAATCTCTTGATTAAAAATGAGCTAGCCAAGGACGTGGTCCCCCCCATGCCCTTGGATGTGTGCGTAGCTAATACACAAGGATCCCTGGGTTACGGGATTCAGCAGCAGTTAAGGAATGTACTTCTAGAGAAGGGATGCGAGAAGGAAATAGTAACTTTCGTTACCCAGGTGGTAGTAGATCCTCACGATCCTGCCTTTTATAATCCTACCAAGCCTGTGGGGCCGTTTTATACAGCTGAGGAAGCTCGCCAGATGGAAAAAACTAGAGGGTACCGTATGGTAGAGGATAGCGGACGCGGGTGGCGGCGTGTAGTTCCTTCTCCCCGGCCTTTAGCCATTGTGGAAAGGAAGGCCATCCGCAAGGCGCTGGAGGAAGGTTTTGTAGTGATAGCAGCTGGCGGAGGAGGGATACCTGTAGTACAGGATGAGAAAGGGCATCTTAAGGGGGTAGAAGGGGTCATCGATAAAGATTTAGCAGCAGCCAGGCTAGCCAGCGATATCGGGGCCGATGTATTGCTGATGCTGACCAGCGTTAGGAAGGTAATTATTAACTTTGGGAGGCCCGGGCAAAAGGAGCTTGACTGCATGACCGTAGAGGAAGCAAAGCGGTACTTTAAGGAGGGGCATTTTCCACCAGGAAGCATGGGCCCTAAAGTAGAGGCGGCTATTACTTTCCTTGAGCAAGGAGGCCAGAAGGCGATTATAGGTCTCCTGGAAGAAGCCCGGGAAGCTCTGCAGGGGCAGGCAGGGACAGCTATTGTGCACTGAACATGGGGGCATACTCCATTATTTGCCAGTTGTTCGCCGAGGAAAATATTTTTCCCTACTCCTAGAAGGTAAACAACCCTTTTATATTCATAGCGTATTTGACCGGGCTATAAACCTGGTGAGCGACGGAGCTTTTCTTGCGCTATTACCCCAGGAGCGAGGTGGCGGGGAAGGTTACGCCACTATAGCTATATCCCGGGGCATTTCCTTTACCGGCTTGGGCCTTTTTCCAGGTTACCAGGTGGAGGCAGAAGATGGATACCGGGTAAGGCTCGCCCCTAAAGTTTTAGTTGACTTTAGCCTTAGCCTCCCCTGGGAAAGTCCCTTAAAGGGAATTAAGGCGCCTTTATATATAAAGGAAGAAAACTTAAGGTTATTGCAGGCGGCCTTAGAGGGGAGTACGGTGCCTTCGCCCTTTAAATTAGTATTGGCGGGAAGTAAAAATGAGCTGATACTGTTAATACACAAATTAAGGACCTCTCTATTGCTGCAAGATCCCGAGGGGCTAGAAGAAGCCTTAAAGGGGTTAATAGGATGGGGTCCTGGACTTACGCCCAGCGGAGATGATTTAATTTTGGGCTTAAGCCTTACCCGGACCATCTGGCGAAAAGCTTATGGGTTGCAGGAAGGAATATGGGAAAAGAGGGTGACTTCTTTATTGGGACGCACCTTGCCCTTAAGCGCTTTTTTTCTAAAGGAGGCCCTGCAAGGCCGGGGACACGAATTTATTGAAAAGGTTCTGGCCTGCGTCTTGGGAAAAACTCCCAGGGAGATGGGGGAAGCAGTAGAAGAGCTTCTGGGGGTGGGAGGAAGTTCAGGCTTTGATATGGCCTTAGGAGTGTACTTAAGCCTTGAGTGGCAGAGGAGGGATAACTGGTGTTTAAACGGATAACGGTGCGCCATAACAGCTATTACGATTCCGTAACCTTGATGAGCCTGACCCAGGAGATACAGAGATTGCCCGGTATTCGGGAAGCCCTGGTGGGCATGGCTACAGATCTTAATAAAGAGAGTTTAAAAGGGATGGGATTTTATACCCCAGAGGTAGAGAAGGCTGCGGCTACAGACCTTCTTATCGCCCTAGGGGCAGAAAGCGAAGAAGCCTTATATGAAGCGGAAGAATTGATTGAGGAGAAGTTGGCCCCCAGGGTTCAGTCCCGGGCTGCTGGACAGGAGGAGATATATAATTCCCTGGAGGAAGCCGTACTGGAAGGGGCGGGCATAGCAGCCATTTCTGTTCCCGGAGCCTATGCAGCGCGCGAGGCGAGAAAGGCACTGGAGCATGGGCTTCACGTGTTCCTGTTTAGCGACAACGTTTCCTTGGAAGAGGAGGTAATGTTAAAGAAGTTAGCGCAGGAAAAAGGGCTTCTCGTTATGGGACCTGACTGCGGGACAGCAGTTGTAGGAGGGCTAGGCCTAGGATTTGCTAATAAAGTAAGACCCGGTCACATAGGGATCGTGGCTGCCTCGGGAACAGGGCTCCAGCAAGTTTTAGCAGTAATAGATCGGCTGGGCGAAGGGATTACCCATGCCATAGGCACTGGTGGCCGCGATCTCCGGCAGGAAGTGGGCGGTATAACAACTTTACTCGCCCTGGAAATGCTAGAGCAGGATGAGAATACTAAGGTTAAAGTAGTTATCTCTAAGCCACCAGCGCCTGAGGTGCGGGAGAAGGTGGTCCGAGCCCTGGAGGAAGGTAGTAAGCCTGCGGTTGTATGCTTTATGGGCGAGATGGGGGGCGAGGATAGAGGTAAAGTTAAGTTTGCCAGGAGCCTAGAGGAGGCTGCAGTCCTGGCCTGCTCTATGGTTTCCGGGAAGGAAAGAAGTTTATATTACCAAGAAAAAGATATTGAGGAACTAGCGCGGGACCTTACCGGTGGCCGACCAGTACGGGGGTATCTGCGGGGCCTGTACTGCGGGGGTACTTTATGTGATGAGACCCTTACTTTTTTAGCTCATAAAGGGATCCCGGTCTACTCTAATGTAGCTTGGGAGCCAGAACTTCTGCTTAAAAGTCCGGAAGAAAGCCGAGCCCATTCCTGCCTGGATTTGGGAGATGATTATTTTACCCGCGGCAGACCCCATCCTATGCTGGAGCCTGGTCTAAGGGTGCCCCGTTACCTTAAGGAGGCCCAGGACGAGGAAGTAGCTATACTCCTATTCGATGTAGTTTTGGGCTTTGGGTGTCATCCTGACCCAGCAGGAGTAACCGCAGAGGCTGTACGGGAGGCCACGAGAATAGCCAGGCAATCGGGACGGCAACTTATCCAGATAGCTGTCCTGGTAGGTACGGAAGGAGATCCGCAAGGTTTGCGGGAGCAGGAAAAAATATTGCGCGAAGCAGGCGCTACTGTGCTTTATTCTAATTATGCTGCAGCCCAATTAGTAGCAAGACTTATCCAGGGCTCCTTGTCGAGCTAAATAAACTGCACCAAGGCGAACTTACTGGCTTAAGGAGGCGCAAAAAATGGCATACCTGGCCAACTGGCCGCCGGCGCTTAAAGTGGTCAACCTAGGAAGTGAAGTATTTGCCAGGTCTATGCGTGAACAGGGAGCGACTGTCTATCAAGTTAGGTGGGAGCCACCGGCGCGGGGCAAGGTGGAACTTATCAAGATTTTAGATAGGCTAATTGGACGGGAGGATATCGAGGAGGCTAACCGGCAGGCCTTAGAGCGTTACCATGCCGCCCAGCCGGTGCTTATAGGGATCGGTAAAGCAGGAGAGGTTATACCAGGCTTTAAGGAGCGTATGCTCCTCCATGCAGGACCCCCCATAACCTGGGATAGGATGTCAGGGCCTTTGAGGGGAGCCATAATAGGGGCGATCCTCTTTGAAGGATGGGCTAAAACTCCGCAGGAAGCGGAAAGGCTGGCTGCTAGGGAGATAGAATATTCGCCCTGCCATGAGCATTCTAGTGTCGGTCCTATGGCCGGTGTGGTCTCACCTTCCATGCCGGTGTTTATAGTGGAAAATAAGACCCATGGCAATCGGGCCTATTGTACCTTAAATGAGGGCTTAGGGAAGGTTCTCCGCTATGGGGCCTATAGTCCTGAGGTTTTGGAAAGATTAAAATGGATGGGTGATGTTCTAGCCCCTGTGCTCGGGAAAGCCATAAAGCTTGCTGGGGGGGTGGACCTAAAATCCCTTATCGCCCAGGCCCTGCATATGGGGGATGAAGTGCATAACCGTAATAAAGCGGCCACCTCTTTGTTTATGCGGACCATCGCTCCTTATATTTTAGAGACGGGTTATCCCCTCTCCGATCTCCGGCGGGTTCTGGAATTTATTAACGGGAATGACCACTTTTTCCTTAATCTTTCCATGCCAGCAGCCAAAGCTATGCTGGAGGCGGCCCATGGGATCCCTAAGAGCACCATAGTCACGGTCATGTCCCGCAACGGTACAGAATTCGGGATCAAGGTAAGCGGGTTGGGTGACCGGTGGTTTACTGGGCCTGCCCAAAAGGTTAAGGGGCTGTATTTCCCCGGGTTCACCGAGGAGGATGCTAACCCTGACATAGGAGATTCTGCCATTACGGAAACTGCGGGTTTGGGTGGATTCGCCATGGCCGCGGCCATTCCTATAGTACAGTTTGTAGGCGGTACCCCAGAAGATGCCCTTGAGTTTTCCCGCAAGATGTACAGTATCACGGCAGGGGAAAACAGGTTCTTTACCATCCCTGTATTAGGCTTCCGGGGTACGGCCACCGGGATAGATATACGCAAGGTGATAGAGACGGGTATTCTACCGCAGATCAATACCGGGATCGCCCATAAAGACCCGGGTATAGGCCAGGTGGGTGCTGGACTAGTCAATCCGCCCTGGGAATGTTTTGAGAAGGCCTTGTTGGCTTTTGCTGAACAGTACACTTAAAGCTATCTTAAAAATTTCTGTTTGCTTTTGGTCACTATGGGGGCCGGAGGCTTTTGTAAAAGCTATAAGGCTCTTAGGGACTATATTAAATAAACATCCTAAGGAGGGTTTATCTTATGCTTTCCTTCTGGGACAAGGTAAAGATGTATGATCTAACCCAGCCTCTGAGCCATCTTACCCCGCCTTGGCCAACTTATGAACCGCTGCAGATCAAGTTCTTCAAGCGGCTAGCTCCTAACGGGGCCAACGGACAGCTCATTACTACTTCCAACCATGTGGGTACGCATCTAGATGGACCGCTGCACTTCTGCACCCACGGCAAGGACATCGCCAGCCTGCCTTTGGATTTCCTGGTGGGGCCGGGGGTAGTGGTGGATTTGAGCGACATAGCGGAGGATTATGGGATCTATACTTCTAAGGATATCATGGACCGGGTGGAAGTACGGGAAGGGGATATCTTGATCATCCATACAGGATATCACCATTATGCTTGGGACCAACCGGAAGCCGATGAAGTGCGCTATATGATCAAGCACCCGGGTCCTACACGGGAATTTGCCGAGTGGTGTTTAAAAATGAAAATCAAGTGGCTGGGGGTAGACTGCGGCTCGGCCGACCATCCTATGAACACCAAGATCCGCGAGTGGATGCCTGTGCAGGCCCGGGAAGCGGACAAGTACCTGCGGGAGAAATACGGCAAGGGCTTAGACGACTTCTTCCCGCCGGAAGATTACCAAGTCATGCATATTGCCCTTTTCCCCTATGATATAATCCATGCTGAAAATGTAGGGGGAGACATTGACCAGATTTTAAATAAGAGAGTCATCATTGGCTGCTTCCCCTGGAGGTTTGTGGGCGGCGAGTCCTCTATCTGCCGGATTGTAGCCTTTGACGAGAAGTAAAACGAGAGTAATCCCCTCATGCTAGTCTCTTAATGTTAAAAGACTCCCTCCTTAGAATAGAAAAGGTTCAGCCCCCTGTCGTACATAAAGAGGGGGCTTTTTTTATTTGGGAGAAGTAAACGGGGAGCTTTGGGAAGGAGAAGTGGAATGGAAAAAGTGGTGTTAGGCTGAAAGAAAAAACAATGTATGGTATACTAAAGGCCAGGAGAGTGTATGTTCTATCAAAGACTCCGGAATAGAGCCCGGCTTTGAAAGGGGGTATAAAGCGGGTGGACGCAGTAATCAAGGAGGCAGCTTTAACTTACGATACAGGTAAACCCTTGCCACCGGGCAAGATGGCTTTCGAAGAATTCCTGGTTTGGTGCGACGAGGACACCTGGGCAGAGTGGGTGGACGGGGAGGTCATTATCTTGACCCCAGCAGCGAGAAGACATCAGGAGATTAAGGGTTTCTTATACAGCGTTATACGTGAGTTCTTATATTATAAAAAAGCGGGGCGAGTTTTAGATGCCCCTTTTTTGGTCCGATTGCCGGAAACCTTGCGCCGGGGGCGGGAGCCAGACCTCCTTTACGTTAGTAACGAAAAATTGCACCTTTTAAAAGAAACCTATATGGATGGTGCTCCTGATTTGATTATTGAAATTACTTCCCCTGAAAGTCTGGCCCGGGACAGGGGAGAAAAGTATGTGGAGTACGAAGCTGCCGGTGTAAGAGAATATTGGCTTATTGACCCCGACCGGCAACAGGCAGAGTTTTATCGTTTGGGAGATAATGGTCGTTACCAAACCATACTACCCGACGCCAGCGGCATTTACCGGTCAGAAGTAATCTCCGGGTTTTGGCTCAAAGTTGAATGGTTATTTCAGGACCCTCCCCCGCCGGTAATAGCTTGCCTTAAGGATATGGGTATAATCTAGGTTGGTGGAAGCGCCTGCCTGGTTCATGGCCCAAGCCCCCATTTTTTAAAACTAGATATGAGATATGGGGGCTTTTATTGTGCGCCCGGCATGGGCGTTAAACCGCCGATGCGGATTCCGCATATTAGGTGGTGTGAGAGAGGACGGGCGCTAGCCGCACCTTCCTACTCGATGAGTGAAGAATTTATTCAGGCAATTTAGTAAAGGTATCTAACTTTCCTAGTAGGGTTTTGTTAACTATTTTACAAGGAACGATGGGACATTATTGAGAATTAAATAAAAATTAAACAAAAACAGGAGGATGAGCAAATATGGACCTTATCATTAGAAATGCGAGGCTCAAGGGAGATTAGTCACGCCGGCTTTATTGGTCCCCATATTCATTTAGACAAGACCATGATTGTGGACGTGGTGCGTCCGAATGTCTCTGGTACGTTCCAGGAAGCTATCGAGATTAATCTGAGAGAAGAAGAGAGGTTTAAGGGGAGACAGTACAAAGAAAGGGGGATATGTATGTTAAAAAGATTAAAGTTTAAATTGGCCCTGCTAGTTTGTTTGGGTATAGGTTTACTATTAACGGCATGTGCTACCGGCGGTCGCGAACAAAAAACCAGTGCGCCTGAACAAAATAAGGCACAAAAAGTTAAAATGGCTATGATATTACCAGGTGCAGTGGAAGATGCTGATTATAACTTTTTGGGGTACCAAGTAACCAAGACGTTACAAGAAAAGCTGGGTTTAGAGACCAAGTATCAAGAGAAGGTGCCTCCGGCAGAGGCGGAGCGGGTGGCTCGCGGATTCATTAATGACGGCTATTCCATTATAGCTTTTCATGGGGGACAGTTTGTTACCACAGTGGATAAACTGGCCAAGCAATTTCCTGATATTTCCTTCATTGTGGAGACGGCTGGCCCCATGCCTGAACTGCCTAAAAACGTCTGGAACATAGGGCGGAAATATTACGAAGGATTCTATGTACACGGTGTTTTAGGTGCCCTCTCCACCCGCACTAACAAGGTCGGCGTTATCAGCGGTTTTAAGTTACCCGATTTTACGGCCAGCGTAAATGCAGTCAAACAGGCTGTAAGCGAATTTAACCCCCAAGCCCAAGTGCTATATACCTTTACCGGGGATCATAACGATCCCGTTAAAGCTCGCCAGGCGGCGGAAGCTCAAATAAACTCGGGAGTGGATTTTATTATAATCATATTAAATCTAGGAGCCCAGGGAGTAATCGAGGCTGCCCAAAACAAAAAGGTACTGCTTACTACTTTTTACACGGATAAGACCAAATTAGCACCTAACAATTTTACCACCTCCCTGCTTTTTGACTTTAACGTACCGTACATCCGTATTGTTAACGAAATCTTAAGAGGGAACCGGGGCGGTTATGAGGAGATGCGACCAGGTAATGGCATGACCCTTTCCCCCATACGCAACGTTCCGGAAGACATAGCCAAGAAGGTGAATGAGGTTTTTAATGAAGTTGCTAGCGGCAAAAGAAAGATACCCGAGGTAAAGGAGCTTAAGGATTAAGGATATGGTAATGTACCAGGATGTTGTTGGGTAAGGGGGGGGTGGAGGTGACCGCAGCTCAGCCGGTGGTCCAATTGTCGAGGATTTGGAAGCGCTTTGGCACGGTCCAAGCGCTGGCCGATGCTTCCTTTGAAGCTTTTGCTGGTGAAATCCATGTTATTTTGGGGGAAAACGGCGCTGGTAAAACCTCCCTAATGTCTGTGTTAGCCGGCTTTTATCGCCCGGATCGGGGGGAAATACGTATCTACGGGAAACCTGTGGTTTTACGCTCCCCTAGGGATGCCGTGGCTCTAGGGATAGCTATGGTCCATCAGCATTTTGAGCAAATACAAAACATGACAGTCTGGGAAAACACTATTTTGGGATGTGAAGATTCCCTGTTATTTTTAAACCCCAGATATTACCGGAAAGTAGTGCAGCAAGCTATTGCTAAATGGGGGATTGAGGTAGATGGGAATGCTCGAGTGGACCGTTTACCCATCGGGCAACAACAAAAAGTGGAGATTTTAAAGGCCCTCTATCGCAAGGCACGGGTATTGATTTTAGATGAGCCTACCACGTTTTTAACGCCCCAGGAAATAGACACGTTGTTTGAGATTCTAAAAAGTCTGGCCGCAAGCGGTCTAACCATAATACTTATTACCCATAAACTCCGGGATGCCATGTATTTGGGCCACCGCTTAACAGTAATGCGCGCAGGTCGAGTAGTGGCCACCCTGACGCGAGAAGAAGCTACGGAAGATATTTTAGTGCAACAACTGATGGGCGACAGCCATATTTCCAAGGAAATGCTAGAGGAGAACCCCCCTTGCCTGGACACAGTATCAGAGGAGATTTTACTGGAAATTTCCGGGCTGGCTACTAAGGGTGGGAAAGACCACCTGGGCTTGCAAGGGATTGATCTCCAGTTGGCAGCAGGAGAAATACACGGGATTGCTGGTATTACTGGAAGTGGCCAGCAGGAACTGGTGGAAGTGTTGATGGGTGTTGTACCGGTAGCTTCCGGGACCATCCGGCTAAACGGTAAGGACATAACCTCCAGCACGATAGCCCAGAGGATTAAGGCTGGCCTATGTTTAATACCTCAAGACCGGTTGCGAGATGGTATTCTGCCCAATATGAGCCTCTGGGAGACTCTTGTACTGGGTTTACACCGGCAGTTGTTTCCTTGCCTTAGCTTCCGTACCCAGGAGGCTATAGAATTGGGACGGAAAGCAATTGCAGAGTACGAGATTAAATCTCCCCATGTAAATGTGCAGACAGCTTACTTGTCCGGGGGCAATATACAGAAAGTATTGGTAGCGCGGGCGGTAACGGCCGCTAAGCGCCAGCCCCACCCGGTAGTGATAGCTGCCAATCCTACTAAGGGACTGGATATTCGGACTGTTCATCAGGTGCACAAATATTTGCGCCAAATTGCACAAGAAGGAGGAGCTGTATTACTTCTATCCGAGGATTTAGATGAATTGATGGGTAACTGTCACAGGATTTCAGTATTATACCGCGGTTCTCTAGTCGCTCAGTTCTCCGGCCCTAATTACAATCGGTATGAAATAGGTCAAGCCATGTTAGGTAAGACTAGGATATAGATAGAGGTGTAGTGTAAATGAAAAGCTCAGTAAATGTTCAGGGAACTTGTGTTAGGGTGATTAGGAAGGGTGAGGCGTATAGAAAGTTGATATGGGGTATCCTAGCTTATGGTGGGGCCTTACTGGTGATGTTATTGACTATGACGTTGTTTATCATAGGCTTAGGATACAACCCCCTGGTAGCTTATCAGGCAGCCCTTAAAGATTCGTTATTTAGTATTGGAGGGATTGCCCAGACATTAAACCGAATGACACCATTGTTACTGGCTTCATTAGCTTTTACTATCGGCATGCGTGGCGGGGTGTTTAATATTGGTATAGACGGGCAGATTTATTTAGGGGCGATTTTGGCCGGGTGGGTAGGAATTTTCCTGGTCGGTGGAGTTAATATTCCGTGGCTACAGGTTCCTATTGTGCTTATAGCAGGCTTAGTGGGAGGGGCTCTATATATTTTAGTTGCTGCTATCCTGCGTATGGTTTGGGGTGTCAATGAAATTTTTACTACAGTTATGTTAAATTTTGTGGCCCTTCTATTGGTGGAATTTTTAACTACAGGTCCCTGGAACGATCCCCTGACAGGGGAGGCGGTGAGCGTTCCTATTACCCCAGGAGCTGTATTACCCAAGCTTTTACCTCGAGGAGGAGCCCACGTAGGCGTAATTATTGCCATCTTAACAGCTATTCTCATCTGGTGGCTATTGTATCGCACTGTGCTGGGCTATGAAATACGAGCCGTGGGGTCTAATTGGAGGGCGTCCCTATTCGGTGGGATTGCTGTACGTAGAGTTCAGTTTTTGGCTCTAGCTTTAAGCGGTGCCCTGGGCGGGCTAGCTGGTGCCATTGAAGTGGCAGGAGTGCATGAGCGCGTCTTGCTAGGGCTGACTCCCAATTATGGGGTTATGGCCATCCTTATCGCGGTTTTGGCCCGTGGTCAACCTCTAGCCTTGATTCCGGTAAGCTTTATTTTCGGGGTACTGGTGGCCGGGGCGGATTCCTTACAGCGCAGTATTGGATTGCCAGCTGGTGCTGTTTTTATGGTGCAAGGGGTAGCGGTTTTGATTGTTTTGCTTATGGAGGCCGTCAGCTTACGCCATGAACGTTTGACCATATGAAGAAGGGGGGGACAATTTGATGTGGGAGATCTTGCTGGATAAGCATGTTTTAAGTTTAGCTTTAATCGTTTCTACACCATGCCTCTTGGCGGCCCAGGGAGAACTTCTCATTGAACGCTCGGGCGTTTTGAACGTAGCTATAGAAGGCATGATGGCCTTGGGTGCGGTAGTGGGCTTCTTACTTGCCTACTACACAGGTGTTAATATAATAGGTATTTTAGCGGCTATGGTAGCAACAGGTGTGGTGGGAGTTATATTGGGCTATGCAGTTATTTCCTTGCGGGCTTCCCAGCTCACTACCGGCTTGTCCTTATATGTTTTCTTATTAGGATTATCTTCTTTGCTCTACCGCCTGGTAGTGGGCCTGCGCTTTGTCCCGCCCAAGATCGCCACTTACACTGGTGGCTGGACAGAGGGAGGGGCAGCCTTTCCCGGTTCGTGGATATTTAACTTGCCTCGCCCCGTGTATGCTGCATTCCTGATCACTGTACTGGTACATTTATTCCTTTTTTACACCCCCATGGGACTAAGGCTACGTGCTTGTGGGGAAAACCCCCGCGCAGCGGAAGGACAGGGTGTAAATGTATTCGTTATGCGCTATCTATCTCTTCTCGCCGGTAGCATGCTTATCGGTGCGGGTGGTGCCCTCCTTCCCATGATGCTTACAGGCACTTATACGGATATGATGGTTGGTGGACGGGGCTGGATTGCTCTGATGTTGGTCATCTTTGGTCGGTGGTTACCCTTTAGAACTCTACTGGGCGGCTTACTTTTTGGGTATGTTGAAGGCCTCCAGTATAGCCTTTTACTCTCGGTCAAAACAATTCCCTCGCAGTTCCTTTTAATGGTGCCGTATTTGTTTGTAGTTATTGTCGCTATCCTAGCTTACCGGGGTGCCCAAGCGCCCCAATCCTTGATGAAACCCTATGACCGAGAAGCCCGCACTTAGAAAACGCCTGACCTCCCTATTTTTTGAATTTTGATCCGGGCTTTCGTTTCTCGTGGTTGCGACACAGGGAGCTTCTATCGGCCCTTGCTTAACTGGAAATAGCGAATCTGTTAAGTAACACCAAAATCGTACCTTTGACGAAAAAATTTAGTACGGCTTATAAAAAGTCTCCATCTTAGTAGATATGGGCTCTTGTTTTTACCTTATTAATTGTTACTGTTGGTGAAAATATCTAGTTTCACGATTAGCATTTTTGTTGACTATTATGAAGGTTGTCTTGCTGCAAAAGAAGAAATAACAATTTAAGCAGCTGGCCTTGATAAACAGGGGGTGCACAAGTTGGCCGGGATAGAATATTTTGGACCTACTAGCCTGGGAGAGGCCGTTGAGCTTAAATCTAAGTATGCCAGTGAGGCCAGGATATTTGCTGGCGGTACAGATATCATTGTGAATTTAAGGGATAGGGTTTTGCAGGTCAAGTATTTGATAGATATTAAGAAGATTCCGGAGATGCAAGAGTTAAGCTACACCCCTGAAAGGGGGCTAATCATCGGCGGAGCGGTAACTATCAATCAACTATTGGAGGCTAAGTCTATAGTAGAGCATTATCCTATATTGGTACAGGCGGGTAAAAGCCTGGCCAACACGTTAATTCGCAACCGGGCCACTTTAGTGGGTAATCTCTGTAACGCTTCTCCTGCCGCTGATATGGCTCCGGCAAGCCTAGTCCTGGGAGCTCGGGTGGTCGTTGTATCTCAAGCAGGATGGCGGGAGATACCGGTAGAGCAATTTTTTACCGGTGTTAAACGTAATGCCCTAAAACCTGATGAGCTCGTGGTGAGGGTGGAGATACCTCCTGTTAAAGGGAAAGGCGTTTATCTTAAAAAATCCCGTATCAAGGGGCATGACCTGGCTCAAGTAGGGGTGGCTGGGTTCTTGAGCCAGGAAGGTGTGTTACGTTTAGCTCTTGGAGCCATGGCTCCCACGCCAATCTTGGCCCGGGGTCTAGATATTTACCGTCGGGAAGATTTGAAGCAGGAAGAAAAAGCCAAAGCCATCATTGAACAGGTTATGGCGCAGGTGGACCCCATTAGTGACCAGAGGGCTTCCAGGGAATATCGGCTGGCTATGGCCAGGTATTTGTTGCGTCAGGTGCTGGGTATTCTCAGCGAGGGGGTTTAAGTTATGAAGAAACTTATTACGCTTAAAGTTAATGGGGAAGAAGTTACCGCAGCGGTGGAACCTGATAAAACTCTCTTATGGCTCCTCCGCGAAGAGTTAAATTTGACGGGGACAAAAGAGGGATGCGGCGCCGGGGAGTGTGGAGCCTGTACAGTAATTTTTAACGGGAAAGCAGTAAACTCCTGTCTAGTCTTGGCTATAGAAGCGGACGGGGCTGAGGTATATACCATTGAGAGTGAAGCTAAGGATGGTCAACTTTCCGAGTTGCAAAAGGCCTTTATTGAGCATAACGCCTTACAGTGCGGTTTTTGTACACCGGGTATGATCATGGCTGCGAGGGCGCTCCTCAACCGTAATCCTAATCCTACAGAAGAAGAGATCAAGGAAGCTATTGAAGGAAATTTATGCCGGTGTACTGGGTATGTACCCATTATCGAGGCCATTAAAGCTGCTGCCGCAAGGGGGGCGAGAAAATGACCTGCCAAAGCTTAATTGGAGCTGGGATCCCCAGGATTGATGGCGTAGAAAAGGTAACTGGGGAAGCCCTTTATGTGCATGACCTTAAGATCCAAGGGATGCTCTATGCCAAACTAAAGACTAGCCCCTATGCCCATGCGCGCATTAAGCGCATAGATACTAGCAGAGCCCGGGCTCTGCCAGGCGTGAAGGCGGTTCTTACCGGTCAGGATGTTCCCTACAAACTAGGGCTTTATATGATCGATCGTCCTGTCCTGGCTGTGGGCAAGGTACGTTATTTTGGGGAACCGGTAGCGGCGGTGGCTGCGGTGGACCTGGATACGGCCCAAGAGGCGGTAGACCTTATTGAAGTAGAATATGAGCCTTTACCCGCTGTATTAGATGTAGAGGAAGCTATAAAAGAGGATGCTCCTTTAGTTCATGAGGACTTAGGGACTTATTCTTGGATTAAAGGTGTTTATTTTCCTAAACCGGGAACTAATATAGCTAATCATTTTAAAGTACGTAAGGGTGATGTCGAAGCAGGATTTGCCAAGTCAGATTTAATAGTTGAGAACAAGTTTTACCAACCCCAGGTCTTCCATGTGCCTTTGGAAACCCATGTGACCATCGCTAAGTGGTCAGCAGGGGACCGTATAAAGGTATGGACCAGTGCGCAGTCACCCTTCGCTGTTCGGGACTTAATGAGTGTGGCTTTAGGTATCCCCCGGAGCCAGATTGAAGTCATTGTACCTTATGTAGGTGGCGGTTTCGGTGGGAAGGCGGGGATTCACTTAGAGGCGTTGGTAGCTTGTCTTTCTAAAGCAGCCGGCGGCCGGCCTGTTAAGCTTACGGCCACCAGGGAAGAAGAATGTTCTACCCTACCGTGCCGGCAGGGTCTGGTAGCTAGAATCAAAACGGGCGTTACTAAAGATGGCCGGATTATAGCTGAGGAAATTGAATATCTTTGGGATGCTGGTGCCTATGCTGATTACGGGGTGAACATCGGGCGGGCGGCAGGATATTCAGGTGTAGGGCCTTACGAAGTGGAGAACGTGAAGATAGATTCTTACACCATTTATACCAACCACGTCTTCGGTACGGCCTACCGAGGCTTTGGCCATGCTGAATTCTTATGGGCTATAGAGCGCCAACGGGATTTAATTGCTAAGGAATTGGGTATGGATCCCGTTGAGTTCCGTATGAAAAATTTGCTCAAGCCAGGTTCAGTGACCATTACGGGAGAGAAAATTTACGAAAATACAGGCCGAGTGGATAAGTGTTTGGCCATTGTGGCGGAAAAAATTGGGTGGCCCTTGGTTAAGTCGGAGGAAGAAAAGCTCAAGGAAAAGGAAACAGGCAAGTACCGTGGGATAGGTGTAGCTGTATTACACAAAGCCCCGGCCATGCCACCATGGACAGCGTCTTCTGCCATAGTAAAGATGAATGAAGACGGTTCGGTACACGTCTTGGTAGGAGGCATTGACTATGGGCAGGGCACCTATACTACTTTGGCCCAGATTGTAGCGGAACGGTTACACCTTCCCTTGGAGAAAGTCCGCATGGTTTGGGAAACCAACACGGAGACAGCGCCCTATGACTGGCAGACAGTGGCCAGCCGGCTGACCTTTATGGCTGGGAATGCCCTTATCCGGGCCTGCGATGATCTCCTGGCGCAGATGCGGAGCCTGGCGGCTTCCATACTGCGTTGTAGTGAGGACGAGCTAGAGTTCGGCCAGGAAGAAATATTCTTAAGGCATCACCCGGACAAGAGATTGAGTTATCGCCAACTGGCCATTGGTTATACCTATGAGAACGGTAACGCCGTAGGTGGCCCCCTTATCGGTAGGGGTAAATATATAGCCCAGGGGTTGACCTTCCTTGATCCGGAAACGGGACAGGGGCTACCTGCGCTGGACTGGACCTATGGCGCCCATGCGGTGGAAATTGAAGTGGACACCAATACTGGCGATATCGAGGTACTCAAGGTAGTCTCCGCCTTTGATGTTGGAAAGGTGTTGAATGAAACCCTGGTAAGGGGGCAGGTCATTGGCGGTATTGTTCAGGGACTGGGGACGGCCTTTTCCGAACATCTAATCTACGATGAACAGGGTAGGCTTCTGACCAGGAACCTGGTGGATTATAAAATACCTACAGTTAAGGATTTACCTAGGAAGATGGAAGTATACTTTGTGGAGACCCCCCAACTGGATGGCCCCTATGGTGCAAGAGGTGTGGCTGAGCATCCCATGATCTCTGTTGCACCAGCCGTAGCCAATGCCTTGGCCAATGCCATTGGTCTAGAGATGTTAGAGGGGCCTTTAACTGCTGAGAAGGTTTACCTTGCCTGGCAAGAAAAGTGTAAACAGTAATCAATTGAGGAGCGCGGTGGGCTTGGAAACTTTTAAGTCCCACCGTGTTCCCTGATTATCTAAAACCTTACGGTAGTGATTAGTGGGGCAAGAAAAGGGGGGGTGGTGAAAACCTTTTATAAACTGTGTGTTTATCTCCATAATTGAGAAAAGATAAAACGTAAGGAGGAATTAAGGAATGGCGCGGCGGATTATCCAGATCGAGGAAAAATTACCTGTCTTAGAGACCATCCCTCTTTCTCTCCAGCACTTGCTAGCTATGTTTGGTGCTACTGTCCTAGTACCCTTCTTGTTTAAGATCGATCCGGCTATTGCGCTCCTTATGAACGGAATAGGGACTCTGATTTATAGTTTTGTTACCAAGGGTAAGATACCAGCTTACCTAGGTTCTAGTTTCGCCTTTATTGCCCCAACTTTTTTGATAATGTCCAAATATGGTTATAATGCTGCCCAGTCCGGTTATATATTCTTTGGCCTATTCTTTGTTATCGTTTCGTTTATCATCCGGTGGGCAGGGACCAAGTGGATAGATATAGTACTTCCACCTCCCGTTATGGGTGCTGTAGTGGCGGTAATAGGGTTGGAGCTGGCACCCGTGGCCGCCCAGATGGCTGGCTTAGTAGGCGACAAGGTAGATCCCAAAGCTATAACAGTTTCTATGTTTACCCTGGCGGTAGGAGTATTTGGTTCTTTGGTATTCCGGGGCTTTCTCCAGGTCATCCCTGTCCTTATCGCGGTGATTGCAGGTTACGTTTTGGCTTTCGCTTGGGGAATGGTGGATGTAAGTATTATAGCTAATGCTCCCTGGTTTAAGATACCTACTTTCCATGCCCCAGTATTTAACCTCAATGCTATAGCTATAGTTTTCCCTGCTGCCCTGGTAGTCCTAGCTGAGCATATCGGGCATCTCATTGTGACAGCTAATATTACAGGGCGAGACTTAGTTAAGGATCCTGGCTTGCATTTATCACTATTAGGTGATGGGCTTTCTAATATGCTTTCTGGCTTTACTGGATCGCCTCCCAATACCACGTACGGAGAGAATATCGGGGTAATGGCTATCACCAGGGTGTATGCTGTCTGGGTAATCCGGGGTGCGGCTATTATTGCCATAATCCTTTCTCTAGTTGGTAAGCTGGCGGCTCTCATTCAGGCCATACCTGTACCAGTTATGGGTGGTATATGTATCTTGCTATTCGGTGTAATAGCGGCGGCCGGTCTCCGGATGATAGTGGAGCAAGCGGTAGATTATTCCCGGAATTTTAACCTAGTGCTTTCGGCCGTAGTCTTTACTTTCGGCGTTAGCGGGGCCAAGATAATGATCGGCACTGTGGAGCTAAAAGGTATGGCCTTGGCTGCGGTTGTGGGCATTGTTATAAGCCTGGTGGCTTATCTATTTAACAGCCTCGGCCTGCTAAATGAAGAAATACCTGCTGTCAAAAACAGCCACTCAGAAGGCACCAAGATAACGAGTAGTCACTGAGATAGGCGGGGTATTCACCCCGCCTTAGAGTTTCCTGCTACTTTCTACTATGCCGAATGGAATGCCTTTTGGCAAAGGTTTGCGGCCGAAAATGCCCTGTGTTTTTCTCTCCGTGCTGGTCCGGTTCCTAAAAACGCTACCTACCAACTTTATAGAAATTCCACAAAGGTTTGAGGCTTTTCAGGGCTAATTATTTAAAGTAGAACTATAAATTGCTTAAGGGAGGAATATGGACCATGCTCGTTGATAAGCTAGAACAATCCCTAAGGCCACCGGAGACGCCTATGCCACCTTATCCACCCAAATATATTACCTTGGCCTCTGGCGAGAGAATGGTAGTCCACCAGGTGGGTCGGGAAGATATCCCGCGCCTTCTGGAAGCTGTCAGGCCGCTTATAACTGTGGAAAAAGACTTTTATGATATCGTTGCGGCACGGTTGTACGCTGAACTCCTCGGCTATTACCGGTACCGTGTTAAGGATGAGTACGTCTTGGTAGGGACCATCGACGGCGAGATAGTAGGTATTGTTAATGGTCGGCTGGTAGACGAAAAGCGTGGGATGTCCTACCATACTCTAGCCATCAAGAGAGGCCTAAGGATCGGAGCCCAGCTCTTCGCCGCTAAGATGGAATATCATTTCGATTATCTAGGCCAGGAAGAAGTATACATTGTGGCCGAAAGCCCCATCGGTTACCGCCGCTGGATGATCGAATATGAGCTCGAGTACCGGCCGGAAATATGGCACGAACTTGGTGGTGTGCCTACCCATGTACTGACCAAGGCTTTGTGGGAGAAGCATAAGCCTATGAAGTGTACTGGCCGCCGGCCCGTGCCGCCAGAGATGCTGGAGACAGCCAAGAAGCTGATCCTCCCTTCCACCTATCCTCAGATCCCCGGTTTCCGGCGCTAAGGGGGTAAACTTTCGTGAGACAAGTTGGTATTGTAGGTGTGGGCCATACTAAATTTGGCCGGTGGGACGGCTCCCTTATAGAGATGCTGGGTGCTGCCGCCCTGGAAGCCCTGGATGATGCTGGGATTAAGCCCGGGAAAGGCCATGGTGTAGATCAAGTGCTGGTGGCCAGCATGGGGGCCGGTATCCTTAACCGCCAAAGCAGCGTGGCCTCCGCCCTGGTAGATACTTTAAGCCTGCAACCTGCTATGGCGGAAACTGTGGAGAACGGACCAGCTTCCGGTGCCTCAGCGGTGAAGCTGGGGTATATGGCCATCGCCAGCGGGATGTGCGATGTGGTTTTGGTGGTAGGCGGGGAGCTTATGCGGGTGGTCACTGGCTGGGAGGCCACGGATTTTGTAGCCACCATGCTTCACCCGGAGGCCGAATATATCTATGGGCTTACCCTCCCCGCCTTCGCGGGCATGTTTACCCGGCTTTATATGGAAAAATACGGGGTTACCGAGAAAGACCTGGCCATGGTGGCTGTAAAGAATCACGAGCACGCCATGCACAATCCGGTGGCCCATATTCACCTTGTGCCCAACTTCCAGGCCATTACTGAAGATGAGGATGCCCACGTCATCAATCCTTATGTAGCCGAGCCCTTGCGGGTTTACGACGTATGTCCAGTTTCTGATGGCGCTGCCGCCCTGGTGTTATGCGCTATGGATGTAGCTGACCGCTTCTCTAAAAGACCGGTGAGGATCGCTGGAATCGGGCAGGCTACCGACACCCACGTAGTAGCCGAACGGGAAGTTCCTACAGATTTGCTGGCCGTAAGGCTCGCCGCCGAGCGGGCTTACCAGATGGCTGGCTTGGGGCCGCAAGACATCCACGTGGCCGAGCTGCATGATGCCTTTACCATACTCGAAATTGCCATCTCCGAAGAAGTAGGTTTCTTCCCCAAGGGAGAAGGCCATCTGGCCGTGCGGCGCGGGGAAACTAAGGTAGGAGGGAAACTTCCTATCAATACTTCTGGGGGACTCAAAGCCAAGGGGCATCCTCTGGGAGCCACCGGGGTTTCCCAAATAGTGGAGCTTGTACGCCAGTTACGGGGTGAAGCCGGGGGCCGCCAGGTAGAGAGAGCCAGAAATGCCTTGGCTGTCAACTTCGGAGGTTTCGGTAACAACGTAATAGCTACGATTCTTACGAGGGAGGATGGTTAAGTATGGAACAAAGGATGTATGCTTATAGGTGCACAAATTGTGGGAAGCTTTACCATCCTTCCCGGTTAGTTTGCCGCCAATGCGGGGGAAGAGAGTTTGAGCCTGTTCCTCTGGAGGGAGAGGGTACCTTAGTTACTTATACTAGGGTATATAACCTGCCAGAAGGCTTTATGAAACCCTGGCTAACCTTTGGTATTGTAGAGTTCCCCAATGGGGTGCGTGTGGCAGGCCAGGTGGATAAGGAGGAACTCGCGCTCGGTATGAAGGTTAAGGCTACAGTGGGGATAGTCAAAGAAGGGGTAGGGAAAGACTATTACGGGTTTATTTTTAAGTAGCGCCTGAGGTTTATATAATTCATGCAGTATTTTTTAAGGGAAGCTATATGCTTCCCTTGTTTTTAATGGGGTTGCTAGAGCTCATTTTTGCCCCTTTTAAGCTTTCAAGGCCCTTTACTCTAAAGTATCTTGTCTATAATAAAATTGGCTCCTTTACTAGCTTCTATAATTTCTGGGTCACGGGTGACAATTTGACCACCGGTCTCTATAGCTAAACCAACAGCAAAAGCATCCGCGTAGGACATTCTATATTGGGCTTTTAGCTTTGCTGCATGCCAAACCCGAGTGTTACTGGCAGGGACGATTTTCCAAGGGAATTTCCGCTTCTTAACATCTGACAAAAAAGCAGTCGCCAGGTGATTGTAACCGCTCTTTACAAGGCGGTAGTATATTTCACCAATGTTGATAGCTGAAATTAGTATCTCTAGGGCTTTTTCCTCGGCTTTAGCCATTAGATTATTTATATAGCTAGCGCCTGACCTTTATCATTCTTGCTCCACCTCGATAGCGTGTTCTGCCAGGTGTTCTTCTAATACTTTACTTCCCTTAAGGACACCTTTCCAGCGATGCCATCCCGGTTCCGATGTGAAAAATAAGGGTTCGAGGACTATCTTACCTTTAATTACCTCCACCTTAAGTTCTGCTCCTTCCTTTAAAGCAAGTTGTTCCCTAATATTTTTAGGAAGTACTACTTATCCTTTAGAGGAAAGTCTTGTAATAATCATTCTTCACCACCTTCCTTGGGGATAAATCTTACTGCTATAGTAAGAATAGAAACCTGTAAAGTCAAGGGTTTAAGCCAGGACTGCTTTAATAGTTTCGAGAAGGTCCATGGGCAGCCTGAATTTAATATTTTTAAGCAGGAATTTACCCTTATAGGTAGAATTTAAGTATTACTGAGCAAATCTTTTGCTTAACTTTTAGAGATACTTTCTCTACTTTCTTAATATCAAGGAGGTTTACCAGATGGGTGACCTGATGCGGCCTATCCCATTCAGGAAACTTTTAAACTGGGTAATGGAGGAGTATGAAAAATACCGGACTATTTTCGGCATACCCCAGGAGAAATTCTTCCGCAAAAGAAGAGAAGGCTATCTTAAATTATTTGGAGAATATCTAGGAAACCCAGTTGGGCCGGCTGCCGGTCCGCACACGCAGCTAGCCCAGAATATTGTTACTTCCTACCTTTGTGGGGGTAGGTTTTTTGAACTTAAGACTGTCCAGGTATTGGATAGACTTAAGCTGGCCAAACCTTGCATTAACGCCGAGGATGAATGCTACAATGTGGAATGGTCAACTGAATTGTCCGTTGAAGAAGCCTTGGAAGAATATATCAAGGCCTGGTTTCTTTTACACATTTTAGAAAAGGAAATATATGGTGTAAACTTGCGCTCCTTTATATTTAACATGAGCGTGGGCTATAACTTAGAAGGCATTAAATCTTGTAAAGTTGATAGCTTCATAGAGGGGTTAAAGGATGCTTCCCATACCCCTATTTTCCAAGAGTGCAAGAGGGTTTTAAAAGAAGAAATTAAGAGATTTCATGCCGTAGATGAAGAATTTATTGAGGGGATTTCGCCTCATATATGTAATTCCGTCACCCTTTCTACTATGCACGGCTGCCCACCCGGGGAAATTGAAGCTATTTGTAAGTATCTTTTGGGCGAGAAGAAGCTCCATACCTTTGTAAAGTTGAACCCTACCCTTTTAGGTTATGAATTTGTAAAAGAAGCCCTATACCAAATGGGCTATAGTTATATCCAGCTTAAAGAAGAGTCCTTTGCCCACGATCTCCAATATAGAGAGGGTATAGGTTTATTAAAACGGGTTCAAGACTTTGCTAATGAGCAACAAAGGCTCTTTGGAGTAAAACTATCTAATACCTTGCCGGTAAAAATAACCAGGGGTGAGTTGCCCGGCGAGGAAATGTATATGTCAGGCCGGGCCTTATATCCCTTGACTATTAACTTGGCTTACAAGCTTGCGGCAGAATTTAACGGTCGGCTTAAAGTATCTTACGCAGGCGGGGTAGATGCTTTTAATATCGCCCGCATCTTCGAGACGGGAATATGGCCTATTACTGTAGCCACTACTCTCTTAAAGCCTGGCGGTTACCTAAGGCTAAAGCAGATGGCCGAGGAGCTGGAAGATCATTTGGAGGATGGCCAGAAGGAGATTATAGATGTGGAGAAACTGGAAGAACTGGCGGCTAGCGCCTTTAAAGATCTTAATTACCATAAAGAGAAGAGAAGGGTAAAAGGCAGAAAGATAACCAAGACCTTACCCTTGACCGATTGTTTTGTGGCGCCCTGTACCGTAGGGTGTCCTATTGGACAGGATGTTCCGGAGTATATAAGGCTTGTAGGCGAAAAAAGATACCTGGAGGCTTATGAAGTCATAACCCAAAAGAACCCGCTCCCCTTTATAACAGGAACCCTTTGTCCTCAGTTTTGTGCTTATAAATGTACCCGCCTTGATTATGAAGAGCCAGTGTGCATCCGCGAGCTAAAAAAGGTGGCCGCTGAAGAAGGTTACCAGGCCTACCTGTCTAAACTTAAAAAAGTGGAAGCAAAGTCCCCGGCCAAGGTGGCTATTATTGGGGCGGGGCCTTCGGGGCTCGCTGCGGGTTATTTCCTGGCCAAGGCCGGCCTGGATGTCACCATCTTTGATCAAAAGGAAAAACCGGGCGGTACCGTACAGTATGTTATTCCGCATTTCCGCATTTCCAGGGAAGCTATTGAAAACGACCTAGAGCTAATTAAGAGAACGGGCGTCAAGTTCGAGCTAGGCATAGATCCCGATTTTTCTGTGGATAAGCTAAAGAAGAACGGCTATAAGTACGTATATTTGGCTCTGGGAGCCACCAAATCTAATCCTTTGGAACTTAAGACTGGTAGAGAAAAAGTCATAGGCGCCCTCGAATTCCTGGAACAGTTTAATAAAAACAGCGAAGCTTTAGAGCTGGGTAAAAATGTGGCTGTCATAGGTGGCGGGGATTCCGCCATGGATGCGGCTAGGGCAGCTTTGAGGGTTAAAGGCGTGGAAAAGGTTTATATCATCTATAGAAGGACTAAAGAATATATGCCGGCCAATAGAGAGGAACTAAAAGCTGCCCTGGCGGAAGGAGCTGTGCTTAAAGAGCTTTTGTCCCCGTATTCTTGGGTTAAAGGCGTGTTAAGGTGTCAAAAGATGGAACTGGGCGAACCCGATGCTTCGGGAAGGCTTATGGCCATTCCTAAAGAGGGTGAGTTTGAAGATATCCCCGTTGACACCATTATATCTGCCATCGGCCAAAGGGTAGATTATGAGATCTTAAAGAAAAACGGTATTGAGGTTAATGAGCGGGGGGAGGTGGCCGTCAACCCTGCCACCAATGAAACAAATCTAGAAAATGTATTTATAGGCGGAGATGCCCTCAGGGGCCCCGCCACCATAGTTCAGGCCATTGCTGATGGAAGCAAGGTGGCAAGGGCTATTCTAGAGAAAGAGGGTATGGCTCCTGTATCAAGCAGGGTAATGCCTTCCTTTGACCAGACAAGGAGGCTTAAAGAGATCACCCAGAAAAAAGGGTTCCTTAAAAACTCCCTCCAGGAAAAAGACCACGAGAGGTGCCTGGAGTGCGGTTTTGTTTGTAATCTTTGCGTGGAGGTATGTCCCAATAGAGCCAACATCGCTATAGGAGTGGAAAGCGAAAACCTTAAGAGTTTAAACCAGATCCTTCACGTAGATGGAATGTGTAATGAATGCGGAAACTGTGCAACATTTTGTCCCTATGATGGTGCCCCTTATAAGGATAAGTTAACCCTCTTTTGGAATGAAGAAGACTTTGCCAACAGTCAAAATAACGGTTTCCTTTTAATCGAAGACGGCAAAGAACCAGTCTTTAAGCTGAGGATTGAGGGTAATGTGTTCACCGTAAAATTTAATGCAGCTGGTGAGGCTTATGCAGATCTTGAAAAAGGCCTTGTGGACCTTATCTGGGCGGCTTTTAAGGGATATAAATACTTGTTCATATAACTAAAGGGAGCTTTATGGGGATCTACTTCCAGTATTTCAGCGGGGAAGTTTATATACTTCCCTATTTTTTGCCCTGTTCTTCGCTAGTAAAATTTTTTGCGAATATATAATAAAGTAAAGGAGGAATTTTGGGATTAACTACGTATATATATCATTAAGTGAAGGAGAACCTGGAGGTGGCCATATGCACTGGCAAAGCTTGCTTGCCAACCAGTTTGGTCAGAGGATAACTTTCACTAAGTCCGAAAGGCTACTTTATAGCCATGATGTAGCTTCGCTCCCGGAAATGGTAACCAGGTTATTTAAGACCTTGCCGGATGCCGTGGTGCAACCAGAAACCGTGGAGGAAGTCCAGTTTATAGTCCGAGTGGCCCAGGAAAATGGCCTCCCCATAGTGCCTCGGGGGGCAGGGACCAGCGGATACGGCGGTGCTGTTCCTACGAGAGGGGGCTTGGTACTTGAGTTTTCGCGGTTTAACCGGATATTACAGGTTGACCCCGAAAAGGAGGAGGTTACAGTACAGGCCGGAGTAGTCTGGCAAGACTTGGAAAAGGTTTTGCGTAGGGTCGGCTTAGCTTTGCGCCTATATCCTACCAGCGCACCCGGCTCCACAGTAGGAGGATGGGTGGCTGAAGGTGGGGTAGGCATCGGTAGCTACGAGTACGGGGTTATTGGTGCAAACGTAGTAGCTGTAGAAGCCATTTTGCCTTCCGGGGAGATAGCTAAGTTTTCCGGTTCGGACCTCAAGCTTATATGCGGTCTAGAGGGGATAACAGGGCTCATTACCAGCATTACCTTAAAGTGCCGGAAGGCTGATGAGGATGTGCCTCTGCTCTTCTCTTTCCCAGGGAGGCCGGAACTTCTGGCCTTTTTACAAACCCTTATTAACGGAAGGCTCCCTGCCTGGCATGTTTCCTTCAGCAGCCCTGAATTTATTACCAAGAAACAGCAGGCCCTAAAGGAGGAGAAGTTCCCCCATCAACAGCCCTTGGTCCTGGTAGTGTACCCCAGGAAGCGGGAAAGGGAAGTGAGAGCGAAAGCCCAAGCTCTGGCCCGGGCTTACCATGGCAAGCTTCTCAGCGAGGACTTAGCCCAGCATGAGTGGGAAGAAAGATTTTACCCTATGCGGCTTAAACGTCTAGGCCCCTCCCTGATCCCAAGCGAAGCTATCGTACCCCTGGGGAACCTAGAGGGTTTCTTACAAGAGGTTGAGAAAAACATCCAGGGCCTCGCCTTGGAAGGCACCTTAATTGCCGACGGGACAGTTACCATCTTGGGGTTCTTAGACGCGGACGAGAGAACCTTGGCTTATACCATAGGGTACAGCAAGTCTCTGTTCGTAGCGGACCTTGCTCGGAAATATGGGGGGCGGGTTTATTCCCTAGGACTTTTCTTTGGAGATCAGGCAGGGGAAATTTTAGGAGAAACCCAGAGAAAGCGGTTGGAGGCTTACAAGAAGCAAATCGATCCGCAGAACTTATTTAATCCAGACAAGATCTTAGGTGCAGACAAGAGCGCCTTGCGCTTGGCCCTGAAGATGGCTCGCTTCACTCGGTCAGCGCTGGGTCTGGCCGAAAACTTGGCTCCTAAAAAGCCTAAGGAATCCCGGGCCCTGCCCAAGCATATTCTATATGAAGCCTATGCCTGTGCCCAGTGCGGTTACTGCCGCAACGTGTGTACCCTTTTCGGCGGACGCGGGTGGGAGAGCGCTTCGCCGCGGGGCAAGTGGTATCTTCTGCGTAAGTATGCCGAAGGAAAGCTTGAGCTTACGCAGGATCTGGTAAACACTTTTCTTTTATGTACTACCTGCAAGCGCTGCGATCCGGTATGCCAGGTTAATATACCCATCCAGGAATTATGGGATGATCTGAGGGGTGTGCTCATTAAAGAAAAGGGTTACGCTACCTTCCCGGCCTTTGAAATGATGGGCGCGTCCTTCAGGCTCCAGCACAACATCTGGGCCAACTTCCGCCAAGACCGTGATGCCTGGGTGCCGGGTGACGTCGAGGTCCTGGACAGAGCAGAAATAGGTTACTGGGCGGGCTGCACGGCATCCTACGTAGAAACCGATATAGCTGAGAATGCTGTACGGATCTTGCGGGACGGTCAAGTCCCCTTCACCTACCTGGGCAAGGATGAAGCCTGCTGCGGAGTGCCCTTCTTGGTGGCCGGAAAATGGGAGGTGTTCGAGCAGGCTGTAAGGCATAATATTAGCGAATTGCAGAAGCGAGGCGTTAAGACCCTTATTGTCTCCTGTCCCGGATGCTGGGTGGCCTTGCACCATTACTATGCCCAGTGGGCTCCCAAGCTTGGCCTGGAATGGAAAGTGAAAATTAAGCATATTACCGAGGTAACCGCCGATCTGGTCCGGGAAGGTCGTTTACAGTTCAAACGGCCTTTGAACCTTAAAATCACATGGCACGACCCGTGCCATATAGGCCGCCACGGTGGGATTTACGACCCGCCGAGGGAGGTGCTACGCTCCCTCCCAGGAGTGGAATTCCAGGAGATGGTCTCTAACCGGGAAAACGGGCGCTGCTGTGGGAGCGTGTTGACCAGGATCGGTGAGCCGCCTACTTCGGACATCATCGCTGGCCAGCGGCTTAAAGAGGCCCAGGAGATCGGGGCCGAAACTATCATCACTACCTGCCCGTGCTGCGAGTTCCAGCTCCGGGTTGGTGCGCGGAGCAATAATATACCAGTACAGATCCGGGATTTTAGCAATCTAGTAGCAGAAGCCTTAGGCTATGAAGTAAAAGATCCCACACCTATTGTCCATGAAATGTGGGCTGTTTTTGCCACGGCCATTCAAAGTATGAGCCTGGACGGCATGGTCGAGATGATGACGGAACTCATGCCGGGTATGTTCGGGCACCTGCCTGTTACCTTTAAAGCTGGTATGAACGCCATGAAGAAAATGCCGGGCCCCTTGCAGGATGTAATGCTTAAAGCTGCTGGCGGCATGATGCCCAAGATGATGCCTAAAATGATGCCCCTGATGCTGCCCAAGATGCTACCCGACGTGCAGAAAATCATGGAAAGAAAAATGCCCAATATGCCGCCCAGTATGTGTAAGCTCCTTCCCGAGATGCTGCCCATAGTTATGGACAACGTGCTCCCTGCTGTGCTCCCGGCCCTCCTTATGCTTATGAAGGATCGGATGCTTAAAGTTATGGCAGAGGAGATAAAGCAGAAGAAGGGGGCCTAAACCCAAACTTAAAGCCCCGGGTTTTAAAGCCCAGGGCTTTAAGTCCTTTTTATTCGCTAATAGGAATGTTTTTGCCGCGGCGCAAGCCGGTATCCTTTTTAGGTAGCTTTACTGTAAGAAGGCCATTTTTGTAGGTAGCGGTAATTTTGTCTTCCTCTACATTTTCCAAGTAGAATTTCCTTTCTAGGCTTCCGCTCCGGCGCTCCTTGCGGATAAAGTTTTCCCTGGTCTCGTCGATGATGGTTTCCTGTTTTACAGAGACAGTCAATACTCCATCTTCATACGTAAGATTGATGTTATCCCTTTCCAGGCCAGGGAGCTCGGCTTCTACAATATACTCTTTTTCCGTCTCCTTGACATCAGCCCGGAAAGGCTGACCGAAAACAGGGATGAAGAAAAGATCTTCGTTGAACATACGCTCAATAAAGTTTTCCAGGTCGGAGAATATTGGCCTTAAGCCCTTCCTCCTTCCATAAAAAGGTACTAAACCGAAGCCGAACACTGTAAATCACCTCCGAGGTTAAACTTATTTTTATTTCATCTCTAGCTTTCGTTTTCATTCTAAGGTTATTAGTCAAAGAAAGTCAAGGTCAAATATAGTCAATAAATGGTATCTCTGGACTGTTTTTAGCTATTAAAGACCAGTTTTCGCGGATTTCCGGAAACATTTGACTGTTTAAGCATTCCTTTGGTATACTCCGATTTAGTAAGCATTTATATAGTAGCATTTTTGTTTTGGGGCTTAATAAGGTGCTGATAATCAGGAGGGCTGGCTATTATGGTGTGGGCAGTGATGCTCTTTAACATCTTTGGTACATTAATTTTTTGGTTTTTGCTGGTTTGGGCCGGGGGATATCTTGAACTAGAGAAAGCTCTAAGCCTAGCCCTGCAGCCCCGGGTTTTAGCTTGGATAGCGGTGGCTGTTTTTGGTTCTAGCGTATGGGTTGTTTTAAGCCAGCGGAAGTTAAATCGCGAAGTACTACTCCTCCCGAGGATTTTATTACAGTATTTAATAATCATGCTTATCTTTTTTGTAGGAGAAGGAATATTGATGCTAGCTGGGCAAAGATTGGAACATGCTCAGCTATGGACTATTTTAGCTTCAGGGACAGGGACAGCAGCCCTGGTAACAGGGTGTATGTTTATGCTGGTAGCTTACTTCTTGGAATGGGAATATAGTCGAGGGTATTTTGTTGCCGGGGGCCAGAGATTATATCCCATATGGCTGCGGGTAGCTCTGGGGACAATCCTTGTGGCCGGTGGCTCTTCCATGTGCCTTTGGGGGGCGGTAGTGGGTTATTTGCACAAGGACGTAGCTAGCCATTTCTTTTTCGGGCATTTACCCTGGGTATCCCTCTTGATCACAGGGATGATCTTCATCTACTGTGCCTTTTTATACGCTAGCCTAGGAAGGAACTTACAGCGGCTTTACCAGGCTGTGGCGAAAGCCTCTGCAGCCCACCAGGCCGATTTAAGTTTTAGCCTGGGGATACCAGCCATAGATGAGGTAGGCCGTTTAAGCAACGATTTTAACCAGCTGGTCTCCCGTATTAGTACATTAGTTAGGGAGATCCGGGAGGTAGGTAGAGGGATAAAAGATACGGTCAGTTCTCTGCAGGAAGCTGCGGGGACCGTAGCTAGGACGGCGGATGAAGTTGCGCAGGCTGCTAGCCAGGTAGCCTCAGGAGCTGATACTCAAAGTGCCCAAGTAGAAAACTTAAAGGATACTTCGCGGGAATTGCACCTTTCGGCAAGTGAACTTTTAGAAGTAGCAACCGAGATGGAGAAAGCTAGCACCCACAATCTATTGGTGGTTAAGCGTGGCCAGGAGGGAGCGAGCGTTTTATCCTCGGGGATAAAATCGGTGGAAGAGGTTAGCCAAACCACCGTTAATATGGTGCAACTTATGGCTCAGTCTGCCCAGCGCATTGAAGAAATTTTACGTGTCATTGTGGAAGTTGCGGAGCAGACTAATCTTTTAGCCCTTAATGCAGCTATAGAGGCAGCGCGGGCGGGTGAACAAGGGCGCGGATTTGCCGTTGTGGCTGAAGAGGTTCGTAAGCTAGCTAGTACTTCTGGGCAGGCTGCTGCTGAGATTGAGGCTTTGAGCCTAGAGATGCGGGAGAGGATGCAAGCTGTGGAGCAGGTAGTGGGAGAGGAGGTTCGCTCTGTACAGCGCTTGCGGGAAGAGCTAGATTCTGTTATAAAAGTGCTTCAGGAGATAATGGTATATGCTGAGCAGGTAGGAGGATTGGCAGGGAAGGTGAAGGAGGTGGCTGAAAAGGCTGGAACAGCGGCAGAGACGGTAGCTAAAGAAGCTGCCCATCTTGCCACTGGTGCCCAAAGTACAGCAGCTTCTACCCAGGAGGTGGCTGCTGCAGCCCAGGAACAAGCAGCAACTGCAGCAGGGCTAGGAGGTGTGATAGAAAAATTGCAGAGCATTGCAGATTCTTTACTTAATCTCGTGAGTCGCTTCCATCTACTGGAATAAGGGGCCTCCGAGGTAAAGGTGGCGAGTTACCGAACTCCCATGGTGAGCGTTGGCGACATATTAGTTCTCCTTTAGCGGTAACTATGCAGGCCTGGTAAAAGAAGAGTTACACCGAGGAGGGTAAAGAGCACAGCAGTGAAGCCTAGGCAAGAAAGCCAGGCGCCACGCTTACCTTGCCAGTAAGGGCTCCGCCTTAAGTGCAAGTAGGAAGCATAAATGAGCCAGGTGATGAGGGACCAAGTTTCTTTGGGGTCCCAACTCCACCAAGTACCCCAGACTTCTTCTGCCCAGATAGCACCAGTTAATATAACCAGAGTAAGAAAAGCGAAACCAAAGGCGGTAAGCTGATAGATTAATTTATCAAGAAGTTTCTCTGACTGCCCTTTATCTTCCTTTAGGGAGATCCCTAAGAGATAAAGGACGGAGAGGGCAAAGGCGACGGTAAAAGCACCATAGGCCAAGACAGCTGTCAAGACATGAAGCTTTAACCAATAGCTCTGCAGGGCAGGCAGGAGGGGCCGGATCTCGCTACCTAGGAGGGAGCTGTAACCGAGGATGCCTACCACCAAAGGTAATACTACCGCTCCAGCTCCAGCTCCAGCGAGATTATATTTTACTGCTGTATAGATGTATACTCCTACAATACCCCAGGTGAAAAGAAGCAAAAATTCGTATAGATTGGCTACAGGCAGACGGCCTGCCGCGAGACTCCTAGCTACTAAGCCCCCGGTTAATAGCACAAATCCTACGAGTGTAGCTATAAAGGCAATTTTCGCCCATAAACGGCTTTTACCTACTAGCCCGGCCAGAAAAAAGATTGAACCCACTACGTACCCTATAAAGGCACCGGTTAAAAGACTTTCCGCCACCTTATAGAGCCTCCACGGTTATTTGTTTAAGTACTTCTGGTAACCATCTTAACTTACTTTACTTTTATTGTCTAGCGCTAGACTTAGATTAATGTATTTCTAGCCTCAAGGCCCCGGCTGCTTAACTTTTGACCTGGCTAGGCTTCACCAGTGAAAACTGAATTTAATAAGCGTAGAGGTTGCCATAAGGGCGTTTGTTATAGGGTATGAGTTTAATAAAAGGAACAGCCAAAATTTTGTCGGCGTCTAGGTCGAAATACTCCGCAAACTCCTTTATAAGAACCTCTAGACGGCGATAATCCTTTTCCTCAGGCTCTAAAATCTTGGCTTCTTTGCCAATAAGAATATCGTCATCTAATTTTCCCCGGATAAAGATTTCTCCTCCATGCATTCCGGTAGCTATATAATTCCCGACTATTTGCTCACCTGGTTTAATACCTAGTCCCAGAAGAACCAAGGTTCCCCCCGCCATATATTCTCCGAAAAAGTCACCAGCTTTACCGCCTACAACGATCACTGGATTTTTTTCCCGGAACGCTTTCATATGGATGCCTACACGATACCCGACATGGCCCCGGATAAAGATCTTCCCGCCCCGCATGGAATAACCGGTGATGTCCGTGGCATGACCATGTACCACTATAGTCCCCTCATTCATGGTATTGCCCACACCGTCTTGGGCGTTACCGTATACTTCTATATGAAGACCGTCCATAAGAGCACCCAAGTTGTTACCGGGAACGCCGTGGATCACCAGCCGGGCTTGAGCCTTAATACCTGTTCCAATATATCTCTGTCCATTGACGTTTTCGATGATCACTTCTTTTTCCCCGTTGTCTAGGAGGGCTCTAAT
Organism: Thermanaeromonas toyohensis ToBE; assembly: GCF_900176005.1. Classification (NCBI taxonomy): domain Bacteria; kingdom Bacillati; phylum Bacillota; class Clostridia; order Neomoorellales; family Neomoorellaceae; genus Thermanaeromonas; species Thermanaeromonas toyohensis. The sequence continues at coordinate 3,058,523 of NZ_LT838272.1, read as the reverse complement.
CTTCTCATTAAGCTCCCGATAACTTAAGCCTTGGGCATTGAGCCTTTTCACTTAGGTTTTTGCCTCCTTCCCCTTAAACTTTCGGTTTCATTCTTTAAGCTTTAAGCCTAGGTTCCCACAATGCAGGTGGCAAATCCAGGAAACCAAAATCATCTTGGAATAGCTTATCCTTAAAGGGGAGGACATCTATTTTTTCCTCTATGAGCCACCGGTAAAGGCCAGCACCATCTACCCGGTTTATAAATAGAGCGCCTACCAGATAGGAGTTCCCCAGCACTAGCTTACGATAAACCCTTTTCTTTTCTTCCTTTTGGACCAGTATTTCATATCCCTGGCCGGGTTCGCAATTAGTTATACCCATGCTGATTATGTGTAGGCCTAAAAACCCTAGGGCATTATAGGGCGAACTTCCCTTATATTTTTCCTTGGCGCCAGCCATATTGCGGCCAGCAAGGCGACCTTGCGCAGCAGCATGGGGTAAAAGGGGCGGGTTGCCTTCCACTACATCACCGGCAGCGAAAACCCCCGGTAAGCCTACGTTTAGGTACTCATCTACTACTACCCCTCGTTTCAGGGTAACCCCTGGTGCCTGTTCCAGGAGCTCCACATTGGGCCTTACACCTATAGCCACCACCAGGAGATCGGCTTCTAGCTCTTTACCGGACTTAAGATTAAGCTTAAGCTTTCCTCCTTCTTTACGGCTTCCACCTAGGATAGTATCTTCTAGGATTACCCGGACACCTTTCTCACGGAGGAAGCTGGTTACCAGGGTTGCCGCTTCAGTATCCAGAACAGGTGACCATATGCGGGGCGCCAGCTCTACCATGGTCACTCCCAGGCCCCGGGAAACCAAACTTTCCATAGCTTTAAGACCGCTGGGACCGGCGCCCAGGATCACTGCTTCCTTACCAGGGTGGGCTGCTTCCGCCAGCCGGCGCACATCGTCATAGGTAAGAAAGGTTACATAATCTTCTTCCTGTAGTCCCTCTAAAGGTGGAACTATGGCTTTGCCTCCTGTAGCGATAAGCAAACGATCGTAGGGTAGACGGGAGGCATCATCAAGTTCCACTTCTCGCCTTTCCCAGTCTATACGTAGGGCTTTACGGCCTAAAAGGACGTTAATATTATGGCGGGTATAGAAATCCGGTGGGAGATAGGGCATCTTGTCTTCCCCGGTCTTGCCCTCCAGCCAGTAAGAGATCAAGGGACGTCCGTAGGCATAGTATTTTTCGGCGGAAACAATAGTTATAGGCCCTTCTTTATCTAGCTCCCGGATACCCTGGCAGGCATTGATGGCGGCAACCGAGTTACCGATGATGACATATCTCATATTTTAAGTTTCCTCCCTTCATACACCAGGGCGCGGTTAGGGCAGTGAGCCACGCAGGCCGGTTCTGGGAGGGCCCTGCATAAATCGCATTTTAAGGCTATAGGCCGTCCGTCCCGGTAACCTGGACGTACAGCACCAAAAGGACAACTGACAACACAGGTCCAGCAGCCTACACATTTATCTTCCTGGCAATAAACAATCCCCGTCTCCGGATCCTTGACCATAGCCCCGGAAATGCACCCCTGGACGCACTGGGGTTCGTCGCAGTGACGACACTGGACAGGTAAGGATTCCGGCCATCTTTCTTCTACCCGCACCCGGTGGGTACCCCGTAGGCCTTCTCTTTTAAAGGCTTTCCAGACATCGCGGCTTTTAGAATGGGCCGCCACACAGTATACTTCACATAGGTGGCAGTTAATACAATATTCCCGGCGGGCATACACTTTTCTCATCCGCCTGATTCACCTCTTCCTCGAATTTCAGCCCCTGCACCATATTTCCTTGAAATTTACATGCCCTCGCCAGCATGTTTTACTCCCAGGAGCTTAAGTTCAGTCTCGGTAAGGCCCACACCTCGTAGGTGTAGCCGGTTCCCCCGTAGGCTCTCGATGGAGTTTATTCCCATGCCGCCCAGCATCTCTTTAATCTCGTGGGACCACCCGTGGAGGAGATTATAAAGCCTTTCGGCTCCTATCTCTGGATTGAGACGCCTTGTTTTATAAGGATCTTGAGTGGCTATGCCCCAGCTGCATTTGCCTGTATAACACTTCTGGCAGAGGTGGCAGCCTAAGGCCACCAGGGCAGCGGTACCAATGTACACTGCATCTGCTCCCAAGGCAATGGCCTTAACTACATCCGCACTGCAGCGGAAGCCCCCGGCTGCTACTAGAGATACCCGGTTGCGGATGCCTTCCTCGCGGAGGCGTTGGTCCACAGCAGCGATGGCCAACTCAATTGGTATTCCCACGTGATCCCGTATCATGAGGGGTGCAGCACCGGTACCTCCCCGGAAGCCATCAATGGCGATTATATCCGCCCCGGCGCGGGCTATACCGCTAGCGATGGCGGCCACGTTATGCACGGCCGCGATCTTCACCGATACCGGTTTGGTATATCTAGTGGCTTCCTTCAGGGTAGAGATAAGCTGCCGCAGGTCCTCGATGGAGTAGATATCATGGTGCGGTGCCGGGGATAAGGCGTCAGTTCCTTCGGGGATCATGCGCGTAGCAGCAATGGAGGCGGTGATCTTTTCTCCTGGGAGATGCCCACCTATCCCTGGCTTGGCACCCTGCCCGATCTTGATTTCAATAACCCGGGCGGCATTAAGATACTCGCTGTGAACGCCGAAGCGACCAGAAGCCACTTGGACTATGGCATGGTCAGCGTATTCATACAAGTCTTCTGGTAAACCGCCTTCCCCAGTATTAAAGAGGGTGCCGTAAGCCTTGGCAGCCCTGGCTAAAGCTTCAAAAGCCTGATGGCTTATGGCTCCATAGGAGATGGCCGTAAACATAATAGGTGTCTCTATGGGAACTAGGGGAGTAGGACCAAAATGGCGATCCTTTTCCCCGCCCAAGTAGTCAGGACGGCTACCGAGATAGGTACGTAGCTCCATGGGTTCCCGCAAAGGGTCGATGGAAGGGTTGGTTACCTGGCTGGCATTTAAGAGCAATCGGTCAAAATAAGCCGGGTAGGGCTTATCGTTCCCCATCCCCGTCAAAAGGACCCCGCCTGTGTCTGCTTGCTTGTTGATGTTATGGATATGCTCCGGTGTCCAATGGGCGTTGGCTTTATAAGGCACCGGATTCTGTTCTATACGTAAGGCCCGGGTGGGGCACAGGCAAACACACCGCTGGCAGGCTACACAATTTTCGTCTAGGCTGTAGACCCTGTCTTCCTCCGGATCGTATTGCTGGGCTTCAAACCCGCACTGGCGTACGCAGACCAGGCACTTTATACACTTTTCTTCATCCCGGATCACGCGAAATTCAGGTGGATTCATGCGGATAACCGACATGCACACTCCTCCTTAAGCTCGCCCAGAACAGGTTCGCCGCCGGAGGGGTACCATATGCGCTCTACATTAGGGCATATCACCCGGATGGCAGCCTCTTCGCTGGCCACATACAAGGTGGAACCTTGCTCCCCGGCCACCAAAGGGCGGAGCTTAATCCTATCATTTAAGGCCATAAGCCCTCCGGGATAACCTACAATGATGGCAAAGGGACCGTTGAGCATTAGGCTCCCATAAAGGGCCCGAAGATTGGTATAAAGCTCCCGCTCCTTAAGTTCCAGGCTATCGATTTCCTCCCAGAAGGGAGGGGCCAGTACTTTGGCTACCAGGGGGAGAGGGAGCCCATGGCGACGAACCAAAAGGTCAATGGCGTAGGCTATGACTTCAGTATCTGTCTGCAGGGTAATTTTGTACCCGAACATCTCTAGGAAGCGCCGGTTGGCCCCATAGGAGGAAATTTCACCGTTGTGTACCACTGACCAATTAAGAAGGGTGAAAGGATGGGCTCCGCCCCACCAACCCGGGGTATTGGTGGGGAAGCGGCCGTGGGCGATCCACATATAGGCCTTGTATTCGTCCAACCGGAAAAACTCCCCTATATCTTCTGGATACCCCACACCCTTGAAGGCCCCCATATTTTTACCGCTGGAGACTACATAAGCTCCAGGGATAGTATCGTTGATGTGCATGACCAGTTGGGTCATAAAATCTTCTTCGGTCTTTTCCGTCTCCCCTATTTTGGATAGGCGAGGTACTACGAAGTAGCGCCAGAGCATGGGAGCGGGACCTATGGAGCGCACCTGGCGGGTGGGAATGCGATCTTCGGCTGCGATGTAAAAATTCTCCTTAATTAGATCCTCTACCATCTGGCGGCTGTGTTTATCTTCAAAAAGCAAGTGCAGGGCATAGTAATCCTTGTATTCCGGGTAAATCCCGTAGGCAGCGAACCCCCCACCTAATCCATTGGACCGCTCATTTAGGCAGGCGATAGATACTATAATACGTTCGCCTGTTTCTCGTCGGCCGTCGCGGTTGATGAAGCCGCTTAAACCGCATCCAGAAGGAATGCGGCAGCCCCCTTCGCGGTACATAGTAATCTCTCCTTTCCCTAAAAGCAGTGCTTCCCCAAAGGGAACCCTTCTTTATAACGCTATAACGCTAATTTTACGGGGGCCCCAGAACTTTAGCTTAAGCCCAGCAGAGGCTTTAGAACTTGGTCAGGTAGTGTTCTATTTCCCACGGATGTACAGTGGTCCGGTATTGCTCGCATTCTAGCCTTTTAGCTAGCATAAATCGCTCGTAGATATGGGAACCCAAGGCTTCCTTGATCACCTCATCTTTTTCTAGTTCCGCCAGAGCCTCTTCTAGGCTAGAAGGTAGAACCCCTATGCCCTCCCGGGCTAGCTCCTCAGGAGATAAAGCATAGATATTTTTATAGACCGGCGGAGGAGGCTCAAGTTTCTTCTTTATGCCGTCCAAACCGGCCTTAAGCAGCACGGCAATGGCTAGATAAGGATTGGCGGAAGGATCCGGGTGCCGTACCTCGATACGGGTAGAAGGCCCACGCTTAGCCGGTATACGGATAAGGGGGCTACGGTTCCTGGGAGACCAGGCTATATATACAGGTGCCTCATACCCGGGAACCAAGCGCTTGTATGAGTTAACGGTGGGGTTAGTGATAGCTGTTAAAGCCCGGGCGTGGGCCATAATACCTGCTATGAAATGATAGGCTACGTCACTTAACCCAAGTTCTCCTTGGGGATCATAGAAAGCATTTTGCCCGTCGCGGAAAAGGGAAATATTGCAATGCATACCTGAGCCGTTAATACCATAAATTGGTTTAGGCATGAAGGTAGCGTGAAGACCATGGCGCTGGGCTATAGTTCTCACCACAAATTTAAAGGTGGCGATGCGATCGGCAGTGGTAAGGGCATCAGCATATTTAAAATCTATCTCATGTTGCCCGGGGGCCACCTCGTGATGGGACGCTTCGATTTCAAATCCCATCTGTTCTAGGGTAAGCACCATGTCCCGCCGGGCTTCCTCACCTAAATCGACCGGTGTAAGGTCAAAATAACTAGCTTGGTCATGGGTCTCCAGGGTGGGTCGGCCGGCCTGGTCAGTGTGGAAAAGGAAGAACTCAGCCTCCGGCCCTACGTTCATTACAAATCCCATATCTTTAGCTTCTGCTACTACCCTTTTTAAAGTGTTGCGCGGGCAACCTTCAAAGGGGGTACCATCAGGATTATAGATATCGCAGATGAGCCGGGCCACGGTACCTTCCCTCGGTCTCCAGGGAAAAATCACAAAGGTATCCGGATCCGGATAAAGGTACATATCGGATTCTTCAATGCGGACAAATCCCTCAATGGAGGAACCGTCAAACATAAGCTCATTATTTAAGGCTTTGGGAAGCTGATCTATTGGTATAGCTACATTTTTGAGCACACCGAAAATATCGGTGAACTGGAGCCGGATGAACTTTACTCCCCATTCCTCAGCTTGCTTCAATACCTTTATCTTCTTTTCCTTTTCATCCATGACTTTTAACCTCCTAAGATGCGGGTACATGGATTAAACAAAAAACGTCCCTTCGACAGGCCTTAAAGCCTGTCCAGGGACGCCGTTGCCCCAATGGATTAGTTTAGCTTTTTTTTATATCCTCTTTTTTTCTTTGGCCTGTTTGCAATTCGTGGGCCACAATTATAGCTTCGGCTATGGCTTTCATAGGTACACACTTATCCATGCTCTGCTTCTGGATCCGCCGATAAGCTTCTGCTTCCGTAAGCCCCAGAGTCTCCATAAGGATACCCTTGGCCCTTTCTATTACCTTACGGGCAGCCAAGGTCTCTTTAAGCTTGTTTAGTTCTTTCTCTAGGCGTACCAGCTTTTCATAATTAGCTAAGGCGGCTTCCACCGCAGGTAGCAGAGTGGTTTCCTGGACCGGCTTAACAAGATAAGCGAATACTGGAAAATCCCTGGTCTTATTTATAATGTTCCGGTGCCAGGAGGAAGCCAACATAATGATGGGAGCCACTTGTTCTTCATTAATAAACCTAGCCACCTCCAGGGCGCCGGTACCCGCCAACTCGCTATCCAAGATCACTAGATCTGGCTGCAGGGTATGGATCAGCCTTAGGGCTTGGCTGCCGTCCTGCGCCACACCCGCTACCGCGTAACCTTCCCTTTGTAAAATTTGCTTTAAGGTCTGGAGGGAGGCCTGATCGGTTGAAGCCAGAAAAATCTTGGGCTGGCGCATAAAAAGCCCTCACCTCAAGCTACGACGGATACCTAGCCACCCCTTTGCGGCCAATTTCAGGACCCCATTGCCCTGTACCCACCATTATAGCGTAATACTCGAGAAAAACAATAGGGTCGAGGTGTTGAATACTGTATTATGCAAGAAAATTTCACTATGTAAAAAGAAAAGGGTTCTGCACTTAAGAGATGAGGGGAGCATATTATTCTCCTGGAGAGAAGTATTATCGTGGGATTAAAAAATGAAGTAAGGAGGAGAACGCCATGCCGCGAGGAAGGCTTAGGAAGGTCTTTCCAGGAGGTAATACTTGCTATGGATTTTATTCTTTTTATGACTACATCATCGAACCCGACGCCACTCGTATCTTTGTGGTAAAGGGCGGGCCGGGGGTAGGCAAGTCCACTTTCATGCGCAAGATAGGGGAAAGCATGTTAGAGAAAGGTTTCGATGTTGAATTTCATTGCTGCTCTTCTGATAATGGCTCCCTGGATGCTGTAGTTATTCCGGGAATAAAAGTGGCCCTCATTGACGGTACTGCTCCGCATATAGTAGATCCTAAAAATCCAGGAGCTGTAGATGAAATTATCCACTTGGGCGATTTTTGGGATGAAGCTAAAATGCGGGAACATAAGCAGGAAATTTTAGAGGCCAATGCCCGGGTAAACCGTCTTTTCCGTACGGCTTACAGTGCCCTAAAAGAGGCCAAGGTGATTCGGGATGAATGGGAAAGTTATGTGGAGGAATGCCTCAATGAAGCCCTGATAAACCGTGCCCAGGCTAGGCTCTTGGATGCTGTCTTTGCTGGAGTGGCTGCCCGGTATGATCGGGCCCCCAAAGCTCGTCATCTTTTTGCCACCGCTATTACTCCCGAAGGTATCGTCACAGGCAATGTGGAGACCTTACTCCACGATGTAGAACGTATCTATACTATATCCGGTGAACCAGGTTCGGGAGTAAGCCGTATGCTTGAGCGTGTGGCTAGCTTTGCTACAGCTAAGGGCCTATTTACGGAAATTTATCACTGCCCCTTTAACCCTGACAATTATGACCTGGTGATTATTCCCGAAATAAAGGTAGCAGTAATGAATGTAGAGCCTCCCCATACCTTTGATCCCACGCCCTTTAATCACCTTATTGCCATGAGCATCAATTTATCTGAGTATATAGACAAAAATAAACTCGCTGTGTACACCCAGGAGATCTTAAGTGCTAAGTTCCGTTACCAAGCTTGTTTGGACCGGGCTGTGGCCTACATCCGCCAGGCTAAATTGACCCATGATTATATGGAAAGTTTTTATATTCCGGCCATGAACTTCGAAGCCATCAACGCCAAACGGGAGGAGATACTCCACCGCATCTTAAGATACGCTGCTGAATTTAATAGCCAGGTGAGTAACAGCACAGTACCAAAGGTTTCAGCCCCGCTCAGATAAGAACGCAAATGAAAGGCCCCGGAGGCCTAGTGTCCCTTTTAAGCTTTAGGGGGTTACGGTTATTATGAGGGGGGACCAGGCTTCACCGGGGCCTTAAAAGCAAAACCCCAACCTGTATTAGCTTGGAAAACTAATACATGGTTGGGGCCCCCTTACCCATCTTAAATATCTTTCTGTCATTATTCATTATATCCCCAACCATTGCTAGGAGTCAAGGAAAAGTAAAATCGTTGGTTTTCAAGCAGGCAGCTTAACTCCTAGGTATGGTAGGGGCTGCTGGCGCTACACTTATGCCCGGAAGGGTATTACCCTTAACCTGCATATGCTTTTTATTTACACTTATTATTGACATATGACCATAAAAGAGGTATATTAAAAACAGAAAAACAAGCATATGACCATTAAAGGAGGGATTTTAGAGATGCCGCGAGGCGACAGGACAGGTCCTTGGGGCTTGGGCCCCCTTACGGGAAGGAGAGCGGGCTTTTGCGCCGGTTTCCCGGTGCCAGGATTTTTAAACCGGGCCTTCTGGGGTTTCCCCCGATTTTGGGGTGGATTTGGCCGCGGATGGCGCCACATGTACTGGGCTACCGGTTTGCCCGGCTGGCTACGTGGCTGGGGGTGGTTTCCTCCTTTTTTTCCTGGCGCATTACCTTTGGGAGCGCCGGCCAGCTCGCAAGAACTAGAAATCCTTAAGCAGCAGGCTAATTTTTTGGAAAAAGAGTTAGAAGAAATTAGAGCCCAGATAAAGGAACTTGAGGAAAAGGATAAAGGCCAAGAGAGCTCTTAGAAGGGGAAAATAGGCTTTAAAGCTTTCTTAAGATTTTTAGCCGGGTTCACCCCGGCTTTTTAATTTAATGTTTCTGCCTGGCTTTTGCGGGCTTATAAGGAGGAGTTGAAGCGGAGATAAAGTGGAGATGGTCCAGCCGGCTCCACCCCGGCTTTTTTATTTTTAGTGGGGTGGATCCTTTTTATAAGGGCAATTATGGCATAGCGCTGGATCTTCAAAGGAAAGCTGACAATAGGTACCTTCTTCCTTCCAGCAGGGCTTAGCGCACCCTAAACGTTCGGTTTGATGGGCGCAGGCAGGACAATCCTCATGGAACCAGCAAGGGTAAAGAGCTAAATAGTGCTTGATGGCCGTCAGGTTAAAGCCTTTCTCTATTAGCTTTTGTATAAACCGCAAGCGCTTCAGATCATTATTGGAATATAACCGTCGGCCATTTTTCCTCGCCGGTCGGATCAGCTTATGCCTTTCCCACACGCGCAAGGTTCCCGGCTGGAGGCCTAGTAATTCTGCTACTACGCTTATGGTATAAAGGAGCTGCTCGGGCATATATAAAAGTACCCCTCTTATAGATTTCGATATTTCTGTTAATGCTATTTTACGCTATTACTTTTAATTAAATCAAGGCAGAGAGAGCTAAAGTAGTTATAATGTCTAGGCTAATAAACTTATAATATTCTTTACAAGTTTATTGACATTACATAGCACAAAAAATATGATATAGATAGAAAGAACTTTCCTATAGCTAAAAATACAGCAAAAGGGAAAGACAGCGGGGTGCGGTTAAATTGTATCCTCCTGGAATGGTTATCCAGCTGTTAAATATCTCTCCTGGTCGCCTTAAAAATTGGGAGCGGAAGGGCTTGATTAGGCCCCGCTTGAAGGAAGGGAGGCGCTGCTACTCTGAGCTCGATTTGCAGCGCCTGATGTTTATTAAAAACCTGCTTGATAAGCGGCATTTTAAACTTGTGGAACTCCCAGGTTATCTTAACTGGTATCCCTGCTGGCAGGAGGGAGTTTGCCCGCCGGGATGTGCTACGCAGGACAAGGTAGAAGGGGTAAGGCCCTGCTGGCAGAGGAAGACCGGTTGGTATTGCCAGGGAGATTTAGGGAGGGGGGCTTAAAGAAAGTGGCCATAGCAGTCAAGGCTTTAGAAGCCAGCACCCCGTATGAGAGCTTGCAGCTTAAACTCGAAAAAGCCCTGGGTCAGGCAACTTTAAATTCCTGCTTGGCGTGTGGCGCGTGTACAGGTGGCTGCCCGACAGGGGATATAGGTCCTTTGGTAGATCCTCGACGGATTGTACGGTGGCTCTTATGGGGTGCCTACGAGAGAGTGTTGGCCTCGGACATGGTGTGGCTGTGTACCATGTGCGGCCGGTGTACAGTTTACTGCCCAGTAGGGGTAAATATGGGGGATCTCATCAGGGCCTTAAGAAGTCAATTGGCTAAAGAAAACCGGGTACCGGAAAACTTGCAGAAGGTGGTAGATCTGGCTTTGGAGTCCGGTAATAACATGGGGATTACAAGGGAGGATTATCTAGATACTTTGGAGTGGATGCAAGAAGAATTGCAAGCCGAATTCGGTGAGGAGGCTAGAATTCCGGTAGATAAAAAAGGGGCGCGGGTTTTATATGTAATTAACCCTCGGGAGGCCAAGTTCTTCCCTTTAAGCATTTTGGCTGCCGCCAAGATATTTTACGTAGCTCAAGAGAGTTGGACACTTTCTAGCCAGTACTGGGATGCTACTAACTACGCCCTGTTTACGGGAGATGACCGGGCGGGAGGGATTTTGATCGAAAGGCTTGTAGGGGAGATGGAAAGGTTAGGCTGCCAGGAACTAGTTATGACTGAATGCGGCCACGCCTTCCGGGCCATAAAGTGGGGACCAGAGCAATGGTTAGGTTATAAGCTCCCCTTCGAAGTGAGAAGTATTGTACAGCTCATGGATCAGTATTTGAGAGAGGGGCGGCTTAAGCTAGATCCTGCGCGTAATCCCGAGCCGGTAACTTATCATGACCCTTGTAACCTGGGACGTAAGGAAGGAGTGTTCGAGGAACCGCGGCGAGTGCTAAAACTCGCGGTGCTAGACTTCCGGGAAATGATACCTAACCGGGAGAATAATTACTGCTGTGGTGGTGGAGGGGGGATGCTCTCTTTAAGTGAATTTGGCCGGGTACGTTTAGCTAAGGGACAGGTCAAGATAGAACAGATTCGCCAGACAGGAGCCAAGATAATAGCCACCCCCTGTCATAATTGCGTAGACCAATTGAACGATTTGTGCCGGTTTTATCATTTGGAGGCCAAGGCTAAAAACTTAGTAGAGCTGGTGGCAGAAGCGCTGATCACCACGGAGAAGGGGGAGTAAAAGATGGGTTTTGGACACAGCCCCACAGTTGCAGTGATAGGTGCAGGTATTGCAGGGGCTCAGGCGGCTTTGGATCTGGCCCGGATGGGATGCCACGTAGTATTAGTGGAACGAGGAGAGAGGCCAGGGGGCAGGCTTTTAGACCTCATAAAGACCTTCCCTACTAATGATTGTAGTGCTTGCCATCTCTCACCTGAACAGGGTTTTTTCTGCCTTCGCTCGCCTTATTTTATTAATCTGCTAGAACCCGGAAAAGTAGAAGTACTTTCAGGGGTAGAAGTGAAAGATATAACCGGCAAAGAAGGGCGCTTTACTTTACGTCTTTACCATAAAGAAAGGGAAGAAAACCGGGAAGTAGATGCCCTTATCCTTTGCCCAGGATATGAAGAATATATACCTTCTATACTCGAAAGGCGTTATGGTTATGGTCATTATCCCGGTGTTTGGACAGGTCTTCAATTAGAGAAGCATCTTGCTAGTGGTAAAGCCTTACGCCGGCCTAGCGATGGAGGGATGGTAGAACGGGTAGCTTTTATCCAGTGTGCAGGGTCACGGGATCCAGTCCATGGCGTTCCTTATTGCTCAACTATATGCTGCCTTTATGCCTTAAAAGAAGCTCTCCTTATTGCGGAGGCGGCCCGGCTTCAGGATTTGCCACTACCCGAAATCACTCTGTTTTATATGGATATCCGTACTTATGGGAAAACTTATGAAAGGTACCTAGAGAAGGCCCGGGAAAGTATAAGGCTTCGCCTGATACGGTCTCGTGTGCATAGCCTCATACAACCGCCTGGTCATCCCCGTTTGCTTCTCCGCTATGCCTTAGATGATGGGACGGCTCGGGTAGAAGAATTTGATTTAGTGATATTATCCACAGGGGTCAAAGCACCAGTTCATGGGGAAAAAATAGCTAAAAAGTTACAAATAAACCTAAACAGTTATGGATTCGCTGCTATTTCTCCCTTTTCCCCCGTCTCAAATGGGCAGCCAGGTGTCTTTGTAGCCGGAGCTTTCACTGGTCCTTGCGATGTAATTGATGCTGTAACTCAAGGTTCGGCTGCCGCTGCTGCTTGTCTTTTAAGGCTACGAGAGTTGGGACATACCTTAGATTTTAGTTCCTCTAGTTCCCTTAGCCAATCCTCCCCTTCAAATTCAGGTTCAAGCTTTGGCATAGGGGTGATTATATGCGATTGTCCACTGCTTAAAGGCAACTTAAACCTTAAAGAGCTAGAAAAATACGCTTTAACCTTAACGGGGGTAACAGCAGTTAAATGGGTTATTTCTTGTCCCCTAAAGGATACCAGGGAAATAGAAAGGCTGATCAAAGACCAGGCCTTGGGTCACGTGGTAATAGCTGCTTGTAGCGCCCGGGCGTTAGAACCTGTAATGGTGAGATGCCTTAAAGAAATTGGCTTACCACTTAATAGAGGGAGAGTAGTAAATCTCCTTGCCCATGCTACTCGCTTATATAGCGATTCCCCAAGGGCTACAAATAAAGCTAAAGAACTTATCCGGATAGCTGTAAACCGGGTACAATCCTCTCCACCGCTTAAGGTGATGGGAGAAGGGGCCATTTTAAATTCTGCCGCCTTAGTGGTGGGTGGTGGAGTAGCGGGCATGGTTTCTGCTCTTACCTTAGCTAGGCTAGGATATGAAGTACACTTGGTAGAGAAAGAGAAGCGCTTGGGGGGGAACGCCCGGTGCTTGTATCAGGTGCTGGAAGGTGGCCAGGTTGAATCTTGGCTTTCTACTTTGGAAGAACAAGTTAGCACCCATCCTCAGGTTCACCTTTATCTAGGGGCTAGGGTTATAAAAAGCGAAGGCCAGGTGGGTTGTTTTAAAAGTACGGTGGAAATAGATGAAGAGAGGAAAAGGGAAATAATCGAACATGGCGCTTTAATAATTGCTACTGGTGCTAAAGAAAAAGAGCCTAACCAGTACCTTTACGGACAGCATCCGCGGGTGGTTACAGGACTTAAACTGGAAGAGCGGCTGAAATTTAAACGTGAAGAGTTGGCAAGGCTTAATTCGGTGGTTTTCATTCAATGTGTCCATTCCCGGGATAAGGATCACCCTTACTGCAGCCGCACTTGCTGCAGCGAGACCTTAAAAAATGCTTTAGAGCTAAAGAAAATTAATCCAGGCCTTAAGATATATATTTTAAACCGCGATATTATGGCCTATGGCTTTAAAGAACAATGGTACGAAGCTGCCCGTTCCCAAGGAATATTATTTGTGCGCTATACTCCTGAAGCTCCTCCAGAGGTAGAGCCAGCAGGAGGGGATCGGTTAAAGGTTAAGGTATATGAACCCATTTTAGGAGAAGAAGTGTTTTTGCTTGCTGACTTAGTTGTTTTAGCTACGGGTGTTGAACCTCCCCAAGATAATATGGAACTGGCCCAGATATTTAAATTACCCTTAGATGAATACGGTTTCTTCACCACTTTGCATCCCAAGCTTAAAACGGTAGAAACACCGGTGCCTGGTGTCTTAACCTGCGGGCTGGCAGAGGGGCCTAAAAGTTTGGAAGAAACCATAGTCTCTGCCCAGGCGGCAGCCTTAAAAGCTGCTTTGGTACTTAAGGGAGAAAAGAACCTGCCTTGGCGGCGGGTAGCCCGGGTAGAGGGAGCCTGCGCTGCTTGCTTAACTTGTGTTCGTGTCTGCCCTCATGGTGCACCCTCCATTATTGGAAATCGTTCTAGCATCAATCCCTTACTTTGTCAGGGTTGTGGTAACTGTGTGGCCCATTGCCCAGCGGGGGCTATTACCCTGGTGGGATACAGCAAGGAGGAAATAGAAGCTGAATTACGTGCTTTAAAGACTTGTACAGATGGTACTCCTACTACAGTGGTATATACCTGTAGCTATTGTGCCTATGCTTATTGGGAAAACCTAGGGAGTTTAGGTTTAAAAGAAAACGTTAGTGTTTTACAAGTACCTTGCTTAAGCCGGATTGGTACCTGGGAATTGCTTAAAGCTTTGGAAATGGGCGCCAAGGAGGTGATACTTACAGGCTGTACGGAAGATCAATGCCATTTCCGGCCGCCCAGGGTATGGGGTAGCCGGTCCTTAAAGCCTGATCCGGCTACTTGCCAGGAGAAGGCCTTAAAGAGGGTAAGGGATATATTACGCTGGCTAGGGGAGGAAGGGGAGGTTATAAAGGTTTGGCGGCTGCCGCCGCCTCATCAAGAAAGCCGGGGAATAGCGGGCTTTTTAAGAGCCAAGTAAGTTTAAAAGACACCTTTTGGAGGGCGGCTGGAATGAAAAGGACAGATATTCTTATTATAGGTGGTGGCCTAGCAGGCTATACGGCAGCTATGGCTGCCAGAGGCTACTTTCCTTCCCGGAAAGTTACCCTTGTGCGTAAGGAGAGAATACCCCTTTTACCCTGGGGATTGGCCTATGCCTGTGGTAGGGGTGAATTAAAGAAAAATTTAATGCACGACTTTTCTCTCCTGGACAATGGTATTGAAATATTAATAGAGGAGATAAAAGAGATAGAACCGCAGGGTAAATGGGTGTCTTTTATAGATTCTACCCAGCTATATTACGATAAATTAATCCTAGCTACAGGTAGTCACCCCGCCCCTTGGCCTGTAAAAGGCCATCACCTAAGAGGTATATATACCCTAAAAAAACACCTTGCCTACTTAAGAGAACTTATAAACGCTTTGGACCAGGCACAAGATATTGTTATCCTTGGCGGGGGGATTTCTGGTTTACAACTGGCCGAAGCTTGCAGTTTACGAGGCTTGCGGGTAACTGTGGTAGAGCGAGAGCCCCATTGTCTCTCCTCTATGTTCGATGAAGATCTCTGTTCTTTAATTGAAGAAAGGTTGATGTCCCAAGGTATAAAAGTAATTAACTGTGCTACTATCGAAGAGTTTTACGGGAAAGAGCAGGTCCAATCAGTCCGGATCTCCACAGGAGAACTCCTTAAGGCGGAAGTAGTAGTTTTAGCTATTGGATTAGTACCCAACATAGACCTGGCCTTCCGAGCGGGTATAGAGATCGGAGAAGGAGGCATAAAAGTAGACGAATACTTGCGCACTAGTAAAGAAGATGTCTTTGCTGTAGGGGATTGTGCCTCCAAGCCTTTCTTTTTTGACACTGACAGTTCATACATAAGAAGGGCAAGTATGGCGGGCCACGAGGCACGAGTAGCAGCGGCTAACTTATATGGCCCTAAGAAGACAAGAAAAATAAGGATAGATAAGCTGTTGCTTGCTATAGGGGGGCTTGCCTTAGGAAGTGCAGGGTTAACTTGGCTTAAGGCGGCCTCCTTGGGTATAGAAGCCGGAAGAGTTGATATAAAGCTTAATACTTATCCAGGAAGTCCAGTAGTAAGGATGATTTATGCCAGGGATACAGGGGCTATCTTAGGGGTGCAGATAAAAGGAAGTAATATTATATCGGTACGAGAGGCCATGAACTCCTGGGTTACCCTTATGGAAGAAGGCAGAGCTATATTGAATTTACCTCCAGTTGAAGAAACGCTATGCTGTGTTCCTCCCGGGTAGGGAGGATTTTTTTATGCTTTTTTTACCCTTCCCGTTCTATTTTTGATCTTAGATTTAGGCGACCTAAGGGTATAATTCATATCAGTTTCAGAAAAACAACTTATAGGGGGACGATATATGTTAGATATTCTCCTGGGGGCCGTAGTTTCTATAGGCCTTCTTATTTATCTACTCTACACCTTAATGAAGGCAGAAGAACTATAAAGAAGTGGGGTGTATTAGGCTTGCGTTTTGACTTACTTCAGATGGGCTTTTATCTACTGGTACTTGTACTTTTGGCTGTCCCCCTAGGTCATTACATGGCCCGGGTTTTTAAGGGAGAGAGGACGCTTCTAGATCCAGTCTTGAAGCCACTGGAGGAAATTTTTTACCACCTAGCCCGGGTTGATGCTAAAAAGGAAATGGGGTGGCGCGAGTACGCGCTATCACTTTTAATTTTTAACTTCTTAGGGATGCTTGTTGTTTACCTGATTCAGCGTTTTCAAGGGATACTGCCCTTTAACCCCCAGCATTTTGGCGCTGTACCGCAAGATTTGGCTTTCAATACGGCAGCAAGTTTCATGACCAATACTAACTGGCAGGCCTATGCTGGCGAAAGGACCATGAGCTACTTCACCCAGATGGTTGCCTTGACTGTGCAAAATTTTTTATCGGCTGCTACGGGTATCGCAGTAGCTTTAGCTTTAACCCGGGGCTTTATCCGGCGGGAGACTAGCTTTTTAGGCAACTTCTGGGTAGATCTTACCCGGGCTACCCTTTGGGTGTTATTACCCCTTTCCCTGCTCCTAGCTTTAGTCCTGGTTTCCCAAGGTGTTATCCAAAACTTAAGCCCCTATTTAAAAGTTACCACCCTAGAAGGGAGAGAACAGACCCTGGCTATGGGGCCAGTGGCTTCCCAGGAGGCCATTAAACTTTTGGGTACCAATGGAGGGGGATTTTTTGGCGCCAATTCAGCCCACCCCTATGAAAATCCCACGCCTTTTACTAATCTGCTAGAAATGTTAGCCATGCAGGTCATTCCCGCTGCCTTGCCTATAACCTTTGGCCGGTTAGTAGGGGATCGCCGCCAGGGAATAGCTATTCTGGCCGCTATGTTTTTGCTCTTTGTTTTGGGCTTAAGTATAGTTTACGCCAGCGAATATTATGGTAACCCCCTCATTAAAGCTTTAGGGGTAAGTTCTCCTACGGCCCTGGAAGGTAAAGAAGTAAGATTCGGTTTAGCCCAATCTTCTCTATTTGCGACTATAACCACTGCTGTGGCTTGTGGGGCTGTTAATTCTATGCACGATAGTTTTACCCCCTTAGGAGGGTTTATTCTTCTACTTCAGATGATGGTGGGAGAAGTTATTTTTGGAGGAGCAGGGGCAGGGCTTTATGGGATGCTAATTTTTGTCCTCCTTACGGTGTTTATTGTGGGACTTATGGTGGGCCGCACACCAGAATACTTGGGTAAAAAAATTGAAGCTTGGGAAATGAAAATGGCCACCCTAGCTGTGCTCATCCCTGCGGCCGCCATACTCTTAGGTAGTGCTGTAGCGGCAATAACTCAAGCAGGGACTTCTTCCCTTTTAAATTCAGGGCCCCATGGCTTAAGCGAAATCCTATATGCCTTTTCCTCAAGCGCTGGGAATAACGGCAGCGCCTTTGCGGGGCTAAATGCTAATACCCTTTTTTACAATATAACCTTAGGTATTACTATGCTTATAGGACGTTTTGGGGTTATCCTGCCTGCTTTGGCTATAGCTGGGAGCCTGGCGGCTAAAAAGACTATACCGCCGGGGCCAGGTACTTTCCAAACTACCACTCCCCTTTTTGTTTTTCTACTCGCTATAGTAGTGCTTATTGTGGGGGCTTTAACCTTTTTCCCTGCCCTGGCCCTGGGTCCTATAGTAGAGCATCTTTTAATGTTAAGGGGTAAAACTTTTTAAAGTGGCCAGAAGGAGGGAATTTAGGCTTATATGCTGCGGGAAGACGACTTATCTAATCGCCTGGCTAAATCTAGGGCAAGTTTAATGCGCGCTTCTTTATTACCGGCTGCTAAAGATGCTTTTCTTAAGCTTAATCCCCGCTTTCAGTGGCGCAACCCAGTAATGTTTGTAGTAGAAATCGGGGCTTTGCTTACTACTTTTTTTACTTTCCGTGATCTGCTAGCGGGGATGAAAGAAGCCATAAATCTCAATTTACAACTCACCTTATGGCTTTGGCTGACTGTTCTTTTTGCTAATTTTGCAGAGGCTTTGGCTGAAGGCCGGGGTAAGGCCCAAGCTGCCGCCTTACGTCGCACAAGGAAGGAGACAGTGGCCAAGAAACTGGTCGATGGCCAGATAAAAAAGATACCTGCTTCAGAGCTGCGCAAGGGCGATATTGTTCTGGTAGAAGCTGGAGATATTATCCCGGGTGACGGGGAGGTAATTGAGGGGATCGCCTCTGTAGATGAGAGCGCGGTTACGGGAGAGTCGGCTCCAGTTATTAGGGAATCGGGAGGAGACCGTAGCTCTGTAACGGGAGGAACGCGAGTTCTCTCAGACTGGATCAAGGTACGCATAACGGCCAATCCAGGAGAAACTTTTTTAGACCGGATGATAAGTCTAGTGGAAGGGGCTAAGAGGCAAAAGACGCCTAATGAGATCGCTTTGACCATATTGCTGGTAGCTTTGACTATCATTTTTCTACTGGCGGTAGCTACTCTGGAAGCCTTTGCCCTTTACTCAGGTACCTGGGCATCCATACCCGTTTTAATCGCTTTGTTGGTATGCCTTATCCCCACCACTATCGGGGGACTTTTAAGCGCCATAGGGATCGCGGGTATGGATAGACTACTTAAACGCAATGTATTGGCCATGTCTGGTCGGGCTGTAGAAGCAGCTGGCGATGTGGATGTGTTACTTTTAGATAAGACGGGAACTATTACCCTGGGCAATCGTATGGCCACTTCCTTTATTCCAGCTCCTGGAGTATCCGAAGAAGTGCTCGCAGATGCAGCCCAGCTAGCTTCTTTGGCTGATGAGACGCCAGAAGGTAGGAGTATTGTCGTGCTGGCTAAAAATAAATTTAACCTTAGGGAAAGGGATTTGAGTAGTTTAAGAGCCACTTTCGTCCCCTTTAGCGCCCATACTCGCATGAGCGGTGTAAATATAGAGGGAAGGGAAATACGCAAAGGAGCAGTGGATGCCATTGAGGCTTATGTTCAAAAACAGGGAGGTGCCTTACCCGAAGAGGTCAAGGCTACAGTAGAAAAGGTGGCCCGGGAAGGAGGGACCCCCTTGGTAGTGGCTGAAGGGGCAAAGGTATTAGGGGTTATTTACCTTAAGGATGTAGTCAAGGGAGGCATCAAAGAGCGCTTCGCCCAGCTACGCCGCATGGGTATTAAAACAGTAATGATTACGGGGGATAACCCTTTGACAGCAGCGGCCATAGCCGCGGAAGCAGGGGTGGACGATTTCCTGGCTGAAGCTACCCCGGAGGCCAAGCTAAAACTCATCCGCGAGTACCAGGCCAAGGGACATATGGTGGCTATGACCGGTGATGGGACTAATGATGCCCCAGCTTTGGCTCAGGCTGACGTAGGAGTGGCCATGAATACCGGGACCCAGGCAGCCAAAGAGGCGGGCAATATGGTGGATTTGGACAGCAATCCCACTAAACTCTTAGAGATCGTGGAAATAGGCAAACAGCTCTTGATGACACGGGGCGCTTTGACTACCTTTAGCGTAGCTAATGATGTAGCCAAGTATTTTGCTATTATCCCGGCCCTGTTTGCCACTACTTATCCCGAGCTTAAAGCTTTAAACATAATGGGACTGGCTACTCCTGCTAGCGCTATTCTTTCCGCGGTCATCTTTAACGCCTTGATTATAATAGCCCTGATCCCTTTAGCCCTCCGGGGGGTTGCCTACCGGCCGTTAGGAGCCAACGCTATCCTTAGGCAAAATCTTTTAATATACGGCTTAGGCGGTTTAATAGCCCCGTTTATAGGTATAAAACTTATCGACTTGTTCTTAGTCGTTTTAGGCCTGGTGTAAAGAATACTAAGCTTAAGCTTTAGGGAAGGGATATTATTTTATGAAGAGGATAGTTTTAACTTCGATCATAATGCTTCTTACCATGACACTGTTTTTAGGTTTTATATATCCCCTAGCCACCACAGGTCTGGCTTATCTCCTTTTTCCCCGCCAAGCTAAAGGATCTCTAATTTACCAGGATGGGCGGGTGGTGGGTTCGGAGCTTATAGGCCAAAAATTTACAGACCCCCGTTATTTTCATGGCCGGCCTTCGGTTGCAGGGGAAGGATATGATGCTACTGCTTCGGGAGGTTCTAATTTAGGTCCTACTAATAAAAAGCTGTTAGAAGCTATTGCCGAACGGCTAGTAAGAACCCGGGAGGAGAATGGATTATCAGTAAATGAAACGGTGCCTGCTGACTTGATAACAGCTTCAGCTAGCGGCCTGGATCCCCATATAAGCCCAGAGGCTGCCTACCTTCAAGTACCCCGGATAGCCCGGATGCGGGGAATACCAGAAGAAAAGATCAGACAGCTTGTGGAACAACATATTGAGGGTCGTCAGTTTGGTTTTTTAGGCGAACCCCGGGTGAATGTTTTAAAACTTAATCTAGCTTTGGATGCTTTAAGGTAGAAGGTGGTTAGGTTATATGGAGAAGGAGCACCGGCCGGACCCAGAGGCTCTTTTAGAGAGCGTTGAACAAGAAGAGCGAGGGAAGCTTACCGTTTTTTTGGGGGCTGCCGCAGGGGTAGGGAAAACCTATGCTATGCTGGAAGCAGCTCAGGAGAGGTTAAAAGAGGGTGTGGATGTAGTAGTGGGTTGGGTAGAAACCCACGGTCGGGCGGAGACAGAAGCCCTTTTAGAGGGTTTGCCTATCATACCACCTCGGCGCCTGATTTATCGGGGTAAAGAGTTTTTAGAGATGGATCTGGATGCCCTTCTTTCCCGCCGACCTGCCCTAGCCTTAGTAGATGAATTGGCCCACACTAATGTACCTGGGTCACGCCACGCCAAGCGTTATCAGGATGTAGAGGAATTACTTAACGCAGGGATAGATGTTTATACTACTCTAAACATCCAGCATTTAGAAAGCCTAAATGATATCGTGGCCCAGATCACAGGTATCAGGGTACGGGAGACCGTACCCGATCGGATATTAGAAACAGCCGAAATTCAGCTAATAGATGTGCCCCCAGAAGAGCTTATTTTAAGGTTTAAAGAGGGTAAAGTCTATGTACCGGAGATGGCTGAAGAAGCCTTAAGGCGATTTTTCCGGCCGGGAAACATAAATGCTTTACGGGAGCTAGCCCTGCGCTATGCAGCCAGAAGGGTAGACCGCCAGTTAGAAACCTATATGCGGGCCCATGGCATCCCCGGGCCTTGGCCGGCAGGAGAACGGGTTATGGTCTGTGTTAGCCCTAGCCCTTTTTCAGCTCGTTTAATCAGGGTGGCCCGGAGGATGGCTGAAGGGTTAGAGGCGGAGTGGCTAGCTGTATACGTTGATACTCCAGGTCGCTTTCCCGCCCAGGAAGAAGAAAAGGAACGGTTGGCCAAGAATCTTCGCTTAGCGGAAGAGTTAGGAGCTGAAACTATAACCCTTTCCGGGGAAGACGTAGCGGAAGAGATTTTAGAACTGGCTAGAAAGCGGAATGTTACGCATATCGTCATCGGGAAACCCTTACATTCAAGATTCTGGGAGCTCATCCATGGATCGGTAGTGGATAAAGTTATACGCCATAGCCAAGGGATTAGCGTGCATGTTATCCCTGGAAAATACCAGCCTCCAGAAAAGCTTTATTTTCCTTTAATTGCGCGTCCCTTTTCTTGGACCTCCTATATAGGGGCTTTAGGTGCTTCCCTTATCGTGGCTGGTTTCTGTGTTTGGTGGCAATTTTCCCTGGGTTTAGTAAATATAGCTATGCTTTTCTTGTTACCTGTATTGTTTAGCGCTGTGAGATGGGGAGCGGGTCCTGCCGTAGTAGCAGCTATAAGCAGTTTTCTTCTTTTTGATTTCCTTTTTATTCCACCTAGGGGTAGTTTCTCCGTTTCTGATCTCCGTTATATTATAAGCTTTATCATTTTTGTGTTAGTAGCCTTATTTACTGGCACTTTATCTAACCGGCTAAAGGCGGAGGTAAAAAGTTGCCGAGAGCGGGGGGACAGACTAGCTGCCCTTTACTCTTTAAGCCGTGATATAGCGGCGGTGGCGGAACTTAAGCCAGTTTTAGAAAAAATTACCCAAAAAGTAGCTGAAACTTTAGAGCGGCCTGTAGCCCTATTATTACCAGACAAAGAGGGGAAATTGCAAATTAGCGCTAGCTCAAGGGATTATGAAAAAAATTTTTGGGATGAAAACGAGCGGGCAGTGGCTACTTGGGTATTTAAGAACGGCCATAAAGCCGGCCAGGGCACAGATACTTTGAGCGGGGCAGGGGGCCTTTATCTTCCTTTACAGGCAGGTGAAGGGGTACAAGGTGTGCTGGGAATTTCTTTAAAAGGCTCTTTAAAAGGCCTTCAGCCGGAGCAATTGCGCTTAGCGGAAGCTTTTGCAGGGCTGGCGGCTTTGGCTATAACCCGGCTTAAGCTTCAAAGGGAAGCCCAGGAAGCCCGCTTTTTAGCTGAGTCAGAGCGCTTGCGCTCCGCCCTTTTTAATTCCCTTTCCCATGATTTACGTACACCCTTGGCCTCGATTATCGGCGCGGTCACTAGCCTCTTAGAGGGAGATAAAGTTTTTGATGCCGCCACCCGTCGAGAGCTACTGCAAACGATAAAACAGGAAGCTAGCCGTATGAACAGGTTCGTTAGTAACCTTTTAGATATGGCGCGGCTAGAAAGCGGCTTGCTTAAGCTTAGGCAGGAATGGGTAGATATAGAAGATGTTATAGGAGTAGCTACCAGCCGGCTAGGAGAGGCTTTAAAATCGCGGCCTTTAACTATAAAGGTGGATCCCCATTTACCCTTGATAAAAGCTGACTTCATACTGATAGAACAAGTGCTGGTAAATTTACTGGATAATGCTTTAAAATACTCTCCGCCAGGTAGCGAGATACTGTTAACTGTCAGCTGTAAGGATGGTTGGATGGAAATTGCGGTCAGCAACAAAGGGCCCCGGCTTTCTTCCGAAGATCTAGAACGCATTTTTGATAAATTTTATCGGATACCAACTTCTCCTGCCGTGGGCGGGACGGGGTTAGGTCTGGCTATTTGCAAAGGAATTGTGGAAGCCCATGGTGGCCGGATCTGGGCTAGCAATCACCTGGAAGGACTTACCATTACCTTTACCTTACCTTTACCTGGTACTGGACCAGGTGAAATACCCCCTGCCAGGGTAGGTGAAAAAGATGGAGACTAAAGGGGCGCGGGTACTAGTAATTGACGATGAGCTTCAAATCCGTCGGCTTTTAAAAGTAGCCCTGTCTGGACATGGATACCAGGTAGAAGAGGCTGCTACCGGCGAGGAAGGGCTGGAGCAGGTCGCTCTTTATAAGCCTGATGTAATTATTCTGGATTTAGGGTTGCCTGATATGGATGGCCTAGAGGTTATAAAGCGGCTGCGGGAATGGTCATCTACACCTGTTATAATTCTTTCCGTGAGGGAACACGAGGCTGATAAGATACAGGCGTTAGATGCCGGAGCTGATGATTATGTTACCAAGCCTTTTAGTATGGGTGAGTTGCTTGCTCGTATACGCGCAGCCTTGCGGCATAGGGCAGGGACTACAGAGGAACCTGTATTATACTTTGAAGATTTAAAAATAGACTTAGCCAGGCGAAGGGTTACAGTAGGCGAAGAAGAGGTTAAGCTTACCCCTACTGAATACGAGCTTTTAAAAAATTTAGCCTTAAATGCAGGTAAAGTCCTTACCCACAGGCAACTTTTGCGGGCGGTTTGGGGTCCCCCGTATGAGAATGAAATCCATTACTTGAGGGTTTATATTGGCCAGCTTCGACGCAAGATAGAAGCTGATCCCTCTCGGCCACGTCACCTTATAACCGAGCCGGGGGTGGGTTACCGCTTGCTTTAAATCCCTGGATCATTCTCCTCTTGGCTTAAATAAATTTAAATCGTGTTCAAGAAGGAGTTTATGTGTAGCTGTCGAATATAAAAAAGCGAATCGAACATATGTTAAATTTAGTTTACCTCCGAGCCTTCCTGGCCTAAGGGAAGCCTCCTATGGCAGGTTGGCCCGGGCTTTTTAAGCCCGCGGGGTATAGCAGGGAAACCGCTATGCCTTCCGTTTCGAAAAGGAGGATTAAAGGGGTGAAACCCCACCTCCTCCGGTGGGGTTTTTAATTTGCTTTTCAATTAAGCGATGGGAGGTTTTTAAAGGGCATGAGGCAGAAGATAGCTTTTATATTGATCTTAGCTATCCTAATAGCGGGATTGATACCTCTAGAGGGATGTGGCCCCAAAAACGTAAAGGAAAGAGAAGCGGGGGTTCCTTTAAGTGTAGCGGTGGAATATACAGACCATGCCGCTTCCTTTTATGTGGCCCAGGAAAAAGGATGGTTTAAAGAAAATAATCTCGAGGTTACTAGCTTTAACGTCTATGCCACTGGGGTAGCCCTGGCAGCGGCTCTCACCAAAGGTGGGATAGATATGGCTTATATCTGCCTGGTACCGGCCTTGGCGGCTTATGCCAATGGGGGAGTACCTTTGAAAATAGTGGCTGGTACCCATAAAAATGGTTATGGTCTGGTAGTTAATACCAGTAAAATAAAGGAATTTAGAGATTTAGAGAAAGAAGAAGTAAAAATAGCCACCATGCAACCAGGAGCCACTACTGACCTTTTGTTTAACTTGTTAATTAAACAAAAAGAGTTAGACCGGGGGAAGATCTTGGCCCACACGGTACGCATGAATCCTGCCAAACAACTTTTAGCTTTGCGTTCAGGCAAAGTAGATGCTATTTTCGCTCCGGAGCATTTTACTACCCTGGCTGCCCAGCTTTCCGGTATGAAAATCTTGGCTAAAAGCCAGGATATATGGCCTAATATGCAAGGGAGCGTTTTAATAGTTACAGATAAATTTTTAAAGGAGCACCCTGGAGCAGTGAAAAAACTTATTTCCCTTAATAAAAAGGCCACTGAGTTTATAAATAGCCACCGGGAAGAAACGGCTAACATAGTAGCCCATAGCTTAAATCAATACCAAAATACCGTTAAGGAAGAGATGTCGAGTCCTGAGGCTGATATAAGTGTCACACCAGCGGTAATCAAGGAATCCATGTCCAACCTCGACTACAACCCCCATTTAGATGCCCAGGAGATACAAAAAATAATAGACCTTATGTATTATTATGGCTACCTTAAAAAACAGGTTAGAGCGGAAGAAGTGTTATATAGCGATTGAGGGAGAAAGACTAAGATGTTCTCTAAAAAAGATGGGAGGCTAACTTGGGCTTATTGGATACCTACCTTTCTTTTCCTAAGCGGCTGGGAGGTAGGAGCACGCTTGATTGCTTCTCCCCTTTTCCCTCCTTTTAGTAAAGTCATAGCTGAATTTGTATACTTGGCAGGGGAGGGCATTTTGTTAAAACATCTAACCCTTTCTTTGCTCCGCGTAGTGGGAGGTTTTGTTTTAGGGAGCTTAACAGGAGTGGTAATGGGCATAATCCTGGGATGCTCTAATCTAGCCTACAAGAGCCTAGCACCCTTATTTAGCATTTTATACCCTATACCTGCCTTAGGGTGGCTCCCTTTGCTTATGCTCTGGCTAGGCCTAAGCGAAGCTTTGCCTGTTACCTTAATATTTATATGCTCCTTTTTCCCTTTGCTTTATAATACCATCGCTGGCATAAGATCTGTAAACCCTAAATATATCCAAACGGCGCGGGTATTAGGTGCTTCCCCTTGGCTTATATTGCACCACGTGATAATTCCCCTAGCCCTGCCTTACATCTTTACTGGCTTGCGGTTAGAAGCTGGCATGGCCTGGCGCACAGTAGTGGCAGCAGAGATGATAGCTATCCCCACCGGTATAGGGGCTTTGCTTATAAATGCAGAAAGCCTTATACGGGTAGATATAATTTTTGTCTGCCTGTTTATCCTTTCCCTTATGAGCTTTGGGGGAGAAAGGATATTCCTCTGGTTAGAGCATAAATTAACTGGGGCCTGGAAATAGAGGTAAAAGGGTTGGGAGTACAATATGCCAGCCATTACCCTAAAGAAGATATCTACCAAGTTTTGCCTTAAAGAAATTGATTTAGAGATTAAAGAGGGGGAACTATTGGTTCTTTTAGGACCTACTGGTGCTGGCAAAACTACTTTACTAAATGTTATTGCTGGCCTAGTGGAATATGAGGGAGAAGTGTACTTTGGAGAGGAGAAAGTAGATCTCTTGCCCCCCGAAAAACGCCAGATCGGCTATGTATTCCAGGAACTATACTTATTTCCCCACATGGATGTGTACCACAATATAGCCTTTGGGCTTAAAGCCAAGGGATTTTCCCTGGCAGAAATACCAGGAAGAATATCCCGGGTGATGGAACTTTTAAATATTGGCCATCTTAGAAGCCGTTATCCTAGGAATTTAAGCGGGGGAGAAAAGCAAAGGGTAGCTTTAGCTCGGGTCCTGGCCGTAGAGCCCCGTATTTTACTTTTGGACGAGCCCTTGAGCAACCTTGATTACAGCTTAGCTAAGCTTTTACGTTTAGAGATAAAAGAGCTTCAGCGCCGTCTATCTTTAACTACCCTATATGTTACCCATAACTTCTCGGAGGCGCGGGAGCTGGCAGACCGGATAGCAGTCATAGTGGAGGGCGAGTTAGGTCAAGTAGGGACTCCAGAAGAAATTTTCCTGCGCCCAGCAGCTAAAATTCAGGGTTTTATCCCCCCTCCCAATCTTTTGAAAGTGGATAGATATGAAGCGATAGGCCCTGGACTAGCCAGGGCCCATTGCGGTAAGTTAGTTTTGCTAGTCCCCTGGGAGGGAGGGGATAGCTTAAGAGAGATAGCTATTATGCCCTATGATATTAGTTTATCTATTTATCCCCCTCCTGCTCCTGGAATTAATAAATATAAAGGGAGGATAATTAAAACTTCCCCTGGCCGGTACACCATCCAATGCCAAGTAGAGGTAGAGGGGCACTTGCTCACGGTAGAAATACCTTGCCTCACAGCGGAAGAACAAAGACTAGAGGTGGGAAGTCCAGTGTGGATAAATTTCAATTTTAGAAAGCTAAAAACCCTAACTCCCTCAAGAGAAAATGACCTTTGGAGGAGTTTTTAGCGCTCAACTATTCGACGGCGCAGTTCGGCTATCATAGGTGGAATATCAATGTTTACCGAACAGCGCTCTCTCTCGATTTCCCTTTTAGTTTCAGAGCCATTCCCGTTACCTCAAAGATTATCCGGCTTCCACAGTCTTAATTGACCAGGTGCAGGCAACCCCCAAGCGCCAGGCATACTTTGCTTGCTGGCATAGGAACCGCGGCGTAAATAAAAGGCACCGGTTTTAAGGTTTCAGTGGTCATAACCCATGAACTAAACGGTATGCTGCCTCGTAATCTTCAGGTCGATTAAAGTTCCAAAGCACTGAGGGATAAGGGACTTCAAGGGTATACACAGGATAACGGCGCAAGACTTCCCGTAGCCCCTCCCCCTCCTCTGTAATCCCTAGGAGCTCTGGAAGTAAGGAACCGTCAAAGACGGGGGGATGACCGAAACGGCCACCATGGGTGGGAACAGTAATGGGACAGCCGCTAGCAGCGTGGGCCTCGAACAAGCGAATTGCGAGGCCAGGGGCCAAGGGTGAATCTACCCCCGCGATAAGAATAGAACTCGGGGCCCCAAGGGCTCTGAGGCCTGCGAGCACCGACGAGACCCGCCCGCTCGGCCAATCCGGATTGAACACCGCCTGAACCGGTGGCCTTACTAGGGATCTGAGGCGGTCTGCATGCGCTCCTAGCACCACCACGACCTGGTTCGCAGCTGCCACCAGCTCCTGGAGATTATATTCCAATAGAGTGGAATGTCCCCAGGGTAGAAGGGCCTTGGGACGTCCCATACGCCTGGATTCACCTGCTGCTAGGAGCACTGCTGCCCTGTGCGCAACCGAATAGCTCATTTTCCGCTGCTCCTATTTTCAAAAGGAGTTGAGACGGGGGCCTTACCCTCTGAGATGATTATAACTTCTATACGGAGATTTTCCAAATTGGTTAGGGTGCTAAATAGAACATAAGTATACGACTATAAGGACAAAGTTAGCTGTTACTAAATACATTAAAATACCGCTGTCCGGCCAGGCATTATGGGCTCAAATGTAATAAAGGTATAGAAAAATGTCCGGTTAAGAGCAGTATTCGAATACCCCTTAAAGAAGAGCGGAGGGTGTTCATGCCTCTAGCACGTTTCAGCTACCGCTGGCAGAAGCTTTACAAGAAGCGTACAGCGGTAGAGCGAGTAAACAGCCGTTTAGACCAGAACTTCAATAGGGTTAATATTGCAGGGGTGGGTAAAATCATGTTATAGTTTCTTGTAGAGTGCTCTCTATAGGTCTAATTTTTTGGAGATAGAGATGGATAATTATAAGTAAGGGGCCCCATAGGGATATGGAACTTCAATTGATCAGGCCATTAAACAATAACGTGGTTTTAGCCAAAGATATAAAGACTGGTCGGGAAGTTATTGCCATGGGGAAGGGGTTGGGGTTTTCTCCAGGGGCAAGAGGAACCCTCCTTGATACCCATAAAGTAGAAAAGGTGTTTTTCTTTCTTGATGAGGCAAAACACCAACAATATTTTCAGCTTCTTAAAATTATAGACGAAGATATTATCCAGGTGGCAGAAGAGATTATTAGTATAGCCTCTCACAAATTAGGGAGCCCATTAAATGAGCATATCCATCTTGCACTTCCTGATCATATAGGATTTGCTATCGAGCGCGTCAAAAAAGGTATTGAAATACCCAATCTATTTTTAAATGAAATCCAGATTTTATATCCTGAAGAATATGCCATTGCAGGAGAGGCGCTGCGCTTAATCCGAGAGCGGATAGGCGTTATCTTACCAGAGGAAGAACAGGGCTTTTTGGCTTTGCATTTATACGCTGCACGCCGTAACCAACCCCCCAAAACTATATTAAAACATACCACTCTTATCCAAAAGATAATAAACAATATAGAAAAAGAGTTAGGGATTGCTTTTCAAGAGGGAGAAATAGCTTATATTCGCCTCGTTACCCATTTAAAATTGGCCTTAGAATGCATTACTAGTGGGAAAAATCCCCGAAATCCTCTGCTTGACAAAATTAAAACGGAGTTTTATGATTCTTATCAGCTAGCAATTAAATTAGCAAGAATTATGGAAGAAGAATTGTGTTGCCAGATCAGTGAGGACGAAATAGGTTATCTAGCTTTACACCTTCAAAGGTTAAAGGTTTATTCTAAGTTGGATAAAAAACTTTAAAATAAAAGTATATAGATAGATGGATTTTCTAAAACTAGCGTGTTACTGCTAAAGTGGCAGGCATGAGCTAGAAAGCCGTAAGGTGGCTTCTAGCTCATTTTTGTTTTTGGGCTTGTAAATTTAACCTTATGTGGGGGGTGGAAATGATTAAGTAAGCTTTGTGGAGAAATTAACATTTTAAAGCTAATTAAACTAAGAGGAAGGGGGTACAGATGAAAAATGAATTTTTTTGGTTCTTTACAAAAGATAGGCAAAGCTTTAATGACTCCTATTGCAGTTCTTCCTGCTGCAGCTTTGCTTTTGCGGTTAGGTCAACCTGATCTTTTAAATATAAAGGTAATGGCTGAGGCGGGAGGAGCTATTTTTGCCAACTTACCTTTACTGTTTGCTATTGGGGTAGGGATAGGCCTAGCGGAACAGGCAGGGGTTGCGGGCCTTTCGGCGATGGTTGGTTATATTGTATTTACAAAAGTATTAGCTGTAATGAATAAAGATATTAACATGGGGGTATTAGCCGGTATTTTAACTGGTGCCTTGGCTGCCGTACTTTACAATAAATACCATAATATTAAACTTCCTGATTATCTTGGCTTTTTTGGCGGTCGGCGTTTTGTTCCTATCATTACCGCTTTTTGGGCCCTTGTATTAGGAGTCGCTTTTGGATACCTCTGGCCTCCAGTCCAGAAAGTTATTAACGAAGTAGGGACATGGATAGTTAGTGCTGGTGTAATTGGAGTTTTTGTCTTTGGCTTTCTTAACCGGATCCTTATTGCTTTTGGTCTCCACCATATTATAAATAGCTTAGTTTGGTTTGTTTTTGGCAGTTTTACTAAACCAGATGGTACAGTAGTGCATGGCGATCTAAGTCGTTTTTTCGCTGGAGATCCTACTGCTGGCAATTTTATGGCTGGTTGGTACCCGATTATGATGTTTGGTTTAGTTGGTGTGGCATTAGCCATGTATCATGAAGCTAAACCTAGCCAAAAGAAAGTGGTAGGAGGTATTCTTTTTAGCGCCGCCCTCACTTCTTTCCTTACTGGTATCACAGAACCTATTGAATTTACTTTTATGTTCCTCACACCAATTCTTTATATTATTCATGCTTTATTAGCAGGAGTTTCTATGGCCATAACTACTGCTTTGGGCATTAAGCATGGTTTTGGTTTTTCTGCAGGGTTTATCGATTATATACTTAACTATGGTCTAGCTACTAAACCCCTGTGGTTAATTCCCCTTGGCTTGGTTTTTGGCGTAATATACTATGTTATTTTCCGAACCGCTATTCGCCTTTTAAATTTACCTACTCCTGGCAGGGAAGAGGAGATAGAGGAAACGCAGCAAACATAAATTTTTAAAATATAAAGCAGGGGGGAAGGAGGGATTTCTCCTCTCCCCTCTAAAACTTTTTGACCTGGGAGGGAACAAAGTTGTCAGACAAAGCGAGAAAAATGATAGAGGCTTTGGGGGGGAAGACCAACATTAAATCGTTAGATTCTTGTATCACCCGGCTTCGGGTAATAGTAAACAATCCAGGTTTAGTAGATGACAAAAAGCTTCGAGCTTTGGGCGCGGTAGGAGTAATAAAAAAAGAGGGTTCAGTCCAGGTGGTGTTAGGAACTGTAGCAGATCTGATTGAAAGCGAAATGAAGAAAATATTAAGCGAGATGAAGGAATAAAAGGTATGAGCAGCAATCAGGGAGCTAAAATTGTTGAACTATTATCTCCCCTTACCGGAAGAATACTACCGCTAGAGAAAGTCCCAGATCAAGTATTTGCGCAGAAAATGTTAGGGGAGGGCCTGGCAATTGATCCGCTCGAAGAAGTGGTTTTAGCACCGGCTGATGGCCGGGTGGAAACTATTTTTCCTACTGGTCATGCTATAGTCTTAAATCTTAAAACCGGGGGTAACCTTTTAATTCATATTGGTATCGGGACAGCAAAATTAGAAAAAGCCTTTAACAAGATTGTACAAGTAGGGGAGGAAGTTAAAAAGGGTCAGTTGCTCATTAAGTTTAACTTAGAAATTATCCGCCAAGAAGCTGAATCAGCCCTTTCCCCTGTAATTATTTTAAACCCCTTTCCTGGTGTAATTATGGATAGGCGAGCCAGAGATTTAGTAGTCAAAGCAGGAGAAGACACTTTATTTATGGTGAGCTTAAAGGGTGAAAGCAGAGATGGGTATGCGGATTTTAGAAGCCAAGGCCAGTGACTTTAAGGGTATGAAGTCTTCCGAGTTAAAAGATGCAATTTTCCTTTCGGAGGGCAGAACTATAATGGCTGAAGTGGTATGCCAATGTCCTCCGTTGGTAGATGGGGTTACAAATGCAGAGCTTGCAGGTGCTTTTGGGGCGGACATGGTGCTGCTTAACGGTTATGATGTAGTATCCCCTTGTATTTTTGGGATGCCGTCCGAAATTTCTTCTGAGATGTCTTTAGGTTTTACTAGAGTTTCTCCAGGTTATGGCCGGATAATAAAGGATATTAAAGAATTAATTGGGCGGCCAGTGGGCATTAATTTAGAACCCAGCAATCCACCATATATTTCCCAGGGAAGAATGGCTACTCCGGCTAATGCTGAACTAGCTCTTTCCCAAGGGGCTGATTTTATCGTTATAACCGGGAATCCCTCTACTGGGGTAACAAACGAAGATGTGGTAAAAGCTGTAAGAAACATTAAAAACAAGCTAAAAGATAGGTTAATAATAATGGCTGGCCGGATGCATGGCGCTGGGGTAAGGGAAGAAAGCGGGGAGACTCTAGTAAATATTGAGGTTATTAAAGCCTTAATTGAAGCAGGTGCTGATGGAGTACTGATCCCGGCTCCCGGGACCATACCAGGAGTAACTATTGAGATAGCCCACAAATGGATACAGTTTATTCATAGTAATAAATGCTTAGCCATAACTACTATTGGAACCTCCCAGGAAGGGGCTGACCATGACACCCTTCGTAGTCTGGCGCTTAACAGTAAGATGGTCGGCGCTGACATTCACCATATAGGAGATGCTGGGTTTTCTGGTATAGCCTTTCCAGAGAATATCATGACTTACTCTATAGCTATAAAGGGCAGGCGACATACATATCGGCGTATGGCACTATCGCCTTTAAGGTAACTTTTAGAATTTTTTAGGTGAGAGTATGTCTAAAAGGAAATTTCTAATAACAGCGAGCCGGGTATACACACCCCACCAAATTAATACCTACACATACATGGCGGAGGAGAAGCGGAAGTAAAGGGAAATAATCTTGAACCCCAACTGGGAAGTAAAACTCACCATGATAAAAGGGGAGATAATATACCATACCTGAAAAGAAGCCTAAGGAGGGAAGATAAAGAGTGCATCCTGAGCTAATAATAGCAGAAGACTACCAAGACCTAAGTAGGAAGGCAGCCTTAAGAGTAGCAGAACAAATAAAGAAAAAACCTACCACCGTACTAGGACTAGCCACAGGCAAAACCCCCTTAGGGCTATACCGCGAACTAATAAGGCTACACCAAGAAGAAGGGCTTGATTTTTCCCGGGTAAAAACCTTCAACCTAGACGAATACTATGGTATTTCTCCCGAAGACAAGCGGAGCTTTCACTACTACATGTGGGAAAACCTTTTTAAACACCTAAACATACCCCGGGGAAACATACATCTTCCTGATGGGGGAGCCCAAGACATAGAGGAAGAATGCCGAAGATACGAAGAAGCCATAAGGGAAGCAGGGGGTATAGACCTGCAAGTTTTAGGGATAGGTAGTAACGGCCACATAGGTTTTAACGAACCGGGTACCGAATGGGGGAGCCTAACCCATCTGGCCAAGCTTACCCCGGAGACCATAAAAGACAACGAAGAAGAAGGAGGGGAAGGTATACCGGGGTTTGCCCTTACCATGGGCATAAAGACCATAATGAGGGCTAACCGGATACTTCTTTTAGCCTATGGGGAGAGCAAAGCTAGCATAATAGCTAGGGCTTTAAAAGGTCCGGTAGATAAAAGTGTACCTGCCTCTATACTCCAGCTCCATCCAGGGCTAGTGGTAATTGTAGATAAAGAGGCGGCCAAGTTTTTGAAGGGGGAAGGGCAAGTTTGGTAGAAAGGCAAGTTATAGTAACTAACGAGGCAGGCCTCCATGCCCGGCCAGCCGCCCTTTTTGTAAAGACGGCCCAAACTTTCAAAAGCAAGGTGGTTATAAAGCATGGAGAAAGAGAGGCGGATGCCAAAAGTATATTAGGAGTAATGGGGTTAGGTATCACTAAAGGTACTCCTATTATTATTTGGGCAGAAGGAGAAGATGAAAGGGAAGCTGTAGAGGCCTTGGAAAAATTAGTAGCAAGTAATTTCGGGGAAGGAGAATAGACTGCAGCTGAAAGCCCCCTGTTATAAGGGAGGCTTTCGTTTTAAGCATCTGCGGGGAAACATAGTCGGATTTGCCCCAACATTATAAACCCGAAATAACCCGAAATGGAAGCTTCGGGAGGGGAATCCATGCCGCGCGTCGAAAAGATAATACACAAAGGGAGCGCTTGGTGGAAACACGGTCGCCGGAAGGGCCTTATGTTGATAGCACAGTACTTCAACAGGATGCGGCAAGGACGGCAAAATTCCTCCGATTTCGAACCCCTCGACCTTTCGCGGCCCGACTGGTCGAGGCGGAAACAATAAGCGCGACCTGATACGGGTAAAATTGCTCATATGGTAGAGCCCTGGCGGAAAACGATGGGCGTCAGTGGAAGATTTGGCGTCGAAAGATGGAAGTATTAAATTGGCCCGGAGAAGGGAGAAGTGGATATGCAGGATAGGGGCGAGGACTTAAAGAGTAAGCTAGAAATAGCCAAGCAAGCAGCCTTTCAAGCTGGGAGATACGTCCGGGAGGCCTTGGGAAGGGTGGAACACTTCTCTACTAAGAGTTCGGTCACAGATCTTGTGACTGAGGTAGATCGGCAATCAGAAGCCTTGATCAAAAAACTCTTACGGGAGAATTTCCCAGAGGACAGGATTTTAGGCGAAGAAGGAGGAATAGAAGAGCCTGGTAGGGGTGGGAAAGAGGGCCAACGACCCGATCTATGGATCATCGACCCTTTGGATGGAACTACTAACTTTGTCCAGGGCTTACCCTTTTTTAGTATTTCTGTTGCCCTACAGCGGGGAGGAGATATAGTCCTCGGGGTGGTCTACGACCCCAATCGCCACGAGATATTTTACGCCCATAGAAACTTTGGCTGCTGGCTTAACGATAAACCCATAAGGGTTTCCGAGCAGAATACTTTACAGGAGAGCTTAGTGTGTACCGGCTTTCCTTATAACTTATCTCCCGAGGAAGAAACTTTACTCAACATCCAAGATGTGGCTCCCCGGGTGCGCGATTTAAGGGCTTTGGGTTCGGCTGCCCTAGAGCTAGCCTATGTAGCATGTGGTCGGCTTACAGGATACTGGGAATGGAGACTTTCTCCCTGGGACGTAGCAGCAGGTAAGCTTTTGGTAGAAGAAGCTGGGGGATGTGTTACTACTTGCCAGGGGGAGCCTTTTTCTTTGTCTAGCCCTTCCATACTGGCAACCAACGGGAGAATCCATAGCGAGCTCGTCCGCCTGCTCTCCAGGCGGTAGATAAAAAAGAAAAAGCCGGGTAGGAGTACTTGCTATCCGGTTTTTTGTGTTGGCCACAGAATTAATTTAACCTTACTTTATGATGCATATGTTCGAAAAACGGAGTGAAAGCGGAGAAGAAGTGGAGATGGTCCAGCGGGAGGAGAGAAGGAAAAGCAACCCCCTTTTCGAAAATTATTTTAGTTAAGGAAAGAACTTAGCCCAAAAAGGGGGTTAAGAATTCTTTGGGACGGAAAGCGTACTGGATAATAATAGGGCTTTTTATTTTTCTGTTTAGCT
Organism: Thermanaeromonas toyohensis ToBE; assembly: GCF_900176005.1. Taxonomy (NCBI): domain Bacteria; kingdom Bacillati; phylum Bacillota; class Clostridia; order Neomoorellales; family Neomoorellaceae; genus Thermanaeromonas; species Thermanaeromonas toyohensis. Next base: position 3,023,532 of record NZ_LT838272.1, on the reverse strand, counting down.
TTGGATGCCTCATTGCGCCTGCCTATGCTAGTGGTCTGCGCGTTACCTTTGTTATAGGCCAGCCTACTTATTGGGTTAATGATCAAGCTTTTAGCATGGATGCTGTACCCTTTTTATCCTCCGGCCGCTCTTTTGTACCCTTACGCTACCTAGCCTATGCTTTAAATGTAGCTCCCCAAAACATCTCCTGGGATGGCGCTACAGGTACGGTTACTTTGAAGACAACTATAGAAGATTCTGCTTATTTTGAGATAAGGCTGGGAGTACATAACAAGTATCTAAGTGTAATTAAAAGGGTCCAGTCGGGAGAAGCCCAGGTAGTTACTTCCGTTACTTTTCCCATGGATGTAGCGCCCCTTTTAATAGAGGGGCGAGTTTACTTACCCGCCCGCTATGTGGCAGAAGCTTTAGGGTATAAAGTAAGTTGGGAGGAAGAAGGGCAAAAAGTAATAATCACGGCTAGCCAGGATATTACACTAGGAGAAACTAATAAATCCCAACTCCTCACTTCCTATACGGGAACCCAAGCTATCAAGAAGAGCTATTTATGGAATTATCATGGGGCCCAATACCAGTGGCAGATAATAGTACCTGCTTCTTTAAGAGAATACAACCAGAATTTAGAAAAAATCTTAGAAGAATGGAACACTCTGGGATCCTATGAACGGGCTACCCTTTTAGACAGCTTGCCCTCTTCTACTAAGGAGTTTTTACTTTCAGTATTACAAGCACCTGCTGGCGATTTCCGGCCCTGGGTAAAAGAGCATATGAACTACACTTATACTAATAACCTGGCTCTTGAACTACATCGCCAGGCAGCTAAAGAAGGATATAATCGCTTTTATGAAGCGGAATTCATTTTAAGCTTTGTCCAATCTTTACCCTACATTTATACTCCCCTACCGCGCCTGCCAGCTACTACTATCCTAGAAGGGGGCGACTGCAAAAGCAAGTCTATCCTTTTAGCTAGCTTCCTTAAAGCGCTTGGGTATCAGGTGGCTCTTTTAGAATTTCCTCCAGAGGAATTTGGAAACAACATTGGCCATGAAGCAGTAGGTATTGCCTTTGATACCCGTGAACTTCCGGCGCGAGAAAGCTTATTTTACTTTGAATACCAAGGCCAGCGTTACTATTATACTGAGACTACTACGCCTGGGTGGGGATTAGGAGAGATGCCTCGTCTTCTTCAGAATAAAGTAGCCGTGGTTTATCCCTTGGAATAAAGGACCTAGATCCTTTGCGCTATGCTGTTAATGCGTTGCGGAAGCCAACAATATTTGGTCCACGCCTGCCATTCCCACCCGGGCTAGGCTCGCGACATTGTCTAGGGTTCGGTCTACAGTTTCTGCTACTAGGCCAGAAGGAGAAACGGCTAAGCCCTGAAGGGTGAGGAGGGCGGTTTTTAAACCTATCTCTACTCCTACCATTACTTTTAGACTGCACGATGGTTTGGCTCCATCACAGATTATACCGCTTAAACTGCTGGCTAGGTTACATAAAGTACGAGCTATACAAGGGAAATCGCTTCCTAATAGCCAAAGGGTAGCTGCTGCAATTCCCCAGCTTCCAGCGAAAGCGCTAGAACATATACGGGACAGGCTACCCAATTTATTTTTTACCAAAAGGGTTACGGTAGCGGAAAGGGCGAGAGATTTAACCATGGTCTCCTGTTTTACCCTAAGTTTTTTAGCCAGTAACCATACGGGCAATAGACTGGTGATGCCCTGGTTTCCACTACCTCCTAAAGTGGCTACAGGCAAAGGTTCTCCTGACATGCGAGCGTCTACGGCGGCACAGGCGAGGGCTTGGGCAGTTAGACACACTCCTAACCAGTTAAAATCAGGGTAGCGGCAGGTGGCTAAAGCTTGCCGGCTCATATGTAGAAGTTTACGGCCTAAAGCCATACCGCTACCTTTTTGTAAACCACATTTGGCCATGGCCAGGTTAGTTCGGGCTGCCTGGTAAAGGAAACCTAGATCCTCAGGGGCCAATTGGTCTAAAAGGGGAAAAATATCTTGGAAACTAATATTTTCCCACAGATTGAACTTCAAAGATTGATTAGAAGTAAATATAAATTTATTTTGATTAAACCGCGGACCTTCTATAAGGACTAAATTGGTATGGGTATATTTAATACAGGCTCTAGCCCTATGTATATCATTTTTAACCCTTACTTCAATGTATAAGTCCGGGAAAGAAGGGTCATAGATAGTATGCACACGACCATTACAGCATAGCTCTTCAGCTTTTCTAGCTTTATGGGGATCTAGATCAGCAAAAATAAGGAGTTCTTTTTGCGGAGGTAAGAAAACCCCTAAAGCAGCGCTCATAGCTGGGCCTTTGAGAGAAGTATAAGGTAAACCTACAGCGAGGGCATTGCGATAGGTTTGGGGATCCAAAATTACCTCGACTTCTTGGGGCAGGTCGCCTAGGGCAGCAGTGGCGTGGGCAGCGGCCAGAGCGATGGCGGCCGGTTCGGTGCAGCCGACGGCTAATCTTATTTCTCTTTGTAATTCTCGGAGCAACACATCTCCCGGCATTATCTATAGTTCATCCTTTTCTACAAAAATTAACTTCTACTTAATTATAGCATGCTAATTGATATAATGTCCATAACTATCTCTAGCCCTTAACAATTTCTTGATAATTTCTTGAGTACTTTTTGGTAACTGTCCTTTATACTGGAAACCAAGGCAAGGAGATATTCCTATGCCAGACTTAAAAATTAGTGAAGGGGGTTATACACGTGAGACGTACAAAATGGATGGTTATTCTTTCTGTACTACTGGTGGGTCTCTTCTTGACCCCAGCCTTTGCCGGGGACATTACCAGTGCCACCAGGTTAGGTTGGGGATTGCGGATTGGTCGAGTGCAGGGGAATTTAGTCAGTACTATTGCAGGGATCCTGGGGCTTAACCCAACTAAAGTTTTAGAACAACGTCATTCCGGCCGGTCCCTGGTGGAAATTGCCGAAGCTCAAGGAGTGGATAAAGAGCAGCTGGTACAGAAAATTTTGGAGGAGCGTAAAAGGATTCTGGATCAGATGGTAAAGGAAGGCCGCATTACTCAAGAGCAAGCTGATCTCTGCCTAAAAAATATGAAACAGCGCGTGGAGTATAGTATCAACCGTACCTCTGTGGGGCCACCACCCTGGGCCGGGAAGGGCTTTGATAATGGCTCTGGTAACGGCCAGGCCAGGATTAAAGAGAATGGCTTAGGTCAGGGTAGAATAGGCCATGGTTTTGGCCTGGGAAATGGTGGGAATAGCAGGTAATGGGAGAGGCGGGGGTTTGATGGCTCCCGCCTGTATTTAATTTAGACCTGCTGTCAAGAAAGTTTCTGCTTTTTAGGAGGAATAGTGCATTAGCTGCCTGAACTGCCTTGAAATATGTCCTAAAAAAGGAGCCTTGGAGTTACGTACACCTAGAGTTAAAATAGCAATCAGTAAGTATTTATAAGTATTTATATGTAGCCAAACTTCACTTACTGGTCTACCTCAGGAAGGCACGGAAACGGCAAGCATGCCATAATATACCAGAATGTTCATAGCGAGGAATATCTATGGTCTGAGATAAAAGGCAGACGATACTAGGGAGGTTATAAGTAAAAAAGATGGGTGCACCGTTAATCTTGGTAGTAGAGGACGAAGAAAAAATCAAGGAAATGGTGGCCAACTACCTAGCTGGTGAAGGGTTCCAAGTCAAAACGGCAACCACAGGTCCTGAGGCCTTACAGCTTCTAGAACGACACAATTTTGATCTAGTAGTTCTCGACTGGATGCTGCCAGGGTTAAGCGGTTTAGAAGTTTGCAAACAGGTAAGACAAAAATCTGATATCCCTATAATTATGTTAACAGCTAAGAGTGAAGAAGTAGATAAACTTTTGGGCCTAGAGCTAGGTGCGGATGATTACATAACCAAGCCTTTTAGCCTGAGAGAGCTAGTGGCTCGCATAAAAGTGGTGTTAAGGCGAAGTAAGGCTAAAGACACATCCCGGCATGAGGAATTAACCCTTGGAGATCTTTACATAGATTTTACTACGCGGGAAGTAAGGGTGGAGGATCGCGAAATAGAACTAACCCCTACTGAATTTGCTCTTCTTTCGGTTATGGCGCGCCATCCAGGTCGGGTCTTCACTCGTATGCAGTTATTAGATTTAGCCTTAGGTGAGGCTTTTTTAGGTTACGAGCGCTCAGTGGATACCCATATAAGCAATTTGCGAAAGAAGATAGAGAAAGATCCTGCTAATCCCCAATATATACTTACTGTTTATGGAGTGGGCTACAAGTTCAGGCCCAGATAGGATATGAAGCTATCTTTTAAAATCACTGCTGCTATGGTGGCAGTAGCTTTGGTAGCCATAGCCCTGGTGGCTGTTACCTCCAATATTATTGCCGGTCGCTCCTTTGACACTTATTTAAACCGGCAAAAAGAACTTAGAATTTTAGAATGGCGATCTATCCTTCTTTCCTATTATCGTCGTAATAATGGGAGCTTTGAAGGGGTACAGTCCCTGTTCAGTTACCCCAGGCCAGGGTGGGGACGGGGCGGGCCTGGCTTTCCAGGCCGGGGGGGTCTGGAAAGAATTATATTGACAGATAAGGAGGGGAAAATAATCGGAGATTCTGAAGGAACCTTTCTCGGTCAAAGGTTAAGCCCGACTGAACTAAAAAAAGCTTTCCCCTTAAGTTATAACCAGGATATTATAGGCTACCTTTTAGTAACTACCAGGTCCGAAACAGGAATCCGTTCCCTAGAACAAGAATTTAAGGATAGCGTTTTACTAGGTACTGCTTTAAGCGGCTTAATGGCCTTTCTGCTGGCTATAGCCTTAGGATTATTCCTTGCTCGCCGGCTAACTGCACCTTTAGGGGAGTTGGTCTCCGCTGCGCGTAAAATTGCCACCCGCCAGTGGAATCATCGGGTTACTATATCTAGTCAAGATGAAATAGGGGAGCTAGCTCAAGCCTTTAATTCCATGGCTGATAGTCTGGAAGGCTATGAGAATTCGCGAAAAAATTTGATGGCGGATATCGCCCACGAATTGCGCACTCCCCTAGCTGTGTTAAGGGGCAACCTGGAAGCTATGCAGGAAGGGGTATCTAAGCCCACACCGGAACTCATGGCTTCTTTACATGATGAAGTCTTAAGGCTCTCTAGGCTCGTGAAAGATTTAGAGGAGCTAAGCTTAGCGGAGATAGGAAAACTTGCTCTCCACTTCCAGGAGGTTTCCCTGGAAGAATTATTAGAACGGGTGACCACTACCTTTGCAGCTGAAGCTGCTAGCCAGGATATAAATTTTCAAGTCGAAGTAGATCGCCCCTTGCCTTTAATAAGGATAGATCCTGACCGTATAACCCAGGTTTTTCTGAACTTATTATCTAATGCCTTACGTCATACCCCGCCAGGAGGGCTTATCAGACTCCAGGTAGAAAAAGGGAAGGACCACCTTCATGTTTCTATTACAGATACTGGGCCGGGCATAGCTCCCCAAGACCTGCCCTACATCTTTGAACGTTTTTACCGTTCCAGGGCCTCTAAGCTGGAGGCTGGAGGAGGGATGGGTTTAGGTTTGGCCATTGCTAGAGAAATTGTAGTAGCTCATGGCGGTCGTATATGGGCGGAGAGCAAACCTGGTCAGGGGAGCACTTTTCACTTTATTATACCATTAACTTATCAATTCTAAGATAGGTCAATGAACTTCTTTTTGCCATTCTAAGTTGGGGGATTAAAACATGGTACTAAAATTTGACTGGATCCAGGTAGAGGTCACTTCCTACTGTAACGCCATGTGTAGCTATTGTCCCCATACGGTTTACCGCAATTCCTGGAAAAGTAGGCATCTTGACCCGGATACCTTCCAAAGGCTGGTACCTTATTTTCCCCAAGCTAGCCTAATATTTCTCCAGGGATGGGGTGAGCCTTTGCTCCATCCTCATTTTTTCACCTTTGTTGACCGCGCTAAGAAAGCAGGATGCCTGGTGGGCACTACCACTAATGGAACGCTAGTGGAGGCGAGGACAGCGAGTGAGATAGTAGCTTCAGGTATGGATATCTTGGCCTTTTCTTTGGCAGGTATAGAAGAAGAACATGATAAATGGAGGCAGGGCACCACTTTTTACCAGGTTCTAGAGGCTATTAACGAAGTAGCCGCTGCTAAAAGGCGCTACCGTAGCCAAAAACCTGACATCCACGTGGCCTATATGCTCCTACGTTCCGGATTGGAAAATTTGCCAAAACTCCCCATGTGGTTACAAGGTCGAGGAATAAAGCAAGTAGTTATAAGTACCCTAGACTTTGTTCCTTCCCCGGAACTAAAGGAAGAAGCTATATCTGTAGAGGCTCCTCGGGAATGGGCTAAGGTAAAGGGCCTTCTAGATGCCGTAGTGAGAGAGGGCCGAAAGAAAGGGTTAGAAATTTACTACTATTTGATAGATCGTAACCGACCTCCCGGCCTTTGTTCAGAAAACATATTGCGCTCTTTATTTGTAGGAAGCGATGGCTCAGTGTCTCCCTGTGTTTTTTCTAACCTGCCGGTTTCTGGCGTTCCCTTAAGATATACCAAAGGCGGGGCATTGCCGGTACTTAAACTTACGTTCGGTAACGTTAAGGAGGCTTCCCTGGATTCTATTTGGGAAAGTCCCCCTTATCGGGATTTTCGCACTTCTTTTCTTAAGAAGTTAAATCCTGTTTGCCAAGGGTGTTCCAAGCTTTATGTTGTGGGTTATTATTTTTAATTGACATATGTTCAAAGTCAGGATAAAATACAAATGAACAAATGACCATAAAAGCCACTGATTGTTTAAAAGCCTCTAGGAGGCGATGGGGATGCCCGAATTTGAGTATAAGTGTAACGATTGTGGAGCACTGAGCGTGTTTTACAAGCGAGAAGAGGCTCAAAGTTGCCCTGTTTGTGGGAGCAGTAAACTTGTAAGGATATTTTCGCCACCGGATATAATCAAGGGTAACATACGGACAAACCCAGATTCTAAAGGACTATGTTGCGGTAGAGATTCGCGACCAGATGATTGTGTACCCGGTAGTTGTTGCCGCAGCTAGTGGGCATCGAAGGGAAACTTAAAGAGGTGACCTTATGTACAATACCAGCGTGCTGGAACATTTTCTTAATCCCCGTAATGTCGGCTGTATACCGGATGCCGACGGTATAGGGATAATAGGAGATCCCAATTGTGGTGATTATTTGAAAATCTATATAAGGGTCCAGGAAGGGAAATTGATAGACGTAAAGTTTGAAATCTCAGGCTGCCCGGCAGCTATAGCTACCAGCAGTATATTGACCGAACTAGCTAAGGGAAAGACGGTAGAGGAAGCTTTAAGAATAACCGACCTGGATATTATCAAGGCCCTGGGCGGCTTACCTGATCCCAAAATACATTGCTCTAATTTAGGCGCCGAAGCCCTCCATAAAGCTATCGAGGATTACCTGGCTAAAAGGCCAAAACAAAAGGCGCTACAAAACACCAAAAAAGATTAGAAAGTGGTGAGGAAACGTTGACTAAAGAGGCCTGCGAGACTTGCCACCCTGAAACATGTACTTCTACTACTTGCGAAACAAAAAAAGCAGAAAAGCTCCCCTCCAAGGACATAAACCATATAAAACATGTAATCGGTATTATGAGCGGCAAAGGCGGGGTCGGCAAATCTTCAGTGACCGCGTTACTGGCAGTAGCCCTGGCCCGGGAAAGTTACCAGGTGGGTATCCTGGATGCAGATATTACAGGTCCCAGTATCCCTAAAATGTTTAATATTCATCGGCCTCTTCAGGGGAGCGATCTAGGAATTTTTCCGGCGGAAAGCCCGCTGGGAATAAAAATTATTTCTCTAAATCTCTTGTTACCCCAGGAAGATGATCCTGTCATCTGGCGTGGGCCGCTCATCGCCAGTGCAGTAAAGCAGTTCTGGACCGATGTACTTTGGGGCGAGCTTGATTATCTTTTAGTTGATTTGCCCCCAGGTACTGGAGATGCACCTCTAACAGTAATGCAATCTTTTCCCCTTGCTGGAATAGTGATTGTTACTTCACCCCAGGAACTGGCTAATATGATAGTGCGTAAGGCTATTAAAATGGCAAGCTTAATGAAGGTTAAAATACTAGGCTTGGTAGAAAATATGAGCTATATCCTTTGCCCAGATTGCGGCAAGGAAATTTATATTTTCGGCCCCAGTCGAGCTGAAGAGGCGGCGGCCAAAGCCGGTATACCTCTTTTAGGTGTTTTGCCCCTGGACCCGGAGTTAACTACCTTGTGCGATCACGGTAAGATAGAGAGTTACCAAGGTATGTTGTTGGAACGTGTACAAGGTTTTATTAGCCGAATATCTTTATAAGCCTTTATCAGGCTTTAGGGGATAAGTTTACTTTAGGTGATGTGGGACGTGTTTTTAAAATGGCCTAAGGGGAAGGAGCGAAAATGGGATTTTTAGAAGATATTCGGGGCAAATTTAGCGAGTTAGTTGCTGCTAATGGCTTACAGAGGGAAGAGATACAAGTAATAAATGCTAGACCTTTAACGCCTGAGGAAGCCATTGGGCGACCAGAAAGGGATGATTTTCCTCTTTTAAAGGGTAAAGAAGTGATGATGGAAGCTCTATTTTTAGGTAACCGGGGTCAAGCTTTTACTGACATGCCGGGGAACTTTCGAGGTACTATAGAAGATGTACTTGCTTTGCCTTTAAAGAATAACTTCGAGAGAGCGGTGTTTGTAGCTACCCTCAATGCCGTTATGCGGTATTTAAAACTAGTGGATAAGACTGTGCATTGCCGGGATAAGGAACCCGGGCAATGTGCTAGGCAGTTAGTAACTTATATAAGAGAACGCTTTAGCCATCCCCGCATTGCTTTCATCGGGTTGCAACCTGCTATGGTTATAAACCTATCTGAATGTTTTCCTTTAAGAGTGGTTGATTTAGACCCGGATAATATTGGGCAGAAGAAAGGTAAGGTTATAGTGGAAGACGTTTCTCATACACCCGAGATCTTAGATTGGTGCGATATAATAGTGGCTACAGGGACTACAGCAGTAAATGATACTATAACCCTTTTATTGGGGCAAAAACCTATCATCTTTTATGGAGTTACTATTGCTGGCATTGCTTATCTTGCTGGTTTTGAGCGTTACTGTTTTTGTGGTTATTAAAAAGAGAAAAGGAGGAGGATGATATTATGTTTTGGGGCGGTTTTCCTTGGTGTCTAGGCGGCTTTGGCCGGGGCTGGCGATACATGTACTACGCTACGGGGCTACCCGGCTGGATGCGGGCCTGGTGGGGGCCCATACCTTTGACCGGCGGAGTTCCTGCTTTTCAGGAGATGGAACCGCAAGTAGAATGGTTAAAGCAGCAAGCCAGACTTTTGGAGAACCAGCTTAAGGCCATTAAAGCTCAGATCGATGCTCTGGAGAAAGAGGGGGAGGATGGGGAAGAGAAAAAGAATTGAGCTTTTTTAAAACTTAAGGCCGGGTTATGCCCGGCTAATTTTGTGAAGGGATTTTTACAGTTGTGGCGAATTAATTTATAGACTACCTGGCAAGGAGCCAGGGGGCTCTAAAGTCCAACTTTTCAAGCTTTAGCCAGAACCATGGAGGTTCTCTAGCTTAAGCAGGGCGGAGGCGGCTTCCATGGTTTTTTATTTAGTCTTTAAAAAGGAGCGTGTTTGGGGTATGTGCCGTCCATTGAGCGATTGGGAAAGAGCTGTTGAATTTCATGGCCATGCTTGCCCGGGGTTGGCCGTAGGCTACCGGGCAGCCCAAATTGCGTTGCGGGAGCTGAAGACAGAACGGGCGCAAGATGAGGAACTAGTAGCCGTGGTGGAGACCGACGCCTGTGGAGTGGATGCTATTCAGGTATTAACGGGTTGTACCCTGGGGAAGGGCAACCTGCTTTACCGGGATTATGGTAAGCATGTTTTTACCTTCATCTGCCGGGACAGCCACCGGGCAGTCCGCATAGCCATAAAGGCGACGGCCTGGCAACAGGAGGAGACTTACCGAGAGTTAAGGAAAAAGGTGTTTGGGAGGGAAGCTAGCGAAGAGGAGAAGGCTCTTTTCCAGCAATACCAAGAGCAGCGGATGCGCTATATTTTAGAAGCACCAGAGGAAGAAATATGCACTGTGCAAAGGCTAGAGGTAGAACCTCCTCCCAAGGCGCGCCTTTTTGATTCCGTAATTTGTTCTGTGTGCGGTGAGCCAGTAGCCGAGGTGCGAGCGCGCGTGAAAGGAGGAAAACCCGTCTGTATTCCATGTGCTGACGAGTACAGCCGGGGGTGGTAGGCTAGGAGAATACTAGGGTCGAGGAAAACAGGAGGGGGTAAGATGACGTGGGAAGAAAAGCCTGGCGGCTGGGGATGGTAGTTTTAAGCCTTTTACCAATTTTTTTGCTGCTAGCAGGCTGTGCTGGGCAGAAGGTAGAAAATCAAGGTGTCTACACCATAGCGGATACTACTGGAGATTGGGGTTTCCCTAGCCCTTACGGCCATTATCCTCGGGGCCCGGGTTATGTGCGCATGAGCTTTATTTTTGACACCCTAATCTGGAAAGATGCCCAGGGTTTCGTTCCGGCCCTGGCTAGGGAATGGCAATACGACCCACAAGATAATGCCTATATCTTTCATTTAAACCAAAATGTTACCTGGCACGATGGGCACAAATTCACATCTAAGGATGTAGTCTTTACGGTAGATTATATGCGTAAGCACCCTTACCAGTGGGTAGACACTTCTGTGATTAAGAAGGCGGAAGCACTGGACGAGTATACAGTGAAATTGGGTTTGAGCAAACCGTATGCGCCCTTTCTAAGCAATATAGCTGGTACCTTGCCCATTCTGCCTGCTCATATTTGGCAAAATGTGGAGGAACCGGAAAAGTTTCAGCAGAAAGAGGCTGTTATAGGCACGGGGCCTTTTAAGCTGGTAGATTACAATAGGGAACAGGGCACCTACTTATACGAGGCCTATGATAACTATTACCAGGGCAAGCCGCGGGTGAGCAAGTTGAAGTTTGTAAAAATAAGTGAGGAGATGGCGGCGGCCGCTATAAGGCAGAAGCAGGTCAACGCTGCCTCCCCACCTCCGGAGCTAACAGAAGATCTTAAAAAAGAAGGGTTTAAGATTTTGAGGGGAACCCACGATTGGGTAGCCAAACTTTTGATCAACCATCGGAAAGGTCCCTTGAGCAAGAGGGAATTCCGCCAGGCCCTGGCCCTGGCTATTGACCGGGAGGCCCTGGTCAAAGTAGCTCTGCGGGGCTTTGGATTGGCAGGCAGTCCAGGCCTTATTCCACCAGATAATCCCTGGTATAATGCCCGTGTGGAACAGTATAACTATAACCCGTCCAAGGCGGAAGAGTTGTTGGCCAGCCTGGGATACACTCGTCAGAGAAATTACCTAGCCAGGGACGGACAAATCTTGGAACTGGAGCTTTTGTTCCGGGGCACAGGGAGTAGGTCTTCTGAGGAAAGGGTAGCTGAGCTTGTAAAGGAACAATTGGAAAAAGTAGGTATAAAAGTAAACTTGCGCAGCTTGGAAGCCAAGACGCTTGATAATAGGGTGAAGGAGTGGAAGTTTGACCTGGCTTTAAGCGGCCATGGCGGCCTGGGAGGCGATCCGGAAATATTGAACCGAGTAATTTCCGGCCAGGGATTTAACAGCGCACGCTATGATAAAAGCGAAGAATTGAATAGTTTGCTGGCCAAACAGAACTTGGAGATGGATTTAGAAAAGCGACGCCAGTTGGTGAACCAGATCCAGGAGATCTATGCCCGAGAGATGCCGGCCTTGCCCCTGTATTATCCCACCAGTTACTGGGCCCATGATGGCCGCATAGAACTTTACTTTACCCCGGGAGGTGTAGGTTCAGGTGTACCCAACCCCTTGAATAAAATGGCCTTTGTGAAATAACCATCCCGTTATGAAGGAAGGGAAATCCAGGTTGGTACAGGGGAATATATGAGTATAACAGGGAAGATAGCCAACTATGTTACGGCCTTTTTTCTTATACTGGCTCTAAATTTCCTCCTGCCCCGTCTTATGCCAGGCGACCCTTTAGAGGCTATATACGGTGATGACGCGCTGTTAGCTATGACGCCGGAGTTAAAGGCCGAGCTAATCCAGCGCTTTGCTCTGGACCGGCCCTTAAGCGAACAGTTTATTGCCTACTTGAGGGCTCTTTTTCGGGGTGACCTGGGTTACTCATATTACTACCATGCACCGGTAGCCTCAGTGGTATTGCGCTCTCTTCCCTGGACTTTGTTGATAGCAGGTCTGGCTTTAATTTTGGCCACCATAGCCGGGTTTATATTAGGTGTGGAAGCAGGCTGGAGGCGCGGGCAGCCGCTAGATAGGCTTTTACTAACCACTTTGATGCTTTTAAACGGGTTTCCCGACTTTTTTATTGGGGTCTTGTTCCTGCTTTTGTTTGGCGTGATCTGGGGCCTTTTCCCTTTGGGCGGGGGTTTAACGCCCTACGCTGGTTTAACTGGCTTTTACCTGGTGCTGGATATTTTGCACCACCTGGCGTTACCCTTGGCAACGCTGGTTTTAGTGCGCCTGGTGGGCACCTTCCTTTTAACCCGTAATAGCATGATCATTACTTTAGGCGCGGCCTTTATCCTTACGGCTCGGGCCAAGGGTTGTAAGGATGGCCGGGTGCGGTATTATCACGCCGGCCGCCATTCCCTTTTACCGGTAGTTACCGCTGCCGGGCTGCATTTATCCCACTTAATTAGCGGCACCCTTTTTGTGGAAGTTGTTTTTTCTTATCCTGGCTTGGGCACTCTTCTTTACAATGCCCTCCTGGTGCGGGATTATCCGGTTATCCAGGGAGTTCTACTGGTAATTACGGTGACTGTGTTGGCCATTAATTTAATGATAGATTTGCTTTATCGGAAGCTTGATCCGAGGATAGCTTATGCACGTTAATTATTGGCAGGAGATAAAAGAAAACAGGTTGGGAAGGACGGGCTTATGGCTCTTCCTATTTTTAGCCTTTTTGGCTGCCTTGGCACCTTTTTTGGCCCCTTATTCGCCGGAGGCTAGGGTTGGGGCTGCTTTTAGCCGTCCTTCAGCCCAACACTGGCTGGGTACTAATGACGTGGGCCAGGATGTCTGGTCGTGTCTGCTTTATGGAGCGCGGACTTCCCTACTGGTAGGGTGCGGGGCTGCGCTGCTGGCAGGAATAATAAGCGTACTGGTAGGTAGTTCAGCTGCCCTGGCGGGTGGCCTTTACGATGCCTTGTGTATGCGGGTAGTAGACGCCTTTCTGGTTATTCCCCCGGTCCTGGTAGCGATACTTGTGGGAGCTTACCTAAAACCCCATCTTTTAACTTTAATCCTCTTGCTGGCGGCTTTCCTCTGGCCTGGCGGAGCCAGGATAATAAGGGCAGAAGCCTTATCCTTAAAAGAGAAAAAGTCCGTAGCAGCGGCCCGTACCTTTGGCGCAGGCTCGTTTTATATTATGGCACGCCATATAATTCCGGATCTGGGCCCGGTTTTGCTGGCCGTCATGATACAGAATGCCCGGCGGGCCATCTTTATGGAAGCGGGTCTATCCTTTTTAGGCGTCTCTGATCCTACCCTGCTAAGTTGGGGCAAAATGATGCAGCAGGCCCTAAATTTTACTTATTTGGGAGTATGGAAGTGGTGGCTTTTGCCCCCTGGCCTGGCTCTTTCTGTGACTGTTACTGCTTTAACTTTTATTGGTTATGCCCTGGAGGGGGTTTTAAATCCTCGCTTGCGAGGATAAATGGAAGATGCTGGTCATTAAAGATTTGCAAGTGTCCTTTGGCCACCTAACGGTGTTAAAGGGTATTAACCTACGGTTAGAAAAAGGGGAAGTTCTGGCTGTTGTAGGGGAGTCCGGGGCAGGCAAGACTACTTTGGGCCTCTCCATTATGGGGCTTTCGCCTGGCAGGTGCACTGGGCAGATCTTGTTTAAGGGCAGGGATATCCTCGCCCTGCCGGAGGAAGAACGTTGCCGGATCCGGGGAAAAGAGATAGCTATGGTTTTTCAAAACGTGGAGGACGCCCTGCACCCCCTTTATCCGGTGGTGGACCAGGTCATGGAGGCTATACTGATTCATGGGCTTAAAGACAAAGAGGTTGCCCAAGGGAAGGCGGTGGAGATCCTTAAAGCGGTTGGCCTAAGACAGGACCGGTTGCACACCTTTCCTCACCAGTTGAGCGGCGGGGAAAAACAGAGGGTTCTTTTAGCCCTGGCCTTGGCCAATGATCCCGAGGTACTCATCCTAGATGAACCTACTGCTTCTCTAGATGTTATAACTAGAGCGGAAATTATAAGTCTCCTTAAAAGGGTAATTAGGGATAAAATCGTTTTGTTAATCACCCACGACCTGTCTACAGCTGCTAAACTGGCCACCCGAGTGGCCGTCTTATATGGTGGTCGGGTAGTAGAGCTAGGCGCCACTAGGAGTCTTTTTACCTTCCCGCGCCATCCCTATACCCGGGGATTCTTGCGCTCTTATCCCAACATGACCACAGTCAAGGATTTACAAGGGATCCCCGGGCCTCCTTATAAGCCTGTGGGCGGATGCCCTTTTCATCCCCGCTGTACCCAGCGGATGGAAATCTGTTCCCAAGAAGTGCCGGAATTGAAAGGCCTTGGGGACTACTTCTTGGCCTGTCACCGGGGAGGGATAATACCTTTACTAGAAATAAAAAACCTTAGCAAATCCTTTAACGGGGTGCGGGCCGTGCAGGAAGTGGAATTGACCCTGTACGAAGGAGAAACCTTAGCCCTGGTGGGGGAAAGTGGATCTGGTAAGACCACCTTGGCCTTGACCATCATGGGCTTGCTGCCACCGGATAAGGGCGAAATTTGGCTGGAGGGTCAAAAAGTTTTACACAGGGACAAGGAATTCTATCAACGAGTGCAGATGATCTTTCAAAATCCCCAGGAATCCCTAAGTCACCGGATGAATGTCTTACAGTTGGTGAAAGAGCCCCTGGACGTGCAGGGCTGGGGCAGGGAAGAGGAGAAGGTGGAACGAGTAAAGCAGGTTCTGGAAGAAGTAGAGCTACCAACTCAGGACTTTTTCTTGCACAAATATCCCCACGAGCTCAGCGGTGGAGAAGCCCAGAGGGTGGCCATTGCCCGGGCCCTGGTATTAAATCCCAAGCTTTTAATTGCCGATGAACCCACCTCTGCCCTAGACGCCAGTATACAAGCTAAGATTCTAAAGCTTCTCCTTAACCTGCAGGAGAAAAGGGGATTGGCCATACTCTTTATTACCCATGATATCGCTTTGGCTAGAAAAGTGAGCGACCGCCTGGCGGTCATGAAGGACGGTTCTTTGGTAGAAGAGGGGCCGGCCAGCGAAGTTATATCTAACCCCAAACATCCTTACACCCGTACGCTTCTAAGCCTGGCGGCCGATCTGACAGAGGGAATTTCCGTTCAAGATATGATATAAAAAAGCCGGGTAAAGGAAATAAGAACCTCCTACACCCGACTTTGTTTGGGAGGTATTTTTTAGAAGGTTTATTCTACGCGCGGTTCCAATAGTAGACGGTACATATTTGAGGTTTTTTCTACTTTTATTGAGTACCCCTGGCTCTGGGCCAAGCGGCTAACGTTTTCTTTGGATGTTTCACTATCAGTAAGGATCAAGAGAGGTTGACCAGGATGCTGTTCCATAGCCTTTTTAGTTCTTACCACCGGTATAGGGCAAGATAAGCCACGCACATCAATTTCTATCATATTGGAGGAACCTCCTTTCCAGGTAATTGGGGTTATGGGCTTTTAAAACCACGGGAATATACTCGATGAGTCGAGCTACCGGAGTGGCTGGTGTGGCGCCTGCCATTTTGCCAGCCAGCCGGTTGATCTGGGCACTTATAATAGCTGCTTTCAGGGGATCCCACCCGGCGCCTGTTAAAGCAACTATCATGCCGGTTATGGTGTCCCCTGTTCCACCTATGCACTCTAGTTCCGGCACACAAGGCTCCTCTATCCTAGCCATAACCCTTCCTTCAGTGGCAATATAATCTATAGCCCCTTTAACTAAGAGGATTTTAGCGGCTCCACCATTGGTATAAGCCTTTTTTATCAGTTCAGGAACTTGTTGGGTCTCGGTGTCAAAAAGATGACGGCTGACATAAGCGGGATGAGCAGCTTCTGGATCAGCGAGAAAGGCCATTTCACTGGGGTCGGGAGTAAAAATATCAAATTGAGGAGCCATTCCACCCGCCTTAGCTGCGTACATGGCCCCAGCATCGGCAACTAACAAAGGCCGGGGTTGGCAATACTCAAGTGCTTCACAAAGCTTTTGTATCAATCTAACTATGGGCAGGCAATAATGTAGGGCAAGAATCCTAGGCTTCAGTTCCCTCACGTGCTCTATTAAATATTGATAAAGGCGCCTGGTGCCTTGGCCCCTGCCAATATCTCCGGCCAGAAGCGCATGGGGAGGTTCTACGCCCAAAGCACTTGTTACCGCAAGGCATGCGCTGATCATGGCTCCTGTACCCTGCCCACAAGGGAAAGCATAATCCTGGACCTTAAGCGAATCTCCTACCTTTACCACTTTACCCTGGACAAGGTCAAGATCTTCTGTGGGAACAGTTCCCACAATGAGGATCAAGTGAGCCTTCCTCCCTTCCAGATAGCCAAAGCTTCTTCCCAGGCTCTATCCAGCATTAAAGCGCAGAGGGTGAAACCTAAATCTTGCGGCCGGGGGATTGTCTCTAGATGGGAGCCTACTAGTTTGGTATACAGGTAAGGAACATCTGGGCAGCCACCCCCTGATATATTGACGATTATACCGGTGTCCTTAGAAAAAACAATTTTCATATTACCGGCTTTTACCATTACGTGTTCTGGAAAATAGACGATCTTTACTATCTGCAATAGTTCGGCAGAACCTTCTAAGGGATAGATACCTATATAATAGACCTGTCCTTGTAAAGCGCGAGCAATTGCTGTTTGCTCTACCAGCTCTATCTCTACAGCCAAATCGCAACCCTTCCGCAAAGCAGGGGGTGGCGCCACCAGCTTACCTTCATATCCGGCTTTTTTAACCACCTTTTCCCCCTTTAAAGCCTCTTCCACTGTAGGGAAGATTATTATTCCCCGGGTATTTTTCTTTTCTTGGACCGCGCGGGTAGCCAGGCCAGGCCATTTTAAAATCAATAGAGTCCATCCTCCTGTTTTTAGAGCTAATCGATCCTTTCCCGCATCAAGAACCCTACAGCCAGGGCAAAGGCTAAACCTATAACCACAGCTAGAGGGCCCAGGGGACTGGGACCTTTAGGACTAGAGGCCAGCCCGAAGTTATGGGCAAAGGCGGCTCCTGCTATTATCCCCCAGACGGTTATACCAGCATCGGTATCCCCTTCGGCAGCCAGGACCGTTTGGCGTAGGGGACATCCTCCCAGTAAAGTGGCAGTAAGGCCGGCCAGGATCATCCCTAGAAAGTTCCACAAGTGATTGCTATGGGAAATAGGCTGATTAACAAAACCTACATGGACTTTACCTAACATGAGATTAAGGATAAGAGCACCTATAAAAAAGGCAGCTATACCGCTGAAAAGATAAGTATCCTTTACCAAGAACAGATCGCGCCAGCCCCCCACAAAGCACATCCTGGTCCTTTGGGCGAGGAAGCCGAATAGTAATCCTACTATTAGAGAAAGGATCAAAGGTGCATGAGCAGCGCCTGGACCTTCTTTGCTGGTGAATATGAATTGGGGTCTAAAGATGGCCAGCAGCAGGAGGCCCACCATAAATAGAGGCATTATCCAGCCAGCTGCTGTATAGGTTGGGGTCGAACGGCCCAGGTTAAAACCCCTTTTTAAAAAATAAATTCCTATTAAAGCACCAGTCACCACTCCGGCTATACCGGTCAGCCCATTTAAATCTCCTCCTGCCACCCTTAATACAGCCCTTACTGGGCATCCGAGGAACACCATAGCACCTATCATAAAGAAAGCACCTAAAAAGAAGCGAACAAGAGGCGCAGAACCTCCCCTGGCTCGGAATTCCCCAAAAGCGAGGGCAGAAATGAAGCCGCCTAGAACTATACCCATAATTTCCGGCCTTAGGTATTGGACAGTTGCTGTCCTGTGTAAACCTAAGGCGCCGGTTATGTCCCGGTAAAAACAGGCTAGGCAGATACCCATATTAGCTGGGTTGCCTGCTACTGTCATCAGGGCAGCTACAGCCCCTAGGACAAACCCGGCTACGATCATTAGATATTGGCGCGAATTGATACCACGCATGTTAGCACCTCCTATTAGTTATTGTTTTGAACATCCGTTAAAGATCCTTCATGATCATTATTCCATATGGTTATGACACCATTAGCCTTATGGATACCCTACAGAGTATTTTTCGGACCAGTTTTTATAATTCAAGCATAAATCCCTAAAACTCTCGGGGGGTATCTTTTTATTGTGCAAGTTATAACTAAAACGAATATTATAATGGCACTTGCGAGGGAGAGGAGGGAAGGAAAACTAGGATAGTAACTAGGGGAGGCGAAATTATTGACATATGGTCATAATAGGAATATAATACAAATGAACAAATGGTCATAAATCTGATAGGGGGGTAGAAGGTGAAAATAGCTGTTACGGCTCAAGGGCCGAGCCTGGAAGCTAGTGTAGACCCGCGTTTTGGACGCTGCTCTTATTTTGTTATAGCAGGACCCGGCGGGACAATAATCGAGGCTATTTCCAATGATAGCGCGGCGGCTGGAGGCGGGGCCGGTATAAGCGCGGCTCAGATGCTGATAAACAAAGGGGTAGAAATTGTGCTGACCGGGCAGGTAGGCCCCAATGCCATGCGTGTATTACAGAGCGCGGGAATAAAGATTTATCAAACTACAGCTTCTACAGTTAAGGCTGCTTTGGAAGAGCTAAGACAAGGGAAGGCGACACCTGTTTCCGGGGCAACTGTAGGTCCTCATTTTGGTTTTGGAAGGGGAGGGAGATAGTTTTGAAGATAGCAGTAGCTACAGAGGGTAATATGGTAGCCGAACATTTCGGGCATTGCTCCCATTATACTTTATTTGAAGTGAAAAGCGGGGAGATCTTAAGCAAGACAGTAATCCCCAATCCCGGACACCAGCCAGGGTTTTTGCCAGGATATTTGGCTAGTCTAGGTGTAGAATGTGTAATCGCTGGGGGCATGGGAGCAAGGGCCATGGAGCTATTTGCGCAACAAGGGATTGAGACCATTACCGGTGTAGGAGGCCTAGTGGACGAAGCAGTACGGGAGTACTTGAGGGGCAATTTAAAGAGCCAAGGCGGTCCGTGCCAGCACGATCACCATCACGGATGCTAATTACTTTAAGGAAAGGGGAGGTTTTATTTATGCCAGTACTGGTAATAGAGGAAAAGTGTAGTGGATGTGGGACATGTGCAGAAGTGTGCCCTGTAGCAGCTATAACTGTAGAAGGGGTGGCTAAGGTAAACGAAGATTGTGTGGAGTGCGGTACTTGTGTAGATGAGTGCCCTAATGGGGCTTTGAGCCTAGATTAAGTAATAAGCAAAAAGTGTGGTGAATTTAATCCTATGAAAGTGGCGGTGGCCAGCGGTAAAGGCGGGACAGGCAAGACTACGGTAGCTGTTAGTTTAGCTTTGGCCTTAGAGGAGAAAATACCGGTTCAATTTCTCGATTGTGATGTGGAAGAACCTAACGGCCACTTATTTTTAAACCCTACTTATACCCAGAAAGAGGAAGTAACCCTCTTGGTACCAGAAGTAGATGAAAATAAGTGCAACTATTGTGGTACTTGTGCTAAGATATGCGCCTTCAACGCCATAGCCATAGCCAGCCAAAGGGTTTTGGTGTTCCCTGAGCTCTGTCATGGATGTGGGGCCTGCAGCAGGTTTTGCCCTAGGGGAGCTATAAAGGAAATCCCTTTCCGGATAGGTATAGTAGCCAGCGGCTGGGCAGGGAGGATAGAAATGGTAGAAGGTCGGTTGGATATTGGTAAACCGCTGGCCCCGCCGGTTATAAAAGCGGTAAAGAAACGTGCTAGACCTAATAAGGCCGTGATAATAGATGCTCCACCTGGCACTTCTTGCCCTGTTGTGACTGCCATAAGTGGAAGCGATTTTTGCCTTTTAGTTACAGAACCCACGCCCTTTGGGCTTTATGATTTGAAATTGGCTATAGAGGTAAGCCGAGAATTGAGGATTCCTTGTGGGGTTATTATTAACCGCTCTACTTTTACAGATGGTGAGGTCGAAAGGTATTGTTATCAGGAGGATGTCCCGGTGGTTTTAAAAATACCCTTTGATCAGCGTTATGCCGCTTGTTATGCGAAAGGAGTCCCCTTTATTTTAGGATTTCCTGAATGGGCTCCTGTTTTTAGGGATTTATGGCAGAGAATAGACGGGATGGTGAAGAAAGGTGTTTGAACTACTGGTTATTAGTGGTAAAGGTGGAACGGGTAAAACCTCATTAGTAGCTGCTTTGGCCATGTTAGCTAAGAATAAAGTGTTGGTAGATTGCGATGTAGATGCCCCCGACTTACACCTTCTTCTCCATCCCGAAGAAGAAAGCAGCAATGAATTCTGGGGGGGCTATAAAGCGAGTATTGATATAGAGCGGTGTACCAGATGCGGTTTATGTGAAGAAGCCTGCCGTTTTGAAGCCATAAAGGATTTTCGAGTAGATCCTATATTTTGCGAAGGATGTGGTGTTTGCTTCCGTTTATGCCCGGTAGGGGCTATCAAATTTAGGCAGTTGATGGTGGGATATTGGTATATCTCCCGGACTAATTTTGGCCCCTTGGTCCATGCCCGCCTAGGAGTGGGAGAGGAAAATTCGGGAAAACTCGTTACAGTTATCCGCCAGGCAGCCCGTAACCTGGCCCGGGAAAAAGGCTTAAGTTTAATAATTATTGATGGACCACCTGGGATAGGGTGCCCTGTAATTTCTTCCTTGACGGGTGTCTCCTTAGCCTTAGTGGTTACGGAGCCCACTGTGGCAGGTAAACATGATTTGGAAAGGGTAATAACTCTTGCCAGCCATTTTCGAGTACCGATTGTAATAGCTATAAACAAATTTGACCTAGCTTTAGAGAAAAGTGAAGAAATAGAGGAATATTGTGCCCAACAGGGGCTAGAAATAGCAGGAAAGATACCCTTTGATGAGGAGGTTAACCAAGCGCTATCCCGCGGCCAATCCTTTTTAACCAATAAGTACTCTAAAGCAGCTCGTGCTGTTACCTCCCTTTGGGAGAAATTGCAAGTGAGGCTAGGAAGCTAAAGGGGGGGTATCCATGGAAAATGTCGAAAAAGTCTCGAAAGACCGAGAGAAATTTTATGCAGTCCAGGATAATTTACAACGTTTACAAGAGAGCGATCGCCGGCTCACTCGTCAGCGCAAGGCGGTACTTAAAGCTTTCTTAGAGCTATCACCAGAACATCCAACGGTAGAAAAAATATATCAGGTAGCGAAGAATTATTGTTCTACCTTAGGGTTAGCTACTGTTTACCGCACATTAGATTTATTTGCCCAGCTAGGTATTGCGCAAAAAATACCTTCCACAGAAGGTATTACTAGATATGATATTGATAAAGATTCTCATGTTCATTTTATTTGCCTTGAATGCGGGGAGACCAAGGAATTAGAGATAGGAATCGATACTTTGGTGGATAAGTGTAAAGATAAGGGCTTTGAAATCGCTAAGGCCTCTCTCTTATTTTTTGGCTATTGTCCTTCCTGTCGAACAAAGGGTAATAACCCTTGACAAAGGATATTATTAGCATTATTTTATAACTGAGAAATGAGAATGAGTTTCAATATCGAGGAAGTAGAATTGGAGGGTGATCTGTTAACCTTGAGTACCTTAAAGCCGGGTACTAGAGGAAAGGTAACGCGGATAGTAGCCCAAGGGGGCAAGTCTATGTTTACATGGGGTCTATGCTCCGACATTTATCATGATATTATTGAGTGTTTGACGGCTGCTTTAGAGGCGAGGGATCCTTATTCTAAAGAGCATTCCAGCCGGGTAGCAGATATGGCTTATGACCTGGGTCGCCGTTTGGGGCTCAGGGGCAAAGAGTTAGAAAAAGTACATATTGCCGCCCATTTGCATGATATTGGTAAAATCGGTGTCCCGGACCAAATTTTACAAAAACCTGGTAAGCTCTTGCCCCATGAATGGGCGGCCATTAGACGGCATCCTGAAATAGGCTATAATATTTTAAGCCGTTCGCGGCGGTTAGAGGACATCGCCCTTCTAGTCCTTTATCACCACGAACGCTGGGATGGTAAGGGATACCCTAAAGGGTTAAAAGGAGAAGCCATTCCTTTAGGGGCGCGAATCATCGGTTTATGTGATGCTATCGATGCTATGACTTCTGACCGGCCTTATCGTCCCGCCCTTAGCTGGCGCCAGTGTTGGGAAGAAGTGGAAGCAAATAAAGCTTTGCAATTTGATGCTGTAGTGGTAGAGGCAGCGGAAGCTTTATGGCCGGTGTGGGAAAAAAGGTGGTCATCCCGTAAGGGGGCTTAATAGAATTACTTAAGCTTATACTAAGAAAAATTTTCTCTTAAACTATTATTGACCTATGCTCTAATAGGTGCTATACTGGTCACAAAAAAATATGTTCTAATAGGAGCGAGTTTGAGGGGGACGATTTATGGCTCGCAAAATCGTTATTATCGGAGGAGTAGCGACGGGACCCAAGGCAGCTGCTCGAGCCCGTAGGTTAGATCCAGAGGCTGAAATTACTTTAGTAGAGCAGGGAAGTTTTCTTTCCTATGCTGGTTGTGGCATGCCTTATTACATAGCTGGGGTAGTAAAAGAAATGGAGGAGTTGATGTGTACACCAGCAGGTGTAGTAAGGGATGCAGCCTATTTTAAGGGGATTAAAGGGATAAACGTTCTTACTCGTACCCGAGCTCTTTCTATAGATCGTCAAGCTAAAGAAGTGCGAGTGATGAATTTAGAGACAGGGGAAGTCAAAACTTTACCTTATGACAAGTTGATTTTGGCTACGGGAAGTACCCCTGTTAGGCCCCCTATCCCGGGCCTGGATTTAGGCAGAGTTTATACCTTGGGAAACCTAGAAGAAGCGGCAGCTATTAGAGACGCTTTAGCTAGCGGTCGGGTAGAAAAGGTAGTTATCATTGGCGGTGGACTTATCGGGTTAGAGGTGGCTGATGCCCTTAAGACCGCCGCCCAAACCTATGGACGGGAGTTTAAAATAACTCTTATGGAAGCCCTTCCTCAGCTGGTGAGTGCCCAGTTAGATGCAGATATGGCAGCCCTCTTAGCTAAACATTTGCGGACCCAAGGGGTGGATTTACGTTTAAGCTGTAAGGTATTACGTTTAGAAGGGGACGAAGAGGGGAAAGTTAAAGCAGTAATTACAGAAGAAGATATGGTTCCCACCGATATGGTGATAGTAGCTACAGGGGTGCGGCCTAATACTGCCTTGGCCCAGGTGGCTGGCTTGCGCCTTGGAACCTCAGGAGGAATAATAGTTAACGAATACTTAGAAACAGACGATCCTGATATCCTGGCAGGCGGTGATTGTGTAGAAAATATTCATGTTTTGAATGGTAAACCAATTTATTTACCCTTAGGCTCTACAGCCAACCGGCATGGTCGAGTTCTAGGGGCTAATGTTACTGGAGGCCGCGAAAAGTTTCCAGGGGTACTGGGTACAGCTATTTTCAAAGCCTTCGATTATAACGTAGGCCGTACAGGCTTTTCGGAAAAGGAGGCTAGGGCTAGCGGTTATAAAGTAGAAACTATTATCTGCCCTAACCCGGACCGGGCCCATTACTACCCGGGCAGCAAACCTATTATTATAAAAATGGTAGCGGATAAAGCTACCCGTAAGCTTCTAGGTGTTCAAATTGTGGGACCAGGAGAAGTGGCTAAAAGGGTGGACGTGGCGGCAACTGCTATTACTTTAGGAGCTACAATAGACCAGGTGGCTAATCTAGATCTAGCTTATGCTCCTCCTTACTCTACAGCCCTCGATCCTTTGACTCATGCAGCTAATGCCCTGCGTAATAAGCTAGATGGGCTGGCTCAAAGCTTAAACCCCTTGGAGGTTAAAGAACGTCTTGAGCGAGGAGAGGATTTGCTCCTTTTGGATGTGCGGACGCCAGCGGAAGTAGAAGAAATACGCCTACCCTACCCCCAGGTGCGGCATATTCCTTTAGGCAAGCTCCGGCAGGAGGCGGCAAGCCTCCCCAGGGACAGAGATATTATAGCCTTCTGTAAGATAAGCCTGCGGGGATATGAAGCGGAGCTAATTTTAAAGAGTTTAGGTTTTACCCGGGTATTCTTTATGGAAGGAGGCCTTGCGGCCTGGCCTTTTGAGGTAGTCAAAGGGAAATAAAGGAAGATTATAAAGGAAGGTGGCGCGGTAATAACCGCGCTTTTTTGTGTGCGCCCGGCATGGGCTTGGGCTTTCGGGGGAAAGTCCCCAACCTATTTATTTGAGCCTCCATAAGGCAGGGCCTCCTTTACGGGCTTACCCATTAGACCCATCAGAGAGGACCCGCTCTAGGTAAACCGAATTCCGCTTTAGCCACCTCTTCCTCGCAAGGAGCCAGTAGATAATAGAATAAAAAAATAAATCCACTTTTTCATCACAAAAAGGAGGATTTTTTTATCAGAGAGCGAATCTATATATTAGAGGAGATGGCTATGGATATATTACGACGTCTAGAAAAGGGACTAATTGTTTCTTGTCAGGCACCAGTAGATGATCCCCTTCACAGTTCTTTTATAATGGCTAGGATAGCAAAAGCAGCTGAATTAGGTGGGGCAGTAGCAATAAGGGCAAACGGGTATGAAGATATATTAGCAATTAGAAAGGAAGTAAAACTTCCGATAATTGGACTTATAAAAAAACATTATGAGGGATATAAACCCTATATAACTCCAACAATTGAAGAAGTTGATAAGGTAATCAAAGCTGGTGCTGACATTGTTGCAGTAGATGCGACAAAGGCATGTAAACCGGGGAACATTACAACAGCGGAATTTTTTACAATGATAAGACAAAAGTATCCTAAAACCTTAATTATGGCAGATATATCGACCTATGAAGAAGGGATCGAAGCTTATTATTTGGGCTTCAATCTAATATCCACCACGCTCTCAGGGTATACAGATTATAGCCCTCAAATAGATGAACCCGATTTTGAATTAATTGAAAGGCTTTCTAAAGATGTGAAAGTGCCCTTGATCGCGGAAGGAAGAATATGGACACCAGAACAAGCTATAAAAGCTTTTGAAAAAGGGGCCTATGCAGTTGTTGTTGGTACAGCAATTACAAGACCCCAAGAAATAACCAGACGTTTTGTAAACTATATAACTGAATGGAGGAGCAAAGGTTGCAAGAACAAAGTAGTATCCTCTTAAAGATCAGAAGTATTTATAACTCCTTAACGAAGGCGGAAAAAAAAGTAGCAGATTATGTACTGGAAAATTTTGATAACGTTATATACCTTTCGGTAACGGAGCTGGCAGAAAAGTGTGGATGTGGAGAGACCACAGTAATAAGATTTTGTAGGCACATAGGGCTAACAGGTTTTCAAGATTTTAAGCTTAATATTGCAAAAGATATAGTTAGGCCCGAAATGAATATTCATGAAAATATTTCCTTTGAAGATTCTATCGATATATTAGTACAAAAGATTACAACAGAAAATATTACCGCATTATCAAATACCGTTAAGCTGCTTTCTCTGAAAGAACTTGAAAGAGCAGTTGATGCAATAGTTAATGCAAATAAAATTGAGTTCTATGGAGTGGGTGCTTCGGGATATACAGCCTTAGATGCCAAATATAAGTTTTTACGGTTGGGATTAAATGTTGATGCTATGCTAGATGCACATATTCAGGCTATATCTGCAGTAAATTTAGGGGAAAAAGATGTTGCTGTAGGTATATCATTTTCTGGAAGTACAAAAGATACTGTAGAAACTTGTCGATTGGCGAAAAAAGCTGGGGCAAAGGTCATATGTATAACAAATTATGCGAGGTCGCCTATAACTTCAGTAGCAGATATTGTACTTTTAACCTCTGTAAAAGAGACTCCGCTCAGAAGCGGTGCCTTAACCTCAAAAATTGCACAGCTTCATATATTAGATATTTTGTATACAAGTGTAGCAATAAGATTAAAGGATAAAGCTGTTCAAAGTCTAAATAAAACGGCTAAAGCAGTCTTAGAAAAGTTATTTTAAAGTGAAGGGAGAAGAAATGAGGGTAATAGGGATCGATGTAGGGGGAAGCAAAATTCGAGGTGCTCTTGTAAGTAGAGACGGGTCTTTACAAAGGGTAATTGAAATATCGACTGAAGCAGATAAAGGTGGTTTACATGTTGTCAGGCGCGTGTTATCTATTATTAAAGAACTTTTAGAGCAAAGTGTCCTAGGGATAGGTATTGGAACAGCCGGTCAAGTGGGTTTTGATGGTAGTATCCTTGGTGCCACGAATACATTTCCAGGATGGACCGGTATTCCTTTGAAAAAAATAGTTGAAAGCGAAACCTATCTTCCTGTTAAAGTGGTAAATGATGTACATGCAATGGCCTTAGGAGAACTCTATTTTGGCGAAGCTAAGGGTGTTCAACATTTTCTATGCTTGGCTTTAGGTACAGGAGTAGGAGGAGCTATTGTAATAAACAGGAAACTCTTTAGAGGTTCTACTGGAGCCGCAGGCGAAATAGGACACTTAATCATTCATCCTAACGGTAGAAGTTGTCCTTGCGGAAGGAAAGGATGTCTAGAAGCCTATGTTTCCGCAACAGCTTTAACAAAAAGATATGAAGAAAAAACAGGCATTAAAATGAAGGCTTCGGAAATCCTTAAAAATAGTTTATTAGGAAAAGAGCTAGAGGCAGAGATAATAAAGGACTTTTTAGAAGATCTTGCCAATGCTCTTGCTTCCTTAGTTTCTATATTCGATCCTCAAAAGATTATTCTGGGGGGTGGTATTGCAAAAGAGCTTTTACCATATCTTAAAAAGCTTATGGATATGGTAAAGTATCAACTTAATCCTACAAGGCAGCCTACGTTTAGGCTATCAATTTCTCAACTAGGAGGAGATGCTATGATTTTGGGAGCTGCAAGCTTATTTTTGAAGGAGGGAGAACTCTATAATGAAGAAATGGAGTAAAATATTGGCTATTCTTATAGTGGGTACTCTAGCAGCTTTAGTAGGTGGGTGTGCTGCGGGTGGAAAAAAGGCTTCAGATACTTCGGCTTCAGGAAAAAGGGAAATTGTTAATATGCTCTATTGGCCAGGACCAGAAAGTGAAGCTATGTCAAAGGTGATCGCCAAATATAATGAGGGGCAAGGAGCCAAAGATGGGGTTGAGGTAAAAATGCTTCCTGCTCCTCGAGAAGGGTTTTGGGAAAAAGAAGCAGCTATGATGGCGGCTAACAGTCAAGATGTAGACATTTACTTTACAGCGACGTACAAAATTGGTGAACATAAAGGGCATCTAGTTCCACTTCAAGATAAAATAGAAGGATTAAATATGTTCATTGATACAAGCATTAACGCACTTAAAAATGAAGGAAATGTTTACGGGATTCCAATGGACATAAGTAACCACTTTTTGTATTACCGCAAAGATTTGATTGAGAAACTTTTAAGCGATGCAAATTGGCAGGCCAAGTATAGAGAAATTAGTAAACAAATTGTAGGAAAAGAACTCTCTCCTAAAGATCCTAAGGAATGGGATTGGGATGATTTTATTGCGACCTCCGCTTTCTTTACTAAACAATACAACCCAGTATCCCCAACAGAATACGGAACAGCATTACAGTTAAAAAATCTAATATATAACGTAATGATTTGGAACGATGTGCTTTATTCGTTTGGAGGAAGCTGGTACACTAAGGATGGCAAGCCGAATTTCGACACAGAAGAAGCAAGGAAAGCACTTCAAGTGTATGTGGATATCTTTAAAAAGAAGTTAACTCCTCCGACTTCGACGACCTTTGAATATCCTGAAACAAACCAAGCTTTTCAAACTGAAAAAGTAGCGCTTATCTTACAGTGGAGCGCAGCATATCATGAACTCACTGATAAATCTAAGAGCGAAAAGGTTTATGATAAAGTAGGGATTGCCCCTATTCCAGGTCCCAAACATGCTACACATATTCATGTTTTAGGAGTGGGTCTTAACAAGTCCTCCCCCAAACAAGAAGCAGCATTGAAATGGTTAAAATATCTTGCCACAAAAGATGCCATGAAGGTTTATGCTGAAAACGGGGGAATTCCTCCTGTAAAAGATATTCTAGAAGGAATGAAGGATAAACGCCCCGAATTTCCTTATATCGCTGAGCATAGCGAGAAATATGGGTTTGTCGAAGATACTAGTGGGAATGTATTTCCTGTGTTAGAAATTATGGCAAAATATCTTTCGGCAGCTTGGGTTGGCCAAATTGATATAGATAGCGCCCTCAAAAAAGTTCAGGAAGAAGTTAGTCAGAAAGTGGGGAAGTAAAAACCAGATGTATAAAATAAAATCGAAAAAAGAAGCTTACGTATTTATTGGGCCTTTAGCGGTGGCGGTGTTGACACTTATAGTCTTCCCCACCGCTTATTCTTATTACATGAGCTTTTTTGGGTTTAAGCTTTCCGGCAGTCATAAACCGTTTATTGGCATAACTAATTATCTCCACATTTTGGGCGATGCTAGTTTTAGACATTCACTTATTTATAGCACAAGGTTTTCACTGTTTGCTACTGCTGTGGAATTGGTAATTGGAGTAGCGCTAGCTATCCTTATCAATAGAAGTTTTAGGGGGAAACGAGTAGTTATTAGTGTAATATTACTTCCCATGATGGTAGCTCCTTCCCTATTTGCTTTGATTTTTCGGTTAGGATTAAATGAGTTTGTAGGGATTATACCATATTACATGAAACAGCTAGGGCTGCCCGGGAATCCATTTGATCCAAAATGGGTAAATCTAACCTTGATCATGATTGATGCTCTTCAATGGATTCCTTTTGTATTTATTATCGCCTATGCTGGACTTACCTCAATTCCTGAAGAGCTTTATGAAGCTGCCAAGATTGATGGGGCTAATTCTTATCATGTTTTTACAAAAATCATTTTTCCCCTTCTTGTTCCCACTCTTGCTATAGCAGCTTTTTTGCGAGGCATAGATGCTTTTAAGGTATATGATATGATCTATGTCTTAACTAATGGTGGGCCAGGAGATCTTACAACAAGTGTAAGCCTTTTTATATACAAAAAGGCATTTTTAGAGGGGAATCTGGGAGAAGCAGCAGCAGCAAGCATTTTGCTAACTTTTATATTAGCACTTCCACTATCATTAGCAATGAGATATGTCTTTAAAAGGGAGGAGTACTCGTGAGGACGTTGAGAAATATTGCTTTTGGGATTGTTCTACTAATTACCGTGGTAACCTTTAGCTCTCCTTTGGCAATAGCTTTTTTAACCTCTTTAAAAAGCGACGCTGATATTTCTTCTTTTCCTCCTAAATGGATATTTTCACCAACACTTGAGCACTACCAAAATGTGTTTTATGGTTCAGGTTATCCGTTTGGGCTGTTTTTTGCAAATAGCTTTATTATAGCATTTGGGGCAAGTATTGGAGCTGTACTGCTGAGTCTTCCAGCTGCTTATGCTATAGTCAGAATGGGTGTTGGTAGAAAGCGATTTTTTCCTTTTGTAGTAAGTTTGCGGTTATTGCCTCCTATAGTTTTTGCTATTCCCTACTATATGATGTTCCAGTTTTTAAATTTATTAGATACCCGAGTAGGATTGATTTGGGTAGGAATTATTATGAATACTCCGCTCACTTTAATGCTTCTTGTAGGTTCTATTCAAGAATTTCCCAGGGAAGTAGAGGAAGCAGCCATGATTGATGGATGTTCCACTTACGGAATTCTAACGCGCATTGTATTTCCTCTCATTGCACCTGGAGCAGCAGCGGCGGCTATTCTAGCGTTCATATTTACTTGGAATGAATTTTTATTTGTCCGTATTTTAAGCGATGTAAAAGCAACAACCGTAACAGTGGGGTCAACGCTATTTATACAAGCTTACGGTATTCGATGGGGAGATATTGCAGCTGCTGTCTCCCTTTCTGTGATCCCTCCGCTTGTTTTTGCCTTGTTCGTGCAACGTTATCTTGTAAAAGGACTTTCAATGGGAGCAGTAAAAGGATAAAAGGGGCAAGTGGGAAGAAGAAAAAGATACTAATAACAGCGAGCCGGGTATACACACCCCACCAAATTAATACCTACACATACATGGCGGAGGAGAAGCGGAAGTAAAGGGAAATAATCTTGAACCCCAACTGGGAAGTAAAACTCACCATGATAAAAGGGGAGATAATATACCATACCTGAAAAGAAGCCTAAGGAGGGAAGATAAAGAGTGCATCCTGAGCTAATAATAGCAGAAGACTACCAAGACCTAAGTAGGAAGGCAGCCTTAAGAGTAGCAGAACAGATAAAGGAAAAACCTACCACCGTACTAGGACTAGCCACAGGCAAAACCCCCTTAGGGCTATACCGCGAACTAATAAGGCTACACCAAGAAGAAGGGCTTGATTTTTCCCGGGTAAAAACCTTCAACCTAGACGAATACTATGGTATTTCTCCCGAAGACAAGCGGAGCTTTCACTACTACATGTGGGAAAACCTTTTTAAACACCTAAACATACCCCGGGGAAACATACATCTTCCTGATGGGGGAGCCCAAGACATAGAGGAAGAATGCCGAAGATACGAAGAAGCCATAAGGGAAGCAGGGGGTATAGACCTGCAAGTTTTAGGGATAGGTAGTAACGGCCACATAGGTTTTAACGAACCGGGTACCGAATGGGGGAGCCTAACCCATCTGGCCCAGCTTACCCCGGAGACCATAAAAGACAACGAAGAAGAAGGAGGGGAAGGTATACCGGGGTTTGCCCTTACCATGGGCATAAAGACCATAATGAGGGCTAACCGGATACTTCTTTTAGCCTATGGGGAGAGCAAAGCTAACATAATAGCTAGGGCTTTAAAAGGTCCGGTAGATAAAAGTGTACCTGCCTCTATACTCCAGCTCCATCCAGGGCTAGTGGTAATTGTAGATAAAGAGGCGGCTAAGTTTTTGGGAAGCCTTACTTGAATTTAAATCCTAGAAGAAGCTTAAGGAGGGTAAAAACCTTGCTTCCAGGAACAAATACATTAAAGGAAATATTAAGCAAGCCTGAGATCTAGGGAAAAAAGTTGAGTTCCAAACGTGTTAGGTCAAGGAATAGGTGGTATGTTATGCTTTTATTTGCTATGGTAGCGTAAAGGGGATAATTCTATTTCTGAATGCTATATTATCTTGCCTCTCCTAGGGGGATGATAACCAATCAATCCGGGGCGGCCTTCCTTGACAGGCAAACTTCGTGGCGCAAAGGAATCACCATGGCAATCCTTAACCAGATCCTCCGCCCTGGAGCCTTATCGCATCTACCTCGTTAAGGTAGCGGCGAAGAGCCTGAATGTACTCCTCGAAGGCCTGGCGCCCCCGCCGCGTTGCTGCGATCCACGTGACAGGCCGTTTCCCGCGAAAGGCTTTCTCCATCCTAACGTAGCCGACTTGCTCCAGCCGTGCCAGGCAAGTGCTTAAATTTCCCGCCGAGAAGCCCAAAAGCTCCTGAAGCTTGGTAAAGGCGATGCGATCACGTTCCGGCAACCCACAAAGCACGGTCATGATTTGCAGTCGCGCTGGCGGGTGGATGTTTTCGTCGAGATGTGGTAAAGAAAAGGGGCCCCCAACCATTTCCATCATCGTGGCTCCTGGTCGTCCCTGCCAGCGCGAATCCGATCGTGGAGCAATCCTGCCACGATCAGACCGCCTCCCCCTAGCAGTGCCATGGCCAGGTCGTAGACACCCTCCCCCAGCCACGCCGCAAACAGGTTAGCCAGCCCGAGCCACAGACCAGTACCCATCTGCAGGTTATCAAAGTACAGCGCCCCCATCATAAGATAGAGAATGCTGACGGTGTAGACGGCCCAGATACCCACCAGCCAGTTGGAGGAACCTGTTAGGCCAACGGTTAGGAGCAACAGGAGAAAGGCGATCATCCAGACCAACCAGATACGACGTCCCGCCGGCGACGAAACGTCCCGTAGACCAGCGTAGTGGCGATAAGTGTAGGCCATCGCAACCAGAATGGCAACCATCCAGGTTGAGCTAATAGCCACCCCCATCCACGGCCCGACCCAGTCTCTATGGGAGACCAGCAGGTGGGTGAGGGCGAAAGCGATGCCCCATGTGAACCCCCAGCACCTATAGACAGGACCGTCGGGAGAAAAAAACTCCCGGCGCATCCTGACCAGGGTTTCCTGAATTAGTGCTAGGCTTTGGTGGACATTTTCAGGCTTCATCAAGTGTATTCCTCCTTTGGGTAACTTTGCAATACAAAGTATATTATGGAAGAAAGTATTTTGTCAAGCGGATAATGCTAAGAGCCAGTCTTTAGAATTGATGATTTCACAGAAAAGCGCCGGAAAATTTGGGGTAAATTGTATGAATCGGTCAACTGGGTCTTGTTAAAAGGAGGTTGGAGGCGAATATTATTCAGGTAACAAGAAGGATTTATGGAAGATATAGCAAATTGTACTAATTGGAACTTGCACCATGAGTGCCACAAAACTTCCTCCGGCAGTGTTATATTTTTAGGAAAATTATATTTTAGGAAAAGGAGTAGGTTTCTTTATGAGGCTAGTTGCTTTAACGATGTTTTTGGCAGTAACGTTTATGGGAGCATTAGGTGGGATAGGAGTAGCCGGGTACGGTGCTGTTTCATGCGAAGGTGGCGTTACAAAGGTTGGGCTTAATGTTATTTGGGCTAACGGGGAAGAGCAAAGGCTAGATATTACCCCTATTTTTATATCCGACCGCCTTTTAGTACCCGTGCGCAGCACCTTTGAAGCTCTAGGGTATAAAGTGCAGTGGGAAGAAGGAACGGATTCTGTAATTGTTACCAAAGGCGGCAATACTAGACTTAAACTAGTTGTCGGTAGTCCAAAGGCCTATTTAAATGGCAAGGCTATAGAACTGGGCCTTCCTGTACAGAATATGCGCGGCAGGGTCCTAGTACCTTTAAGGGCTGTAGCGGAAGCCCTGGGCATGGAAGTGCAATGGGAGGGTAAGAATAATCTGGTCTTATTAAAGATCCCGGAAGAACTTACAGTTCCCCAAAGGGTCTACTACGGAGATTTTCCTGCTAAAGTAGCATTTACTAGCAACGGGCATTTGTGGCTTGTAGAGGGCCTAGAGGCTGGAGCAAAGCCCATGCGGATAACCCACGAAGGTATAGTCCAGATCTTGGGTTGGTCCTTTGATGGCCAGTGGCTAATGTATCTCCACCAAGCTTTTGAAGGCGCACCTTGGTACCTATGGGTGACTAGGGGGGATGGTACCCAGGCTTTTAAGGTGGATTCTAAACCGGTATGGGGGAGACCAAGCTGGTCGCCGGTCGCCAATAAGATCGCTTTTAGCACCCAGGAACCCGGAGACAACCCCGATTACAATTTAAAAATTGCTACTTTAGCTGGGGACAAAGTGACTGTTGAGATACTATTGCCCGATAAAAGCAGGGTAATAGATTATGCTTGGGCTCCTGATGGCCGAAGCCTGGCTGTGTCTTTCCCGCGAGATGAACAGCACCCATTGCACATTGAACGCGTGTTTC
Source organism: Thermanaeromonas toyohensis ToBE (assembly GCF_900176005.1). NCBI lineage: Bacteria > Bacillati > Bacillota > Clostridia > Neomoorellales > Neomoorellaceae > Thermanaeromonas > Thermanaeromonas toyohensis. The sequence continues at coordinate 2,989,859 of NZ_LT838272.1, read as the reverse complement.
TAAGCGGGGAACGGACTAACTTGCTCACTTTAGGTAGCCCGGTAGAGCGAGCAAAGGAACCCATCTTCCTCTGGGTGGCTACTGGGCTTAAGTGGTCTCCTAATGGGCGTTACTTGGCTTACTATTTAAGATTCAACTCGGCTTCCTTATCTAGTGACGGCGTACCGATTGAAGTGCTGGATCTAAAGCAGCCTGCTAAACCTTTGGTTTTAGGTACGGGGTTGCCGTATCAGGATTGGCTGGTGTGGTCGCCGGATGGTAACCTGCTGGCTTACATCGCAGGTACGGGAAGGGAAGCCACGGTGAACAAGAAACTGCACATTGTAGACATGAGTGCTGGGGGGAAAATTATAAACCTAGGGCAGGAAGGACAGGTGGATACTAATCCGGTGTGGACTTCTATGCCTATCCCTACCCTGCTATTCTGCCGGGGACCAGAAGCATATCCCTGGGGAAAGGATATACTCGAAGGGGGGCTTGTGCCTGGGCAGAAGATCTATTGCTGGAGTGAGGGTATTGGCGTGCGAGCTTTAACCGATGGATCAGCAAACAGCTCTGCTTCTGTGCCTATGGTTTCTTCCAACGGGCGGTACTTGTTTTACTTGCGCCTAACTAACTACAACCGGAGTTCCCTTTGGAGCAAGCTGCTTCCTGCGGGGTCCGAGGTAGAGCTGGTAAAAGGGCTGGTGGGTACCCTCGGTTACTACGGAAATTACCTTCCGCCTTGGGTGAGCATTTATTCTGCAACTAAACTAGCCCAATTTACGGGCACCCTTAAGATAAGCGAGGTCGAAGGGCGTCACTTTGAGCTGGAAACGAGAGAAGGGCGGTTGGTCCTTATTCCCCAAGAAGGAAATGAGACTATAAAAGCTTTTCTAGAAGCCAAAGCTAGCCAACAGGTGACTGTCCGTGGGATTTTGCTGGACGGGGTTAACTTCTATATGCGGGGGCCGGTTCTTAAGGTGACGGAGGTAGAATCTCCTTGAGAACATAGAACCGCCTTCTTTTCCTTTCTCGTTTCAGATCCCACCAGGCTGGAGCCTAAAATTTCCTGCTCCCTTGCTGGAACAGCATGCCTTAATTTTCAAAGATAAATTTGTTTATGACCTTTGGCTAACTCTCAACAAAGACAGCACCTTAAAAGCGAACTCTTACATTTTAAAAGGGATGTTGAGTAGCCTTGCTTTGAGGTAAAATTATGAGCAAACTTATTATGCGGGCGATAGCTTTTCTCGTGGCTTTAGCAGTTATAGTAATCGGCAGCCTGTATGCTTATGTTGAATGGTTTGACCACCGCGTCACCCTGGGTTGGGTGGGTGGACGGGTGTTTAGTAAATTTCCTAGTATCGGTCTGAAAGTGCGGCACATCGACACTGGTAGCCGAAGCCGAAGGTTTATTGGATGTTGAGTAGTCAGTTCCTTGAGCCAACAACTGTTTCAGCTTTTGGTGGAGGCTTGATCCATCAGGAGCAAAAAGTTATAATTTAATTCGATGGCTATCAAAATAATTATGCCCCTGGTAGGGAGGATAACTAAAACAGCCTTTGATTCTTAAAAGAATGGCGGTGGGCGAGGCTTGCAAGAGGTTATCCGGGTTGAAAACCTAACCAAAAGGTTCGGTCAAGTGGTGGCCGTAAACAGTGTTACCTTCAGTATTAAGGTTGGGGAGATCTTCGGAGTATTGGGCCCTAATGGTGCTGGCAAAACCACCCTGGTACGCCTGCTGAACGGCGTGCTCACTCCTTCAGGGGGCCGGGCCCTAGTCATAGGCCTAGACCCTGTGACGCAGGGAACCAAGGTTCGCAAGCTTACCGGCGTGCTTACAGAAGCACCAGCGGTATATGAACGTCTGACGGCCCGCGAAAACTTGCTTTTCTTTGGAGCTCTGTACCAGGTTCCCCCAACGGTTTTGCCCCGCCGCGTAGAAAAATTGCTGGCCACCTTTGGATTATCCGAGCGGGCCGACGATAAGGTAGGTGCTTTCAGCAAGGGGATGAAGCAGCGGCTGGCCCTGGCCCGGACCCTTATTCACGACCCTCCGCTCCTCTTCCTGGATGAACCCACCGCCGGTCTGGATCCTGAGGTTTCCCATCAGGTGAACGAACTGATTAAGGACCTTAAGCAGAGCGGCCATACGGTATTCTTATGCACCCATAACCTGGCCGAAGCTCAGCACCTGTGCGACCGGGTAGCAGTGCTTAACCGCGGGCACCTGCTTGCCCTAGGTACCCCGGTGGAGCTAGAGCGCAAGCTGTGGCCTGCCTCCTGGGTAGACCTGGAACTTTGGGCTTTGCCGCCGGAGAACTTAATCAGCTCTTTGCGGGCTATTCCCGGTGTCAAGGAAGTAGTGCTCAACCATACCCACCTAGCTGTACAAGTAAATAGACGCGAAAGGATACCTTACATAGTGGCCGAGGTGGCCCGCCGGGGCGGTCAGATTTTGAGGGTCAATCCCCGCGAACGTTCCCTGGAGGAGATTTACCTTGAACTACAGCAGCGGTACATCGCCCAGGCTGGGCTTGACGGTAGCGGTCGGGAAAATAAAGAGAAGGTGGTGAAGGGATGAACTGGCAGATACTGTACACTATTGCCCTTAAAGACCTCAAAGAAGCCAAGCAGAACCGCGCGGCTTGGATGCCGGCCGTCTTCGTGCCGCTTATCTTTACGGTTCTCCTGCCTTTGGCGGTAGTCCTGTTGCCTGCGCTGTTTCCTTCGGCATCCAGCCCCCCGCTGGACGTATTACTTTCTAAGCGAGGACTACCCCCTTTTATGGCCGAAAAGTTTGCCGGGTTAAACGGACAACAGCTCTGGGTGGTATTGATAACGGGATTCTTCCTGGCACCGCTGTTCCTCATTATACCCTTGATGTTTGCCAGTATGGTAGGAGCAGATTCCTTTGTGGGCGAGAGGGAGCGCCAAACCCTAGAAGCTTTGCTCTACACGCCCTTAAGCGACGGGGAACTTTTCTTAGGCAAAGTGCTGGCCTCCATAGCTCCTGCGCTGGCCCTAACCTGGTTGAATTTCCTCATCTATACGGTGGTGGTTAACGCTGCAAGCTGGCAGGTGATGGGGCGTATCTGGTTTCCTACCGCGCCCTGGTGGCCTTTGATGTTTTGGGTGACACCAGCCGTTGCAACCCTAGGAACTGTAGTGACGGTACTCATTTCCTCCCGCGTCCGCACTTTTATGGAGGCCTACCAACTAACAGGATCCTTGGTGATCCTTATCCTGGCCTTGGTGGCCAGCCAGGTAACAGGAGTTCTATACTTAAGTACCGGCGTGGCATTGCTCATCGGCTTGGGCTTATGGGTAGTTGATGGAGTGCTGATGATTTTAGCGGTGCGCACCTTTTCTCGCAACCACTTGATTAGCAGGATATAAAAAGGATCATCAAATACCAGAGTAGCCGGAAGCAAATGCAGTCCTGTGGGCCCGGATTGCTATTCCTTAACCGTGCCGCTGCCTAATTGAGGAGGGAGCGTAGTATGAGAGCCGATCTTCGCTCGCAAATGAAAACCTTTGGGGGGTTGCTCGTAACCAATGCCTTGCTAGTGTTAATCACTTATTTACGGATACCGCCGAAAGAAATTGCTCCCCAGGCAACCTGGCCCGCGATACCGCAATGGCAGCTAGCCCTGGTCAGCGCAGGTCTAATTCTAGCAGTTTATGGTCTATTGGGGATGGTAGGCTTCTGGTTCGCCCGGCGGCTGGGTCTACCGGGGATTTACCGCCCGGATGCCGGCTTAAGGTTATGGATAGTCGCGCCGCTTGTCACCGGTTTGGTGGCAGGAAACGTATTGGTAGTGCTCGACCGGCTGTTCGCCCTAAGCCTGGGGTGGGATGGGCTCCCTCACCCTTCCTTCCCATTGTCGCTCCTTGCTTCGGCCACCGCAGGGATCGGCGAGGAGATCGTGTTCCGGCTGTTCGTACTGGGATTATTGGCATTTTTACTTAACTTTTTACTTAACCTATTCTTGCAGCGCCGGGAGACCACCGGGGTGGCGTTATGGCTGGGGAATATATTTGCGGCCCTCGCCTTTGCGGCCGCCCATCTGCCGGCAGTGGCCTTCCTTTTAAAACTCCCAAGTCCGGCCGCCATCCCGCACCTTGTTCTGGCCGAGGTATTTCTTCTTAACGGCATAGCAGGACTCCTGGCGGGCTGGCAGTATATCCGTTGCGGCCTGGTGGCCGCGGTGGGCGTTCATTTCTGGTCTGATATTATCTGGCACGTGTTGTGGCCGGCAATAAGATAGCGGCCGCCTGCCAGTTCCTGCTTACGAACCTTATGGAGCGTGGCCTAAAAAAGAGGAGGTATACGGGTTATTGTAAACGGTTCCAAAGCCTTCTTTCTGATACCAGATTAAAGTTAGATCGTTATAGTGTTTATTCATCTTACTTCGTAGGTGTACTGGTATTACTACTTTTCAATAGTATCTCAGTAATATAGTAAAATAAAAAGGCTATTCCAACGATTACGAGCCCTCCAAGTAAGGTAAACGTCACCACAACAATCCATGCCAGGCTTGGACATAGGCTTAAGAAACTGCCTAAAGCAGCTCCCGGCCAGTAACCATTGCTACCTAGCCAAAGGAGTAAACCGACGGTCCAGATTGCTAAGTCCAGTCCAATAGCGTAGGGAAGCAACACAGGGAGAAAACAAGCGATTTTATCGGCAGTGAATGAATCTGCTATAGCGCTAAAGGGTCCGAGCCTGGCTAAAGCCGCTGCCAGTTGGGGTGGTGTGGTTCTCATTACAAAGAAAACAAATGTTAAGGATAACCCTCCCCATATAACCCCTATCAATGCCACCAGCTTTACAACACGTTTTATATTTCATCCCTCCTCATATTACAGTAGCATCCAGAATTTTGTATTTGTTCATTATCAGGGTAGTCAATTCCACTTACTTATAATAGGGATTACCTCTAAATGATTCAGAACCTCATCTAACCCTTCTGGAAATGAATACCATATACCTTTATGAATATCTAACAACTTGCGGTCTTTAATAAAGTATTTAAGTCCATATAAACCATGAGTTTTCGAAACGAGCGTTATTACACCATCCCCTAGAGGAAATGGGGTATGGGCTTGCTCGATCTTTTTAGCTTTCCCCAATAATTGGATAAATGAAGTTAACTCTTTTCCCCCAGAGATTCGATGCCATTTTAAAGAACCTTGTGGAGCTGAGGCCTGGCTCAATTGTTGAGCAGTTTGAATACGCACTTCAGTAACTTTATCCAAGTCGAGTTGAATTTCCTCAGCTAAACTTCTCTGGCCGCATGAACTCAACACTAGAAGGGCTATTCCGCATAGCAACATGTAAACTACGCCCTCACAACTTATAAACCTGTTAACCCTGGAGGTCGCTTTATTTCCCATCGGCCATATAACCCTCCGGTTTTTTCAAAAAGCTCGTCGGGGTGGTTTTTCCTTTCTACCATTGGAGGTTCTATCTTTTTTCGTTTTTTCCTGCTCCTATGGTAGTTACCATAGGCTTTCATAAACATGTGCTCGGTTTTTTGTGAGTTTGTCATAGAATTAATTTAACCTTACTTTATAGCACATATGTTTGAAAAGCGGAGTGGAAGCAGAGAGAAAGTGGAGAGGGTCCGGGGCAACGCACGAGCGTTTGCCCTCAGGTTTTTTCTCTGTTATAATGTTCCCGGTAGACCTTCCTTAAGGTGGTGTAAGTATGCCTTTAAGCAGGGAAGAAGTGGAACATGTGGCCCTCTTAGCCCGGCTTTACCTTTCTGAAGAGGAAAAAGAAGCTTATACTAAGCAGCTAAATGCCATCCTGGAATACATGGAGAAATTAAATGCCCTGGATACGGAGGGAGTAGAACCTACAGCCCACGTTTTACCCTTGCGCAATGTGTTCCGGGAGGATGTAGTGAAACCCAGCTTGCCCCGGGAGAAGGCCTTAGAAGGAGCACCGGCTACCCGTGAAGGCCAGTTCGAAGTACCTCGAGTGGTCTAAGCACGTATAGCTGTAGATGAAGGGAGGTATCTCATCCCTTGGAACTTTTTTATTTAAGCGCCCATGAAGCTGCGCGGCTTCTTAAAAACAAAGAGATAAGCGCTGTGGAACTTACAAGAGAAATCCTTAAGAGGATAGAGCAGGTAGAAGATAAGGTGAAGGCCTTTGTTACCTTGACCCCGGAGAAAGCTCTGGAGCAGGCTAAAGCCGTAGACGAGGCGCGAGCCCGGGGAGAAAGTTTAAGCGTTTTAGCAGGCATACCCATGGCCCTGAAAGACAACCTGTGTACAGAAGGTATCCGCACTACCTGCTCCTCTAAGATGCTCGAGAACTGGGTCCCGCCCTATGATGCCTTTGTAGTAAGAAAATTAAGGGAAGCGGGAGCTATCTTAGTAGGAAAATGTAATATGGATGAATTTGCCATGGGATCTTCTACTGAGAACTCCCGTTTCTTCCCCACCCGCAACCCGTGGGATTTAGACCGGGTACCCGGAGGTTCCAGCGGAGGCTCGGCAGCAGCTGTAGCGGCGGGGGAGGCCTTCTTCGCCTTGGGCTCTGACACAGGGGGATCCATCCGTCAACCGGCTTCCTTCTGCGGCGTAGTAGGCCTTAAACCCACCTATGGAAGGGTTTCGCGGTACGGGCTGGTAGCCTTCGCTTCCTCCTTAGATCAGATAGGCCCCTTAACCCGGGATGTCACGGATTGTGCTTTGGTGTTGCAAGCTATAGCTGGCCATGATCCCCTGGATTCTACATCGGCAGACCTACCTGTTCCGGACTACCTTGCTGCTCTGCGACAAGATGTTAGAGGGTTAAAGATAGGTGTACCCAGGGAATACTTTGGGCCGGGGATGGACCGTGAAGTGGTGAGCGTAGTACGGCAGGCCATAGACCGCTTAAGCGATCTGGGGGCTTTTTGCGAGGAAACCTCCCTGCCCCATACAGAGTACGCTCTTCCAGCTTACTACTTGGTAGCCCCGGCCGAGGCCTCGAGCAACCTGGCTCGCTATGACGGTGTGGCTTATGGGTTCCGGCTCCCGGGGAAGGATGTGGTGGACATGTATATGAAGACCCGGCGGGAAGGATTCGGTCCTGAAGTTAAGCGGCGCATCATGCTAGGTACATATGCTTTGAGCGCTGGCTACTACGATGCTTATTATCTCAAAGCCCTCAAAGTTAGGAGTCTCATCCGCCGCGACTTTGACCAGGCCTTTGAAAAGTATGATGTTTTAGTTACGCCTACCTCTCCTACGGTGGCCTTCCGGTTGGGGGAGAGGGTGGGGGATCCTTTAGCCATGTATATGTCTGATTTATGTACCATCCCGGTCAATATGGCGGGCCTGCCAGCCATCTCCATCCCTTGCGGTTTCGCTCAAGGGTTGCCGGTAGGCTTGCAGATTATAGCTAAGCCCTTTGACGAGGAGATCCTTTTCCGGGTGGCTTATACTTTTGAGCAGGCTACCGGAAACTTTCGCCGGTGGCCTGAAGTATAGGAGTGGTGGCTTAAATGGAATACGAAGCGGTCATCGGCCTTGAAGTTCATGTGGAGCTTAAAACAGCTTCCAAAGCCTTCTGCAGTTGTAGCACAGCCTTTGGGGCTCCTCCCAACACCCAAGTTTGCCCTGTATGTCTAGGATTACCCGGGGTCCTGCCAGTTATCAACCGACAGATGGTGGAGTTTGGGATAAAGACGGCTTTGGCCCTCAACTGTACCATAGCCCCTGTATGTAAGTTTGATCGTAAGAATTATTATTACCCCGATTTACCCAAAAATTACCAGATATCCCAATACGATCTCCCTTTGGCCCGGGACGGATATCTAGAGATAGAAGTGGACGGGGTAAAAAAACGGGTGGGTATCATCCGCGTGCATATGGAAGAGGATGCAGGCAAGCTTATCCATGCCGAGGAGCCGGGGGCCGATTATTCCCTGGTAGACTATAACAGGGCCGGCGTTCCTTTACTGGAGATCGTGTCCGCCCCTGACTTGAGGAGCCCCGATGAAGCCCGGGCCTATATGGAAAAGCTTAAGGCCATTTTAGAATACCTTGAGGTATCCGATTGTAAGATGCAGGAAGGATCCTTACGCTGCGACGCCAACGTGTCTGTAAGGCCTAAAGGTTCCACTGCCTTCGGTACTAAAACAGAGGTTAAAAATATGAATTCTTTCCGGGCCTTACACCGGGCCTTAAGTTATGAAATAGAGCGCCAGATCTCTATCTTGGAGCGGGGGGAGAGGGTAATTCAGGAGACGAGGGCCTGGGATGAACAGCGCCAGGTCACCTACAGCCTGCGCAGCAAGGAAGAGGCCCACGATTACCGGTACTTTCCCGAACCCGATTTGGTTCCCTTGGCCATCGGACAAGAATGGATAGAGCGGGTAAGGTCTACCTTGCCTGAGCTGCCCGACGCCCGGCGAGAGCGGTTGATACGGGAATACGGTTTGCCAGAATATGATGCTAGGGTGATAACGGGGTCCAAGGCTTTGGCCGATTACTTCGAAAGGACGGTGGCCCTTTTCCCGGATGCCAAGCAGGTTAGCAACTGGCTAATGGGGGATTTCTTACGTTTACTAAATGCTAAGGGGTTAGAGCCCCAGGAAGCACCGGTCTCACCTGAGAGCCTGGCCGAACTCCTTAAACTCCAACAGGAAGGCACTATCAGCATCCGCATCGCTAAAGAAGTTTTGGAAGAAATGTTCGCTACGGGACGGGGAGCCCGGGAGATCGTGGAGGCCAAAGGGTTGACGCAAATAACCGATGTGGACCAGCTTACAGCCATTGTGGAGAAGGTTTTGGCTACCCATCCTAAAGTGGTAGAGGATTACCGGAAGGGAAAGGAAAAGGCTTTGGGGTTCCTCGTAGGGCAAGTTATGAAGGAGACCCGGGGTAAAGCTAATCCGAGCCTGGTAAACCAGCTCTTAAAGGAGAGGATCTAAGCGGGATTTGCTTATTAGGCAAGAGAGGTTTAAGCGGTTCTAGTGGGAGATAAGGAGGGTAAGCGCAATGGCTCGGGAGGGTGTGCTTTTTGACCTGGATGGTACCCTGCTGGATACCTCTGAATTAGTTATTAAATCCTTTCAATACACCCTATATCCCTATCTTGGGCGCGTGGTGGCACCAGAGGAAGTCTACCCTTATTTTGGTGTTCCCTTACGGGAGGGCCTGGAAGCCTTTGTACCGGAGAAGGTAGAAGAAATGGTGGAAATATATAGGCGGTATAGCGAGGAACATTACAACGAGCTGGTGCGCTTGTGCCCAGGGGTTAGGGAAGGCCTTAAGGAGCTACACCAGGCGGGGGTCCGCATGGGTATTGTAACCTCCCGGGTCCGGGATACTACTTTGTACGGGTTACGGTTGTTTGGGCTAGAGGATTTTTTTCAGGCCATTATAACCATGGAAGATGTAAACACCCATAAACCGAGGCCTGAGCCGGTGCTTAAGTGCTTAGAAGCATTAAGGATCCCTCCAGAAAAGGCTCTTATGGTAGGGGATAGCCCTCATGATATAGCTGCAGCCCGGGCCGCCGGGGTAGTAGCAGTGGCCGCGGGCTGGAGCCATGTTCCTCGCCAGCGCTTTATTGACGCGCAGCCGGATTTTTGGGCGGAGTCTATGGCGGAAGTGGTGGCTTTAGCCTTAGGAACTTCTTAGGGGGTGGCTATTTTGCTGGCCTTTTACCGGGCCTTACAGCAAGCCTTAGAGGAAAACCGTGCCGCGGTAGCCGCAAGGATCCTCCAGGTTAGCCCGGAGCTTAAGGAGGTCTTAAAACCCGGAGCTAGGAAGCTTTATTACTTTTCCGGCCCCGGGGTAGGAGAGCTGGGTAATAAAGAGGTAGAAGGGATAATCGCTTCTCAAGTGGAGGAAGTTCTTAAGCGGCGTAAGCCCCAGTGGGTTCATGTACCCTTAGGTGAAGGGTGGGTAGATGTTTTCTTGGAGCCGGTATTACCAGAGCCCCACCTTTTAATTTTAGGTGGAGGTCATGTGGGCCAGAAAGTAGCTACCCTGGCTAAAGAGGTGGGGTACCGGGTCACCGTAGTTGATGACCGGCCGGAGTTCGCTAACCGTCAGCTTTTTCCCCAGGCTGATGAGGTTATCTGTGATTCTTTTGCCTCAGCCTTAGATAGGATCTCCATTGATCCCTCCACCTATGTAGTCATTGTTACCCGAGGGCACCGCCACGATTATGATTGCCTCCGCCGGGTGATTAGCTCCCCTGCCGCGTATATAGGCATGATCGGTAGCTCACGCAAGGTAAAAGGGATTATGGAGGGACTAGCTGCTGAAGGGGTCCCTAGGGAAAGGCTAGCACGGGTCTATGCTCCTATCGGGTTAGATATTGGGGCTGAAACGCCGGCTGAGATTGCGGTAAGTATTTTAGCTGAAATAATCCAGGTCTATCGCCAGGGGAAGGAAGTTAAATCAGGGTAAAATTATAATCAATATAGAAGGAAAAGGGCAAAAAATGTTGTATAATGTAAAAAAGGGATAGTAACATGGTGAATAAGGAGCTACTAAAGGATATTATTCACTTATTGGAGCAGGGCGAAGCCTTTGTGCTAGCCACTATTGTCCGTACCCGGGGTTCCACGCCACGGGAGGTGGGGACGAGCGCTGTTATCCTGCCCGATGGGCGTATATTGGGTACCCTGGGTGGTGGGTGTGCTGAGGCTGAGATCAGGCAAAGGGCATTAGAAGTCCTCCGCAAGAAAAAGCCTGAGCTATTCCGTCTAGACCTTACAGCAGACGTGGCGGAAGGTGAAGGTATGGTCTGCGGGGGGATCATGGATGTCTTTCTAGAGCCCATGGGAGGTTGACGATGCTAGGGAAAAAGATTCGCCAAATTCGCCGTGAGAAGGGTATGAGCCTTAAGGAAGTAGCTGAGAAGACAGGGCTTACCTCGAGTTTCTTAAGCCAGGTGGAAAGGGACTTAGCGGACCCCTCTATTACCTCCATGCGGAAAATAGCCGAAGCCCTGGAGGTACCCATATTTTACTTCCTTCTTAATCATGAAGAGCACAGTCCAGTTGTACGGCGGGATCAACGTAAAGTACTACGCTTTCCTCAATCGCACTTAACCTATGAGCTTCCTTCCCCGGATCTTAACCGCAAGATGGAAGTTATGATGGCCCGGCTGGAACCGGGGGCCGCTAGCTCTGATGAGCCCTTGTCCCATCCTGGGGAAGAATGTATTGTGGTGCTAGAAGGATGCATGGATATTGATATAGGGGGCGAGGTTTACCACTTAGAGGAGGGTGACAGCATATACTATTATGCAGCAGTGCCCCACAAGTTATGGAACCCTGGGGACAAGGAGCTAGTGTTTTTATCGGCCATAACACCGCCTTTATTCTAGGTTGGCGATATGCAATTTAACCTAGCCCTAGAGCTTAAGGAGAAGGAGATTATCACCCTGGTAGGGGCAGGGGGGAAAACCTCTGCCCTTATGTGTCTTGCCCGGGAGCTGGCGGCTCAAGATAAGCGGGTCATCGTCACTACTACCACCAAAATGTTACTGTCTCAGGCCCAGGAATTAGCGGAGCCTGTGATATCTCCTTCGATCCCAGAATTATTGGAGAAGGTAAAGGAAAAGCTTAGAAAAAGCAATTTAGTCACCTGCGGCAGCCGCATAGGGGAAGAGGGAAAGCTTTTAGGTCTTTCTCTAGAAGGGATTTCCTATCTGGCCCGCCTCCCTGTAGATTATCTCCTTATAGAAGGCGACGGGGCAAAAGGTGCGGGGTTAAAAGTCCCAGCAGACCACGAACCGGTTATTCCTGGGGAAAGCACCTTGGTCATCACTGTAATGGGGCTAAAGGTTTTAGGAAAACCTTTAGAGAGGCCTTGGGTGCATCGGGCTGAATTGATTCCAGGGTTATGGAACAAAGGGGAATTACCGAATAAAGTAACCATTCCCCTGACGGCTACCCTTTTGGGGCACCCGCTAGGGGGAAGGAAAGGTGTGCCAGAGAGTTCCCGCTGGGTTATCCTTCTAAACCAGGCTGAAGGAAGGGAGGAACAGGAAGCGGGGCGCTTGCTGGCCGAAGAGCTTTTTAGATATGGACCAGAACGGGTGATTTTAGGTGCGCTAAAAACCGGGGCTCCCGTGCGGCAGATCCTTGTGGGGGCCGCATGTTCCTCCACTAACCTAGGGATTATTGTTTTAGCGGCGGGGGAAGCCCGGCGTTTTGGAGCTACTAAACAACTTCTACCTACCGGGGAGCTTACCATGGTCCAGCGAGTGGTTAGTACAGCCATACAATCTGGGATGGGCGAAGTGGTCGTAGTTTTAGGACATAGAGCCGAAAAGATAGTTCCCCTTTTTAAAGGGTATCCCGTTCACCTAATTTTTAACCCCTCTTGGCGGGAAGGGATGAGCACTTCCCTTAAAGCTGGCCTTTTGGGTCTTTCGCCCCGGGTTAAGGCTACTTTAGTTCTTTTAGGTGATCAGCCTGGAGTAACCTATTCTGTATTGCAACTTTTGGCTGAGGCTTACTTGAAGACAGGCAAAAAGATTGTTGTACCATACTACCAAGGACGAAGGGGTAACCCGGTCTTACTGGACCGCTCTTTGTGGAGGGAAATATTCTCCTTGGAGGGTGATAAAGGGGCTAGGGACCTTTTAAACCGCTATCCAGAGGAGGTCCTCCCCGTGCAGGTAGACTGTGCTGGAGTGGTGGAAGATATAGACACCCCTGAAGATTATCTCCGTTGGCTTAAGGAAACCTGAAAGGAACCGCACCCAAGCCACTGGAGATACACTCTACTGACGTGGTGTCACCGGCGGCGTCGGCCATGTTCAGGACAGAGGGATGAAATGTACAGCAAAATGAAATAAATGAACGAAATAAAGGAGAATAATTGGGGGCATAAAAGAAATGATCCGGGAAAAATTGGTTGTCATTAAAGGGGCAGGGGACCTGGCCAGCGGTGTGGCCCACCGGCTTTGGAGGGCGGGTTTTAATATTGTTATGACCGAGATTCCCCAACCTACAGTGATTCGCAGGACGGTGGCTTTTGCCGAGGCTGTGTACTCCGGCACTACAGTGGTGGAAGGGGTTCGAGGAAGGTTAGTAAAAGATGCCCGGGAAGCTTTATGGGTAGCTACTTCTGGCGAGATAGCGGTGATAGTAGATCCCCAGGCAAAGGTTGTGGGAGAGCTTAAGCCTCAGGTAGTGGTGGATGCTATTATGGCTAAAACTAACCTGGGTACCCGGATAGATGAAGCGCCCGTTGTTATAGCTTTGGGTCCAGGTTTCCAGGCGGGGCGGGATGCCCACGCCGTAATTGAGACTCAGAGAGGGCATGATTTAGGCCGGGTGATCTTAGAAGGTGAGGCCAGGCCTAATACTGGCGTTCCAGGAGAAGTGGCAGGGTATACAGTGGAAAGGGTTTTAAGGGCTCCTGACGAAGGGGTCTTCCAGGGAATAAAAAGTATCGGTGACCAAGTTCAACCAGGTGAAGCTGTAGCTAAGGTAGGTGATAGCCCCGTAATATCTACTATAGGAGGAGTCTTGCGCGGATTATTGCACGACGGGCTATGGGTAACCAAAGGCATGAAGGTGGGCGATGTAGATCCCCGCGCAAGTCTTAAGCACTGCTTTAGCATTTCTGATAAAGCCCGGGCTGTGGCCGGAGGAGTATTGGAGGCTATTTTATATTTAATACGTTTCTCATAATTATTTTAGCCCAGGTTTTTTAATGGACCTCGCAAATTGCTGGTGAGGGACAAGATAGAAACTCAGCTAATACAGGGCTGAGAATAGTAGCCAAGCCCAGAAGGGGGAAGCGTTAACGAATACTTATTTGATTAAAGTTATTCTGGGAAAACTTGATTTTGGGGATAAGAGGACGGTCTTTTATCCTCCCGCAGGGTAAGGAGTTGTTGACTACGTGCGGAGAAAAAAATGGGTAGAGTGCCGACACTGTAATTCAGGGCGACCGGCAGCCCGTGTCTTGAGGTACCTTTGTGGTGAATGTCTGAAACAAAATCCCCACCTGGGCGAAGAAGTCGCGGAAGCTGCCCACCGGCGTAGTCGTATCTTCCCTCCTTTTTCACCTCCGCGTACCCCCGGGGGTATTACCTGTCTTCTTTGTGGTAACCGATGCCAGTTAGGTGAAGGGCAAGAAGGTTTCTGCCGCCTGCGTTATTCCAGGGACGGCAAACTTATTTCTAGGGCCGGGACTGCCCGGTTCGGTCTAGGAAGTTTTTATTTCGATCCCCTTCCCACCAATTGCGTAGCTGGATGGGTTTGCCCGGGGGGTACTGGCGCTGGCTACCCTAAGTACGCCTACCGACCCGGACCCGAAGTAGGCTACCAAAATTTAGCCGTATTTTTAGGAGCGTGTTCTTTTGATTGTCTTTACTGCCAAAATAGCACTTACCGTGAAATGGCTGGGAAGGGAGAACCCCTCCTAACCTTAGACGATCTTGTAAATTCCCTCGACGAAAGGACAGCTTGCATTTGTTTTTTCGGCGGCGACCCTTCACCCCAGATGCCTTTCACCTTGGCCGTAGCCCGCCGGGCCCTCAAGAAGGCGGAGGATAGGATAATGCGCGTCTGCTGGGAAACCAACGGCAACCTACACCCTCGCTACCTCGAACCCATGGTGGAACTGGCCCTGGCTTCGGGCGGGGTAATCAAGTTTGATCTTAAGGCTTGGGATGACGACCTCCACCGCTTCCTCACAGGCGTAAGCAACCGGCAGACCCTGGCTAATTTTCGGTATCTTTCCCGCTACTTTGACCAGCGCCCTGACCCTCCCCTGTTGGTAGCCAGCACTCTCTTAGTACCGGGCTACGTAGGTAGGCGAGAAGTAGCTGGTATAGCCCGCTTCTTAGCCAACCTCAACTCTTCCATTCCATACACTCTGCTGGCCTTTGCCCCTACCCATCTTTTGGATGATCTGCCTTTGGTGACCCGGGAAGAGGCAGAGGATTGCTATTACGCGGCCCGGGAGGCAGGCCTCACTCGGGTTCGCCTGGCCAACCTCCACCTGCTTCGCTAGCCAGCTTCGGCTTTATCCTTCTGATGTGTTAGAACAGGGGTCCCGTAGGATCCAAACTGACTTCCACCCCATGGCTAAATGAAGGCCAGGGCCTTCAGCGGCCGGTGTTTTGGTAAACAGGCAGCTTGACTATCCAGGGCGAGCACCGCGGCTCGCCTTTGTTGTCTTTTCTCCTGCGAAAAACGATAATTTTATTAGCATACGGTCATAATAGGATATATCGCGGGTGCTCATTCCCTTGGCATATATATGGATAGTATTTGGGCTTCAATGGTGGAGATATGCCTTTGGTACTTTTTGAGTACTATATGCTCAAATTCACCCTTACGGTCACGGGGGACCTTGATCTCCAGAGGACTAAGTTCAGATTTGACTGTTTTCCTAGTGTGTCCGTTTTTTGCGTTATCAATCCTTTTGTTGCGGTAGTCGTACCGGCTGTAGCCAAATTCATGTTCAAGTTCGGCTTCGAGCATCTCTTCGATAAGCTGGCCGTACAAGGCCTTAACTGCTTCTTGAGCACGGTGGGCAGTTACCAAATAGTTCTCCTTGATGAAGGCCGGAAGTTGTTCTTTGGAAAGTATGCATACCATTAGTCCTACCCCCTGGCTTAAGTTTAACATTTTATCCAGAGGGGTTTACACAGTTTATTTTACATTCCCATTGATGGCTGGAAGGATTGTTGGCTATAAAAAAAACTTTTTGAGTTAAGAAGGAATCCAAATAAACACGTCGAATAATATACACGTAACATCCTGTACGGACAAGTACGGTATAGCACCAACAAGGAAGGTGTCAATTTGATTGATCGCAATTGTGCGGTGCCTCTCTACTATCAAGTAGCCAATTATCTTAGGGAACAGATTCAAAAAGGAATTTTAAAGCCTGGTGATCGAATACCGTCGGAATGGGAACTGGTGAAAGAGTTTAATATTAGTCGTCAAACTGCAAGGCAAGCTATTGCTGAACTGGTTGCTGAAGGGTGGATCTTTCGGCGGGCAGGTAAAGGAAGCTTTGTGGCTACTCCGAAAATAACTAGCCAGTTAACTACAATGATAGGTTTTATGCAAAAGATGGTACAACAAGGCTTTCGAGTAACCACTCGTGTGGTGTCTGCTGGAGTAGTCACGGCTTCGAATATAGTGGCAAGCAACTTAAATATAGCTCCAGGAGAAAAGGTCATAGAAATTCAACGCTTGCGTATCGTTGATGAAGTACCAGCCGTTTTGCAATGGGCTTATTTGCCTTTTCCAAGGTATGCAGCCGTTCTAGACGTTGATTTAAGCGTAAACTCGTTGTTCGCAACGTTAGAACAGAAGTGCGGAATAAGGCTAGCACATTCCCGTGAAACAGTACAAGCTAAAATAGCGACGAGTACTGAAGCATCGATTTTGGGTATTAAAGAGGGAGATCCGCTCTTACTTGTTGAGGGTATTCTTTACAGTGAAGGTAACGAACCTGTCCGCTACGGTAGGAGCTTATATCGGGGAGATATGTTTAAATTAACAGTTCAGAGTTATGAGCTTGTGGGTCGAAAATTGAGGTAAAGGAGGAAAATCAAGGAGTGGGTAAGTCCACTTAAATTATTAGGTTCTTACCTAGTTTTTGCTATAACAAGCGGAAGGGGGTGATGAATGAGGAGCATCAGGTTTGAGAAAGAGTAAAATATCGAACATAGACACAAAGGTTCACTATACTATATACTATATTGCTTTGAAATGGAGCAGTGTTCCCTCCTCACGCTAGCTCCTTTGTGTGGGAGCAAAGAAGCATAAGGAAACAGTAAAATACTTTAAATAGCATGGACTTACCCCTCTCATATATAAATTATAGCTGAAGAGCAGCAAATACTCAAGAAAAGCCCGCCTAAATGTGAGATATCTCGTAAGTTACAAAGTTAATAGTCTTGATCTAAAAGGAGGTAATCTAATGTCTAGCGATAATATAACGGGAATTCTACCACCTCTGATTACGTCGTTTACCGAAACAGGTGAAATCTACGAGAAAGGTATCCGTAATGTGGTAAATTTCCTTCTGGAAAGAGGAGTCCACGGCTTCTTTATTACCGGATCATATGGAAGTTTTCCCCTCATGACGGAGCAAGAGAGAAAACGTGTTGTAGAAATTATACTTAACGAAGTGGCAGGGCGCGTACCAGTGATAGTTCAAGTTGGGGCACCCTCCACGGCAATGACAGTTGAACTTGCAAAGCATGCGGAATCCGTCGGAGCTGCGGCGGTCTCTAGTGTCGTACCGTTCTACTATTCTGGGTTCGCTTATAAGGAGATACACATTATTGAGCATTTTGAGCACCTTGTTAAATCTGTGAATATACCTGTTTATCTCTACAATAATCCTAAGACTACGGGTTACTGCGTAACCCCGAGTCTTCTTCTAAAGCTTGCCGACGTAGGTGTACGTGGACTAAAAGACAGCAGCGGAGACTTCATGCTATTTGCTGAGTATATTCGTGAGGTTGGGAGTAAATATCCTGATTTTAATTTCATGACTGGAACAGTAGGGCTTCTCTATCCAGCATTCCTTCTAGGTGCGAAAACCTGTGTCGCCGGCACGGCGAACGTCCTACCTGAAGTTGTGTTGGAACTTTATAATGCTATACTTCAAGGCGATCACAAACGTGCTGCAGAGCTTCAGCTCACTTTAATTGAGGTACGGAAACTTCAGGCCATAGAAGGTTTTAGGCCTGCAGGGTGTTATTCAATTTTACGCATGCGTGGGGTAGATCCAGGAACTTGTCGTAAGCCGTGGCGGGAAATCAGTAGTGAAAATTACCATATCGTTGAACAGCGGCTAAAAACACTGGGATTGCTTTAAAATAAGCTGGCGGGAGCTTTTATATAGTCTGTGAATTATAAGAGAGCGCCGCATGGATTGTTACTGAAAGGAGTACGGCAGAGCCAGTCGGTACATGGTTGTGAAGTCTTTCAACCTGAGTAGGTACCGACTGGCCTGCTATCCTATTGTGTGCGGCTCAGGTGGAAGGTTTTCTTCCACAAGCATCACCGGAAGACCACGAGAGTGATAATGTTTAGATAGTGGGTTATTCACGCTGTTTTCACAGAACCAGTGGTAGGCGCGTTGTACTTAAGACCACGGCAGATTTGGACACCGAGAAAGGTTAGCCGAGAACAAACAACATCCAAAAAGTACTCCCGGGGGGAAGAACGGTTGTACTAGTGTGTAGCTGTCTCTTCTTGAGAGGGTGGTGTTCGGAAATTATGCGAGCGAAGATTTACTGGTTAAGGAAGGCGGAAGGCTTACGCCTAAGTAAGAAGGAGGTATGTACGTTCGAGGTCATACTCTGTATTTTTGGTATCTATCACTTAACTGGATTCTTTCTGGAACCCGAAAAGTCCAGTCTAGCTGTAGATACATAGTTAGAGGCAAGGGCCAGGTTTGATTTCGGTATAGAATTTTCTCTGGTACGAGCAGCTATATTGTGGTTAAATCTGGGAAACATAAAAATACGAAGACTAGACAAATTACAAGGCACCCAAAATGGTATTTAAAGGTAATAAACTAATTGGTAACCAAATGGATACAATTACCACCTGTGAGCATCAGCTTAATAAAATTAAAACTCATCACATATAAAGTCATAAACAGTTAGCACGTTAACTACAAGGGGCGAAATTACTCAACTATGTCTATCGACGTAATCACTATAGGAGAAGCATTATTAGTATTGAGGCCAGAAGGGTACGGGACCCTTGAAAATGCAAGACGCCTCGAGGTACTAGTAGGTGGGGCTGAACTCAATGTAGCTATTGGGCTTACCAGGTTAGGCCTCAAAACCGCTTGGATTGGAAAGCTACCCCGAACCCCTGTTGGTGAGAATATTCTCAATACCATTAGGGGATTGGGAGTAGATACGAGTAGGGTTGTATGGGGATCAACAGAAAAAATTGGAATTATGTTTATAGAACTTGGGATTGATCCTCGCCCTAGTATTGCGATCTATGACCGAAAAGGAAGTGCAGGAAGTGAACTCTCTCACCGAGATGTTGACTGGGAATTTGTGAAAATGGCTAGGCATCTACACATCACAGGTATAACACCGGCTATCAGTGATGAGTGCTTCAAAACTACTGTAGAGGCGTTCAAATTCGCGCGATCTTATGGTCTTAGTACTTCATTCGATGTTAATTTTCGTTCGAGTTTATGGGAAGCCTCAGCAGCTACCCGCTTAATCGGTGAAATTAGCCATAAGGTAGATGTGTTGTTCTTAAATCAGGAGGAAGCCCAAAAATTATTCGCGCTTGTAGGAGAGCCAGGGGAAGTAGCAAGAGAAATTTGTGAACGCTTTGGATGCCAAGTTGCTGTCCTTAAACTAGGCCCCGAGGGTGCCGTGGCATACGATGGGAACCACGTGTACAAAGTAAAAAAGAAGTATCCTGGTGTAGTGGTTAATAGGTTCGGCGCAGGGGATGCCTTCTGTGCAGGCTTCTTGTACGGTTTCTTGAAAGGTAGCACCGAAATGGGCCTTGCCTGGGGTTCGGCTATGGCTGCTCTGAAACTAAGCCTTTCGGATGTAAACTATCCTCTTGTAAGGATGGAGCAACTTACACGGCTAATTGAGTCGGATAAAGTTGTTGAGCTTACACAACTAATTGACTCAGAAGTAGTCGAGTCTGGGGTTGGTTTTCCAGGGGCACTAACGTACGAAGTAAGGAGATAGCAGGCTGAAAGCGTTGCAGGGTAAAAATGGAAAGGAGGAATTGTGAAGATTGAGGTGGGAACGATATTTTGCGGCATCTATACTAATTTTCTCCTTAATTTACACATGGAAGTCGCTATCCTTGAGGGTGGGAACTCTTGCTGCACCTGGACCAGGATTTTTGCCGCTTGTAGTGGGAATAGCTTCAGCCGCGATCGCAACTATCATCTTAATTAACAGCTATATCGTAATGAATCGAGGAAAGGTAAATAGAGCGAAAGAGGAAACACCAGCGAAAGCGGAGAAAAGTGATGAAACATTAACAGAAGAGGATAAAGCAAAAATAATTTTATTTGCTATTGGTGTAATAATATACATTATTGTGCTAGAAACCCTTGGTTATTTAATAAGCACTTTCTGCCTGATGTTGTATTTGTTGCGGGTCATGCGGGTGGAAGGCTGGTGGAGGCCGGTTATTTTATCCGTGGTATGTTCTGTTGTAGCATATGTAGTATTTGCCGTTTGGTTAAAGGTTCCCCTCCCGAAAGGAATACTTGCTTTATAGGAGGTAAAAAAGGTGGGCTTCGGAGCTGATTTTATTCTGGGTTTACAGCGAGCTGTCACGCCCTACAATTTGATGGCATGCCTTTTAGGAGCGGTCTTGGGAACCATTACTGGTGTTTTACCAGGATTGGGTCCGACTGCTGCAATGGCAATGCTACTACCTTTGAGCTTTGGAATGGATCCAAGTGCCGGGATCATAATGTTAGCTGGCATTTATTATGGCGCAATGTATGGTGGTTCAACTACAGCAATCTTAGCAAGGATACCGGGAGAGACTGCATCGGTAATTACGTGTATAGACGGCTACGAAATGGCTAAAAAGGGACGTGCTGGGGCAGCGATGGCGGTTGCGGCAATTGGCTCCTTCGTGGCGGGAACTATAGGTGTAATAGGCTTGCAGTTTTTTGCTCCGCCGCTGGCTAGGTTCGCGGTTCGTTTTGGACCTGTCGAATATTTTGCTCTTGCCGTTCTCGGCCTTATATTACTAAGCAATCTGACCGGCAAATCTATGCTCAAGACACTACTTATGGTTTTAGTGGGGATAATGCTAAGCACCATTGGGCTTGACCCGCGTGAAGGTGTTAAAAGGCTAACGTTTGGGCTTACTGATTTAGAGTTGGGCATCGACTTTAGTCTAGTTGCCATGGGCCTTTTCGGGATTAGCGAAGTGCTAAGAGTAGTAGGTAGTAATGTACAGCAGGGTTATGTTAAAACTCCGAGGCTACGAGAGCTATATCCCACGAAGGAAGAACTACGACGTTCCGTCATGCCTATGTTTAGGGGGGGAATTATAGGTTTCCTGATTGGATTTCTACCTGGGCCGGTAAATTTTATATCATCCCTCGTGTCATACCAGCTAGAAAAAAAGTTATCAAAACATCCGGAGGAATTTGGAAAGGGCGCCATTGAGGGTGTAGCGGGGCCAGAATCAGCAAATAATTCCGCTAGCGCTGGTGCCATGGTACCGCTGTTATCGCTAGGTCTACCCTTTAACTCAGCAACAGCCATCCTCTTAAGTGGGTTACTGGTGCATGGTGTTACAGTAGGGCCGTTACTAATTCGCCAGCACCCAGACCTATTTTGGACAGTGATTGCCAGCATGTATATTGGGAATATAGCACTGCTGATTTTTAATTTGCCACTAGTAGGAGTATTTGCCTCCATAATGAGGGTGCCAGCGAAGATTCTTATGCCTCTAATACTGCTAATTACTCTTACTGGTGCCTACAGTATTGATAACAACATCTTTGACCTTTGGCTAGTAATGGTGTTTGCAATTGTTGGGTATTTTGCCGAGAAGGCGGGGTTTGATGGTGCCCCTCTTATTGTAGGCCTTGTTCTTGGAAGGACGCTGGAAACGGGACTCAGGGCTGGGTTAGTATTAACAAACGGTAGCATAGTGCAGTTTTTCGAAAGACCAATATCTGGGATAATGTTAGGAATAGCAACTGCCATTTTACTGTATAGAGGGTTCAAGTACATTACAACGGTGTATTTACGTAGTAGCGAAGCGCGTTAGTAGAGGATAAGGAGAATTGTCTAATATTATCCATTTAGAAAGGGGAGCTGCTGTAGGATGGAAGGAGGGATACATGAAATGAAGTAGAGGTCTAGTCGGTAGGCGAATATAATCTGAGTTCTGTGAGTAACCGGGACCCCACAAAAAAGAAAAATTTGAGGTTGGGAGGGGAGGAACAATTATGAAACTTTACGAAAAGGCGCGGTATATTGCTATCCTTGTAGCTACTATGCTTGTACTGGCCCTCGTTGGTGGCTGTGGTAAAGGTCAAACCAATACCAGCTCCTCGACTACGTCAGAAACGAAGGTGAGCAAGGAAAAGTTTCCTAAGCAACCTATCAACCTAATAGTACCTTTTGCTGCGGGCGGAGGAACTGACCAGACGGCGAGAAAGCTCGCGGAGTTAATACAGCGGGACGGAGTAACCGTTGCCGTTGTTAACAAGCCGGGCGGAGGAGGAAATATAGGGTTCACTGAAGTTGCTAAAGCTAAACCCGATGGTTATACCATAGGCTTTGCTACAGCGAACCTGGCGATAAACAATGCCATGGGACTTTCAGAACTAAGTTATAAGGACTTTGAGGCGGTTATCGGTGTTAACACAGAAAGTGGTTTCATTAGTGTCCGCAAAGACAGTAAGTATAAGACAATCCAAGACTTAATTAACGACGCCAAAGCCAACCCGGGCAAGCTAAAAATCGGAGTTGGGGCTGCCGGTAGTCCTTGGTTAATGGGCTTGTACAAGTTGAAGGACAAGACAAACATCAAGTTTGATATTGTTACGGCTAGCACCGGTGGTGCTGAGGTAGCTAGCCAGCTGTTGGGTGGGCATATTGATGCTGCATGCCATGCACCTAGCGATTTTGCAGGTCTGTTAAAGTCTGGTGATTTTAGGCCATTAGCAGTACTGGGCGAAAAGAGAAGTCCGCACTTCCCGGAAGTTCCTACTCTAAAAGAGGCTGGATACGATGTAACCCAATATGGTCCTAGGGGCATAATTGCTCCTAAGGGAACTCCTCAAGATGTACTTGATAAGATAAGGGAAATCTTTAAGAAGGCACTAGATAGCCCTGAATACCGGGAGTTTCTCAAAGCTCAGCTTCTGGAGCAGTTCGACTTGAGCGGGAGCGAATACGCTAAATTTCTTAAGGAGGAGCAGGACACGTATACGGAATTAGCAAATAAGTTCAGCTTAAAGCAACAGAAGAAGTAGCCAGCTAAACCTCTAGTTATTTCAAGCTCTGTCAACGACCTTAGGGAAGAGGGGCTTTTCTGATCGAGAGAAGCCCCTCTTCCAACAGCCGTTATGCGTATCGGCGAGGAAAGTTAAACAAGAAAGAGAGATGGAACCCGCATGCACATAATTACGGAGCCGTTGCTGGAAGAGGGTCTCAGAATTTTGCAGACCGTGGGAGAGGTCAAAGTCCTAGAACATCCTAGCCAGGAAGTTTTAGTGAAGGAAATTGTGGATGCCGATGCGATAGTAGTCAAATTTGCCAAAGTAACCCGAGAGTGTATAGAGGCTTCCAAGCGTTTGAAGATAATAGCTAAACACGGTGTAGGAGTTGATAACATTGATGTCGAAACGGCAACGCAACGGGGGATTTGGGTTACTAACGTACCGAGTGTTAACGCAGATTCGGTAGCGGAGTTTACAGTTGGCCTTATTTTGGCTGTGGCGCGAAAAATACCCGAAGGTGTAGAACAAATTAAGGCTGGTGAGTGGAGGAGAGAGAGCTTGTTGGGGATGGAACTTAAAGGAAAGTGCTTAGGAATAGTGGGATTTGGAAATATAGGCCAGAGGGTTGCACGGAAAATAAGCGGGTTTGAGATGAGAGTGATTGCCTATGATCCCTATGTCTCAGAAGAAAAGTTCCTACAATATGGCGTGGAATTAGTTGACCTTAATACCCTTTTGAAAGAGGCTGATATTATAACTCTTCACCTGCCTCTAAACAGGGAAACGAGAGGCCTAATCGGTGAAAAGGAACTGAGAATAGTCAAATCTTCAGCGTTTCTTATCAATGCTGCGAGAAGCGAGATTGTGGAAAAATATGCTTTATTGTCAGCTCTAAAGGAAAAAAGACTAGCTGGTGCTGCGATAGATGTATTTGATAATGAGCCGCCCTCACCTGACGATCCGCTGTTAAAGTTGCCAAACGTTATTGGAACACCGCACATTGCAGCGATGACCAGAGAAGTTCAAGAAAAGATTGTAAAGACTGTTTGCGATGATGTGGTCAGAGTTCTGAATGGTCAAGTTCCACTTAATCCTGTCAACTGGGTCGAAACCTAATGCTAGAGTGGGAGGAACGCAATTGTGAAATCTGTAGAAGCATCCCGTTTAGAAAAGTTTGCTGTTGAAGCATTAATTAGAGTTGGTGCGACGGAAAGCGATGCAAAAACCGTAGCGACGTTCCTGGTACGTGCTAGCCTGCGGGGAATTGACTCCCATGGTATTATGAGGCTACCGACTTATGTGAAGCGAGCGAAACAAGGGCTTATTAATACCCATGCTAGAATTAGAGTGGTGTCGGAGGTCGGCTCTCTGGCTTTGGTAGATGGTGACAATGGCTTCGGCCAGGTAGTTGGTAAGGAAGCCATGGATTGGTGCATCAAGCGAGCAAAAGAGACAGGTATTGCTGCAGCAGCTATAAGAAACAGTAACAATTTTGGAGCGGCTAGTCTGTTAGCGATGCAAGCTTCGGAAAAAGGGATGATAGGGTTTGTCTTTACAAATACAGCGCCAGCCATGCCTCCATGGGGCGGTACAACCTTGACCCTAGGTACAAATCCCATTGCTTGTGCTGTACCGTCGGACTTAGGCTTTCCCATTGTCATGGATATGTCCACTACTGTGGTAGCCAGAGATAAAATAAGGGCGATGGCGAAACAGGGCAAGAAGATACCTCCGGGCTGGGCTTTAGACAAGTTAGGTCGGCCGACAGAAGATCCACTGGAGGCGCTGGACGGAATCTTATTGCCCGTTGGAAGCCACAAAGGATATTGCTTGGCTTTTATGGTTGAGGTGTTGTCTGGGGTTTTATCTGGTTCGCTGTTCGGGCGAGATGTACGGCAGATATATGATTTCACAGGACCACAAGGTGTGGGGCACTTTGTAGGGTGCATTAATATTGAAGGTATTATGCCTTTAAACGAGTTTAAGCACCGACTTGCCCAATTGATAGCTCAAGTAAAAAGTTCTGATTTAGCTGAAGGATGCGAGAGGATATATTTACCTGGTGAGATAGAGTTCAATATAGAGCAGGAAAGATTGCGGACGGGTATTCCAGTTCCTGAGGAAGTTATAAGGGAATTGGCCAACCTAGGAGAGTATGAAGGGCTGGAACCTCTCCTTACAATATAAAACGTATCGAAGGTATGACACCGACTAGTCAATGCTGTTTATGTGAGGCGTGTCTTCTTTTTATCCGAGGGCATCGATGCTCTTGGCACGGGAAGGAGTCATATCGTGGACATTGCTCAAAGTCACAGCTGAAAACTACGAAATTATTGGTCAAAAGTTAGTTAAAAGCCGACATAGGAGGGCATGCTTGTGCCTGAAGTTGTAATGCTGGAAAAGGACTATTGGTATTAGTAGCTACCGCCGCGGGTCCACTACGTTCCGGTACCCACTCTGAGCGGCGTACCGGCAGGCCGCATTTACATTTGTCGTTGGTATTGCTCGCTTTCGTCATGGTGCCGGGTAGATTAGAGGATTTAGGGCGACGAACTTATGAAATTGATCCATGGGCTGATGAGCGGAAAGGTGTTGGTGTGTCCCAAGTTAAGATAGGCGGTGAAGGGCCCACGGGCGCATTTTTCACTGTAAAACAGGGGAGAGTCGGAATTATTACTATTGACAAACTTAGGTAGCGAGTAAAGTAGCGGGCTAAGATATTGATCTAGAATATAAAAGGTGAAGCAAATTATTTAGACCTAAACAGGTATTTATTGTCCCTGCCTTGATTTCTTCGCCATGGCATAAGTCATTTCCGGCAAAACCCAAACAAAACTGAAATTGGAGTTATGCCTCGAGATATCTGTACTAAGGGCCAGGGTAGGTGTAATTTCTAGAATCGGGACAATGACCTATAAGATTAGGGTCCAATTTAACGTATAAAGGGAGCGGTCAATTTACATGTATCGGTATAAGATGGATATCCAATTGGAGGTATAGAGTGGCTGGGTGTCAAGAAGGTATCCATTCCCCGTAAGGGGAGGCGCAGCGCCAAGCACAAAGCGGAGGTGGACAAGCTTCAATGGGGTATGCATTAACAAACGTAGGATCCTTCCTTTATGCTGTACTGGCCATAGTGATAATAGATTTAGCTTTATCTGGCGATAATGCTGCTGTGATTGGCCTGGCCATAAAGGACCTTCCAGTGGAACAAAGGAAGACCGCAGCAATTATAGGGGCGGGTGGGGCTATTTTATTGCGAGTGATACTCACAGCTATAGCCACTCTACTTTTAAAGATACCTTACCTCAGCGCCATCGGTGGAGCTATCCTACTTTTTATCACATGGAAGTTAGTGAAGCAGGAAGAAGAGGAAGAAAAAGTGGCTTCGAGCACGCGTTTCTGGAGTGCGGTAGTTACCATAATTGTGGCTGACCTTTCTATGGCTTTTGATAACGTTATGGGAGTAGCAGGGGCGGCTCATGGCAATGTCTGGTTGGTTATATTTGGGCTAGCGTTGAGTATACCTATATTAGTTGCGGGAAGCAACTGGTTGGCAAGTTTGATGAACAAATATCCGCTTATAATTTACGTTGGTGCTGGTGTACTGGCACATACGGCATTTAAGATGATTTTTCATGATGGGGGGCTAGCACTGGCAGAGCACATAGGAGTTATGCTGGTCGGGGTTATTCCAGTTCTCGCGGGCATAATGGTTGTAGCGTGGGGAGTGGTAGAGAACAAGAGAAAACAGCGACGAGTGGGAAAGGGTTCTTTAGAACTCCCTAAAGTAGAGTGACAAGCTCTCATAGAGCTCGATAGCGCGGCCGGATTAGGGGCAATGGGGAGAAGGTTCTTCCTGCTTGAGCAGGGGGACATCGGGCTTAAACTGACAGCGGCAGTTGACATTGATATACTAGTAATTCTGTTCGTTTGTGATTCTGTCAGAGTAGAAGTGGCTCTAATAAGGTGTGCGGGGTTTCCATGGCTTACGCCATGGATGGTCTTGAGCGGGCCTACGAATTGAAGTAGTACCCGCTTTTTCATTGAGTTCAGTAAGAGGCGCAGGCTGGGTATTAATCTGTGTTTTAGTACAAGGGGTGATGTTGTACTGTCCCCCAATAATTTGGACTTAAACGACCAACACGCCACGGCTCGCATTATTTCGCTGAAATTCATCGTAGAACGCCTACCTCGGTACCGAAATTTGCTCTTTGAATTCCTCAGTGTATTGTCTTATTAACAAAACGGGCTTGACCTCCCTCTGGTAGCTCAAATCCATCACTAGGAGCCTTGGTAAATATTTTCCCCGTGGGCAGGAGAAACCGGATTTACGGTGAAGTTTTTATAGGCCTGATTTGAAAATATGGTATCCATAAAATACCAGACAAATATATGGAGGAAATAGAAAATTATGCTGCTCTAGCAATTGCCGCAACGGCATCAAAATCTAACCAATCACCCGGCTTTATCCTATTACGGACAGCAAGTTACCTATGGTGAGCTGGTTAAATGGATCGACGCTTATGCCAGTTTATAGAAACCGGTCCCCGAAAACCTACCCCCTTGTGGGGTAGGATGAAGGGGGCGTAATTACAGGGAGTATTGCTGAAACGATCACAAGAGCGGTACAGGAGATATGCGACGCTTACGGTTATGACCTGATCCAGATGGAAACCATGCCTGACCACCTGCATATTTTCCTCTCTGCTCCCCCAACCGTGGCTCCAACAGAGATCGTCAAGCAGCTCAAAAGTATCACCGCTAATAGGGTATTTGCCACGTTCCCAGGTCTAAAAAAGAAGTACTTCTGGGGCAGCGGCTTCTGGAGCAGGGGCTATTATATCGGCACTGCTGGTAATGTCACCGCCGAAACCATCTGCAGGTACATTGAGAAACAGAAGTCTCCCCGGAAGGAGGTAAAAAGAAGATGAGCTGGTTAAAGAACAGCACCTTAGCTAAAAAAGGTATAACCAAGCCAGAAGGTGATGTATTGGTAGAAAAAATACCCCTCCGGTTAAAGCCTGAGGAAGAGGTACTAGCCAGGGAAATCCAGAGAGAATCCGCCAGGGTATGGAATACCGTGATGACCATCCACCGCCTCTTCTGGCTAAGGTACGGCATCTGGATAGACGAAGCCATGATGAAGGAGTTCCTGAAGGGAAGATTCGAAGTTCACTCCCAAGACGTACAGGCCATCGTTGAGACCTACTACGAATGCTGGGAGAGGACGAAGAAGCTGCATAAAGAAGGCCATACGGAATGGCGCTACCCCTGGCGGCTGAAGCGGTATTTTACTCCCACCTGGAAGGTCACTGGTATTACCGCAGAAGATGGCTATCTCAGGCTGTCCAACGGCTGGAAGAAGCCCCCGCTTAAAGTAAAGCTACCCGAAAGGCTGAAGGGGCTGAAGATAAAGCAGGTCCAGCTAGTGTGGCGCCGCAACGGGTACTGGCTGCACATAGCGGTGGTGAAGCCCGCCCTGGAGAAAGTACAGGGGGACATCGTGGCGGCAGCCGACCCCGGTGAAGTCCACGCCCTAACCTTGACTGACGGTAAGGAAGCCCTGGTCATCAGCGGGGGGCACCTGCGGTCGCTGCACCGCCTGCGCAACAAGACTTTGAGGAAATTTCAGAAGGCCCTTTCCCGCTGCAAGAAGGGCTCCAACCGCTGGAGGAAGCTCCTTGAGGCGAAGTACAGGTTCTTGAACTGGGTAGAGGCCCAGATATCCCACGTGGAGCACGCCATCACGAAAATGGCGGTCGACTGGTGCGTGGAGCGCGGGATGAAGAAGGTCTACATTGGCGACCCTCAAGGTGTAAGGAAGCAGGACTGTGGCCGCTACCACAACCAGCGGATGCACCAGTGGGACTTTGGACGGCTGCGCGACTTTCTCGGGTACAAGCTGAATCGGCATGGCATTGCCCTGGAACAAATCAAAGAAGGCAGTACTTCCGGCACATGCCCTGTTTGCGGCCACTATACGAAGCAGAGCGGCCGGGTGTTCCGGTGCGGGAACTGCGGCTTCAGCGGGGTTCACCGGGACGTAGTAGGTGCTTCGGGCATACTGGACTTGGCGGTGAACGGCCGCTTTACTGAAGGCCGAGACCTGCCCCGGAAGGTGGTATACTTGCGGCCGTCTGTGCTGGCCCCGGTGGCTAAAAAGTGCAGGAAGGCCGCAGCAGCCTGATGAAGGCGGAGACGTATCTACGCTGAGTAGTAGATGCCCATGGACCGGGCCATCCGGCATCTGGGGCTAACCTGGGTGCCAGGATGTAGCGCACTGAGGGGGAGTAAGACCTGCCTTCAGGCAGGCGTCTCCCGGTGAGGTGCTGAGGGCCGTCGGGGCTATCCCCGGCTTCCCCAGGAAGCCGCCGGGCTCGTCCAGGTGGAGGTTCACCCCCGTGAAGTAGAGGAATGTCTCCTAACCCACCCAGCCGTTTTGGAAACAGCGGTAGTAGGCGTCGGTGACTCCCTCAAGGGGGAAACGGTAAAAGCTTATATTGTTTTGAAAGAAGGAGCCTCTGTCGACAGGCGGCAAGAGTTTTTGAAAGAGCGCCTAGCCCCTTATAAGATCCCTAGGATATTTGAATTTGTAGCAGAATTACCCAAAAGCCCGACGGGTAAGGTGCTGAAAAGACTATTAAAGGGGTAGGAAAGCCGCCTTTTCTACCCCCATAGTATTTTTCCAAAGCTCCAGTAAGTACCTTGAGGGGGCCTTCTATTATGCTATAATGTTATTGATTTAAGAGAGGGGGCCGGAGAAAATGGGTATGATTAATGTGGCTAGGGAGGAAGCTACACCGGGGAGCCTAAAACTAAAATTAAAATATTTAACCGTCGAGTGGTTGGAACGGCGAGGGGTAACCTTGGAGGATATGGCTTCCCTGGTTTATTCTATTCAGAAAAAATATATTCCTACTTTAACCCTTAAAGAGTGTCTGGAGAGTGTAGAAAGGGTGTTGGAGAAACGGGAAGTACAGAATGCTGTTTTTACTGGGCTTTCCTTGGATGAAATGGCTGAGAAGGGGATGTTCGCCGAGCCGTTATCCACCATGTTGCGCAGCGACGATAGCCTATACGGGATAGATGAGGTATTGGCTTTAAGTATAGTTAATATTTATGGTTCCATCGGTCTCACCAATTTCGGGTATTTAGATAAAATAAAGCCTGGTGTTATTGGTAAAATCAACGAGAAAAAAGGCCAGCAGGTGAACACCTTTTTAGATGATCTAGTAGCTGCTATTGTAGCAGCGGCTGCAGCTCGTTTAGCCCACAGGGAACGGGATAAGGAATGAGCTCCAAAGTTCTATAGGTAACTGCTAAATTACAGACGGCTTCCGGGCGAAAACATTTTCGCCCTTTAATTTTTTTATAGAAAAAAGAGGGATCGGCTGTTCTTCGTCGAATACTACGTAAGTAATAGTGAAGTTTTTGTCTCTATGTGATATTATACTTAACGAAGCTAAAGCGGAGGGATTCCCATGGAAGGCAAAATACCCTTTGGACCTACTTATGAAGAGATGCTTTATCCGGAGAAGATCGACCCTGAGATACGGCAGAGGGCGCTAAAGGCCCTTAAGGAGGATGAGCTGGATCCCATAAACCTTTTTAACATCACCTGGAAAGATGAAAATAATCAGGTGCGGAAGCTGGTATTACCCCCGGAACTTACAGGAGTAGACGCCAATATAGTGGTACTCTTGGGACGGTATTTCCCTTCAGGATCCCACAAAGTGGGACCAGCTTATGCTACGCTGATTGAGGGATGTGTAGACGGGGTTATACGGCCAGGTGAACATACTATTTTAGGCCCTTCTACGGGCAATTTCGGTATTGGCGTAGCTTACATTTGCCGGCTTATGGGGTATAGGGCTATTGTTATTATGCCAGATAGTATGAGTGATGAAAGATACGAGCGCATTCGTAAATATGGCGGGGAACTGGACTTAACTCCTGGAACGGAATCTGATGTGATCCTTACCTTGAAGCGTACTTATGAACTGAAAAAGGATCCTAAAAACTTTGCCCTGGCTCAATTCGAGCTTTTACCCAACTACCGGTTCCATCGGTATGTTACCGGCAATTCGGCCATTGAGGCGGTCCGGGATGTAGGCAATGGCCGCATAGCTTGCTTTGTCTCCGCACCAGGTTCAGCCGGTACCATCGGCGCAGGAGATGAGATTAAGAAGGTTTTTCCAGAGTGTAAAGTGGCAGCTCTGGAGCCGTACGAGTGTTCCACCCTGGCTACTGGGGGACGTGGGCAGCACCGGATTGAGGGCATCGGGGACAAAATGTGCACATTAATCCATAACGTGCTCAATACCGATTTTGTGGTGTTGATCCACGACGATGATTGTGTGAAAGGGCTTAAGCTTATCCAAGACGGTACCGAGGTCCTGATAAAAATGGGGGTTAAGGAAGAAAAAGCCTTAGAGTTAAAGGATAACTTCGGTATCTCTGGTATATGCAACATCCTGGGGGCCATTAAAATGGCTAAATTTTTGCGGCTAGGCCCTGGTGACAACGTAGTGACCATCGCTACCGATGGTTTTGACCGCTATCGTTCGGTTCTGGATGACCTGGAGCGGCGGACCTTAGAGATTACGGATTTTGTTCTGGAACGCTGGTACCGGGATATTTTCCTGCGGGCTAATGAGGAATATATATACGATTTCCGCAAGCCAGAAGCTAAGGAACGGCTTTTTGCTCAAAAAGAGCAAGATTGGCTTCCCTTCGGGTATACCAAGGAATATCTAGATGCCATGCGGAGCCCCAGTTTCTGGGAGGATGAGTACGCCAAGATAAAAGAGTATGATGAAAAAATCCGGGCTTTAAGGTAGATTAAGGGCGGGCAAAAACAGGTCTTGCGGGGTATAAGCAGGGATGTTGCTTCAGCCCTAGCAATTAAGCTGACAGAACAAGAAGGAGGGGGCAAGGATGCGCTTAAGTTTAATAGTGAATGGGCAGTCCAGGACCCTGGAAGTACAGCCGGAGGCTACGTTATTGGAAGTTTTACGGGATCATTTGCGGCTTACAGGGGCCAAAAACGGGTGTGGAGAAGGGGTCTGCGGAGCCTGTACTGTTTTGCTAAACGGGCGGCCGGTGCGGGCTTGCCGCTTGCCTGCCTATAAAGCTATAGGCCAGGAAGTATTAACCGTGGAGGGCTTATCATTACGGGAGAAGGAAATTTATGCGTGGGCCTTTACCTCCGCTGGAGCAGTTCAGTGTGGCTTCTGCACGCCGGGTATGGTGATGGAAGCTAAGGCCCTCTTGGACCGCAATCCTGATCCTTCCGAGGAAGAGATACGGCAAGCCTTTAAGGGGCATCTCTGCCGTTGTACGGGTTACCAAAAAATTATCACGGCCGTTCAAGCTGCTGCGCGGGCCTTACGAGGAGAGATCAAGCCCGACCAGGGAGAAGAAGCAGGTATGGGCAGGCGTTTCTTCCGGCCCGAGGCTCCGGCTAAAGTACTGGGCCAGGCTATCTATGTGGATGATCTGGTATTTCCCGGCATGCTTTATGGCGCCGTCCTTCGTCCCCCTTATGCCCGGGCTCGCCTTGTGTCCCTGGATGTAAGCCCGGCTTTACAGATCCCTGGGGTGGTAACTGTTCTTACGGCTAAGGATATACCTGGGGAGCGGTATCAGGGGCTTATCTTTAAGGATTGGCCTGCTTTGGTAGCTGTAGGTGAAGAGGTACGCTATGTAGGTGATGCCATAGCCTTGGTGGCTGCCGAAAGCCCGTATATAGCACGAAAGGCTTTAGAGAGCATAAAGGTAGAGTATGAACCCCTACCTCCTGTAACCAGCCCTGCTGAGGCTTTGGCCCCAGGAGCACCCTCTTTACATCCTAAGGGGAACGTTTTAAGCGAGACTAGAATACTTAAGGGTAATGCAGAGGAAGCTTTAAAATCTTGCGCTTATGTAGTGACCAATACTTATCGTACTCCCTTTACAGAGCACGCCTTTTTAGAGCCGGAAAGCGCTATAGCTGTTCCGGAAGGGGAAGGCCTGACCATATATACCAGCACCCAGGGAGTATATGAGGTCCAGGAACAAATTGCCTCCCTTTTAGGGCTCCCCCCGGAAAAGATCCGGGTGATAAATCAATACGTGGGTGGAGCTTTCGGAGGCAAAGAGGATTTGAGCGTCCAACACCATGCGGCCCTCTTGGCCTGGGCTAGCAGGCGGCCAGTAAAGATAACTTTAAGCCGTCGCGAAAGCATCCTTGTGCACCCCAAGCGGCATGCCATGGAGATCAAGCTTACTACAGGCTGCGATGAGGAAGGTCGCCTGGTAGCCCTGGTGGCTGAAATTACCTCTGATACAGGTGCTTATGCTTCCTTGGGTGCCCAAGTTTTAGAGCGAGCTTGTACCCATGTTACTGGCCCTTACCGGATTCCCCATGTTAAGATTTACGGGCGGGCAGTATACACCAATAATCCACCAGCGGGGGCTTTCCGGGGGTTCGGTGTACCCCAGGTGACCTTCGCTTGTGAAAGCCAACTGAACCTCCTGGCCCAGAAGATCGGTAAGTCGCCCTGGGAGATACGCTGGATAAATGCCCTAGAGCCAGGGGATACCATAGCTACTGGTCAGGTGGTAACGGAAGATGTAGGGATTAAAGAGACGCTTTTGGCTGTAAAAGAGGTTTTTGAGAGCAGCCCTTATGCCGGTATCGCTTGTGCCTTTAAAAACGTAGGGTTAGGAGTGGGCACGAGGGATATCGGGAGGGCTAATCTGGTAATAAGGGAAGGTAAAGTTTTAATCTATTCTGGTGCAGCCTGCTTAGGTCAAGGGCTAGAATCTGTACTCATCCAAATAGTAGCCGAAGCTACAGGCTTGCCGGCAGAAAAAATAGAAGTAGTCCTGGCCGATACTGCCCTCACTCCTGACGCTGGAATCACTACGGCTTCCCGCCAGAGCCTTTTTACTGGGGAAGCTGTCCGGCGAGCCGCTAGCGAGCTCGCTCGAGAATTAAAGGAATATGCCCTTGAAGAGCTAGAAGGCCGTACCTTCGCTGGTGAATTTTACGGGGTTACCGATCCTATCAACTCTGGGAAAGAGCATCCGGTTACCCATGTGGCTTACGGTTACGCTACGCACGTGGTCATACTGGATGAGGAAGGCCGGGTAAGCAAAGTGGTAGCGGCCCATGATGTGGGCCGGGCTATTAATCCTTTAAATATAGAGGGCCAGATCGAAGGCGGCGTGGTCATGGGGCTAGGTTTTGCTTTGACCGAAGATTTTCCTGTAAAGGAAGGTATCCCCCAGTACCAGCAAATGGGCCGTTTGGGTCTTTTCCGGTTTACCCAGGTACCCCGTATAGAGACCATTCTGGTGGAAAAGGGAGGCACCCAGTACGCCTTTGGAGCCAAAGGGTTGGGCGAGATAGCCAGTATACCTACTGCTGCCGCTGTAGCGGGAGCCTACTTCCGCCGGGACGGAATCTTTAGAACCTCTTTACCGCTAGAGGGCACTCCCTATAGGAGAAGGAAAAAGGAAGAGGAGTAAAAGTGATTTTAAGTGGGAAGTTGTTGGAAAGTTATTATTAGGGTTATAAGGGGAGAGGATGAACTACAATTATGTCTGATATGTTCAACGTGCTAGGGCTCCATTGTATAAACTGTGGTAGAACATACCAGCCGGAAGTGGGCCTATACACCTGTCCCCATTGCGGGGAAAAGGAAGGTATTCTAGATGTAGATTACGATTACGATTACATTAATAGGGCTATCTCCCGGGAAAGCTTGCGGAAAAATTGCGAGACTTCTATGTGGCGTTATCGTCCTTTCCTCCCTGTAAATCAAGAAGGGGAACTTCCTCCTTTACGCGTGGGATGGAGCCCCTTATATGAGGCTAAGCGTTTAGCCCAGGAACTAGGCCTAAAGTACCTTTACATTAAGGATGACGGGGTGAATCCCACGGCTTCCCTTAAGGATCGGGCTTCGGCCATAGCTGTGGCCAGGGCATTGGCCGAAGGGGCTAAAGCTGTAGCTTGCGCCTCTACCGGGAATGCAGCTTCTTCTTTAGCCGGGGCTGCTGCTGCTGTGGGGTTAAGGGCCTTTATCTTTGTTCCAGCCAGGGCACCCCAGGGCAAGATAGCCCAGCTCCTTGTTTTCGGAGCTACTGTGGTGAGCGTGCAGGGTTCCTATGAGGATGCTTTCCGGCTTTCAGCTCAAGCTATAAAACGTTGGGGATGGTACAACCGTAATGCAGCCATCAATCCCTACCTGGTGGAAGGAAAGAAGACGGTTTGCCTGGAGGTGGCTGAGCAGCTGAACTGGGAGGTCCCCGACTGGGTAGTAGTTTCTGTAGGAGATGGTTGCACCATCGCGGGGGCCTGGAAAGCTTGGGTAGACCTGTACCGTGCCGGGTGGATCGATAGGTTCCCCCGTATG
This sequence comes from Thermanaeromonas toyohensis ToBE, assembly GCF_900176005.1. Lineage (NCBI taxonomy): Bacteria > Bacillati > Bacillota > Clostridia > Neomoorellales > Neomoorellaceae > Thermanaeromonas > Thermanaeromonas toyohensis. The sequence continues at coordinate 2,954,535 of NZ_LT838272.1, read as the reverse complement.
CTAGGAGTCCAGGCTGAGGGTTGCTGCCCTATTACCCGGGCCTTTAGAGAAGGCGGTAAGGTCCGTCCCATGGAGGAAAATACCCTGGCCGATAGTATAGCGGTAGGGGTGCCCCGCAACCCGGAAAAAGCCCTGCGGGCTGTGCGCCATTCAGGAGGTACTATGATCAATGTTAGCGATGAAGAAATACTTAATGCTATGCGCTTGCTCGGTAGGACTACGGGCGTATTTGGGGAACCTGCCGGGGTAGCAGGGTTAGCTGGCCTTATCCGGGCTGTAAAGGAAGGGGTAGTAAAGCCCCAAGAGAAAGTGGTGTGCCTAGTAACAGGGAACGGTCTAAAGGATGTAGCTAATGCCATTAAGGCTACATCAGCACCTTTGAGTTTGCCCCCGGATATGGAAAAACTGGCTTTAGCCCTAAAACCTCTACTATAAAGATAAAAGATAAAGGGAGGGGGACCCTTTGGCCTGGCTGATTAAAGGCGGTTGGGTAGTTACGGCGGAAAAAGTAGAGCAGGCTGACCTATTGATAGAGGGAGATAAAATTGTGGCCCGGGGGCCGGGCTTAACTGCCGCTTCTGCGGAAGTCCTGGATGCACGGGGGAAATATATTCTGCCCGGGATTATTGATGCCCATGTCCATTACCAGATGCCCATAGGAAACTTGTGGACGGCAGATGATTTTTACACCGGTACAGTGGTAGCCGCGTGCGGTGGGGTTACTACAGTTATTGATTATGCGGAACCCACCCGGTCTGAAGATAGGTTAGAAGAAGTAATTGAACACCGCCTTAGAGAAGCTAAGGATAAAGTGGCGGTGGATTTTAGTCTTCACCTGGTACTTCTTCCAGGACATGAAGACGATAAAAAAGCTTTACAGGCAGCAGTCGACCGGGGTCTAGTTAGCTTTAAAGTTTTTACTACCTACAACCAGCGCTTAAGCTATGAGGCTATCGGAAAGTGTATACAAAACGCTAAAAAACTTGGTGCTTTGGTAACTGTGCATGCTGAAGACCATGACCTAGTTATGTCCGCTCGGAAAAAGCTTGAGGCAGAGAAGCGTACTTCAGCCCATTACCACGCCTTGAGCCGGCCTCCAGAGGCAGAGATAGAGGCTGTGCGACGTCTGCTCCATATAGCTAAGGAGTGCCAAGCTCCCCTTTACTTCGTCCATGTCTCTACCGGGGGAGCGGCCGAACTTATCGCTGGTGTTCGGAAGGAAGGCTTGAAGGTTTTTGGAGAGACCTGCCCTCATTACCTGCTCCTTACAGAGGAAGTTTATGCTACAAAGGATGCCCCTCTCTACCTCATGTGCCCTCCCTTACGGAAGGAACAAGACAATCGTAAGCTCTGGCAGGCCCTAGCGGAGGGTCATCTCCAGGTAGTAGCCACTGATCATTGTAGTTATACTCCGGAGCAGAAAGCGGCCGGTACAAGCTTTTGGGACACCCCCGCTGGAGTCCCAGGCACGGAAACCCTTCTCCCCCTTCTTTATTCCTATGGCGTCCGGGAAGGCTGGCTAAGTTTACCGCAGCTTGTGCAGGTTCTTTCCACTAACCCGGCCAGGCTTTTTGGATTGTACCCACGAAAGGGGGATCTCAATCCCGGAAGCGATGCTGATATCGTAATTTTTGATCCCCGGAGGGAACTGCAACTCAATGCTAAGGTGCTCCATTCCGCGGCAGGATATACACCCTTTGCTGGCCATACTTTAAAGGGATATCCAGAAGCTACTTTTTTGCGCGGGGAACTTATCTATTACCAAGGGAGATTCTTAGGCCGCCCGGGCCAGGGCCAGTTTATTCCTGGTAAGCGGCACTAACGGGCTTCTTTTTGGGTTGCTTTAAGGGGTAAGAAGGGATAAAATTATCCCTAGTTCCCCTTGGAGAGAAGGTAAAAAAATGCTTGAGCGTGGGTCAGAAGAGCAGGAGTGTAGCCTAGAAGAAAAACGGTCATCCTCCCGTGTAGGTTATATGGAAGCTATTTTGGCCTGCCTACTTTACGGTGGCAATACCATAGCCGGGCGCCTGGTGGCTCCCCAGGTACCACCTGCGGCCCTATCTATGATCCGGGGGATGTTGGGCTTACTGGTGCTAGCCCCTTTCCTCTGGCAGAAGCGAAAGATTGTTAGACTTGAGAAGGGGGATATATGGCGGCTAGGCCTTTTGGGTCTAATGGGTATTAGCTGTGCCTATATTACTTTCGCCTGGGCCTTAAAGAATACCACTGCCGTTAATGCAGCCATTATTTTCGCTACCTTCCCGGCCGTTACCCTAGCCTTGCTAGCCTTATTTTGGCGGGTACGGCCTAAAGCCTCCCAGATGGGTGGAGTGGTTATAGCCTTTGTTGGGCTCCTCTTAGTTATTCTTAAAGGTTCCCTTACCCGGCTTTTAACCCTTTCCTTTCATCCAGCGGATGGCCTTCTGTTACTTAACGTGCTGGCGGTAGCCTTAAATAACATCTGGGGACAGAGCTTGATGCGCCGCTATCCACCCTTAATAGTGGCGGGGTATAGCCTTCTCTTTGGGACCCTCGGGCTTTTACCATGGGGTCTTTGGGAAATGGTTAGCTACGGCTGGCACTTGTCTTTTACTGGGTGGCTGCTTGTCCTTTATATGGGCCTTATTATTTCCGGGTGCGGTGTGCTTCTTAATTTCGAAGCGGTACATCGGATTGGGAGCGGGCCAGTAGCTATATTTAATAATCTAAATCCTATCTTCGCCATCATCCTGGCCGCGCTACTACTTAAAGAGCCTTTATTCCCTTATCACGTGGTGGGTATTTTCTTAGTATTAACTGGAGTGACCCTTTCCTTATGGGCTGATCTAACCCAGGATGAGAAATACCAAGCTAAGCGTTCTAGTCGGCGACATCCCTGTCCTAAACGGAGTTGCTGCGAAGGGTAGCAGCTTTTTCTGCCTGGTACTCGAGGCGGAGCCGGGTCGTAAGGGGTCCTGGCTTAGCTTTTCCTATAGGTTGGCCGTCTACATAGGTTAAGGGCATGATCTCCATAAGGCTGTTAGTTAGGAAGGCCTCTTCGCCCGCCAGAAGATCGGTGGGGGAAAGGGGTTTTTCTTTTACTTTAAGTCCCAGGCGGGCGGCGAGCTTCAAAACCCGGCTGCGGACGAGCCCTGGCAAGGGTCCACTTTCCAGGTTAGGAGTAAAAAGTGTACCTTTCCTGACTACAAAAAGGTTGCTACGGCTACCTTCAGCTAGGAAACCGTCAAGATTAAGTAAAATAGCTTCTTGGGCACCCCGGCTACGGGCTTCGTTCCAAGCTAAGAGATATTCTAGGTAATTCATAGTCTTAAAGGCGGAGAGGGGGGAACGGTGATTTTTTCTAATTTTGGAAATACAGGCAGTATAACCCCGGGCGTAATCTTCTGGAGTATACGGCAGGCTAGCCTGGGCTGTAACTAACAGGTGGTAACCGCTACTACCTAGGAGCAGGTTAAGGCGGGCCCGGCCCAGGATAACCTTGTTGGCGGAAATAGTGGTCTTAATCGCCTGGCCTAAGGTGCTTAAGTCAGGGACTTGCCAGCCCAGGTATTGGGCACCAGCGGTTAAACGCTTAAGGTGCTCTTCAAGGAAGAGGGGTATTCCTTCTTCTACCCGGATAGTTTCAAAAAGGCCTGCTCCATAAAGGAAGCCTGGCTCGGCAGGGTTTATGTCAATTTCTTTTAAGGATTTAAGAAAACCGTTAAAGTAAAGGATGCTGGACATAAAACTCCTCCTCAAAGCCTAGTTCCTTAAGGGCCGGCAAGTTGGGACTTATAACCCTAATGCCTTAAGGAGACCGCAGGCTTTATCCAAGGTTTCTTGATATTCGCTTCCCGGATCAGAATCAGCCGTTACCGCCCCTCCGGTTTGAAAGTAGGCCCTGTTTCCTACTATAAGGAAAGTGCGTATGGCTATGTTCCAGTCCGCTTCTCCATTGAATCCTAGATACCCAAGGGATCCTGTGTATACGCTCCGGCGTACCGGCTCTAACTCCTCTATAATCTCCATGGCTCGAATTTTAGGGGCCCCGGTTATAGAGCCACCAGGGAAAGTAGCCCGCCATAAGTCTACCATATCTTTATCTTTCCGTAAGGCGCCGGTTATGGTGCTTACCAGGTGAAAGACGGTAGCGTATTCTTCCAACACAAAAAGTTCAGGTACCTTTACCGAGCCTACTTCGCATACCCGTCCCAGGTCGTTACGCTCCAAATCGATAATCATAACCAGCTCGGCACGATCTTTCTCGCTCTCCCATAGCTCCTTACGTAAGGCCTGGTCTTCGGCTGGTGTCCGGCCCCGGGGCCTGGTACCTTTAATAGGTCTGGTCTCTACCTGGCCCTTACTTACGCGCAAGAATCTTTCCGGAGAAGCGCTTACAATAACCCCCTCCTCCAAGGGCAAATAAGCAGCGAAGGGCGCGGGGTTAAACTTTCGGAGACGGAGATATAACTCTAAAGGGTGGAAAGGGAGCCTGGTCTCAAATCGCTGGGATAAGTTTACCTCGAAGATATCCCCGGCGGCTATGTAGTTTTTAGCGCGTTCTACAGCTCGGCAATATGTGTCCCGGGTGAAGAGGGAGGAGATGCCTTCTGCTTTATCATTTTTTCTTGTATCCAGGGCTGGCAGAGGCCGGACCTTCAGCAGTCGCTCCTCTACTTCTTTAATACGGGCAAGGGCTAGTTTGTAGGCCGCAGTACCGGAGGCTGGGAAGCCGTGGGCTGCTACATACACCCTTTCTTCCTGGTGATCGATTCCCACTACTGTAGCATAAAAGGCCAGGTAGCCTTCGGGGAAGGGCAAATCATCCCTGGCCCACTGGGGCAAGCGTTCAATGTAGCGGCCTAGATCGTAGGCCAGGTAGCCCACTATTCCCCCAATAAAGGGCAGGGGGTGGGGTTGGGTGAAGGGTTGCTGGTATCTTATGAGGAGCTGACGGATTACGTTCCAAGGGTTATCTAGGACGGTTATTTTCCCTTTACCGGCTTCTTCTATAGTAGCTTGGAAGCCTTTGGTTTTAAGCACTAGAAAGGGGTCCCAGCCTAGAAAGGAATAACGTCCCAGACGTGGGTGTTGTAAGGCGCTTTCCAGAAGAAAGCTCCCGGGACGCCCGCCGGTTAAATTTATATATAGGGCCGCCGGGTCAGGCGGGGCTTTAACTTCAGTAAGCAGGAAAGGTAAAGATGTCTTTAGCATAGTACTCACCGTTTTTACCTTATACTTCTACACTAGGCAAACTCATATTTATTATGGCACAATGGAGAACAAGAGGGCTATAATTTTTAGGTGAAAAAGATAAGGTAGCAAAGGGAGGTAACTAGGGGTTTCATGGCCATGGTTCGTGCCTATTTTAATATACGCGGCCGCGTACAGGGGGTAGGCTTCCGTTATTTCGCCCGAGAGCACGCGGTAGCCTTAGGTATAAATGGATGGATCCGTAATTGCTACGATGGTACAGTAGAAGGCGTGGCGGAAGGCCCGCGGGAAAAGGTAGAGAAGTTTTTATCTTTATGCCGGCAAGGGCCGCGTTGGGCCCAGGTGGAAGGGATGGAGGTTAGGTATGAGGAACCTCAAGGAGAGAAAGGATTTACGATCAGGGAGACTATTTAACTTTTCTGGTGGGAGGTATTTTTACCTTGAGTAAAAGATTAGGTATCTTGACAGGAGGCGGGGATTGCCCGGGGTTAAACGCAGTTATACGGGCAGCGGCTAAGACAGCTTACGCTTACGGGTACGAGCTTTATGGCTTCCTGGATGGGTACACCGGGGTGGTAGAAGGCCGGTATATTAAACTGGACCCGCCGGCCATATCAGGCTTGCTTCACCGGGGCGGGACCATCTTGGGAACTAATAACCGCAGCGATCCCTTCCATTTTCCTGTACAGGAAGGGGACAAAATAGTCTACCGCGACATGTCGGGAAGAGCGGTGGAGCTTTTGGAGAAGCTAGGGATCGAAGTTCTTTTGGTAATCGGTGGCGACGGAACCTTAGCTGGTGCCCGAGATTTAAAGGCTAAAGGGGCCCGGATTATTGGGATACCCAAGACCATTGACAATGATCTCGCGGCTACTGACCAGACCTTCGGTTTCGATACAGCCGTACGCACGGCCACCGATGCCCTGGACAAATTACATACTACCGCGGAATCCCATCACCGGGTAATGGTGTTGGAGCTTATGGGCCGCTATGCTGGCTGGATAGCCTTGTATAGCGGTTTGGCTGGAGGGGCCGATGTAATACTTATACCGGAGATACCCTGGACGGTGGAGGGAGTTATTAGGAAGATCGAGGCCCGCAGGGCGGAGGGCAAACCATTTAGCATTGTGGTGGTTGCCGAAGGAGCAAGGACTCCTACAGGTGAGCTGGTGGTCCAGCGCCGGGTTGAAGGTAGCGTGGAGCGGTTAAGGCTGGGTGGCATCGGGCAGCTGGTGGCTCAGATGATTGAAGAGAAGACAGGGATTGAGACCCGGGTTACTGTACTGGGTCATATCCAGCGTGGGGGATCGCCGTCTTCTTATGACCGGGTTCTGGCTACGCGCTTCGGGGTGGCAGCCGCAGAGCTGGCCATAAGAGGTATCCACGGAGTTATGGTGTGCCTGCGGGGGAACGATATTTCTTACGTACCCCTGGAAGAAGTGGCCGCTCAACCTCGCACTGTACCAATAGATCATCCTTTAATTCGTACAGCCAGGGCCATAGGTATAAGCTTCGGAGACTAAAAGCTTTAGTAGTAATGTAGAGGTGGAGGGAACTAAGCAGTTGGGCAGGCAGAAAGGGCTAATCTTCATATTGCTGCTTATTTTTAGCTTGTTCTTTGTGAGGATTTGCTCCGGGAACCGGGTCGGGGAGGAAACTTGGAGACCAAGCTTTAAGGTAGGATATGCTTCCCAGGTAGCAGAGGAAGGGGTAGGCAAGGGCTCTCCTAAAAGGGATACCCTTGAGTGGGAAAGACCCTCTCGGGAACTTATCAACACCTATGATGGATTTAAGATAGGTATCCCTGAGGGATGGGAGGCTGAGATCCTTCCAGGGGTGGCTACTATCTTAACCCGGCCCAGCTTAGCCAAACTTTCCATTTTTGTACAGCCCTTAGAGAAAATCACGGCTGAAGAATATATTCTATACAGTAACCGGAGCTTGCAGGAAGGTTGGGCCACGATAAAGGTACGGGAATTTAAAAAGCTCAACATCAAGGGTTACCCTGCCTGGATATGGGAGTGGACGCGGGATAAGGTGGCTCCTGGTGATCTCAATTACTACCGGGAATATCATTTGTTAGTTTCTCGTACAGTCTATACTTTCCTGCTTAAAACCGATGCTGAACACTTCCGGGAGGCCGTTCGATACTTAACCTATATTCTGCAGAGCTGGCGCCCTTTACCTCCAACCGATAACCCTACTTTCCCTGAACCGCAACGGGTAGAGCGCGAGGTACGCATCGAAGGCCTTCATCACCGTCTAATTATCCCCAAGGATAAGACATTATGGGGGATCCTAAATCCCCATAAGCTAGGAAAACTGGAGTATTTCCGGCAGCTTATCCCCTTGGAAAAGAAGCTGGGTCATAAATTTGAGTTCCTTATAACCTATGCGGCCTTTGATACCCGCTTCGATTGGGGAGAGTTACGAAGGTTATATGATGATGGGCGCATTTTAATGGTGGCCCTGCAGCCTTGGTGGTACGGCAAGAAAAACGATACCTCGCTAATTGAGCTTTTAAAGGGTAAGTATGATGATATTCTCCGAGAGTGGGCCCGCCAGTTTAAGACAATCGGGGATCCTGTGTTTGTACGTTTTGGGAATGAAATGAACGGCGACTGGTCCACGTGGAGCGCTTGGTTTTATGGGAAAGATACCGATATTTTCAAGATGGCCTGGGATTATGTGTACAGGATCTTTAAAGAAGAGGGAGCTACGAATGTTATCTTTGTGTTCAATCCCCATGATCGCTCATTTCCTAACTTCAAGTGGAACCACTACCTTCTTTACTATCCTGGAGACCAGACTGTGGACTGGATAGGACTCACCGGATATAACAATGGTACTAGCTACCCGGCTGACCTTTGGCGGGAATTCGATGCTATTTACGGCCCCCTCTATAAGGAATACATGTATTATTTTAAAGACAAGCCCTTTATTATTACAGAGTTCGCCAGTAACGAAGTAGGAGGAGATAAAGCTAATTGGATAAGGCGGGCCATGGAGAGCCTGGCTACCAACTACCCCAACATTAAGATCGCCGTCTGGTTTAACCAGATAGACGGTAAGTGGCTCTATAACCTGGATTCTTCGCCGGCAAGCTTTACAGCCTTTGCCGAAGGGCTAAAAAAAGAGCCGTATCAGTTCCGGGCCGTCTGGCCCCGGGATTAAGGAGAAGCTCGCAGTTCCCAGATGCGCGGGTCTTCCAGGCCTAGGCGCCAGACTCCGATACCAGGAAGGTTGTACTCCCGCACCAGCTCAAGCTTTTTACTAAAGCTCCGCACATCCTCAAACCATACTACATGGGGGATGTTGTCTTCGACATAGCTAAAGGTGGATTCTTGGGCGGCCTCGTCATAATAGATGTTAACACCCAGGCGTCGGGCAAGCTCTATGGCTTGGCTATGGGAGAGGGTTCTGGGGGTACGCGCTCCTTCAGCCCAGTCGTAACCATAAACAGCCATACCGAGGCGGATTTTTTCCCGGGGGATAACGGTTACAGCATAGTCCAGCACCCGGCGGACAAAACCCACGGAAGCGATAGGACCGGGTGTACTGAAATGTTCGTCGTAAGCCAGAATATAGACCTGGTCACTAAGGGCTCCTAGTTCCGGGTAACTAAAAGCACCGGAGAAGGGGTGGCGGGGGTTATCTTCCAGTTCTGCTGGTACGGAAATGGTAGTTAAGAAGCCTGCCAGGCGGAGGGCTTGGAAAAGCTCACGCATAAAGCCGGTTAAGAATGGACGATCCTCCGGAGGCACAAATTCAAAATCGATATTGACACCGGCAAAACCCCAGCGGTACATGAGGGTTAAGATATTGTTTACCAAGGTCCGGCGCAAGTTAGGCGTAGTAAGCAAGCGGTGAATCAGGGGGCCGTACTGGGGACTAGAGTAGTTGTGGACTATGGCCAGCACCGGGAGATTGTATTGGCGTATGATCGCTAGACCTTCAGCATCGGCTTGATCCACCAGGGTTCCGCTTTCGGTTACGCCAAACCAGAAGGGTAGGATATATTTTAACTTGCGTCCGTGGCTGCGTAAAGAAGCTAGCCCTGGGGGGTCGGGAACATAATACCAATTGTTTTCTAGTTGCCGTTCCTGCAAGGCCATGCTTGGAAAACACCTCCTCGTCGTATATTACATAATATGTTATTCTGTTCTGGGACGCAGCTTCGAAAGAGGTTATCCTACACTTATTGCGAAGATCGGTAAGAAACTTGGGGAATAAAGCCTATTGTCACACGCAAGAAGGGGGACGCTCTTAAAGTGTATCGCGAAATAAGGAGCGAAGTGCTTATGTCACGCCCAGTGCTGGCTATAGATATAGGTGGTGGTACCCAGGATATTTTCTTGTACACTCCTGGGCTCCCTGTGGAAGGATGTGTGCAACTGGTGCTCCCTTCCCCTACAGTGATAGCCGCCCGGCAGGTCAAGGAGGCTACTGCTAGAAGAAAGCCTTTATGGCTTAGAGGTAGTATTATGGGCGGCGGTGCGGTTGTAGAAGCTTTGCGGAGCCACCTTGAGCAAGGTTTGCCCGTGTACGCCGAACCCCAGGCCGCTAAGACCGTGCATAATAATTTAGAAGTGGTTCTAAGCTTAGGCATTCGGGTGGGAGAAAAGCCGCCGGGGGAAGCGGATGTGGTAGAAACCCGGGACCTGGACATTATGCGCCTTAATACCCTCCTTAAGGCTTATAAAGTGGAACTCCCCCCTTTAGTACTGGTAGCTGCCCAGGACCATGGTGAAGCACCCCCAGGGGTAAGCAATCGTGCCTTCCGGTTTCAATACTGGAGGGACTTTGTGGAGGCAGGAGGCCATATCCAGGAACTTTTGTACCGGGAGCCGCCTTCCTATTTCACCCGCCTAGTAGCCATCCGGGATTCCGCTCCAGCCGGGTATGAAGTGCTAGTGATGGATACCTGTGCAGCGGCCATCTGGGGAGCCCTAGCCGATCCCCAGGTAAAGGAGTGGGCTAAAGAAGGTGTTACGGTTTTAAACATGGGCAACCAGCATACCGTAGGTGTCCTGCTTAAGGGTCAAAGGGTGTGGGGCTTGTTTGAGCATCATACGGCCCTGGTGGATAAAGATAAGCTGGCTAGACTCGTCAAAGGATTACAAGAGGGCCAGCTTACCCATGAAGAGGTATTTGCTGATGGGGGTCACGGGTGCTTTATTGATCCTCATTTCCAGCCTCGAGAACCATACCTAAGGGTAGCCGTCATCGGCCCCCAGCGGGAGAGGGCCCGGGGGCTAGGCTACTACGAAGCTGTACCTTACGGCAACATGATGTTGGCGGGCTGCTTCGGTCTTTGCCTGGCTTTTTTAGCCAAGGAGGAAGCCCAAAATGAAGTTTGTGGCTGATTTCCATATCCATTCTTATTACTCCCGGGCCACCAGCCAGGAGGCAGTACCCGAGGAACTTTACCGCTGGGCGGTTTATAAGGGGGTAACCCTGGTGGGGACTGGGGATTTTACCCACCCGGCCTGGCGGAAGGAATTGAAGGAGAAGCTGGAACCGGCGGAAGAAGGACTGTACCAGCTAAAAAAAGAATTCTGCCCTTCTTTAGAGGTAATAGGTGAGCCCACGTATGCCCCTGAGTGGCAAAGTTTTCTTGTCCGCTTTATAATTTCAGGTGAAATAAGCACTATTTACAAAAAGGCTGGCCGCGTACGCAAGATTCACCACCTTATTCTTTTACCCAGCCTGGAAGCGGCGGAGGAACTTAGCCGCCGCCTGGAACAGTTGGGGAATCTAGAATCCGATGGTCGGCCTATCCTAGGCCTGGACAGCCGCCACCTCCTTGAATTGGTCCTGGAGGTGTGCCGGGAAGCCCTCTTCATCCCGGCCCATATCTGGACTCCCCATTTCTCCCTTTTAGGAGCCAATTCCGGTTTTGACAGCCCAGAAGAATGTTTTGAGGACTTGACGGAATACATATATGCCCTGGAAACCGGCCTTTCTTCGGACCCGCCCATGAACTGGCGGCTGTCGGGGTTAGATTCCTTTCTCCTGGTTTCCAATTCCGATGCCCATTCTCCCCGTAACCTGGCCCGGGAAGCCAACCTTTTCCAGACCGACCTCTCCTACCCGGCCATTTACCGGGCCCTGAAGGAGCGGGACCCGGAAGCGTTCCTGGGAACCATAGAATTCTTCCCGGAAGAAGGTAAGTACCACTACGACGGGCACCGGGCCTGCCGGGTACGCTTTAAACCTGCCGAAACAAGGACAGCGGGAGGTATCTGCCCGGTGTGCGGCCGCCGGTTAACGGTGGGTGTTCTTCACCGGGTGGAAGAGCTAGCGGACCGGGAAGAGGGGGTAAGGCCCCCGGACGCCAGACCTTATCAAAGCCTGGTCCCCCTTCCTGAGGTTATTGCTTCGGCCCTGGGTGTAGGGGTCTCTTCCAAACAGGTAATCCAACGCTATTTTTCCCTCCTCCGCCATCTGGGCCCGGAGCTGCTTATCTTGCGGGAAGCCCCCTTGGAGGAGATCGCCCGCGTGGCCGGCCCTCTGGTAGCCGAGGCGGTACGTCGGATGCGGGAGGGCGAGATCGAAGTCCAACCGGGTTTCGACGGTGAGTACGGGAAAATAATACTGCTTAAACCCGAGGAAAGGGTGGGGTTTAGTGGCCAGGCCACACTGTTCGGCGTTAAAGCGGTGACGGAGGAGGTGGGGGAGGAAAAAGTATCCGGGGCTTCCAGGAAGTTTGGGCAGGAAATTAAGCTCGAAAGCCTCCAGGGGAAAGCCCCGGTAGAGGGCCTTAAGGGGGAAAACGGGGTAACTTTCTCGCCTTCGCCCCTCCTTAGCGGTCTTAACCCCCAACAGGTGGAGGCAGTAACGGCAGAGGAAGGCCCGGTGGTGGTCATCGCCGGACCGGGTACAGGGAAAACGCGGACTTTAGTTTACCGCCTGGCTTACCTTTTAGGAGAAAAGAAGGTGCCGCCGGGTGATATCGCCGCGGTAACCTTCACTAATAAGGCGGCAGAGGAGATAAAGGAACGGATAGATGAGCTCCTTAAAGGGATAATAGGCGAAAAAGCTTTTACCGTAGGGACTTTTCACAGTATCTGCCTGGACCTCCTCCGTCAGGTCTACGGCTTGGAATTCACCCTGCTAGATGAAGTGGATGTCCAGGAGATCTGGCAGGAAGTGTTACGGGAAAAAGCCCCGGCGGGCAGGCAAAAGGCTAAGCGCCTTAAGGAAGAGATCTCCCTTCTTAAAAGCCGGGGTATGGAACCTTCTTCCCCCGGTGTCCCACCGGAGCTTAAACCTTTTTACGAAGCTTATCAGGAGAGGCTTGTTTACTACCGGGCCCTGGATTATGATGATCTACTTCTAGAGACCTTACGGCGGGAGGAGGCCCGTGCAGGCCAGGGACAACCCAGCCGCTTTGCCTACCTTTTGGTGGATGAATTCCAGGACGTAAATCCAGTGCAGTACCAATTGGTACGGGTTTGGGCTGGGGATGGGAAAAACTTATTTGTAATAGGAGACCCGGACCAGGCCATCTATGGCTTCCGGGGGGCTGACCACCGGTTTTTCTTTAAATTACAGGAGGAGTTTCCCCAGGCTAAGGTTATCCGGCTGGTGCTTAATTACCGTTCGACTCCTACTGTCCTTAAGGCAGCTTGTGGTCTCCTTAAGCAAAAAAATCCTCAACTGGTGGCTACCCGGGGAGACGGTCCCCGGATCCTGCATCTGGAAGTACCTAGTGAGATAGCTGAAGGCATCGCTGTGGTACGGGAAATAGAGCGTCTAGTAGGCGGGGCTACTATGCTTCAGGCCCACGGGCAGTGCGCCGCAGTTGGCCAGGACGGAGTAGAAATTGGAGACAAAAGCTACAGTTTCTCGGATATAGCGGTCCTGTTCCGGAGTAGCCGCGAGCTCAAGGCGCTAGAGGAATGCTTTCTTAAAGAAGGTATACCGTACCGGGTAATAGGGCGGGAAAGTTTCTTAGAAGACCCCCAGGTGCGGGAGGCTATAGACTTTTTCCGCTGTGTAAACTCCCCGGAAGATGATTTTCACCTTTACCGTAGCTTAAGGCGGATGGGGGTGAAGGGAGAATACTTGGCGTGCTTGTTGGAGATGGCCCAGCGCACGGGGTCTTCCCTCTGGGAGTTTATAGGTGAGCTGGTGGAGGGGAAGGGCCATTATTTGGGCAGCGTAAGCAGAGAGGCTTTAACGCTTCCTCCGGAAACCCTACCCAGGCTGCGGCATTTCCGGGAAACCCTTTTGATTTATCGGGCCCTAGCTGATACCCAGCCAGCCGCGGAACTTTTGGCCCGTTGGGAAGAAGAACGCGGGCCACACCGTTCAGAGAGCTTGGAAAGGTTGCTTAGGGTGGCTGCCCGTTTTAACAACCTACCCTCTTTTTTGCGAGGAATCACCTTGGCCCAGGAGGCTGACCATGAACGCCTAGGGGGCCAAGCCTTGACTTCTGAATTTGTAAGTCTTATGACCCTTCATGCTGCCAAAGGCTTGGAATTCCCGGTGGTCTTTATTACAGGTGTAGACGAAGGGATAATTCCCTTTGCTGGACAGGATGGGGAAGAGGAGATGCCGATGGGAAAAGATCTTCTTCGGGAAGGGGACGAGTTCCTGGAGAAGCTTGAGGAAGAAAGGCGTCTCTTTTATGTAGGGATTACCCGGGCTAAGGAAGTTCTTATCCTTCTTTCTGCACGGGCGAGAACCCTATACGGTCGGAAAATTCTTTTTCAGCCCTCCCGCTTCCTCCAGGATATACCCCCCGACTGCCTCAAGAAGAAAATATGGAAGGATGAGCGCAGGAAAAAGGAGGCCAGGGAGGAAGGCTGGGAACAGCTCAGTTTATTTCCCAGGATGAGCTGAATGTGGGCCTGAATATGGATATAGCCGATGAAGGAATACTAAACTGGAGAAAAACCGTGAAAAACCCTGGCCTACTAAGAATGAGCAAATTAAAAGAGGTAAGCCTAGGTAGGGAAAATAAAGGGGCGGAATGTACGAGGTAGAGTTAACCAATTTGGACAAGGTCTTCTGGCCGGAAGAAGGATTGACCAAATTCGCTCTCATCAAGTATTACGTTGATATAGCACCGGTGGTGCTGCCTTACCTTAAGGGTCGACCCATAGTAATGAAGCGCTACCCGGATGGGATAACGGGGCAAGCTTTCTACCAAAAAGAATGCCCAGCTTACGCCCCGCCTTGGGTAGACACCCTACCTGTGTACCACCCTGATAGCGCTAAGACCATAAACTACATCCTGTGCAATAACCCGGAAACCCTGGCTTGGCTGGCTAACTTAGGGTGTATTGAGCTTCATGCTTGGCTTTCCCGGGCAGACCACCTGGGATATCCCGATATAGCAGTTATAGACCTGGATCCTGCAGAAGGCGCTACTTTCCAGGACGTTTTAGAAGTAGCCCTTTTTTTACGCCGGGCCTTAGAAGAATTTGGGCTTACCGGTTATCCCAAGACCTCGGGAGCCAGAGGCCTCCATATTTTTATTCCTTTGCTACCCCGCTGGACCTTTTCCGAGGTGACGGCTGCTATAGGTGCCCTGGCTGATATGTTGGCTAGCCTCTATCCAGAAAAAGTGACTACTGCCCACCCAATTCCTAGGCGCCAGGGTAAAGTATACCTGGATTACTTGCAAAACGTCCGGGGCCGCTCCATGGCCTTTCCTTACAGCCTACGGCCTTTGCCTGGGGCTCCGGTGTCTGCTCCTCTAACTTGGGAGGAAGTGGAAGAAGGGAAGATACGTCCGAAAGATTTTAACATCCATACCATCCGTAGTCGGTTACAGAAGCGAGGGGACCTTTACCAGGATATACTCAAGCACCGGCAGGACCTGAAGCCGCTTCTTAAGCTAGCTCAGGTTAAGTTTCAGGAAGGATAATCCGGCATCTCGAAAAATTTTCCGGGCTGGGATCTAATCCTGCATCTAACCAGTAAGATTTTCGTGATCGCTGAGATCTGGGGTTTGTGTTTGGCCCGAAGAAGGTTGACTTTCTTGTTAGGTCACTTTGGCGGTATGGCTGGGGGTCTCCGGAGATATACTACACTTAAAATATTACGCTAGGGTAGCGAGAGATATAGATTGAGGTGAGGGCCGTGCGCCCCCTTTGGAAAGGGGCCATCAGCTTCGGTTTGGTCTATGTACCGGTAAAGTTGTACAAGGCCACCGAAAGCAATGATGTTAGATTCCATTATCTGCACGCCAAATGTAAGACACCTATCCAGTACCGGAAGTATTGCCCTTATTGCCAGGTGGAGGTTCCCCCTGAGGAGATCGTCCGGGGGTATGAATACGAAAAGGGTAAATACGTTATCTTGCGAGAAGAAGACCTGGAAGGCCTTCCCCAGGAAACAACCAGAACCATTAACCTCCTCGATTTTGTGGACCTTCGGGAGATAGATCCCGTCTACTTTGACCGTTCTTATTACTTGGCTCCTGATGATGGAGGAGAGAAGCCTTATGCTTTGCTACGGGAAGCCTTGAGAGCTACCAACAGAATAGGCATTGCCAAGATGGCTTTAAGGACCAGAACTTCTCTGGCCGCGGTAAGGGTGTACCATAAAAGTCTGATGCTTAATACTATGATCTATCCCGAGGAATTACGCCCAGTACAGGAACTTACTGAGCTTAATTTCGAGGTACGCCTTCACCCTAAAGAGGTGGAAATGGCGGTTACCCTTATTAATACCTTGGCGGCTAAGTTTGAACCAGAAAAGTATACAGACGAGTACCACAAAGCCCTTCGGGAGATTATTGAGGCCAAGATAGCAGGCAAAGAAGTAGCGGTTCCGGTCCGACCTGAAGCCCAGAAAGTTGTAGACCTTATGGAGGCCCTCAAAGCCAGTATTGAATTGGTTAAAAAAGAGGAAAAAGCTGGATCTCGACGCCGGCGGAAGACCTCATGACGGGAGGGGATACCCGGTTGCCTATATTTAGGCTGCGGCCTATGTTGGCTGTATCTAGCCCTCCTTTTGATTCTCCTAACTTCCTTTATGAAGTAAAGTGGGACGGTTACCGTTGTTTAGCCTATATTGATGGGAAAACTATCCTTCAATCCCGCAATCTACGTGACCTCACCCCTTCCTTCCCAGAATTATCTAACCTGCACTATGCAGTTAAGGGACAGCCGGTAGTACTGGACGGAGAAATAATTGTATTAGACGATAAGGGCCGTCCCTCCTTCAACCTCCTTAAGGCGCGGGGAAATTTGACCGATGAGTGGAAGGTACGCCAGGCAGCTGGCCGCAACCCCGCCCTTTTTGTGGCCTTCGATCTCCTGTATTACCAGGGTGAAAACATTATGCTTAAGCCTTTAGAGGTACGCAGAGGTTGGCTTCAGGAAGCTCTCCCTCACCTAGATAACCTGGTAGTATCTACCTTTATCGATACCTATGGTACCAGGTTTTTCGAGTCCTGCCTGAAACAGGGTCTGGAAGGGGTCATGGCCAAGGAGAGAAGGAGCCCTTACCTTCCGGGCCGCCGCTCCTCTTATTGGCGCAAGTTTAGGCGTACCCAGCAGGGTCAATTTCTTATTTTAGGATATCAGCCTGGGACCGGTCGCCGTAGCTTAGGTGCCCTCCTTTTGGGTGAATACCAGGATGGCCGGCTGGTGTACAGGGGAAAGGTGGGTACAGGTTTTGACCAGGAGGAAGAACAGAGGTTATTGATGGAGCTGGAAAAGCTACCTTCTATTTCCCCACCCTTTGCAGAGCCGGTACCTGGCTTGACCCGGCCCCGATGGGTAGAACCGCGTCTGGTATGCGAGGTGGAATACTTGGAGGAAACGCCGGAGGGCCATCTCCGCCATCCCAGCTACCGGGGTTTATTGTTGAGGTTGGACCATAACGGAGGTGTTTCGCCCTGGAGAGATGAGAGGTTCCCTCTTTCAGGACGTAGAGATTTTACGTAGCGCCATAATAGAGTATGAACAGACAGGCCACTACCCAGAGTACTATGGTAGCCCCCAAGGGTTTATCCTGAAAGATAAGGGTTTCGGGTTCGCCACCTCCCTGGTGATGGTGTAAAAGATAAAGATACCGGCAGAGGCCGAAAAGTACCAAGGGGATAGTGAGCATAAGGTATTGGTTTTCGGATCCCAGGGAGGTATATAGGGCATAAATAACTACTGTGGAAGAAGTTACTATGGTTATGAGCTGGTCCAGCAGGGGTAAGGAATATTCGGCCAGGCTCGCTCGGTGCTTAACCGCTTGTTCCAAACAACCCAGTTCCTGGCGCCTTTTACAGAGGGCCAGGAATAAAGCTAGGAGGGTAACCGAGGCTAGCAGCCAAGCCGATACATTGACTTGTATGGCGCTGGCCCCGGTCAGCACCCGCAGCACAAAGCCCAAAGCTACCAGGAAAACGTCAATGATGACCAGGTGCTTAAGATACAAGGAGTAAAGCATAGCCTGGCCGGCGTAAGCTAAGGTATAGCTTCCCACTTGCCAGCCTAGCCTGAAGGCCCATATTAGTCCTAATATAAGAAGCAAAAGGGCGAATACTCCTGCCTGCCAGGGCGAAACCAGTCCTGCGGCCACCGGGCGTAACCGCTTGCGAGGGTGCAGCCGGTCCCTTTCTCGGTCGGCTATATCATTTAGCAGATATATGGCCCCAGAAACCAGGCAGAAAAGGACGAAGGTCTGGAGGGTTCTTAAAGCAAGGGAGGCCTCTAGCAGGTGCCGGGAAAAGATAAGGGGTGCGAAGATAAAAGTATTTTTTATCCACTGCTTGGGGCGTAAACTTAAGAAGAGGTAATAACAAACCTTATAGGTAGATGCTTTAACTAAATTGTTTGTTTGAACTAAGCCCACCTTTTCCTCCTCCTTAAGTTTAGGACACTTCTTGTTTCTCCAATTGCTTTAAATTTGACATTAGTTATCTTTCAAGCGGGATCTCTGTTATCTTTCAAGCGGGATCTCTGTTGATAGGATCCAGGTTTCTCGGTTTCTTACCTTTAAGGCTTTCCCTTTCCTTCCCAGTTCATGCGCCGAAACACTATATAATCACCATAACGGAAATAAGGGTGGAAGCCCAGAGAGCCCTGTTTAAGCCAATGGGCAGCCGGGCTATCCTTGGTGGTAAAGATGTACTGGAGGTCAAGGTTTAATATTTCCTGATAGAAAGTTTTCCGGCTGGAAGGTGTTATACGGAATACCCGGTTACGCAGGTGGTGACCGTAGAGCAGGTAGGGGAAAGAAGTTTTAGTATATCCTATACGCGAACCGGGGGGTACTTCGTCTACCCAGGCTAGTTCATCTCCCCAGGGTCTAAGCTCGGCGAAGGTGCGTTTTTCTGGCGGGAGGGCTAAGAAACGGCTCACTACCTGGGGAGAGAAGTAGGTATGGGTAAAGCTTCCAGCCAGAGAAACTAGAACTAAGCTTAAAGTGGCTACCCTCAAAGGCTGAGCTAGCCAGGAGGGGAGCTCCTGTTCTAGCAAGGGCAGGGCCAGGGCGCCGGCGGCTACAAAGAAGATGGTATACCGCGACCACCAGTTGGCGGGGTGCAGAACAAAGAGAACCCAGAAGGGGATAAAAAGGCTAAGGAGCCGCCAGGAACGTTGAAACAAGGCTTTTAACGTTATTATGACCAAGGAAGGAAATTCTAGGTATAGCCACTGGGGACCGAAACCGCCTAGGAGCTGATCATATACGTAAGGGGCATTCGTTTCCTGCCAGGAGATCCATACCTGCTGGTACCAGGGTAAATTCCGTAATTCCCGTGGAGTATTAGGTTGCATAATTAGGCTTTCCACCTGCCCGCTACCGGGGAAAAGGGTATAACCGAAGATCTCCACTGTAAAAGGGTAAAAGGGATTGCCATAATAATACCAGGTACGGAGATACCAGAAGCTACCCCCTAAAGAAACGAGGAAAAGGAAAAGCCCTAGCCTTTTAAGATAAAAAAGGGACTCCTTCCCCGCCCTTTGCCGGTAACACTTACCTAGCCCTCTTAGAATGAAAAGGGTGTTAACAGTTACGTATAGGGCTGCCGAAGATTTCATACCTAAAGTAATACCTGAACCAAGACCTGCCAGCCAAAGGTAAACGTTTCTAGGATCCTGGGCATAGCGGTAAGAAAAATAAAAAGAGATAAGGAACATAGAGGCTAAAGCTACGTCCACATAAGCTGTTTTAGATTGAATTAAAATGATGGGGGTAAGGAAGAAAAGGCTTCCGGCTACTACCTTGCCAGGGGTTTTAAGGCTGGCCAGGTTCCCTAGAGCAGCAACGGCTCCAGCTCCCGCCAAGGCAAAACCTAATTGTGTCAGGTCTACAATAATATCGCTGCCTAAAAAGAGCATATTCCACGTAAAAATAAGCTCAGTATTTAGAGGATAAACGTTAGCCCATAAAGAGTGAGGGGTAAGGGTAATTTTGGCGGCTTCTATCCAGGCGGCTACCGCGGTCAAGTGGTAGGCTAACCCATCCCAATCATAAGGGGGGAAAAGGTAACCAAGGAAAGTAAGCCAGCCTGTTTCTCCTGTTACCAGAAATAGAAGAGCTAGAGCCCAAAAGTTGCCTCTAATTTCTTTTATTTTTTCTTTAACTTTAATGGAGCAGCAGGGAGAAGCTCGCCTTATATGACCCTGGCGTAAGCGAACCAATAGAACTATAAAAAAGAAAAGAGCATTAATCAGAAGTACAACTGGTATGGTAAGCCTTTGTAATACTGCCCCTGCCAGGAGGAGAGAAAATATAATTTGGGCTGTCATAAGGACAAAAAGGCTTAGTAACCCTTCTCCTGTGGGTAAGGACCAGGGCTTATTTATTAAGAAGGCTGAAGCAAGGACTAATAAAGTGGCTGCTATAAAAATAAACCAGGACATGGTATCTTCTTCCCTTTTATACCTTAAGCTAAATTTTTTCCTTTTTACAAGTAGAATATTTTCTAGGCCGTTTTCTAGACCTCGCCAACGGAAAGGAAAATTAAGTGATATTTAAAGTTATTAGCAGGATTTAAGGAAGATATAGCGAATTATAAACATAGGGGCGTTACCAAATACATGGGAGACCTCATGCATAGTATCGCGGGCAAAATGGGAAAGGGAGAGAATTAAGATGGCTTTTACAGTGGTGGGGAAAAGCGTTGCCAGGGTGGATGCTATTGCCAAAGTTACCGGTCAAGCGAAATATGCCAGTGACTTTTTAGAAAGAAATATGCTCGTAGGGAAAATACTACGAAGCCCTTATGCCCATGCCCTTGTTAAAAACATCGAGGTCAGCAAAGCCAAAGCCTTACCCGGCGTAGAAGCAGTTTTAACTTATAAAGATGTCCCGCAGAACAAATTTGCTACTGCAGGCCATCCCTATGCCTTAGACCCCAAGCACAGGGATAAAGAAGACCGGACTATTTTAACCAACAAAGCACGCTTTGTGGGGGATGCTATTGCAGCAGTAGTGGCAACTGACGAATTAATAGCAGAGGAAGCCCTGAAATTGATTGAGGTAGAGTATGAAGTATTGGAACCGGTGTTTGATCCTGAAGAGGCCATGAGGGAAGGCGCACCTAAAATCCATGAAGACTGTGAAAGAAATATTGTAAGCTCTACGGGGTATGAGATTGGGGATATTGAGGAAGCTTTTAAAGAAGCTGATTATATTTTTGAGGGCCAATATGAAACAAGCATTGTACAGCACTGCCAGTTAGAAAACCATGTAGCCTGTGCTTATGTAGATAGCGATGGCCGTATTGTAATTATAACCTCCACCCAGATCCCCCATATTGTAAGGAGAATTGTCGCCCAAGCTTTAGGTATTCCCTGGGGAAGGGTGCGGGTAATTAAGCCTTATGTGGGCGGCGGATTTGGGAGCAAACAAGATGTTTGCCTGGAGCCTTTAGTTGCCGCTATGACTTTGGCTGTGGGTGGAAGGCCGGTAAAACTTGAGCTATCCAGGGAAGAATGTATGATCGATACCCGGACCCGGCATGCTATCAGATATAAAATTAAAACCGGTGTTTCCAAAGACGGAAAATTGATTGGAATGCATATAATCGCCATCTCCAACACCGGTGCCTATGCCTCCCATGGCCATTCTATTCTTATGGCCGGGGGTTCTAAATTTAGGGTCTTATACCCCATGAAAGCCTTAAAATATGAGCCGTACACTGTGTATACTAACCTGCCCGTGGCCGGGGCCATGCGCGGTTATGGTTCTCCCCAGATAACCTTTGCTGTGGAATGCCATCTAGAAGATATTGCTAGAAAACTAAATATGGATCCCATTGAATTCCGTAAGAAAAACTTGGTCCAGGTGGGCTATGTAGATCCCTTAAATGGAAATGTGGTAAGGAGTTGCGGGATAAGGGAGTGCATTGAAAAAGGCAAGGAATTAATTAAGTGGGAGGAGAAAAAAGAGCGGTATAAAAATCAGACAGGTTATAGACGCAGGGGGTTAGGGATGGCCTGTTTCAGTTACGCTTCCGGGACCTACCCGGCGGGCCAGGAAATAGCAGGAGCCAGAATCGTCCTTAACCAGGATGGTTCCATCCAATTGCAGATCGGTGCTGCCGAAATAGGCCAAGGGAGCGATACTGTCTTTGCTCAGATGGCCGCAGAGATATTAGGTATCCCGGTGGATATGGTGCATGTAATTTCTACCCAGGATACAGATATCACACCCTTTGATACCGGTGCTTATGCCTCTAGGCAAACTTATATTACAGGTATGGCAGTAAGGAAAGCAGCTTTAGAAGTTAAGGAAAAGATCCTTGACTTTGCATGTTCTATGACCGGTATACCTGCCCATGCTTTGGATATTAAGGACCAGAATATCGTTTATAAAGATACAGGAAATGTGGTTATGCCCCTCTCCGAAGTAGCTTTAAGGAGTTACTATGATCTTGTTTCTGCCCAACCCATAACCAGCGATGTTTCCAATAATGCTAGGGTGAACGCTTATACCTTTGGTGCAACCTTTGTGGAGGTAGAAGTAGATATCAGGACGGGGAAGATCGAGATCCTGGAGATATATAACGTGCACGATTCTGGTAAAATTATCAACCCCCAATTGGCCGAAGGACAAGTTCACGGCGGCGTGAGCATGGGGATAGGCTATGCCCTTTTAGAGCAGATGTTGTTTGATGAAAAGACCGGGAAGCCCCTTAACAACAACCTACTAGATTATAAACTCCCCTCTATAATGGATATCCCAGAAATCGGGGTAGCCTTTGTGGAAACCTTTGAGCCCACGGGTCCCTTTGGAAATAAGTCATTAGGGGAGCCACCTGTCCTGCCTGTAGCTCCTGCCATCCGGAATGCCGTTCTAGATGCCACAGGTGTAGCCTTTAACCGGTTACCCCTTTACCCCCAGCGGGTCTTTGAGAAGTTTAAAGAAGCCGGGTTAATATAAGAAGGTGGTGAGGAGGGGCTTTATGTATGATATAAAAGCTTATTTTGAGGCGGAAACGATAGATGAGGCTACAAAACTCTTGGCGGCCAATCCTAATTTAATCGTCATTGCGGGCGGCACCGATGTTTTAATTAAAATACATCATGGCGAGGTACAAAAAGCAGAGTTACTCAGCATCCGCAAAATAAAATCCTTGGAAGGTATTCGGAAACTTAAGGACGGAAGAATTATCATCGGGCCACTGACCACTTTCACCCAGATTATCAATAATCCTGTTATTAAAGAAAATATCCCTATCTTAACGGAAGCCGCTTTATCTATGGGTGGACCGCAGATCCGTAATGTGGCTACCATAGGTGGCAACATTTGTAACGGCGCCACTTCGGCAGACAGCGCTTCTTCCTTATTCGCCCTAAACGCTAAATTAAGATTAAAGAGCGAGCAAGGGGAGAGGATCATTCCCATTCAAGAGTTTTACCTGGGCCCCGGAAAAGTTGATTTAAGACCAGGGGAACTCCTTACTGAGATTATCATTTCCCCAGAGGATTATATGGGCTATGGGGGGCACTATATTAAATTCTCTGCCCGTAAAGCCATGGATATAGCTATTTTGGGCGTGGCTGTGCTTTGCAAAATAAAGGAAGGTCGTATTTTTGAAGATGTCAGGATCGGGCTGGGAGTGGCGGGTCCAACTCCTTTGAGATGTCTGGAAGCAGAAGCCTATGCCAAAGGCAAGAGCATTTCCGCCCAGACCATAGCAGAAATTGGAAAACTAGCAGTTAAATCGACGAAAGCAAGAACTTCCTGGAGGGCTTCCAAAGAATACAGGGAGCACTTGGTGGAGGAGCTTACCCAGAGGGCCTTAAAAGTGGCCATTATAAAGGCAGGGGGCGAGGAGATTGCTTAAAAAAATTTCCTTTGTAGTAAACGGAAAACAGGAAACCTTAGAAGTTGACGTTCGCGAATCGCTCCTTGAAGTTTTGCGAAACCGTTTGGGATATACAGGCGTTAAAAAAGGGTGTGGAGTGGGAGAATGCGGGGCTTGTACCGTTCTCATCGATGGCATCCCCATTGACTCTTGTATTTACTTGGCTGTCTGGGCTCAAGGTAAAAATATAGTAACCATAGAAGGTATAGCTAAGAATGGTGAGCTTTCCAAGGTACAAAAAGCCTTTATAGAAGAGGGAGCCATCCAGTGTGGTTTTTGTACACCCGGTTATATACTTACAGCTACGGCCCTGGTAGAAAGCGGTAAGAAGTATACAAGGGAAGAAATTAAAAGGGAGTTATCTGGCCATCTTTGCCGCTGTACAGGTTACCAGAACATTATTAAAGCTGTAGAAAAAGCGCTGGCTGACTAAGTCTTAAGTTACTGCTAAGCTGCCGAAAGGCTAGTTAGGCTTGAAAGGAAAGGCCCGGACTTAAAAAGAATTAAATTTTGAGGGCAAGCTAAAGCCACGAGCAGTCTTGGGACTGAAACTGGCTATACTTTAGGAAATTAAGGTGAGTTCAAGTTGTTTTAGAGTTGGTTTTCGGGAAGAAAGGAGGGAAGGGCTCGTGCGGCAGTTTAGGCTTAAAGTGAATGGAAAGGAAGTCCAAGTAGAGGCACCGGCTGGAATTACCCTGCTCCGGCTTCTGCGGGATTATTTAGGATTAACAGGTACCAAGGAGGGGTGTGGGGAAGGGGAATGTGGAGCTTGTACTGTGCTTTTAGACGGAGTGGCGGTGGTTTCTTGCCTCCTTCCAGCAGCTAAAGCTGAAGGCCGGGAGGTTACTACCATTGAAGGCCTGGCCCAAGGCCAAAAGCTACATCCCTTGCAAGAGGCCTTTATTTCTGAAGGTGCTGTGCAGTGTGGTTTCTGTACACCGGGGATGATTTTGAGCGCCAAGTCCCTCTTGGATAGCAACCCCTGTCCCACTAAAGAAGAAATTAAAGAAGCTATTTCCGGCAACCTCTGCCGCTGTACCGGCTATAGCCAAATAGTGCGCGCTGTACAGAAAGCGGCGGAAGTTATAGCGAGGGGAGAGTAAACATGCTTATCATAGGCAATGGTCGCCTTTTGACTTTGGATCCGGAGGCTCCCTATCAAGAGGAAGGGGGCGTAGTTATAGAAGGGGACCAAATCGTAGCTATTGGTCCTACCCGCAAGCTACAGGAAACTTATCCAGAGGCAGAATTCCTAGATGCCGGTGGCAGAATCATAATGCCGGGTATGACCAACACCCATATGCACCTTTATAGCACCTTTGCCCGGGGGATGGCCTTGAAAGATCCGCCTCCCACCAATTTTTTGGAGATACTGGAGCGGCTGTGGTGGCGGCTGGATAAAGCTCTGACCTTGGAAGATGTTTATTATAGCGCCCTCTTACCCCTTATAGAGTGCATTAAATGCGGTACCACTACCATACTGGATCACCATGCGAGCCCCCGGGCTGTACGAGGGAGTCTGGAGGCTATAGCTAGGGCAGTAGAGGAGGTCGGGGTACGTACTTGCCTGGCTTATGAAGTCTCCGACCGGGATGGCCCGGAGATAGCGCGGAAAGGCATAGAAGAAAACGTGGAAGCCATTAAGAAGTATCGCAACCGGGAGGGCTTGCTTTCCGCTACCTTTGGTCTACATGCTTCTTTTACCTTGTCCGATGAGACATTGGCTCTTTGCCGGGAGGCGGCAGAGGAGCTGGGCTGTGGTTTCCATATTCACGTGGCGGAAGGCATCCAGGACGTAGAGGATGCTCTGGAACGTTCTGGTAAGCGGGTGGTGGAAAGGCTAGCTGATAAAGGGATTTTGGGACCTCGTACCATCGCCGCCCATTGCGTCCACGTTACCGAAAGGGAAATAGGTATCCTGCGAGATACGGGAACCATGGTGGTGCATAATCCGGAATCTAATATGGGTAACGCTGTGGGATGCGCTCCCGTAGGAGAGATGTTAGCTGCCGGTGTGATAGTAGGTTTGGGTACTGACGGGTATACATGCGATATGTTTGAATCCTTGAAAGTAGCTAATGTCCTGCGTAAATTTGTAAGCGGTGATCCCAGCGCTGGATGGCAGGAGATTCCTACTATGGCCTTCACCAATAATACCCGTATCCTGCAAGCCTTCTACCCTCGTCCATTAGGGCGCCTAATTCCCGGCGCATATGCAGATATAATTTTAGTGGATTACGAACCTCCCACGCCCTTTACAGGTGAAAACTGGTACGGCCACTTACTTTTCGGCTTTCATGGAGGTCGAGTGAATACCACCATCATTGGTGGGAAGATCCTTATGCACAACAGAGAGCTTCTCCATTTAGATGAAGCTGCCATTGCAGCCCGGGCCCGTAAGCTAGCCCAAAAAGTCTGGGAAAGGTTTTAGAGCTTTCAGCTACCGCCCTGACCTTTAAGTAAAAATAAGCATGTTTTCTATTTAAGCTAGGTCGGGAGGAGGATTTTATTTAGTATGGTTTCTGCTTACCTTTTTCCCCATTCTGTATCCGAATGCCTGGAGATGCTCAACACCTATGAAGGGGCCAGAATCATAGCGGGCGGTACGGATCTGATCATAGATATAAAGAAGAAGCGCTTGCAACCCCGGGTACTCGTGGACATAACCCGCATCCCGGAGTTAAACCTCATCCAGGAGAAAGAGGATACTATAAGTCTAGGTGCCGGGGTAACCCATAGAGAGGCTGCTACATCTCCGCTTATCAGGGAAAAGCTTCCTGCTTTAGCCCAGGCGGCTTCTTCTGTAGGCTCGCCCCAGATCCGTAATGTAGGTACCCTGGCTGGGAATGTAGTTAATGCGCAGCCGGCGGCCGATACGGCAGTGGCCTTGGTAGCCTTGGGAGCGGAAGCGGAAATATGGGGATCGCAGGGGAAGAGGAGGGTAGCCGTAGAAGATTTATATGAAGGAGTAGGGCGCTCTAAAGTGGACAGTACTCGGGAACTCCTGGGGAGATTTTTAGTACCCAAATGGGGAGAAGGAGAAGCTTCGGCCTTTGTCCGACTTTCACCTCGCCGGGCTTTATCCTTACCCATTCTTAATGTTGCTGTGCGGGTCCAAATTAAAGATGGCCGCTGGGAAAGGGCGCGTATCTGTGTAGCGCCGGTAGCTCCACAGCCCTTCCTTTGCCAGGAGGCAGCAGAAGCTCTGATAGGAGCCAAGGTTAGCCAGGAAAAAATACAAGAGGCGGCCAAGATAGCGGCCGAACTTGCCCAGCCCCGGGACAGCTTACTTCGTGGTTCGCGGGCGTATAGGAAAGAAATGGTAAGGGTGTTGGTCCGGCGGGCCCTGGAGACCGCAATCCAAGCTTTATAGCCCTTTCTTTAAATTTTAAGAAAGCCCCCTTAAATTAAAAAAGGCCCCTTTCCTTAGTTTAAAGGAGAAGGGCCTTTTTAAGTAATTTTGCAAGCTAGGACTAAAGCAAGGTCTGACTTTATCGACGTAATTTCCTTAAAGCGTCTTCCATGCGGTTTAAAGCTTTTTGGATATTTTCCACTGAGTTAGCATAGGACAAACGTAAGTATCCTTCCCCATATTCACCGAAAGCTGTTCCTCCTAGGACGGCTACACCCGCTTCCTCGAGAAGGAAATCAGCGATCTCTTTGCTGGGCCGGCCAAAGGATTTTACATTGGGGAAAACGTAAAAGGAGCCCACCGGCTTTTTACAGGTTATACCAGGGATAGAGTTCAATCCTTCTACAATGATATCCCGCCGTCGTTTGAATTCAGCCACCATAGCGCAAGCCGCATCCTGGGGACCGGTTAGGGCCTCGATTCCAGCTATTTGGACAAAGGCGGCGGTACAGGAATTGGAGTTCACCATGAGCTGGGCGATGCGGGCGGCCAGTTCCTTGTGCATGAGGCCGTACCCTAAGCGCCACCCGGTCATGGCATAGGTCTTAGAGAATCCGTCTAAGATTATAGTCCAGTCCTTCATACCAGGGAGAGAGGCTATAGATACCGGCTGGGCACCATCATAAACGATGCGATCGTAGATTTCGTCCGAGAGGACTATGATGTTCTTTCCCCGGACCAGGTCGGCGATATGTTCTACATCTTCTCGGGTTAGTACACCGCCAGTAGGATTAGCCGGGGAATTAATAATTATCATCTTAGTACGGGGGGTAATTAAACGAGCCAGTTCCTCTACATCCAGGCGGAAGTCGTTTTCTTCCCGAATGGGGATGGGTACCGGTTTACCGCCTACAAATTTAATAACAGATTCATAAATGGGGAAGCCGGGGTTAGGATAAATTACTTCGTCGCCAGGATCTACCAGGGCCAGGATACTAAAGAACATGATGGGTTTACCACCAGGAGTTACCACTACCTCTTCAGCAGTGTAAGGGACTCCCTTCTGTCTGGTAGCATACTCAGCTATGGCCTGGCGTACCTCCATCAATCCGGGAGCCGGGGTATAGTGGGTATATCCGCTGTTTAGGGCTTTAATGGCTGCGTCGATAATGTTGCGGGGGGTATCGAAATCTGGTTCCCCTATTTCCAGGTGGATGATATCTTTTCCTTGGGCCTCTAAAGCTTTAGCTTTAGCCAAAACTTCAAAGGCCGTCTCAGTCCCTAGGTCATACATTCTACGAGCCAAGAGATTTTCAAACATGAATCTTTCACTCCTTTTACTCTTCTTCCCAAATAACCTTTTATCTTGAAGCAACCCTGTCCTTAAGTAAACCTTGCTTAAGGTCTAATTTTTCCTTCTCTACTTTGCTTCTTGTCGTTTATAATAGGCCTCGGGATTTACACATTGGGGTGGTAGTTCTCCCCGCAGGGCGGCTAGAAGGTTCCTTGCAGCCATGGTGGCCATGGCAATGCGAGTATCCCAAGTAGCGCTGGCTATGTGAGGGCATACTACTACATTATCCAATTCCGCTAAGCCTGGAGCCATCTCAGGTTCATTTTCAAAGACGTCTAAGCCAGCTCCCCAAATCTCCCCTTCCTTTAGGGCCTGCACCAGGGCCTTTTCATCCACCACCGGGCCACGGGAAGTGTTTATAAGGATGGCCGTCTTCTTCATAAGTTTAAGCTCCCGTTCACCGATAAGATGGTAAGTGGAGGGTAGCAAAGGGACATGGAGGGAGACGAAGTCAGCTTCGCGTAAAAGGGTATCTTTATCTACGAACACCCCGCCAGTTTCGGCCTCAAACTGGGGATTGGGCTCTACATCATTATATAGAACCCGCATGTTAAAACCTTTGGCCTTACGGGCAAAGGCGGTGCCAATCCGGCCGGCACCTATCACACCTAAAGTCTTACCTGTTATTTCTTGGCCTAAGAAGAGTAAGGGACCCCAGGCCTTATATTTCCCGGCGCGCATGTACTTGTCAGCCTCCACTATACGCCTGGCCACGGCAAAAAGCAAAGCCCAAGCCATGTCGGCCGTAGCTTCGGTAAGTACACCAGGGGTATTGGTGATAAGAATACCTCTTTCTGTGGCCGCCTGGACATCGATGTTGTTAAAACCTACGGCCATATTAGCAAAAACTTTGGCTCCTTTAGCCGCATCCAATACTTCCGCGTCGATGATATCCGTTAGAAGACAAAAGATTCCGTCCCGGCCTTTGACCTTTTCTATCAACTCCTCATGGCTTAAGACACGGTCTTCAGGATTAACCTCCACTTCACAGTGCTCGGCCAGCATATCTATAGCTGGCTGGGGGACAGGTCGAGTAACATATACTTTCCATTTAGTCATGGTTTACCCTCCTTACCAGTTTTCAATGACGTTTTATATATTCGACATGCCCTTGTGATATCCTTTAATTTAAGCTACAAGAATACAGTATAAATAATTTTTTCGGACGGGGAGCAGGATTTTAGGCATTGCTGGCGAATTATATTTTATAGTAGGAACCCTATATGAATAATCAAAGTGGCCTTTACGTATTTGCATAGTAGTAAAACCTATATTTATTAAGAGTTTTATAAGAGCTTCGTATAACCCCGGTAATCGGTCCGGGGGTCTCTACCAGGTGACCGCAAATCACCTGACTACGAAGCTTGGTTCTTCGTGGGGTTGAAGCGGTTGACCTGGTTTTTTAATGGGTTAAAAAGGGGGTGAGGGGAAAGGTAAAGAAGAAGAGCTTTAGAGCTCAAAGATAAACCCCTCAAAAGATTACTTTAAAATTTAAAACTTAAAACCTCGAAGGAAAGTAGGTGGAGGTTAAAATGGTAAAGATCAAGCGGCTAGGGTTAGTGGGTTTTGCTTTGCTCCTTACAGTTTTATTATTAGCAGGATGTGGGGGGAAACAGTCTGCCCCTCAGGGAGGAAGCCCACAAGGTGGTCAGGCTAAGGAAGAGAAAATGAAAGTAGCCTTTATCTATGTGGGACCTGTAGGTGATGCCGGATGGACCTGGGCCCACGATCAGGGAAGAAAATATTTAGAACAAAAATTACCTTGGGTAACCACTTCTTACCTGGAGAGCGTCCCTGAGGGAGCGGATGTAGAGCGGGTCCTGACCGAGCTAGCTGAACAGGGAAATAAAGTTATCTTTGCCACAAGTTTCGGCTACATGGATTATGTCATTAAGGTAGCGGAAAAATATCCCCAGGTTGTCTTTGAGCACTGCTCTGGTTACAAGACGGCGCCCAATGTAGGTACCTATTTTGGTGCCATGGAAGAGCCACGGTACCTTTCAGGTATAGTGGCAGGTAAGATGACCAAGTCCAATATCCTAGGGTATGTGGCAGCCCATCCCATCCCAGAGGTTATCCGCGGGATCAATGCCTTTACTTTAGGAGCCCGTTCAGTAAATCCTAAAGTTAAGGTAAAGGTGGTATGGACAAATACCTGGTACGACCCGGCAGCGGAAAAGCAGGCTGCCTTAAGCCTCTTAGATGCCGGCGCTGACGTTATTGCCCAACACCAGGATACTCCAGGGCCCCAGCAAGCAGCTCAGGAAAGGGGTGCCTATGGTATCGGGTACAATTCTGACATGCGCCAGTTTGCTCCCAAAGCTAACTTGACTTCTCCTGTATGGAACTGGGGACCCTTCTATGTTAAGACGGTAGAGGCTGTCAAGAATGGTACCTGGAAGTCTGAGCAATATTATGGTACCATGAAAGATGGTATTGTGGATCTTGCTCCCATTAATGAAATAGTTCCGCAAGAGGTGCGGGATCTGGTAGCGAAGAAAAAGCAAGAGATCATAAATGGGCAGTTCTACGTCTTCCAGGGTCCTATTAAAGATCAAAGTGGCAAGGTCAGGGTGCCTGAGGGCCAGAGGATGAGCCATGAAGAAGTTCTAGGGGTAAATTGGTTTGTAGAAGGAGTAGAAGGAGAAATCCCGCGTTAAACTTAAGCTGTGTAGGATTTTTAAGGGCCGCGGGAATGGACCTTGCGGCCCTTAAAAATAGCCCTCTAATTTAATTATGTGGAAAATATTTGCTCAATGTTAAGTCTTATTTAGTAGATTTAGCTATAAATTAATTTATCCCTCCGGAAGGAATTTACCCTTAAATTAGCGAAAAGGTTTACCTAGGCTTACGGCTGGGAGGCGAAAGCTAGTGACGCCTTTGGTTGAAATGCGTAATATCACCAAGGTTTTTCCTGGGGTAGTGGCCAATGATAGGGTAGATTTAGCCGTTCGGGCTGGGGAGGTCCATGCCCTTTTAGGGGAAAACGGGGCAGGGAAGAGCACCCTGATGAGCATCCTCACCGGCCTATACCGCCCTGATAGCGGGGAAATTTATGTTCAAGGGAAAAGGGTCTATTTTCGTTCACCGCGGGATGCTATAGCGGCGGGCATAGGTATGGTCCACCAACACTTTCGCTTGGTGGCACCCTTTACAGTAACGGAAAATGTGGCCTTAGGGTTAAAAGGTGGTATCAAACTTAATCTCAACCAACTGGCGCAAGAAATAGCCGAGCTTTCCGAAAAGTATGGGCTGAAGGTAGATCCCTTCGCCCGCATCTGGCAGCTATCCGTAGGTGAACAACAGCGCGTGGAAATAGTAAAGCTCCTTTACCGGCGCGCCCGGGTGCTTATTCTGGATGAGCCTACGGCTGTTTTAACTCCGCAAGAAGCCCGAGAGCTTTATCGGACTTTACGGAAAATGGCCTCTGAGGGCTGTGCCGTTATTTTTATCACCCACAAGCTACAGGAGGTTATGGAGGCAGCCGATACCATTACTATTTTACGCCATGGTAGGAGAGTAGCTACGGTCAAAAAAGAGGAGACCAACGAGAGAGAGCTAGCCCGGCTTATGGTGGGGCGGGAGATCTTTTGGACAGGGGATAAAAAAAGGCCTCCCCAAGGCCGGGTTATGCTAGAGATAAGGAACCTTCAAGCCCTGAATGATAAGGGGTTGCTGGCCCTTAAGGGTATAAACCTTTCGGTGGCCGCTGGCGAGATATTAGGTATTGCCGGGGTAGCCGGAAACGGACAGCGGGAGCTGGCCGAGGTTATCGCAGGTTTAAGACCGGCCTTAAAGGGATCTATTCTTGTAGAGGGGAAGGAGATTATACACTGCGACCCTTGCCGGGTTATCGCTGCGGGAGTGAGCTTCATCCCTGAAGACCGCTTGGGTATGGGTTTAGTACCTAACTTGGGGGCCGTAGATAACCTGCTTTTAAAGGAGTACCGCCATCCCCGGTGGGGAAAAGTCCTCCTTAACCGGCGGGCAGCCCGGCAGTGGGCTCAAGAACTGATAGAACGCTTCCAAGTTAAGCTAGCTAGCTTAGAAGCTCCAGTGAAAATGATGTCGGGTGGCAACCTTCAGCGCTTACTTTTGGCTAGGGAGATATCTAGCCGCCCCCGTGTACTGGTAGCTGTATACCCGGCGCGAGGATTAGATGTAGGAGCCACGGAGACAGTACACCGGCTCCTTTTAGAACAAAAGGCGGCGGGGACAGCTATTCTCCTTATTTCGGAAGATTTGGAAGAACTCTTCCGCCTAGCCGATCGTATAGCTGTCCTTTATGAAGGAGAGATCATGGGTATAGTTCCTACTGACCAGGCGGATGTAGAAGAGCTAGGACTAATGATGGCAGGAGCTAAAAGAATGGAGGTCAGCGCATGACCAGGATCGTGTGGGAAAAGAGGCTTTCCCCTTCACCCTGGATGACAGTCCTAATACCTGTATCTTCTATAATTTTAGCCTTGGTCCTGGGAGCTTTCTTCCTCTTTATGACGGGTTTTGACCCCCTAAAGGTTTACGGGGAGATGTTAAAAGGAGTAATAGGTTCTAAGTACGGGGTTTCGGAAACCGTCGTCAAAGCTATCCCCCTTATGTTAACGAGTTTAGGAGTCTCGGTGGCCTTCCGCATGCTCCTCTGGAACATCGGAGCTGAAGGCCAGTTTTATATGGGAGCCTTGGGCGCAAGTTGGATAGCTTTGAGCTTTCCTTATCTGCCCCCCTATATTATGCTACCAGCTATGTTTGTGATGGGCTGTCTCCTGGGCGGGTTATGGGCCTTGCTTCCTGCTATACCTAGGGCCAAATGGGGTGTGAACGAAGTCATAACCACCTTAATGCTCAATTATGTAGCCATCCTTTGGGTGGACTACTTAGTTTACGGTCCCTGGAAAGATCCCCAAGGCTTTAACTTTCCCCTTACAGCACCTTTTAGCAAATCGGCTACCCTCCCTACTTTAGTGGGAACACGGGTACATTTGGGATTAGTTTTTGCCCTCATAGCTGCCATTATCTTGACCATTATTCTGTGGCGGACCCGGTGGGGCTATGAGATAAGGATTACTGGGGAAAGCCCCCGGGCGGCTAGATATGCCGGTATCAAAATCGAACGCAATATTTTACTGGTCATGTTTTTAAGTGGGGCCCTGGCAGGACTAGCTGGTATGAGCGAGGTAGCCGGGATAACCCATCGTCTCCAGCATGGTATTTCCCCTGGATATGGCTATACCGCTATTATTATCGCCTGGCTAGCCAAGCTTCATCCCGTTACTATTATTTTGGTCTCCTTCCTTTTTGGAGGCCTAATTGTAGGAGGTTATAGTGTTCAAAAGATGGGGGTACCTGCGGCTACAGTATCCATGCTGCAGGGTGCTATACTCTTCTTTGTCTTGGGAGGGGAGATATTAACCCGCTACCGCTTACGGTGGAAAAGGAAGGAGGTTACCCCATAAACCATGGAGGTTTCCGTCTGGATAGCTGCCCTGGCCGCGGCCATTACTGCCGGTACCCCTATCCTTTACGCCGCCTTAGGGGAGATACTGGCTGAGCGGGCCGGGGTGTTAAACTTAGGGGTAGAAGGAATGATGCTGGTGGGGGCGGTCACGGGGTTCATAGTTACGGCTAGGACCGCCAACCCGTGGTTAGGGTTTCTAGCAGCCATGGTGGCTGCTGGCGCTTTAGCCTCGATCTTTGCTTTCTTAACCATAACTCTGCGGGCCAATCAGGTGGTAACCGGTTTGGCTCTAACCCTCTTCGGTACAGGGTTGAGCGGCTTTTTGGGTAAGCCCTATATCGGGCAACCCTTGCCCACCACTTTCAAAGCTGTGGCTGTTCCGGGCTTATCCCAGGTACCTGTTATCGGTCCGGTTTTCTTTCAACACAATCCCCTCGTTTACCTAACTTATTTTCTTGTTCCCCTTCTTTGGTATTACCTTTATCACACCCGGCCGGGACTTAATTTACGGGCAGTGGGAGAAAACCCGGCGGCAGCCGACGCTTTAGGAGTAAATGTGTTTGCCCTCCGGTATATTTATGTTGTGCTTGGCGGGATGCTGGCTGGGGCCGGTGGAGCTTTCCTTTCCCTGGCTTATGCCCCTACTTGGTTGGAAAACATGACTGCCGGTCGTGGATGGATCGCCGTAGCCTTGGTTATCTTTGCTGTATGGGATCCGGTAAGAGCTTTGCTGGGCTCTTATCTCTTCGGAGGAGTAGATTCCTTAGTTTATACTTTGCAAGCGGCTACCAAAATTTCTATTCCTTCTTTCTTCTTAAAGATGCTGCCGTATATCCTTACTGTGCTGGTCCTAATCGTGGCCACCCGTCAGACCATAGTAAAACACGTGGGAGCTCCGGGAGCTTTAGCTATTCCATATGACCGCGAAGAAAGGTAAAAATTTAATTTTAGATCCCCACCCTTTATATTAGGGGTGGGGTTTTAAATTTTTTAGGGTTGGGGGGTTGTTTCTAGCTTGCAGGACAAAGACAACCCATGTCGAATGTACATATGGACAAAAGAAAAATCCTTTTAAGGAAGAAGAAGATGCGCACAACGAGAGGATCTCTAATAATTCTGGGTGTTTTACTTACGCTGGTTTTAATACTTAAGATCTATGTAATCGGGCCCCGGACTTTTTCCTCGGTTACTCAGCCCCTTTTTAACAATTCTATCCCCAAGTATCATTTTTACTTGGTAGCCCCTAATTCAGTGGATCCCTTTTGGCGGGAGGTATATAGAGGGGCCTCTGAAGCAGCAAGCCTATATAATCTAGCCCTGGAGTTTAGTGCTCCCCGGTTTAATAATAGTGAGGAAGAAATAAAATACCTGGATATGGCTATTACCGCCCGGGTTGATGGTATAATAACCCACGTCTCTTATGCTACTGATTTCACCCGCCTGATTGATAAAGCTTACTCCCGGGGCATCCCAGTAATAACTATTGATAATGACGCCAAAGAAAGCAAAAGGAAGGCTTTTGTGGGGGCCAACAGCTTTGTACTGGGGGAACAGGCCGGGAGGTTAATGGTACAAGCTACAGCTGGCAAAGCTAATATAGCTATAATTGTGAGCAATGACGGCCAAAAGGACGTAATCTACCAGAATTTAAAATTGAATGGCTTCTTAAACGCTCTACGCGAACACCCGGATATGAAAATTGTAGATATCTATACCTCTAAATTGGGCATTTTGAGTGCTGAAGAGATAACTCAATCTATCCTTAACCATCATCCTCCCATCGATGCCATATACTGCATGGATTCTGTGGATACTTTAGGGGTAGCCCAGGCTATAGTGGATTTTAACCGGGTGGGGGATATAAAAATCGTGGGATATGGAGATACACCGGAAATCCTGCGCTATATAGAGAGAGGCATAATTTACGGTACGGTTATGAACGACCCCTATAAAATGGGGTACGAAAGCATCAAGGCTCTTCTAGAGATCAAGGAAAAGGATAATACCTCTACCTTTATTGATACAGGGGTGAAAATTATCACTAAGGAGAATGTGAACCGCTACCGGGAAGAACAAAAAGGTAGTTAGAACAGGTGAGAACATGGGCTGGAATTTCTGGCAATTTACTGGCTTGCGCAAAAAGATGTTATTGTATTATCTGGTAATTACTTTACTTTTGGGGCTTACCAGTTTGGCTTCTTATTACAGCGCCCAGACCCTTATATCCCGCCTTACCAATATTTTTATTGATTACGTATATCTAAACAATTTATACACAGAGATTACCGCCTTGGAGAGCACTGTAGAAAGATATCTGGGAAGTAAATCTTCGGAGGCCCTGTTAGAATACTATAACTTAAACAATAAATTACAAGAACAAGCTAGCCAACTTTCCCAACTAAAAGGTTATGACAAGAACACCTTGATGCTTAAAGACATCGGGAATATGATGGATAATTTGCTCCAGGAAGCAGACGCTGCAGTTAATGCCAAGAGGGGACGTATGGGCGGGGTATACCTGGTTCATTTCACAGAATCCCATAAGATTGCCGGTTATATAAAAACGTATATAAACGAGCTTCTTTATAATAAACTCCAGGAGGGTTCCCAAAAATACGAAAGTATCAAGGGTCACATGGTACTCCTAAGCTACCTTAACTTTTTCTTAATTATAGGGTTGCTCCTATCTAGTATCCTTTTAGCTATATATTTTACCTACAAAATTACGCGACCCATTATTGAGCTTTCCCGTTCGGCAGAGAGGATTTCCCGGGGGGACTTTGGTGTGGAACCGGTGAACATCCAAGGGGAGACGGAAGATGAAGTTCGAATCTTAGCTGAAGCTTTCAACAGGATGGCGGTAAGTATAAAGAATTATATTGATAAAATCAAGTACCAGGCAGAGATGGAGAAAAGGCTTAAAGAACAGGAAATGCAAAACCTTATGATGAAAAATCTTTTGAAGGATGCTAGGCTTAAATCTCTCCAGTCCCAGATTAATCCCCACTTTCTATTTAACACTTTGAACGCTGCCTCCCAGCTAGCTATGATGGAAGGGGCAGAAAAATCAGCTTTGTTTATTGAGAAGGTGGCGGATCTCTTCAGATATAACCTTAAACGCCTAGATAAACCGGTAACCTTAAGGGATGAGATTAGGCATGTAGAAAACTATATGTATATCCTTAAAACTAGGTTCGGAGATAAAATAGATTTTTATTTAGATATCGAAGATAGCGTCTTAGATTTGGAGATCCCCTGCACAGTAATACAGCCGGTGGTGGAAAACGCCTTTCTCCACGGCATAGAAAAGATGGAGGGTCCCGGGAAAATTGCCTTAAAGGTAAAAAAGCAGGATGGATATGTGGCCATAGAGGTAGAGGATAACGGCGTAGGTATGGAAGATCATGTGATACGGTCTATCCTTAAGGTGGAACTAGCGGATGGCGGTCGGGAAGGACATGTAAGCGGTATAGGTATGCACAACGTTATAAACCGGCTGATGCTATTTTACAATGTAGAAGAAGCCCAGGATATCATAGAGATCTACAGCCAGAAAGGTGCAGGTACTAAGGTAATCTTAAAAATTCCTTTGAAAGAAGATAGGCGAATTGTACAAAGTTAATCCCTTGAAAAAGGTGGGACGGATCTTATGTTAAAAGTGTTGATAGCTGATGACGAGCAGATCGTGCTGGATTCTTTAAAATTTATAATAGACAAATACACGGAAGAAGCTACAGTGGTAGGCTTTGCCAAGTCGGGCCGGGAGGCGGTAGAAAAAGCAGAAGTACTAAAACCCGACGTTATTTTAATAGATATACGGATGCCGGGAATAGACGGGCTGGAAGCTATAAGGCAGATAAAGAAACGACATCCTAATATTTTGTTTGCTATTATTACTGCCTATGAAAACTTTAATTACGCTAAGGAAGCTATAAATTTGGGGGTGCTAGATTATCTCTTAAAGCCCATAAACAAGAATAAAGTTATAGAAATTATAAATAAGGCCCGGGAGATCATAGAACAGAACCGTCGAGCGTTCCTGCAGGAACTAGAGCTTAAAGAAAAGATTGTAAAAATAGTCCCTCACCTGGAAGGAGAATTCGTCTACTCCCTGTTGTTTGATAACCAATGCTTGCGTAACCTCCCCTTTTATGAGGAAATTTTTGAGATGCCCCTTGCCTTTGGATATGTGATGCTGTTCCATATCGAAGATAAAGACCGGGAGGACCTGAAATCTAGCCTGGATAAGTATAACTTAAGCCTTCTTTTTAGGGAGGCGGCCAAGGAGACTGTCAAGTGCCTTGTGGGCCCCCTTATGCTTAATCGGGTTCTGGTATATGTACCGGTTCCCCAAGACGTTGACCAGTATACTTTACGCAACCAATCCATAGAGATAGCCCAGGAAATAACAATTAAGCTCAAGGCAGGTGTGGAGCTTCCTTATTGTATAGGAATAGGAAGCCCTTACGTTTTGGAAAACTTTTGGAAGTCATATGAAGAAGCCGACCGGGCGGTCAAGTTATCCAGTGGGGAAAAGATTATCCGCTACAGGGATTTAAGCCTCCCTGAGGCTCCACCGGATTTTTACCCCCTGCATAAAGAAAAAAGGCTTATAGATAAAGTGTTAATGGGAGATGTAGCTGGAGCCCAGGCCATTTTTGAGGAAATCTTCACCTGGTTGACGCTTAACTATGTTAACGATAAAGCCAAGATAAAGATGCGGCTCCTGGAGCTATCGATAGTTTTGATGAGGATGGCCTCTTACTCCCATCCCGACAAAGTATTGGAGGAACAAAGGCTTCTTGAGCTTTTAAACTTAACCGAGATTACGGATTTGAAGCTCCGTTTCATCCAGAATCTGGAGGCTATTATTAGAGATATAAGGCTTTATAAATCCCAGGAGATAAGTGAAGTCATAGAGAAGGCTTTGCAGTTTATAAACGAGAACTACTCCAGGGAACTCACCCTGGATGAGGTAGCCCGGGCCGTAAATATAAGTTATCACTATTTCAGCAAGCTATTTAAAGAAGAAACCCAACAGAACTTTTCCGATTATCTCACGGAGGTGAGGATGCGCCACGCCAAGGAGCTTTTGAAAAACGCTACTTTAAGTATTAAAGACGTAGCCTATCAGGTTGGATACCAGGATCCTAATTATTTTACCAAGATATTTAAGAAAGTTTTTGGCCTAACGCCTAGCGAGTACCGTACTAAATTTGGCCTCCCATAGACTTCTCTTCTTAGTTAACGGAAGGGAGGGAAAGATTTATGTACAGGAAGTTAAACTTTATATCTGGGAGATTGTACCAAGATTTCTTCTTTCTTTTTTTGATCCTTTTGTTTATAACCCTTCTTGCAAGCTGTACCCAGCAGGGTTCACCTGCTCCCCTGGAAGAAAAAGCTAAAATTAGGATAGGTATTTCTTTAGGTACCTTAAAAGAGGAAAGGTGGCTTAGGGATAGGGATATTTTAATGGCTAAGCTTAAGGAGTTAGGGGCGGAAGTGTTTGTGCAGAATGCTAATAACGATGATGAAGATCAATTAAAACAGGTAAAGTACCTCCTTGATCAGCAGATCCAGGTACTCATTCTAGTACCCAATGATCTTAAAAAGGCGGCGACTGCCGTCCAGATGGCTAAACGACAGGGTGTGAAAGTAATATCCTATGACCGGCTGGTTACGGAATCTAACGTAGACCTATATATATCCTTCGATAACATCAAAGTGGGCCGCTTTATGGCCCAATACCTGGTAAACAGGGTACCCAGGGGTAATTACTTAATAGTAAATGGTGCCACTACGGATCATAACACTAAGATGATAAAAGAGGGATATGATAGCATTTTAAAGGATCGGGTGGCTAGCGGAAACATAAAAATCCTCGCCGAGGAATGGGCACCTAACTGGATGGTGGAATATGCTTTCAAGGTTACAGATGATATACTTCAAAGCGGCAAAAGGATTGATGCGGTAATTGCCGGGAATGATAGCCTGGCCGGTGGTGTTATAAAAGCCTTAGCGGAACGTAGGATGGCAGGGAGCACTCTAGTAACTGGGCAGGACGCGGATCTTGCTGCTTGCCAAAGGATCGTAGAAGGAACCCAGGCTATGACAGTATATAAACCTATAGCTAAGCTAGCGGAAAAGACAGCGGGGATGGCCTTGAAGCTCGCTAGAGGAGAAACCCTGGACACAAAGGATACTATTTATGATGGAAAGTATTTCGTTCCTTCTTATGTTATAGAACCCATAAGCGTAGATAAAAACAATATTGATGAAACAGTGATAAAAGATGGGTTTCACTCTTCCCAGGATGTGTATAGATATAGACCAAAGAAGTTATCCCAAGGTACTACTCCATAAGGTCGCAAGACCTGTTTTTTTTATGCCAAAATAATACCCGTTTAGAAGGAGCGTGTAACATAATTCCCCTATAAAATGCAGAACTATCCCAAAAAGGTATAGAGGGTAGAAACGCTTTTTATGGTATTTTCTTAACAACACTATAACCTAAACCCAATAAAACCTTAACAAAAAGGAGGTAAGGTGCTATGTCTTTTAAGAAATTGGTGGCTTTGATGGCAGTGGCTGTTCTGGCCTTGCTGGTGGTAGCTGGATGCAGCTCCTCCAAGGCCACCAAGCAACAGGAGCCGGGTGCTGCCGGCCAGTCCCAGTCTCAAAGCACGGGCAAAAAGATAAAGATAGGTTTTTCCTTGCCCACGTTAAGGGAGGAGAGGTACACCAAGGACAGGGACTACTTTGTCAAGAAAGCCCAAGAGCTAGGAGCTGAAGTATTGGTACAAGCGGCTAATAACGATGAAAACTTGCAGAACAACCAAGTAGAAAACCTCATTACTCAGGGTATCGATGTTTTAGTTTTGGATCCCCAGAACGCAGATTCGGCAGCTGCGCTAGTTGCAGCGGCGCACAAGGCTGGTATTAAAGTTATCTCTTATGATCGGCTTATTAGGAATGCGGATGTAGACCTCTATATTTCCTTTGATAACATTAAAGTAGGGGAACTTCAGGGTAAGTTCTTGACGGAAAAGGTTCCTAAGGGCATCTACTTTGTATTTGCAGGAGCTCCTACAGATAATAATGCAAGACTCTTCCGGGAAGGGGCTATGAAGTATATTAAGCCTTTGGCTGATAAGGGCGACATAAAGATCGCCTTCGACCAATGGATTAAAGATTGGCAACCGGAAGAAGCTTTGAAACTAGCTGAAAATGCCCTTACCGCTAATAACAACAAAGTGGATGCTATACTAGCCCCCAACGATGGTACAGCAGGTGGTATAATCCAGGCCTTAGAGGCCCAAAAATTAGCGGGTAAAGTGGTTATTACGGGACAAGATGCTGAACTAGCTGCAGCCAAGAGGATTTTAGCAGGTACCCAGTCCATGACGGTATTTAAGGACGTAAGGAAATTAGCTGAAAAGGCGGCTGAGGTAGCTGTGGAGCTTGCTAAGGGTAAGGCTGTCAAGGACTTGCCGGAGGCTAACCAGACAGTTAATAATGGCAAAATCGATGTACCCTCTGTGTTGTTAACGCCGGAAATAGTAACCAAGGAAAACCTGGACAAGGTTCTTATCGAGAGCGGTTGGTTTAAGAAGTCTGATGTATATGGTAGCTAACCTCATTTAATAAAGCGGTAGGAAATTCAAGGGAGTAGGCCCAAAAAGCCTACCCCCTTGAATCTTTCTTTACCAATAAGGCGGGGACGGATATGAGCGAGTACATCCTAGAGATGAGGAACATCACTAAAGTCTTCCCCGGTGTTAAAGCCCTGGATAATGTAACTTTCCGGGTAAGGAAAGGAGAAATCCATGGCCTTTGCGGAGAGAACGGCGCGGGTAAATCTACTCTGATGAAAATTTTAAGCGGGGTGTACCCCTACGGTACCTATGAGGGAGATATAGTCATCGAAGGGGAAGTAAAGCGTTTCCGGAATATAAAGGATAGCGAGAGGGCAGGTATCGCCATAATATACCAGGAATTGGCTTTAGTCAAATATATGACAGTAGGGGAGAACATTTTCCTCGGGGAGGAGCCTGCTCGGGCCGGTATTATAAACTGGACTAAAGTCTACGCCGATACCAGGGCCATTCTCCGGGAGCTGAACATGGATATAAACCCTTACACCAAAGTTATGAACCTAGGTATAGGTCACCAACAGATGGTGGAAATAGCCAAGGCTATCTCCAAAAGGGCTAAAATACTTATCTTAGATGAACCAACCTCGGCCCTTACCGAGGCTGAGGTGGAACATCTGCTGAATATCTTGCGGGATCTTAAAAACAGAGGCGTTACTTGTATCTACATCTCCCACAAGCTCCAGGAAGTGCTTAAGATAGCTGACACTATTACCATCTTGCGGGATGGAAAGACTGTCCATACTGACAAGACTGAAAATCTGACGGAGGATAGAATTATCTCCTTCATGGTGGGTAGAGAATTGACCCAGAGATTCCCTCGCGTAAAGCACATTCCTGGTGAGGTGGTAATGGAAGTAAAGAATCTCACGGTGTATGACCCCGAGATACCCACCAAGAAGGTCGTGGACAACGTAAGTTTTGCAGTCAAAAAAGGAGAGATCCTGGGCATAGCTGGATTGATGGGAGCTGGTAGGACTGAAATGGCTCTGGCTATCTTCGGTGCTTACCCGGGTAAGGTTACAGGAGAAATTTATCTAAATGGACGTAAGCTAACTATACGCAACCCTGAAGAAGCTATCCGTAGTGGTATCGCCTATCTTTCAGAAGATCGCAAGAGGTATGGCCTTATTCCTTTAATGGATGTGCAGGAGAATATAACTTTACCCAGCCTCCACAAAAT
Source organism: Thermanaeromonas toyohensis ToBE (assembly GCF_900176005.1). Lineage (NCBI taxonomy): Bacteria > Bacillati > Bacillota > Clostridia > Neomoorellales > Neomoorellaceae > Thermanaeromonas > Thermanaeromonas toyohensis. The sequence goes on along the minus strand of NZ_LT838272.1, from coordinate 2,912,069 downwards.
GTCGCGCTGGGGAGTTATAAATACTAATCAAAAGATAAAGATCGCCCAAGATTTGGTAAATGATCTGAGGATAAAAACTCCTAGCCTGATGCAGAAGGTGATGAACTTAAGCGGGGGCAACCAGCAGAAGGTGGTCCTGGCTAAATGGCTAACCGCCCAGCCCCAGGTTTTAATCCTAGATGAGCCTACCCGGGGTATCGATGTAGGAGCCAAATTTGAAATCTATACCCTTATGAATGAGCTTATCGAAAAGGGTGTATGTGTGATCATGATTTCTTCCGAACTACCAGAGATCCTGGGTATGAGCGATAGGATCCTGGTACTTCATGAAGGAAGGATAACCGGCGAGTTCAACCAAAGGGAAGCCGACCAGGAAAAGATAATGCATTGCGCTACCGGAGGTAGAGCAGCATGAACGTGGAACAAAAAAGCGGTAAGGCTTTATGGCGGGGTTTAGCCCTGAATGGGGTTAAAGAGAAGAACGGGCAAGCCCTATGGTCCGGGTTTAAATGGGATATACGGGCTTATACCATGATCATTGCCCTGCTAGCCATATGGCTCATATTTGTTATCCTCACCGAAGGAAGATTTCTTACCCCGCGGAACCTGTCCATGCTTACGAGACAGGTTTCCATTACTGCCATCCTAGCTGTAGGTATGGTTCTAGTGATCGTGGCCGGTCATATAGACCTTTCGGTAGGTTCGGTGGCCGGTTTCGTGGGGGCGGTAGTGGCTATACTTCAGCTATGGCATCACTGGGAAACCGTGCCCTCTATACTAGCCGGGATATTAGTAGGCCTCCTGATAGGCTGCTGGCAGGGTTTTTGGATAGCTTATCGGGGAGTACCGGCCTTTATTGTAACCTTAAGTTCTATGCTCGTGTTCCGCGGGGGCATCCTTCTTATCACTAAGGGCATTACCATCTCACCTTTAAGGCCGGATTTCAAGGTGATAGGTCAGGGATATATTCCTGCAGCCTGGAGTATCGCCCTCGGTATAGTTGCAGCTTTAGTCTTTATCTATATGACTTTGAACAACCGGCGGTCGCGGTTAAAATATGAGCTACCGGTATCACCCTGGACAGTGGAGATCCTTAAGATTTTAGCTGTGCTGGCTTTTATCGCCACTTTTATAGCCGTGATGATCGCTTATGAGGGTATTCCCATCCCGGTCCTGATCGTCCTCTTTTTGGTAATCCTTTTTACTTTTGTAGCCAACAATACTACCTTCGGCCGCTATGTATACGCCATCGGCGGAAACCGGGAAGCCGCAGCCCTTTCGGGTATAAATATTAAGCGGACCAACATGAGCATCTTCCTTATAATGGGCTTACTTTCAGCTCTGGCTGGTATAGTTTTGACTTCCAGGCTAGATGCAGCTACCACCAGCGCTGGGAATTTATTTGAGTTAGATGCCATTGCCTCGGCCATTATCGGGGGGACCAGTACTTTGGGAGGAGAAGGGACTATTCCTGGCGCGGTAATAGGAGCTTTAGTTATGGCCAGCATTGATAATGGTATGAGCCTTTTAAACATTGACTACTCTATTTTAGTGATTGTTAAGGGCTTAGTCCTGGTCCTGGCGGTATGGGTAGATATAGCCACTAAGAAAAGAACTCGGTAAGCTCAATCGGGAAAAGAGGTTGGGGGTTATGAAACTGCGCTGGAGGGTGGGCGTGCGGTTTAAGCTGCTAGCGGGGATGGCTATACTAGCTCTCTTTTTGATGGTTTCCGGAGCGGTAGGGGCTTGGACCTTGGCTAGCCTTAATCGTGGTCTTTATATTGTCTATAGTGGGGCCGTGGAACCCCTGGCAGTGATAACCGCCGCCCAGGCGCGGTTTCTGGAGGCGCGGGTTAAAGTACGGGATCTGTTACTGGAACCTGACCCGCGGAGGGCGAGTAATCTTAGAAATTCCCTGCGCCAAGACATAGCTAGGCTAAAGGTAGAATTAGAAAATTATCGAAACGCTTTTCGTAGTGAGCAGGAGCTTAGTGAGTTTGAATGGCTCCTTACAGTTGTTAAGACTTGGGAGGCAACCCTCGAGCAGGTATTAAACAGGGCTGAAAAGGGAGATATATCCGGCGCTCTAGTTATTGCTAACGGGGCCGGAGAATCGCAAGCTAAGGTCATTGAAGAACGGATACGGAACCTTGTAGAGCTAGCCTTAGAAAAGGCCCAGGAAACCTATCAACGAGGAGAAGATGATTACTACCGGGCTCGTCGTAGTTATCTTTTCTTTATCCTAGTAGGCACCCTTTTTGGCCTTATTTTTTCCCTTCTCCTCGCCCGGCATATTATTTCGGTTTTAAAGGCCGGCGTTACCTTAGCTCAGGCTATAGCCCAGGGTGATCTTACCCAGGAGATTCCGGTTGTTACCAGGGACGAAGTAGGAATACTAGCCCAGTCTTTAAATACCGCTGGACGCAGCCTGCGGGGGGCTTTAAAAGAGGTGATAGAAGCTTCACGAGTCGTAGCTGGAGCAGCAGGAGAGATAGCTAAAGCTAGTGAACAAAATAAAAGGGTCGCTGAGGAGATTACAGCAGCTGTTCAGGAAATAGCCAGCGGGGCTCAAGAACAGGCGGCTAGCGCTCAAAGAGGGGTTAACCTTGTGGAGCAAATCCTAGATTCTATGAGAAAGAGCAGCTTGCAAGTCAAAGAGATTGTTGAGATAGCCCAGAATACCTGCGGGCTAACAGACACCGGGGTTATAGCAGTGGAAGAACAGAACCGGTGGATGGAGGAAAATCTCCTGGTGGCAGAACAAGCGTCCCAGGCTGTAGAAATATTAACCCAAAGAATAAAAGAGATAGAGCAGATCCTGGCCACTATTTCCCAAATAGCCGAACAGACCAATCTCTTAGCCCTTAATGCGGCCATTGAGGCGGCGCGGGCCGGTGAACACGGTCGCGGGTTTTCAGTGGTGGCTGGTGAAGTAAGGCGACTGGCTGATGGCTCAGCTAAAGCTACAGAAGAAATCGCTAGCCTTGTGGAGGAAATACAAGCCCGGGCTATAAGTGCAGTAGAGGGAATGGGCAAAGTAAAGGAAGTAGTATTGGCCCAAAAGGCTGCTAGCGACCGTACTACTAGAGCCTTTCGTTCCATTTCCGAGGCTATAGAGAAAATGGCCATGCATATTAAAGATATATCCTTATCTGTAGAGGAGACCAGCCATAGAGCTGGGGAGATTGCTAGCGCCATGCGGGCTATTTCGGATATTACCGTCAGGAATGCTAAAGCCTTAGAAGGAATTTCTGCCAGCGTAGAAGAGCAGACGGCTGCCCTGGAAGAACTAAGTGTGATAGCTGGGAATCTCGACCATCTGGCAACTGGTCTTCAAGGGAAGGTAGCTGCATTTAGAGTTTAATTAAGAAGGGAAAACTGCAACATGCGCGGCTGGCTTTGGCAAACGCGCAGGTCTGCTGCAAGAAAGTCTTCGGAATCCGGACCTCAAGGTAGTAGGAAGTACACTTGGATCGTGGCCCTGGGGTCCGGGTTTTTTGTTTTGTACAGGTAGTGGTTTTTGGGTTTTAGTTAGGAGGATTCCGGAGATTTAAGATAAAAAAGTATTGAAGGGGTCTCTATACGTTTATAAGGATATATACAGGGAGTGTTTTAGCTTTGCGGATTTTACATACTTCAGACTGGCATCTAGGTAGGACGCTAGAAGGGAGTTCGCGCCTGGCCGAACAGAGGGAGTTTATAAACACCCTTTGTGACCTAGCTGAGGCTGAGGACGTTCACCTTATTTTGGTAACCGGTGACGTATTCGATACCTTCAATCCCCCTGCCGAAGCAGAGAATCTGTTTTTTTCGGCCTTGGAAAGACTTTGCCGGGGGGGGCGCCGAGGTGTAGTAGTCATAGCTGGCAATCATGATAGTCCTGAGCGTATACGGGCGGCAAGTCCCTTAGCCCTGGATCACGGTATTTGCCTGGTAGGCTACCCTCTGGAAGAATTACCGCTGGGTAAGGGCAAAGGTGGAGTGGAGCGAGTGGCTTCGGGTCCGGGATGGTTAGAACTCAAAATCCCTGGGTGCGAGGAACATGCTGTGGTAGGGACCTTGGCTTATCCCTCTGAGGCCCGGCTCAATGAACTATTAACTGATACATTAGAGGAAGAAATAATGCAGCAAGCTTATTCTGAGCGGGTTAAGGCTTTACTTAGAGATTTAAGTCGCCACTTCCGGAGGGATACTATCAACCTACTTATGAGCCACCTTTATATAGCCGGGGGCAAGGAATCGGATTCCGAACGCCCTATACAGCTGGGTGGAGCACTGGCTGTAGCTCCAGCTGCTTTGCCCGAAACAGCCCACTATATCGCTCTTGGTCACCTGCACCGTCCTCAAGCCATAGAAGGTGCGCCGGCGCCTTGCCGTTATGCCGGGTCTCCTTTAGCTTACAGTTTTTCGGAAGCGGATCACCAAAAGGAAGTGGTGCTTATTGAGGCCCAACCTGGAGCTCCTGCAATCCTTAAACGGCTCCCCATAACCTGTGGTCGTCCTTTAAAAATTTGGCAGGCCTCTAGCTTAGAAGAATTTTTCAATTGGTGCCAGGAAGAAAGGAACCTCCACTGTTGGGTAGACTTAGAAATTGAAGCTTCGGAACCTTTATCTCCGAGGGATATAGCCGAAATCCGGCGTCGGCACCCCGGGGTAGTTAATATACGGGTACGTTTACCAGAAACCCTGGTTTCCTTTCGAGAGGCTTACCGGGCCTTTTTGCCGTTGAAGGAGCAATTTCGCCTTTTTGCTGTCCGTGAGTTAGGTAGCGAGCCTCCTCAGGAACTGGTAGATCTTTTTTTAGAATTAGTAAATACCGAGGAAGTTAGCGAGGAAGTTTTTAACGAGGATCTTCAAAAAGGGGAGAGAAGATGAGACCTTTAGAGTTGGTATTTTCTGGTCTACACAGTTACCGCGAAGAACAACACATCGATTTCACTGAACTTTCCCGTTATGGCCTTTTCGGTATTTTTGGCCCTACCGGAGCAGGTAAATCTACTATACTCGATGCCATTACTTTGGCCCTTTTTGGAAGTGTAGACCGGGCCGAAAGGGGGAGACGTGGAATTTTAAACCAAGAGGAGCATGAACTTTGGGTTTCCTTTAGCTTTGAGCTGGGAGGACAAGTTTTTCGGGTAGAACGGCTATACACGCGTGACAAGTCGGATCCCTTTTCTGTCCGGGCCCGTAACGCCCGTCTTATACGTGGGACGAGCTGGAGAGACGGGCTAGAAGTTTTAGCTTCTACCCCTAATGAAGTGGACCTTCAGGTTGTAAAGATTTTGGGTTTAAGGAAGGAAGATTTCACCCGGGCGGTAGTGCTTCCCCAGGGGAAATTCGACGAGTTTTTAAAACTAACCGGCGGCGAAAGGGCTAAAATGCTAGAGTATATATTTAATCTTGAACGTTACGGGGACGAATTGGCCGAAAAGGCTAAGAAGGTGCTTTTAGATTGTGAACAGCGGCTAAGCAATATAGCTGCTGAAGAAGCCGGTATGGGGGATGCTTCCGAAGAAGCTCTTATTAAAGCGAGGCAGGCCGTTTCTGAACAGTTACGCAAGGTACAGGAATTGGAGGGAGCGGTTCAGGCTTGTCGGAAACAATGGGAAGAGATGGAAGAACTCAGGAGGCTACATGAAAGGCTGGAGCAGGCCAAGGTGAAATATGAAACTTTGCAAAAGGAGCGTGCCTTTTGGGAAGAACAGCGGAAGGTTTTAGAGCTGGCAGCTAAAGCTGAACCCTTGCGCCAGGATCTGATAAGGGAAGAGGAGATAACTTGCGAGATCCAAGAATTAGAAAGAATTAGGCTTCAAGCCCAAGCTAAGGAGAACCAGGCGGAAAGAGCTTGGCACCAGGCCAAGGTAGAACTAGAAGAAGCAGAAAAAAGGCGAAAACAGGAGTTGCCTGAGTGGCAGGAAAGGCTAGCCGCCTTAAAAGCTGCTGTGGAGAAGGCAAAAGAAAGGGATGCCTTGAGCTGTGTTATGGAAAAACAAGTAAGGGAGCTAAACAGTTTACGCCAGAAGATGGAGGAGTTGTCAGTTGAGCTGGAAGGAAGTGCCAGGGCTTTAGAAATTCTTTCAGAACAGCAAAAAAATATACTTACTGAAATGCGTTCTATAGAGGTAGATGTTAAGGAAAAAGAAGATGTAGAAAGGGCTGTCCAACTTCTAATCCAGCTAGAAGATCGCGAACGCGAACTTTCCACCTGGCGGAAGAAATATGAAGAAGAAAAAGCACGGGTGGAAAGGGAGTTTAAGAAGTTAAAAGAGCTAGTAGAGGAGCGACTACCCGAAGCCCGGGTAGAAAAAGCCGCTGACTTTGCTCCTTTGGTTGAAGCTAAACTAAAGGAAATACAGAGCAAAGTAGAGTCCCTCCAGCTTTCTAAGGAGAGGATACTGGCGGAGGAACAGGCGGCTATCTTGGCTTCAAGCTTACGGCCAGGGGATCCTTGCCCAGTGTGTGGTTCCCGGGAGCATCCACGGCCAGCTTCAACAGAGGAGGTTAAAAATAAGCTTAAGGGACTGGAAAAGGAGAGGGAAATAGCAGAACAAGAATTACAGGTTGTCAGAGCTTGGCGAGATCTCATTTTTAAAGGTGTGGCCCAACTAGATGCCCTCTATCAAACCCTTTATGAAAACATCCAACCAGAGCTTAAACGGTTAGAAATAGAAGTGGAAGAACTGGCTGGGAGGTTTAGTCAAATTGCTTCAGGTAAGGAACGGGAAAGTGTACGTAAACGGTGGGAAGAGATAAAAGGAAAGGAAAAAAGATTAAATGAGCTTGCTCGCCAGAGGGAGAAGCTGGAGGAAGAGGTACATAAGGCAGATGTTCGGGTTAGGGAACTTAAAGATGAGATCCAGAACCTTAAAATTGCCGAAGGTTCCCTAAAGGGGGAACTGGCCAGCTATGAGGCTCGCCAGTACAAGCTTAAGGAAGAGATCCGCCAGGTAGCTGGGGAACAAGATCCTCATTATTTGCTGGCGGTGGTGGAAAGGAGCATCCAGGAACTAGAAGAAAAGGTAAATATGTGCCGCGAACGAAGGGATACTGCCTTAAGAGAACTTAATGAGGTTCAAAAAGAATTAGCTGCCTTAGAGAGTAAGTTAGAAGGGTTAAAGGAGGAAGAACAAAATTTAAAAGAGCGCTTAGAAAAACATCTTGCGATGGCGGGGTTCGCTACCAGGGGAGAGGCGCGGGCAGCCCTTTTAGAGGAAGGACACCGGCAGGCCCTGGCCCGTGACCTGGAAGATTTTGAGCGCCGGCTTTTTGCCTCACAGGAAGAGATTAAGGGATTGGAAGAGACCTTAGCTGGCCGGGAGTTTAAAATTGAAGCGTGGCAGGACCTTAAAGCGCAACTAGAAAAAGGCGAAGGAGAACTCTTGGAAGCCAATAAACAACTGGCTGTGTACCAGAAGGAGCTAGAACGCATTGAACAAAACCACCAGCGCTGGCTTAAACTTAAAGAAGAAGAGGAGAGAATAGCCAGGCGCCGGGATCTAGCGGATACTTTACGCCGTATCTTAAGCGGTCGTAAGTTTGTAGAATTCCTTGCTGAAGAACAGTTAAGGGATATGACATTAGAAGCCTCTCGACGCTTAGGCGCTTTAACTGGGCAGCGCTATGCCTTAGAGCTGGATGAAAGATGTGAGTTTGTTTTACGTGATGATTTTCATGGTGGACAACGACGACCTGTTTCTAGTCTTTCCGGCGGGGAGACTTTTCTTACCTCCCTTTCCCTGGCCTTGGCCCTTTCTTCCCAGCTTCAGCTTAAAGGCCGTTATCCTTTAGGGTTTTTCTTCTTGGATGAAGGTTTCGGAACCCTGGATGGCGAAAAACTGGAAGTAGTGCTCCAAGCTTTAGAAAGACTCCGCCTTGGGCAATGTTTGGTAGGTGTAATATCCCATGTGCGTGAACTGAAGGAACGCATACCCGTTTATTTAGAAGTGATCCCTCCTGGACCGGATGGTAGCGGTAGCCGAATCCGGCTAGTCAAGAATTTATAGCAAAAGCCATGTAAAGAGGTTAAGAAGTATGGGGAGGGGTTCCTATGCCTACCATCGATATAGTGGGCTTGGGCGACAGCCTTACCTATGGGTATCCCTACGGACCGGAAGCTTCCTGGCTGGCTTTGGCAGCTAATGCTACGGGAACGGTTGTAGTTAACAGAGGTGTTAATGGGGAAACCACAAAAGAGATGTTAGAGCGCTTTACCGAGGATGTCCTAGAGCTAAAACCCCGTGCAGTTATCATACTAGGAGGTACCAACGACGCCTGGGCGAAGGTCGATGTAGCTAAAGTGGAAGGCCAGGTAAGGGAAATGGTGGAACAGGCTAGCAGGGCCGGTATATTACCAGTAATTGCCCTTCCTCCACCCTTATGCCCGAAAGAAACGGATATTCCCCTATTATTTCTAAAAGAAATGGAGGAACTGCTAGCAGCTTACCGCCAGGCTTACCAGGAATTGGCTCACTTATATCATTTGCCATTGTTGGACTTTTATACTGCGCTGCTAGAGCCTAGGACAGGATGGGGGAAGATGGAGTATTTTATCGATGGCGCCCATCCTAATCGGAGGGGTTACCAGGCGATGGCGGAAGTGGCTTTACCCCTCTTTCGGGAGTTGGGCCAAGGTAGGGGATGTTTGATTTAATGTAGCTAAAGCCCCAACAAAAAAATGAAGTATATATAATAAAACTAGGAGGAAAACCTCCCGGTTATGACGAATAATATAGTCACTGTTTATAAAAAGGAAAGGAGGCGGAATCCCCGGTTTGAGGCTGTTTAATGCTGTTTACCCCCATGCTGGTCTAGGACCTTATGATAAGGTTAGAAAGCCTCAAGCCTGGGGAAAGCTGACATGGATCCAGTAATTGCAGAAGTAAAGAAACAGGTGAAAAACTACCGGGAGGACATAATTCAGTTTTTAAGGGATATTGTGGCTATACCTTCTCCTAATGGCTCAATAGGCCAAGTAGTGCAGCGCATCGCTGAAGAAATGAAGAAGCTAGGGTACGATGATGTATTTTTCGACCATATGGGTAATGTAGTAGGGAGAATAGGACGAGGGGAAAAAGTTCTCCTTTATGATTCCCACGTAGATACTGTGGATGTGGCTGACCCCAGCCAGTGGGAATGGGACCCCTACCAAGGTAAGATAGAAAATGGCATTTTCTACGGGCTAGGAGCCTGTGACGAGAAGGGTTCTACTCCAGGGATGGTGTATGGGCTTAAAATAGCGCGTGATCTGGGCCTCTTGGAAGGTTATACTGCGTATTATTTTGGAAACTTGGAGGAAGTGTGCGACGGCATAGCACCCCACTCTTTAGTGGAGACGGACAAAATACGCCCAGATTTTGTTGTTATCGGTGAGCCTACCAATATGCGCATCTACCGGGGTCATCGGGGTCGTATTGAAATGAAAGTAGTGACTAAAGGCCGTACTTGCCATGCCAGCGCCCCTGAACGAGGGGAAAATGCGGTATATAAAATGGCTCCTATTATTGAAGCCATAAGTCAAATGGGTGCTGAGTTCCTGGAGGACCCCTTTTTAGGGAAGGGGAGCATAGCTGTAACCGATATCCATTGTAAAACTCCTTCTATAAATGCGCTACCGGATGAATGCACTATCTTTATTGACCGGCGGCTCACCTTCGGTGAAACCTGGGAAATGGCTGTGGAGCAGGTACGTAAAGTAGCGGAGCCCTACGGGGGCGAAGTGGAAGTATTAATTTATGATGAACCGAGCTACAATGGATTTGTGTTTAAAGTGGATAAATACTTCCCAGCCTGGGCTCTACCGGAGGAACATTTCCTCGTACAGGCCGGAGTGGAAACCTGCGAAAAACTGTATGGGTATAAACCTGAGATAGGCAAGTGGGTATTTTCTACAAATGGTATTTACTGGATGGGCAAGGCTAATATACCGGCCATCGGCTTTGGACCTGGAAATGAAATATATGCCCATACGGTTAAAGATCAAGTACCTTTAGATGATGTAGTAAAAGCTACGGAGTTTTATGCTCTGTTTCCAGCTATCTTGAGAACCCGCTTGGACAATTGTGCATAAGTTACTTAGCAGGATTTAAAGCCTAAAGGGCGAATCTTAATTTATAGCTTAACCTTCGTATAACCCCAGCAATAGGGCTGGGGGTCTCTACCAGGTGACCGGAATCACCTGACTACGAAGGGGAAAATCCTTTTCCCTAAGGTTCCGGTCACCTATTTTTATGGAGGTGAGCTCGGTTGGAAAGCTTAATCGGGCAACCTGTGGGCCGCATCGAGGGACCAGCTAAGGTTACGGGACGCGCTATGTATCCTGCCGATATTACATTCCCTGGGATGTTATACGGGAAAGCCCGCCGTATACCGATAGCTTCCGCACGGTTAAAGAAGGTGGAAGTGGAGAGAGCCCGCAAAATTCCAGGGGTGGTGGCTGTTTTAACGGCGGAGGATGTCCCAGGGCATAATGGGCACGGCGTCCTTATACCCCATATGCCTGTACTGGTAGCTGACCGCGTCCGCTCGGTTAACGATGTAGTGGCCGTAGTAGCAGCTGAAAGCGAGGAGGCAGCAGAAGAGGCGGCAGAAGCCATTGACATCGAATATGAACCCTTACCAGCTGTTTTCGATCCTTTGGAGGCCATGAAGCCGGGGGCCCCTCTGGTACATGAAGACGGGAATATCCTTTATCATATCAAGATAAGGCGCGGAAGTATAGAGATAGGCCGGAAAGCGGCGGCCGCAATAGTTACCAGAACCTACCGCACGGCTATGATGGAGCATGCTTTTTTACAACCTGAGGCGGTAGTGGCCAGGGTAGATGAGAGAGGGCATATTGAAATCCATGTGGCTACCCAGTATCCCCATTGGGACCGAGTGGAAGTAGCTCGTGCGCTAGGAGTAGCTGAGACGCGTGTGCGGGTGATTACTACGGCGGTAGGCGGCGCTTTTGGTGCTCGGGAGGATATGACCTTGCAGATATTGGCTGCCTTGTTAGCTTTGCATACCGGTCGCCCGGTTAAGATGGTCAATACCCGCGAAGAATCCTTCTACTCCCATAGCAAACGTCATCCTATGATAATGAGATATACCACGGGCGCGGACCGGGACGGACGTTTGACCTTCGTGGAAGCAGAGATCATCGGAGATAGCGGGGCTTATGCTTCCTGGTCACCTAATGTATTGCGCAAGGCGGCTGTGCATGCTACTGGGCCTTATTATGTTCCCCATGTCAAAATTGATGCCTATGCAGTATATACCAATAATCCCTTTACCGGTGCTATGCGGGGTTTTGGAGCTACCCAGCCTCCTCTAGCTTATGAGGGCCAGATGGATCTATTGGCTGCTGAACTGGGGCTTCATCCTTTTACCATCCGTTGGCGTAACATTTTACGCCAGGGGAGTGTGACGGCTACTGGCCAAGTGCTGGAGAGCAGTGTGGGGCTGGAAGCTTGCCTTTTAGCTGCTGCCCGTGCTGCCGGTTGGGAAGTAGAAAGATTGAAATGAAAGGGGGGAGGGAACATGGCCAAAAAGAGAGGCATAGGTATAGCTTGCACCTTCTATGGTATAGGCTACGGTAACGGGTTTCCAGACGTATCTACGGCTTTAGTAGAGATCCATGATGATGGTTCAGTTACAGTACGTACCGGGGCTGCTGATTGTGGCCAGGGCTCTAACACTATACTGGCCCAGATCGCGGCCCAAGAGATAGGGGTTCCGGTGGAAAAAGTAACGGTAGTCTCCGCGGACACAGATGCTACGCCCGATGCGGGGACGACAGCCGCTACTAGGCAAACCTATGTATCTGGCAACGCGGTGAAACTGGCTAGCCGTAAGGCGGCGGATAAGCTCTTGGAGTTTGTAGCCCGGGAGCTGGGAGTAAACACCATCATGGGCCTTAAAGCAAGCGATGGGTATATTACTGTTCTGGGGTACCCTCAAAAACGGATGTCCATTGCTGAAGCTGCCACCCGGGCTAGGCTACAAGGTGTGCGCCTTGTAGGGGAAGGTACCTTTATAGCCCATACCACTAAGCTAGATGAAAACGGGCAAGGAGCACCTTATTGGCCCTATGCCTTTGGAGTCCAGATTGCAGAAGTAGAAGTGGATACGGAAACCGGGGAAGTGAAGGTTTTAAAGGTTATCGCAGCCCATGATGTGGGGCGAGCTATAAATAAGGCTGGGGTTATAGGGCAGATATGTGGAGGTGTGGCCATGGGGGTAGGTTTAGCCTTGATGGAGGAGGTAATTTTACAACAGGGCAATATCCTTAATCCCTCCTTTAGTACGTATTTAATTCCTACCAGCCTGGATATACCGGAAATAGAACCGATCATTATAGAAGATCCCGAACCCACCGGACCCTATGGAGCCAAAGGAGTAGGTGAACCGGCTACTCTTCCCACTGCCCCAGCCATTTTGAACGCTATATACAACGCCATAGGAGTACGCCTGACAGAATTTCCTGCTACGCCAGAACGGGTACTTAGGGCACTTAAGGCTAAAGAGAAAGGTGGAAGCCAGTAGGCTTTAAGCCTTAGAGCATAGCAGGAGTTTAGAGCAATTTAGGGCCAGAAGAAGAGTCTTTTAAGTTTTCCCAAACGGTTAGGCTACTCCAACACCTAAGGAGGACAATGATAATAATGAAGATCTTAATCAAAAACGGTATTCTGGTCACCTTGGATCGGGAACGCCGGGTATTTACGGGAGATTTATATATTGCTGAAGACCGTATCGCTGCCATTGGTCAGACGCCACAAGAGGCAGATCTGGTGATCGATGCTTCGGGGCAAGCTGTTCTTCCTGGTCTAGTACAAACCCATGTCCATCTCTGCCAAACCCTTTTCCGGGGGCAGGCCGATGATTTAGCTCTTTTGGATTGGCTTAAAAAACGTATTTGGCCCCTGGAAGGAGCCCATGATGAGGAGTCCCTCTATACTTCTGCTCTTTTAGGTTGTGCTGAAATGCTCCTTAGCGGTACTACCACCATTTTGGATATGGAAACTGTACATTATACAGAGGCGGCTTTTAAAGCCATAGAAAAGATCGGTATACGAGCTACTAGTGGCAAAGCTATGATGGACGCTGGAGAGGGGGTGCCTAGTTCTTTACAGGAGGATACGGATACTTCCCTGGCGGAAAGCTTAGAGCTATATGGTAAGTGGCATGGGGCAGCAGGAGGGCGGATCCGCTATGCCTTTGCTCCGCGTTTTGTTCTTTCCTGTAGCCCTAGGCTATTGCAGGAGGTGGGCGAGGTGGCCAGGAAGTATGGGGTACTTATACACACCCATGCTTCCGAAAATAGGGATGAAGTACGTCTGGTAGAAGAACTTACAGGCCGGCGTAACGTGATCTATTTACATGAGCTGGGCCTTACTGGGCCCTATGTGGTGCTCGCCCATTGTATTTGGCTAGATGAAGAGGAAAAAAGGGTCCTTGCGCAGACAGGAACCCAGGTAGCCCATTGTCCCTCCTGCAATTTAAAGCTTGGCTCAGGTATTGCTCCTATTCCTGAACTCCTAGAGCAGGGTGTAAATGTGACTTTAGGGGCAGATGGAGCCCCTTGTAATAACAATTTGGATATGTTTAAAGAGATGCATTTGGCAGCTCTCATCCAGAAACCCTTGCATGGTCCTACGTCTATCCCCGCCCAAAAAGTGGTAGAGATGGCTACTTTAGGAGGGGCCCGGGCTTTAGGTTTAGAGCAAGAGATCGGTAGCCTGGAAGTAGGCAAAAAAGCGGATGTAATTGTAGTAGATCTCCGCGAATTCCATCAATTGCCAGAAGACAATGTAGATATTTATGGTAAACTGGTATACGCAACCCGGGGGAGCGATGTTACCTGGACTATAGTGGATGGCCAGGTGGTAGTAGCCAACAGGCAGCTTCTTACTATAGATACCGAGGAACTACGTCAGAAATGTAACCAGGCTCTGCGCCGTGTAAAGCGGCGAGCAGGGTTGGAATAGGGAGAGAAAGCGGAGTGAAAGCGGAGATGGTCCCCCGTAGGATTGATTTGGGGGTATTCTGGGGTTTAAAATTTTTCTTAGATTGGGCTTTAAGCCTTGGGTAGATATATTTTTTATATAATAAGGAGTTTAATTTATGGAAGATTACCTGATACGCGCTACAGCTGCGGAAGGCCAGATCCTAGCCTTAGTGGCACGAAGTACGGGTTTGGTGGAAGAGGCCAGGAATTTGCACCAAACCTCACCCACGGCCACGGCGGCTTTGGGACGGGTTTTAACTGGCGCGGCTCTCATGGCCGCCACTCTAAAGGAGGGGCAGAGCCTGACTGTAAGGGTTTTAGGAGATGGCCCTCTGGGGAGTATTATAGCTTTAGCCCGGCCGGGAGTGGTGAAGGGCTATGTGGCTGAACCCCAAGCGGAGGTCCCCCTTAAACCAGAAGGTAAATTGGACGTGGGTCAGGCTGTAGGCCGGGGAACCTTATATGTAACTAAGGATCTGGGGTTGAAGGAACCTTATAACGGAAGTGTTCCCCTTATTTCGGGGGAGATCGCCGAGGATCTGGCTTATTATTTTACAGTTTCTGAGCAAAAACCTTCGGCCGTAGGGCTAGGAGTTTTAGTGGAACCTGACGGCAGAGTGCGGGCTGCGGGGGGGTATTTGCTCCAACTTTTACCTGATGCCCGGGAAGAAGTAGTGGAAATATTAGAAGGCAATATTAAAAATGCTGGGCCTGTTAGCCAACTTGTGGCCAAAGGAGACAGACCAGAGGAAATTCTGGCTCTCCTTCTAAAGGGATTTTCCTTTAAAATTCACGAGCGTTTACCTTTACGTTTTGCCTGTGACTGTTCTCGTGAGAAATTAGAGGAGATTTTAATGGCCTTGGGGGAAAAGGAACTGGAGAAACTCCTGGAAGAAAAAGGTGTAGTAGAAGCCAAGTGTGCTTTTTGTAACCGGACCTACCGTTTCAGCCGGGAAGAAGTGGCAAGACTTCTAGCTAAAAGTCGGCTTCCGGAGTAACCGGGGGCTTAAGTTTTAAGAGAAAATGGCGGGTGGGAAGGCCCGCCTTTTATTTTTCTTTAAAAATATATGTAGAAATGAAGCAGGATTTTATGTAAGTCACATTGAATATATTAGGTTAAAAACAAAGGTTAGCTTAACGGGAGGGAATCTGATGCCCCAGACGGTAGTAGTGGCCTTCGGTGGTAACGCCATAACCCGTCCTGGCCAGAAGGGCACCTTCGAAGAGCAAAAGACTAATGTGCAAGAAACCTGCCGGCAATTGGTAGAGCTGGTCCGCCAGGGATATCGATTGATACTTACCCATGGTAATGGCCCCCAGGTGGGTAACCTCCTTATTAAAAATGAGCTAGCGCGGGATGTAGTACCGGCTATGCCCCTGGACGTGTTGGTAGCTAATACCCAGGCTTCTATAGGGTATATTATTCAACAATGTTTAAGCTTTGAACTAGCGCGTCAAGGCCTAAAAGTTCCGGTGGTATCCCTAGTTACCCAAGTAGTGGTAGATCCTGGGGACCCTGCTTTTTACAACCCTACTAAGCCTATAGGTCCTTTTTATAGCGAGGAAGAAGCTAAAAGACTG
The DNA here is from genome assembly GCF_900176005.1 of Thermanaeromonas toyohensis ToBE. NCBI lineage: Bacteria > Bacillati > Bacillota > Clostridia > Neomoorellales > Neomoorellaceae > Thermanaeromonas > Thermanaeromonas toyohensis. The sequence continues at coordinate 2,896,501 of NZ_LT838272.1, read as the reverse complement.
GCTAAAGAGAAGGGTTATAAAGTAGTCGAAGATAGCAACCGCGGGTGGCGAAGGGTAGTACCTTCTCCCCAGCCATTAGAGATAGTAGAAAAAGAAGCTATTAAAGCGCTAGTGGAGGCGGGCGTAATTGTAATAGCTGCTGGGGGCGGGGGGATACCGGTTGCCCTTCGACCTGATGGAAGCTTAGAAGGGGTAGAGGCCGTAATCGATAAGGATAGGGCTGCTCGCTTATTAGCTAACGAAGTGGGAGCAGAAATATTGTTCCTGCTTACAGAAGTGGACCAAGTCTACTTAGATTATGGGCGTCCCACTCAAAGGCCGGTACGTAGACTTACTGTGGCGGAAGCCAAAAAATATTTACAGGAAGGCCAATTCCCCCCAGGAAGCATGGGGCCTAAGATAGAGGCAGCTATAAGTTTTGTTGAAGGGGGCGGAGAAAGAGCCATTATAGGCTCCTTGGCTCGGGCGGCTGAGGCCATAGCAGGGACATCCGGTACGGCCATTGTAGCTGCTTAAGAGGCTTAAAGGCTGGGGCCTCCAGGGTAAAATCATAGCAAGTGTTAGGCTAAAATTTTATACTAAAAGATATAACCCGAGAAGGAAAAATAATTGAGTTGCCGAATATAATAATTATAAACAACTTAATAACGAAGGCGGAGGAAAGGAGTAGAAGAGACTCCCGGTAAAAGGGGGCGCCGAAGGAGCAAGCCCGGCTGGTGGTGGCAGCCGGGGGAAACTCTCAGGCAAAAGTACTACTCCCGGACGCCACTCTGGAGAGTTCTCCTTGACAATAGCAGGGGGACACCAAAGGGGTAAGGCCATGCGGCCTAATCTCTCAGGTAAGGGGACAGAGGCTCACACCGCAAGGATGCGGTATGGGCCTTTTATATTTTCTGGTCATAATTATTTCTTGTGGGGTGACAACTGTGGAAGCCCTAAATGGCGCAGAGGCCGGGAAAAAGACCCCCCTCTATGAGGAACATATTTCTGCTGGTGGGCGTATAGTAGATTTTGCTGGCTGGCTCCTCCCGGTGCAGTACACTAGCATTGTAGAGGAACATCTTAGTGTACGACAAAAGGCAGGTCTTTTTGATGTTTCCCATATGGGAGAAATAGAAGTGGAGGGCCCGGATGCTTTCCATCTAGTTCAGCAGCTTATTACCCATGATGCTTCCCTGGCTACAGGAAATAAGGTTATATACAGTCCCATGTGCTACCCAAATGGCGGTACAGTAGATGATATCCTCGTCTACCGGTTGAAGGAGGATAAGTTCCTCCTGGTGGTGAATGCCGCTAACACCGCTAAAGATTTAGAGTGGATCCAAAGGAATGTACAGGAAAGGGCCTACGAAGTAGAGGTACGGGATGTCTCCGCTTTGACTTTGCAGTTGGCCTTGCAGGGGCCTAAAGCGGAAGCTATTTTACAACCTTTAACAGACTTTAACCTCCAAGAACTAGGGTTTTATCGTTGGGCGCAAGGCCGGGTACTGGGTACACCTTGCCTTATTTCCCGTACCGGCTATACCGGCGAGGACGGTTTTGAATTGTATCTTGATCCTTCTGACGGTAAAAAAATATGGCGCGAGCTTCTTACCAGGGGGAAAAATGAAGGCCTTAGACCTTGCGGGTTAGGCGCACGGGATACCCTACGCCTGGAGGCAGCTCTTCCCCTATATGGGCATGAGTTGACTCCAGAAATCACTCCTATAGAAGCTGGATTAGACCGTTTTGTGCGTGTGGAAAAGGGGGATTTTAATGGTAGAGAGGTTTTAAAAGAGCAAAGGGAGGTTGGTCCTAAACGTCGCCTCGTTGGCCTACAGATGATGGATAAGGCTATTCCTCGTCAAGGATTTCCCATATTCCAACAGGGTCGGGAAGTAGGGTTTATCACTTCCGGTTCCTTTGCTCCCTCTCTTAATTGTACCATCGCCTTAGGTCTAGTAGATACGCCCTATGGTCAGGTGGGAGAAGAGGTAGAAGTCCTCATTAGGGGGCACAAGTATAGGGCGCGGGTCGTGCCCCTACCCTTCTATCGGCGACCCCGGTAGAGAGTTTAACCGAGACCTATACCTGACTTGGCTTAACCTTAAAGTTTAAAAACAAAATCTTATTTACAGGAGGGATTTTCTTATGCATATTCCTGAGGATCTTTTTTATACCAAGGAGCATGAGTGGCTGCGGATGGAAGGGAACCGTGGCCGGGTGGGGATCACTGATTACGCCCAACATTCTTTAGGGGATATCGTTTTTGTGGAGCTCCCACCTATAGGTAAAGAATTCAAAGCGGGAGAAGCCTTCGGTGTAGTAGAATCCGTTAAGTCAGCCTCCGATATTTATATGCCTATCTCAGGTAAAGTGGTAGCTGTAAACGAGGAAGTGGTAAACTCTCCCCAGATAATAAACCAGGATCCTTACGGGCAGGGTTGGATGATCGAGATCGAACCCTCTAATCCAGAGGAAATAAAGGAATTGCTGGATGCTTCAGGGTATAAGAAGCTTGTGGAGGAGGGATAAACCCTTATGCCCTACATTCCTACTACCCCAGCTGAAAAAGAGGAGATGTTACGGAGCTGCGGGATGTCCAGTTTAGAGGAACTTTTTGCGGATATTCCGGAGGAAGTTAAGTTAAAACGGGAGCTGGACTTGCCCGCGCCCCTAGCTGAAGCTGAAGTCCTGCGCCATTTACAAGAACTAGCCGGGAAAAATAGGGTTGATATGATATCTTTTCTGGGTGCCGGAGCTTATGAGCATTATATACCTAGTGTCGTAACTGCCCTAGTATCCCGCTCAGAATTTTATACAGCTTATACTCCTTACCAGCCTGAAGTAAGCCAAGGCACTTTGCAGGCTATCTTTGAATTTCAGTCCCTTATATGTGAACTTACTGGTTTAGAGGTGGCTACAGCTTCCCATTATGATGGAGCTACAGCTATGGCGGAGGCTGCTTTGGTGGCTTGTGCTGCCACCCGTCGCCAGAAGCTCTTGGTCTCCCGGGCGGTTAATCCCCAGTACCGGGCAGTACTTAAGACTTATACCTGGGGCCAGGGTATTGAACTCGTAGAAATACCCTGGGAGGATGGGCGGACTTCTTTAGAAGCCTTATCTCATCTGGTAAGCCAAGATGTGGCCGGGGTTATCCTCCAGCAGCCCAATTTTGTAGGCCAGCTAGAGTCTATGACAGAAGCTAGTGAGCTAGCCCATAAGGTAGGGGCTCTCTTCATAGCTGTGGTGAACCCTATATCCTTAGGTCTTTTAACCCCGCCTGGGGAATACGGGGCGGATTTAGCTGTAGGCGAGGGCCAGAGCCTGGGGAACCCCTTGAATTTTGGCGGTCCTTATCTGGGTTTCTTGGCCGCCAAGGAAAGCTTAGTGAGGAGGCTTCCGGGTAGGATTGCTGGCCAAACTGTAGACAATAGAGGCAATCGGGGCTTTGTCCTCACCCTTCAGGCCCGGGAACAGCACATCCGGCGGGAAAAGGCTACTTCCAATATCTGCTCCAACGAAGCCCTTTGCGCCCTGGCTGCTACCATATACTTGGCCTGCTTGGGCAAGGAAGGCTTAAAAGAAGTGGCTAAACAGTGCCTGCTTAAGGCTCACTACGCTTATGAACAGCTTTTACAAGTTAAAGGGATAAAACCCGTCTTTAGCGGACCCTTCTTCCATGAGTTTGCTTTGCGCGCTGCCCGGCCTCCCCGGGAGGTGTCTAACCATTTGGCCAAGCGGGGTATAGCTGGCGGGTTCGATCTAGGTCGCTTTTATAAAGAACTAGAAGGGGCTATGCTTTTCTGCGTTACGGAAGTAAGGACTAAGGCCGAGATAGATGGTTTAGTAGAAGCCTTAAAGGAACTATAGAAAGATAAAGGAGGTAGATAGAATGCCCCTGGAACCTCTTTTATGTGAGCTAGGGGCCCCTGGCCGGCAAGGCTATGCTCTACCTGCTTGTGACGTACCGGGGCGGGTAGAGGAATATCTCCCTGAAAAATGGAGACGTTCTAAGGATGCTGATTTGCCGGAGTTGAGCGAAATAGAGGTGGTCAGGCATTTTACTCATCTTTCCAGCTTAAATTATGGCGTAGACACAGGCTTTTACCCTTTAGGCTCCTGCACCATGAAATATAATCCCAAGGTTAACGAAGTTACGGCCAGCCTACCAGGTTTTATTGGCTTGCATCCTTGTATACCTGAGGAATTTGCCCAAGGGGCTCTGGAGCTCATGTACCAGTTACAGCAATACCTGGCAGAGATTACGGGTATGGATGCAGTAACTTTGCAGCCCGCAGCGGGGGCCCATGGAGAACTGACCGGCCTCCTCATTATTGCTGCTTACCACCGTAGCCGGGGTGAAACCCACCGTAAAAAGGTCCTGGTTCCCGATTCTGCCCATGGGACTAACCCGGCCAGTGCGGCCATGGCTGGGTTAGAGGTAATCCAGATACCTTCTAATGAGCAAGGCTTGGTGGATCTTAAGGCTTTAGAAGCTGCCCTCGGCCCGGATACAGCCGCCCTGATGCTTACTAACCCCAACACTTTGGGCCTTTTTGAAAGGGATATTCTTACCATGGCCCGTCTGGTACATGAAGCTGGAGGCTTGCTTTACTATGACGGGGCCAATCTAAACGCTATCATGGGTATCGCCCGTCCCGGAGATATGGGCTTTGATGTAGTACATGTAAACCTGCATAAGACTTTTTCCACCCCCCACGGTGGCGGAGGGCCGGGCAGCGGGCCGGTAGGGGTGAAAGAGCATCTAGCCCCCTTCTTACCGGTTCCAGTGGTTGCTTTTGATGCTGACCAGGGCGGGTATTACCTGGATTATGATCGACCCCAGAGTATCGGCCAGATAAAATCCTTCTACGGTAATTTTGCTGTTCTGGTAAAAGCCTATACGTATATCCGCACCTTAGGGCCCCAAGGCTTAAAAGAGGTAAGCCAACAGGCGGTGTTAAATGCTAACTATCTCTTAAGCCTCTTACGACCTTATTATCACGTACCCTATGATGGTATATGTAAGCACGAATTTGTAATTGCCCCTGGGCCTCGTATAAAAGAGGCAGGGGTACGCACCTTAGATATAGCCAAACGGCTCTTAGACTATGGATTCCACGCTCCTACGATTTATTTTCCCCTTATAGTACCGGAAGCTATGATGATCGAACCTACAGAGACGGAAACCAAAGAAACGTTAGATGCCTTTGCTAAAGCCTTAATAACTATTGCTGAAGAAGCGGTATCCAGGCCAGAGCTGCTCCATAGTGCCCCCCATAATACTCCGGTGGGCAGGCTAGATGAAGTAGGGGCAGCACGTAACCCTATACTCACGTGGAAGAAGGAAAAGGAGAAGGGAAAAGAGAAAAAAGGATAGAAGAACGTTCCAGATAGCTATTAGAGGTGTAAATTATGGCGGAGATCTGGCGCCTCCTGGATACTGGGGCTTTAGATGCGGCCACCAATATGGCTGTAGACGAAGCTATCCTTTGGGAGCACCGGGCCGGCCGGGTCCCTCCTACCTTACGTTTCTATGCGTGGGACCCTCCGGCCCTTTCCTTAGGTTATGCCCAATCCCTGGAAAAAGAGGTAGACCTTGCGGCCCTAAAGGCGAAGGGCTTTGGCCTGGTTCGGCGCCTAACTGGTGGCCGCGCAGTGCTCCATGATAAGGAGATTACGTATAGTATAGTAGTCAGGGAAGACCACCCCCTGATGACTGGGGGTGTTTTGCCTTCTTACTTAAGGGTGGCCCGGGCCTTGGCCAAAGGTTTAGAACTGTTGGGGGTTAGAGTGGAGATCGCCTCCGGCCGGGAAAAGGTTTTAAGCCAGCATACTTCAGCAGCATGTTTTGATGCTCCTTCCTGGTATGAAATTACAGCTGGGGGTAGGAAGCTAATTGGTAGCGCCCAGACCAGGAAGGGAGGAGTAGTGCTCCAGCATGGTTCCCTTGTCTTAAGGCAAAATGTAGAAGACTTGTTTGCGGTGCTGAAATTTCCTGTTCCTGAAAACCGCCAGGAACTACAAGAAAAGTTTGCCCGCCGGGCCTGCGGTCTGGAAGAAGTTTTAGGCCGACCCGTCTCAAGAGAAGAGGTTAAGGAAGCTATTGTCCATAGCTTTGAAGAGCTTTACGGTTTGCGGTTCTTCCTTGGAAAATTAACTCCAGAGGAAGAAGAACGAGTGGAGGAGCTCCGGGGAAAGTACTCCAGTGCCAGTTGGAACGCCAGAAGGTAAAAAGGAGCAAAAATTTTTTATTGGTGAAAGAGGATCTTCCCACTTAGATGGCGAATATATAACATATTTTGGAGTTTACACCAAGAAGCAAAGGGGTGAAAACGTGACGCGGAAAATCAAGATCGTTGACACTACCTTACGCGACGGCGAGCAGACGGCCGGTGTAGTCTTTGCTAATTCGGAGAAGTTGCGTATAGCCAAGATGTTAGATGCTATAGGAGTAGATCAGATCGAGGCCGGTATTCCTGTTATGGGCGGTGACGAGAAAAAGGCCATTAAAGACATTGTAGATGCCGGCCTTCGGGCTAGCATTATGGGCTGGAACCGGGCGGTAATCGATGATATCAAACATTCCCTGGATTGCGGTGTAGATGCCGTAGCCATTTCCATTTCCACCTCGGATATCCATATCCAGCACAAATTGCGGAGCACGCGGGAGAAAGTCATAGAGGCCATGTGCCAGGCCTGCGAGTTTGCCAAGAAACATAATCTATATGTATCCGTAAATGCTGAGGATGCCAGCCGTACCGATCCGGAATTTCTCCTCCGCTTTGCCCGGGCAGCCAAGGAAGCAGGGGCTGACCGCTTGCGTTTCTGTGACACGGTAGGCATTATGGATCCCTTCAGCACCTACGAGCGGATAAAATGGCTGATCGAGGAAGTAAAAATAGATGTGGAGATGCACATGCATAATGACTTTGGTATGGCGACAGCCAATACCCTGGCTGGTCTTAAGGCTGGCGCTACCTATGCTGGGGTCACAGTGATCGGTTTGGGTGAACGAGCAGGTAATGCAGCCCTTGAGGAAGTGGTTATGGCCCTAAAGTATCTCTGGAACATTGACCTTAACTTCCGCACAGAAATGTTCCGGGAACTCGCCGAATACGTTTCCATGGCTGCAAGGAGGGAGCTACCAGCCTGGAAGGCTATTGTGGGTAGTAACATGTTTGCCCACGAATCCGGGATTCATGCTGACGGTGCTTTAAAGGATCCTAGAACTTATGAAGTAATTGCACCGGAAGAGGTTGGCCTCCAACGCCAGATTGTTATCGGCAAGCACTCCGGTACAGCAGCCCTTAAAGCCAAGTTCGCTGAGTACGGAGTGCACCTAGAGGATAAGGATGCGGTAGCCCTTCTTGAGCGGGTGAGGGCCCTAGCTGTAGAACTTAAGAGACCTCTCTTCGATAAGGAGCTTGTACACCTTTATGATGAATATCTAGAGGAACAGAAGCGCAAGGCTGTATCCTAAAAGTGCTATATCTTGAAAGATAGCTCCTCATAGGCATAGTTACATCCTCCCTGGGGAAATCTATTCTTTGGAAGCTGATCTCTCATGGCTATTCTTAAGTGTGCTTGATTATCCCTAGGGAGGTGTCTTTAATTAAAGATGGGTGACAGAAGCCGAAGCCGTTTTGTGGATGAAGACCGTACCAGGCTGGAACAGATGCGAGCTGCAGAATATCCTGGCGGTGTAGTGGTGGATCCCATGCCTGTTACTGCGGGAAGTGAAGTTACCATAATGTATTACGGGCTATTGGCCCAATGCGGGGCCGACCAGATTTGGATGCGTACAGGCTATGGTGATCCCAATAACTGGCAAGAGATTTATGACCACCGTATGGAGCGTACCGGCTACGGGTGGGTAAAGAATATCCGGGTTTCCGAGGATTATGACCGCTTGAACTTCTGCTTTAAGGATAGCGCCAACAACTGGGATAACAATAACGGCCTTAACTGGAGCTTTATAATCCATAAAGGGGACTGGAAAGTATAAGGGCTTAAAAAGTATAAAGCCTTAAAACAAGCAAAGGGATAGGTTGGCCTATCCCTTTTGATATTTTTGGGTTATCTACTGCTCCTGCGCTTAAGGAGGGCTTCTCGGTACATTTCCTCATAGTGGGCGGCCGAGGCACCCCAAGAGAAATCAGCCTGCATACCCCGCTCCATAATTTTTCGCCACTCATGGGGTTGGGTATAATAAACCTTCAAGGCCCGGTTTATGGCCTGGAGGAAGGCCTGGGGGGAGTATTCGTGGAAGGTGAAACCGTTAGCCTTCTCGGGGTACTGGTGGAAATCCAGTATGGTATCCTCTAGACCCCCGGTGGCCCGCACTACCGGTACGGTCCCGTAACGCAGGCTTATCATCTGCGCTAGGCCACAGGGTTCAAAGCGTGAGGGCATAAGGAAAATATCGGCTCCAGCGTAGATGCGCTGGGCCAGTTCCGGATCAAACCCTATTTTGACGGCCATCTTATGGCGGTATTTTACCTTATATTGGGAGAAAAGCTGTTGGAAATAATCGTCGCCTTTTCCTAAAAGGACTAGCTGTACATCTTGTTGCAGAAGTATATCGAGGATGGCGCTAAGAAGGTCCAACCCTTTTTGGCTTACCAGCCTAGAGATTACGGCCAGTACAGGTACCTCCTGCACGGGAAGTTGTAATTCCCGTTGGAGGGCTTTTTTATTTTCTTTTTTACCCTCCAGGCTGTGGACATCGTAATTTACGGCCAGGCGAGGATCCGTGGCTGGGTTGAATTCCTCGTAATCGATACCGTTCAGTATCCCGCGTAAGTCCGCTGCCCTTTTACGTAGCACACCGTCCAGTCCTTCACCCAGTTCAGGTGTCTGGATCTCTAGGGCATACTTGGGACTCACTGTATTAAGGAGATCAGCATAGAGAAGGCCGGCTTTCATAAAGTTTACTTTTCCATAAAACTCCAGAAGCTCAGGAGTAAAAAACCCATCTCCCAAGGTCAAAAGCTTCAACGTCTCTTTAGGAAAATGACCCTGATATTGCAGATTATGGATGGTAAAGATGGTAGCCGTATCACGGTAGAAAGGGTTATTCTCGTGCTTTACTTTTAGGAAAAGAGGGATGGGGGCTGTCTGCCAGTCATTACAATGGATAATATCGGGCTTAAAATCTACCCAGGGTAAAAGGGCAAGGATGGCCTTACAGAAGAAATTAAAGCGGGCATCGTCGTCCGCGTAGCCGTACATCCCTTCTCGATAGAAATACTTGTAATTGTCTACAAGATACACCGGTACAGGTGGTTCGCCAGGAAGGGTTGTATAGCGGATGATAGCTGTTTCTAAACTTCCGTCCATTTCTACGGGCAGATCGGTTAAATAATCGACGTTGGTAATATGGCGATAACGAGGGAGGGCCACGCGTACATCCATCCCCCGCCTAGCCAGGGCTTTAGGCAAGCTACCAGCTACGTCGGCCAGGCCACCGGTTTTAGCTAAGGGTGCCACCTCAGAAGATACGAATAGTATTTTAAGTCTCTCCGTCATTTTCGTCCTCCTTATTAGCCTGAGTCAAAAATTGGGCAGCCAGTTCCGGAGGGGTGGGGTTAATGTAAATGCCGGTTCCGTATTCAAACCCAGCCACTGTGGTCAAGCGAGGAAGGAGTTCAAAGTGCCAATGATACCCCCTTGTTTCCTCAGTTTCCTCATTTACAGGAGCGCTACGCAAAACTAAGTTAAAAGGGGGATCTTGTAGGGCCATTTGGAGCCGCCCCAGAACATCTTGTATGATAGCGGCTAGGTCTTCTAACTGTTCATCTTCTATTTCTCCAAAATGAGATTGGTGCTGCCAGGGGAAAATCCAGGTTTCAAAGGGAAAGCGGGAAGCATAGGGACAGAAGGCTAAAAACTTCTTGTTGAAAGCTACCACCCGGACTCCCTTTTGCATCTCCCTTTCCAGAAGATCACAGAAGAGGCAGCTTTCTTTCTCCTTTAGGTATTCTTGTGCCCGCCTTATTTCTTGAGCTACAGTTGGGGGTACCAAGGGAGTGGCGAGGAGCTGGCTATGGGGGTGTTCCAGGGAAGCTCCAGCTATTTGGCCTTGGTTTTTGAAAATCTGGATGTATTTTAGATCTCCCTGTTGGGAATGTTGTAGATAGCGCTGTCGCCAGGCTTGCAATACCCTCACGGCTTGCCGAGGAGGATAGTTAGGGAAGCTTGCTTCGTGCTCAGGTATTTCGATTATAACTTCATGTACGCCCTTTCCAGGTAAACTCCGGTATAACCCCACCTTTTGCTCCCTTCCTTTTTCTTTAGGCAAGAGGGCGGCAAACTTATTAGGTACCACCCGGACTTGCCAACCGGGGGTGTCTGCTCTTGTGTTGGGGGAGCGGAGGGCAAAAACTTCGGGCGGTGTTTGCTCTTCATTACCTGGACAAAAAGGGCAAGTATCCTTTATGGTCGCTTTTTCTTTTTGTTCTCTATCCTTAGAAGAAACAAAGTCTGAAGGCCGCTTAGCTCTTTCGGTAGAGATGATCACCCAATTTTGCGTGATCGGGTCTTGACGGAACTCGGGCATAAAGGAGTAGGACCTCCGCTTTAAGAATAAAGTCTTTTTCTAGGTTTCGTCTTAAAGTATCAGTTTATGCGCGAACCCCTTTACTACTTAAGTTTAGAAGGTTAATATCTTGGGTGACGAAAAGATTCTTAGAGAAAGGAGAAGGAGGAATTGCGCATCGCTATCATTGGTGGCTCCGGCGTTTATGATCCGGGAATGCTAGAGATGCGGGAACAAAGGGTAGAGACGCCTTACGGAGAGGTGAAGCTAAAGATCGGGCTTTATCAAGCTGAAGAGATAGTGTTTTTGAACCGCCATGGGGAAAAGCATTCCCTGCCACCCCATAAGGTGAACTACCGGGCTAATATCTGGGCCTTAAAAGTGTTAGGGATAGAACGGGTTATAGCTACGGCGGCAGTAGGCTCCACTAATCCTGACTTCCAACCAGGGGAATTTGTTATAGTCCACGATTTCCTAGATTTTACTAAAACCCGGCTCTATACCTTTTTTGAAGGCGGCGAAATGGGGGTTGTACATACGGATTTTACCCAGCCTTATTGTCCTGAGCTACGGAGGATACTGTTAGAGACCGCGAGGGAACTGGGGATTAAAGCCCACGATGGGGGTATCTATGCTTGTACCGAGGGCCCTCGCTTTGAGACCCCGGCTGAGATCCGGATGATAAGGCAGTTAGGAGGGGATGTAGTGGGCATGACCGCTGTTCCCGAGGTTATTCTAGCCCACGAAGCCGGGCTTTGCTATAGTACCATCGCCATGGTTACTAATATGGCAGCTGGTATCTCGGCTACTCCCTTAACTCATGATGAAGTCTTAGAGGTTATGGCCCAAAACAGCAGGAATCTAAGGAATCTTATATTCCAGGCTATCCCACGCATCCCTTTAGAGCGAGGGTGCCGGTGCTCTTATACTCCGGGAAAGTTAGATACAGTAGTTAGGGAGAAAAAAGATGCTTAAAATCCAAAAAGGAAAGCACATTTAGTAAGTTTATATAAAAGACATATAGCACACATAACCATAAGGAAGGGATATTGGTATGGCTAATTCTTTAATTCGTAACCCCAATTTAGCTAATGAGGGGAAGCAGAAATTAGAGTGGGTTCGCCGCCACATGCCAGTGTTAACTCATATCCGCCAAGATTTTGAGCAGCACCGGCCTTTTCAGGGCCTCAGGATAGGTATGTGTCTCCATGTCGAGGCCAAAACCGCTTACTTGGCTGAAGTGTTAAAATTTGGGGGAGCAGAGATAGCCCTGTGCGGTTCTAATCCCCTCTCCACCCAGGATGACATTTGTGCTGCTTTGGCTAGCCTAGGGATCAGCGTATTCGCTTGGCATGGGTGTACCCTTGAAGAGTATAACTCTTTCTTACATAAAGTTCTCGATACTAAACCCCAGCTCATCATAGATGATGGAGGTGACCTGGTTCATCTATTGCATACCGAACGGCGGGATGTTTTAGCGGGCGTCTTAGGTGGTGCGGAGGAAACTACTACAGGTATCCTTCGGCTTAAAGCTATGGAGAGGGATGGGGTTTTGGCCTTTCCTATGCTGGCGGTTAACAATGCCCGATCTAAACACCTCTTTGATAATCGTTATGGTACGGGCCAGTCGACCTGGGACGGTATTATGCGTACCACTAATCTGGCTATCTGCGGGAAAACAGTGGTGGTGGCAGGTTATGGTTGGTGCGGGCGGGGGGTGGCCCTACGGGGGAGGGGGTTGGGAGCTAGGGTTATCGTAGTAGAAGTAGATCCCATCCGGGCTATGGAGGCCCTTATGGACGGCTTTGAGGTTCTACCCATGGCCGAGGCAGCCAAGATGGGCGATATCTTTGTGACTACCACCGGGTGTATTAGTGTTATCCGTGGGGAACATTATGCACTGATGAAGGATGGGGCGCTCCTGGCCAACGCCGGTCACTTCGACGTGGAAATAAACAAGAAGGATCTAGAAGCTATCTCCCGCAGCCGCAGGGTGGTACGTCGAAATATAGAGGAATTTGAACTTAAGGACGGTCGGAGGCTATACCTTTTAGCCGAAGGTCGGCTGGTGAACATCGCTGCGGCTGATGGTCATCCGGTAGAGATTATGGATCTTTCCTTTGGCCTTCAAGCCCTGTGTATGGAGTACCTAGTTAAGGAAGCGAGAAACCTACCTCCTAAAGTTTTACCTGTACCCTTAGAGATCGATAACCAAGTAGCCTCCCTGTGGCTTAAATCTGTGGGAGTAGAGATCGATACCCTCACTCCTGAACAAAAGAATTATCTTTCTAGCTGGCGTCATGATTAATCTTGTTCTTTATTGGCTAGGGAATGGGGGATAAAGGTTATGGTGGTAGACCGTGTAGTGGTATTAGTTTTAGATAGTGTAGGAGTGGGCGAGCTACCTGATGCAGCTCAATATGGTGATGAGGGTAGCAACACCCTAGGGAATATAGCGGAAGAGGTGGATTTGCAGCTACCCAATCTAGCCCAGATGGGCTTGGGGAATATTATACCTTTACGGGGTATCCCTCCAGCTTTTGAACCCACTGCTGCTTATGGGAAGATGGGATCTCAGGCCCCGGGTAAAGATACCACTACTGGGCACTGGGAGCTGGCCGGACTCATTTTGGAAAAGCCTTTTCCTTTATATCCTAATGGCTTTCCACCGGAGATCATCGAACCCTTTGAGAAAGCTATAGGGCGTAAAGTATTGGGTAACAAGCCGGCTTCCGGTACAGAAATTATCCATGAACTGGGCGAGGAACATATGCGCACCGGGTACCCTATCGTCTATACTTCAGCCGATAGCGTATTTCAAATTGCTGCCCATGAAGAAATTATCCCGGTAGAAGAACTTTACCGTTACTGCCGGATAGCCCGGCGGCTTCTCCAAGGGGAGCACGCTGTAGGGAGGGTTATCGCCCGGCCCTTCGTGGGAGAGCCGGGGCATTTCATCCGCACAGACCGGCGCCAGGATTTCTCTCTGGAACCCCCTCGGCCCACTTTGCTGGATATTTTAAGCCAGGCGGGATTACAAGTCCTGGCTGTAGGCAAAATCAAAGATATCTTTGCGGGGCGGGGGATATCCCGGTGGATCCATACCCATGACAATATGGATGGTGTAGACAAAACTTGTAAATATTTAAGGGAAAGCGAGCGCGGCTTAATATTTACTAATTTGGTGGACTTTGATATGCTTTATGGACACCGTAACGATGTAAAGGGGTATGCTTTAGCCTTAGAAGCCTTTGACAAACGGGTACCGGAGCTACTAGAGAATTTAGGTCCCCGAGATGTTCTATTTATTACCGCGGATCATGGTTGTGACCCCACCACCCCCAGCACCGATCATTCCCGGGAGTATGTACCTATCCTGGCCTATGGCCAACCTATACGGCCGGGCGATATCGGGGTTCGACCCACCATGGCCGATTTGGCAGCTACCGTAGCCGAATTACTACACGTACCTTACCACCTTGATGGCACTAGTTTTGCTCAAGCCTTGCTCTAAAACGACAAGAAACCGGAGGGGGAAGGATGAAAATTTATCCTATAGAGGAGTGGCAGATTCGAGAGACAGAATTTGATGTGGAAACCAACTACAGGGACGAGACTATTTTTGCTACGGGAAATGGATATATAGGTATGAGGGGCACCTTAGAAGAAGGATATAGCGGTCCCCCAGAGACTACCTTTAACGCTACTTATCTCAATGGCTTTTATGAGGAGTACGACATTGAGTATCCGGAAGACGGGTATGGGTTCGCCCGCAAAGGACAGGCCATGTTAAATGTGGCCGATGCCAAAACCATAAAACTTACCATCGACGGGGAAGAATTTGACCTCCTAAAAGGGAAGGTACATTTCTACGAGCGCATCCTGGACCTAAAGAAGGGTATACTTCAGCGTAAGATAGTTTGGGAGTCACCAGCGGGGAAGAAGGTTGAGGCTGAAATTAAAAGGATAGTTTCCTTCCCCAGGCCTCATGTAGCGGCACTAGCGGTTACTATAAAGCCGCTGAATTTTGAAGGAGAGCTTAACTTTACCTCTCGTATTGATGGCCAGGTTTCCAATCTAACAGAAAGCAAAGATATGAGGGTGGGGGCTGGCCTTAAGGGCCGCGGCTTGATTACTGTAGATAAAGAAATAGAAGGGACGGCGGCCTGGATTAAGCAGAAAACCTTAAGAAGCGGCTTTTCCCTGGTGTGTGCCCTGGAACACTCTCTAACGCCAGCTAGCGGGGTTAAAGTTTCAGGCTGCTTAGATGAGGACGCAGTTGTGATAAAGTTCAAACTTAAAGCTTCTAAGGGAGTTCCCTATACCCTCTTTAAATATATTTCCTACTTTACTTCTAGGGATTATGAGGAAAAGGATTTGGTAAACTTGGCCTTAAGGGAGGTGGAAAAAGCCAAGGAAGATAGTTTTCAGGTATTGGAAAAAGAACAAGAAAAGTTTCTCGCTAGTTTCTGGGAAGATGCCGATATAAAGATCGAGGGGGACCCGGCGGCCCAACAAGGTATAAGGTTTTGCCTTTTTTCCCTTTTGCAGTCTACTGGCAGGGACGGCAAGACCAATATAGCTGCCAAAGGTTTGACAGGAGAAGGGTATGGAGGCCACTACTTCTGGGATTCCGATATATACATCTTACCCTTTTTCCTCTTCACCAGGCCGGAGATAGCCAAAGCGTTACTGCTACACCGCTATAGTTTGCTTGATGCTGCTAGAAGCAGGGCTAAGGAGCTAGGGCATAAAGGAGCGCTTTATCCCTGGAGGACCATCGACGGCCCTGAATGCTCAGCTTATTTCCCAGCTGGCACCGCTCAATACCATATAAACGCAGACATCATCTACGCCTTAAAGCGCTATGTGGAAGTGACGGGGGACGTGGATTTCCTGTGGAGTTACGGGGCTGAGATGGTTTTTGAGACGGCCAGATTCTGGGTGGACCTCGGGTCCTACATTCCCAGCAAGGGCAATAAATTCTGCTTCAATTGCGTAACCGGTCCCGATGAATATAAAGCTTTAGTGGATAACAACGCCTATACCAACTATATGGCCAAAATGAACTTGGAATACGCTGTAGTAGTAGCTGAGAAAATGAAGAGGGAGCGGCCGGCGGATTATGCCAGGGTAGCAGGAAAGATAAATTTAAAGGAAGGGGAAATTGAGGAATGGCGCCGGGCTGCGGCCCACGTATATTTACCTTACTCGCGGAAGATGAAAATAATACCACAGGATGATAGCTTTCTTTACAAAAAGAGGATACCGGCGGACCAAATACCGCGCGAACAGTTTCCCCTTTTACTTCACTGGCACTATCTTAATATTTATCGCTACCAGATCTGCAAGCAGCCCGATGTCCTATTACTCTTGTTTTTGCTCCGGGAGAAATTTACCCTGGAAGATGTAAAGCGAAATTATGATTACTATGAGCCTATAACCACCCACGATTCGTCCCTTTCCCCGCCCATATTTAGCATCCTAGCTTGGGAGATAGGATACGAAGAAAAGGCTTATAATTACTTTTTGCACGCTGCCCGGATGGATTTGGATGATTACCACGGCAACACCAAGGACGGCATCCATGCGGCTAGCATGGGAGGGGCCTGGAGCGCGGCTGTCTACGGTTTTGGCGGGATGAGGCTTTATTCCAACGGTTTACATTTTTCTCCTATTATACCAAATCGATGGAAAAGACTGGCTTTTGCCATAAAATATCATGGTAGGAAAGTAAAGGTAACAATAGAAAGGAAGGTGGCCCATTACACCTTAGTGGAAGGCGAAGCTTTAAAGATACACCACTTTGGTGAAGAAGTCTTACTTAAGCCAGGAACTACCATATCTAAAAAAGTACCTCCCAGGCGCGGGGCTAAATTTAACCTCTTAAGCAAAGGAGCTTAAGGAAAGGTGTAGTATGCTACGTCGCAAAGGGGCCATATTTGATCTGGATGGGGTTATAACTGATACAGCTAAATATCATTACCTGGCCTGGAAAAGGCTAGCCAGTGAGTTAGGGCTTTATTTTGACGAAAAAATAAATGAAAGGTTAAAGGGGATCGGAAGGCTAGAATCCTTAGAGATTATTTTGGAAGAGAATGGCCAAAATTTTAGCCACCAGGAAAAGGAATATTACGCCAACAGAAAGAATCAGTATTACGTGGAGATGATAAAGAATATAACTCCTAAAGATATATTGCCCGGCGTAACTAATTTGATAGCGACCCTCAAAGCCTGGGGTGTTAAGCTGGCGGTGGCCTCGGCCAGCAAAAATGCTCCCACCGTTTTAAAAAACTTGAGGATAATAGAGTGGTTCGATCATGTAGTGGACGCCGGGCGGATTAAGAAGGGAAAACCTGACCCTGAGATATTCTTGGTGGCGGCCCAGAATATTGGCGTTAAGCCTTGGGAGTGTGTAGGCTTTGAAGATTCAGCGGCAGGCATTGAAGCCTTAAAGAGGGCGGGTATGTTGGCCGTTGGCATTGGCGATAAAGAGGCGCTAAAAGATGCTGACCTTGTTGTAAAGGATCTAACCTTTATAACCCCTATCCTAGAGTTATTTTTTTAAGGTCTGAGGTTCCATCCCATGAATTCGTGTTGGCCCTGCCCCTTATAAATTTAGGGGCAAGGCTTTTTCTATTTTGAGGCCTTCAGCATGCTTTAAGTGCCCGGCGGGGCGACATGAGATATAATATTGCTTGGATGCCTATTGTTTAACTTTAGGGCTTTAGAGCAAGCGAGGTTTTAAGTAGTGCAATCTTCTGGTAAGTTAAGGTTTTTTAGGAAAATGAATTTGAGTAGCAAAATTTTTGTGGCTTTTATGCTTCTTTTGGTCCCCTGGCTAAGCGCTGTGGGGTTCATATCCAGTTTTTTGGCCGCCAGGGCTATCAATGAGCAAGCCCTTAATACCATCTCCCAGACCCTGGAGCAGGCCAAGAAAAATTTGGTTTCTGTAGTCGACGAAGTCAACAACACTTTATTTATCATCTCTATGGACAGGGAATTGCAAGAAACTTTAAACTCTCCCGCACCTCAGGACGAGTTTAGCGCCTCCCAGGAAGTATCCAGGATAAACAGATCCCTTACCTTCCCGGGGGGGTTAAATCGGCGGTATGAAAGTTTCAAGGTATATGCCCTTTCGCGCCCCCTTTACCCTCCTTTGTGGGCTGGGGGCTACGTCTTTAATGATAGCATGGTAAAAGAGGAGGAGTGGTTTAAGAAGACATTGGAACTTCAGGGCAAGACTTTCTGGCGGGGCCCTCACGCAGAACTTTTTAAAGCTGGCACCTTTATATCCGGCTTGAGGGCTATTAAATCGGTAAAAAACTACCAGGTAACCTTAGCCGTGGCTTCGGTGGAGGTGAATATTTCTACCCTGGCCGATATACTGGGCGGTATAACTTTAGGCCGGACAGGCTATGTCCTTTTAGTGGATAAAGAAGGACGGGTATTATACCACCGGGACCCCCAAAAACTGGGAACTGTTATCCAGGAAGATTATATAAGCCGGGTATTAGGTTCTGCTGGTGCGGGAAACTTTTTAACCACGCTGGGGGATCGAAAGACTTTGATTTTCTATACCACGGTAGAAGCTACAGGATGGAAACTAGTGGGAGTGGTGCCCTATAAAGAAGCGGGTGGTACGGCCAGGGTTATCCAAAATTATACCTTACTGGCCATAATCTTAAGCGCCCTGGCGGCAGCGCTGTGGGCTTACCGGATAGCCTCTGGTATAACCCAGCCCTTAGGTAAGCTCTTACAGGTAATGCGAGAAGTGGAAAAGGGGGATCTTAGCGTCAGGGCTGAAGCGGCCACTTCTGATGAGATAAGTGTACTAGCTTCCGGCTTTAACCGGATGCTTCATCGAATCGAAGGCTTGATAGGGCAAGTGGTAGAGGCTACAGCCAAGCAGAAGGAGGCTGAGCTTAAAACCCTGCAAGCCCAGGTCAACCCCCATTTCTTGTATAACGTCTTAGAATCCATAAATTGGATGGCTATAAGCCGCGGGGCTATGGATATTAGCAAGATGGTTACTTCCCTGGCCGGCATTATGCGGTACTCTTTGAGCCCCCGGGAAGAGGTGACCCTTAAGGAGGAGATAGAGAATATAAAGCGATACCTGGCCATCCAGAAGATGCGATATGGCGAGAAAATAGATTATGTGCTAGATATAGCGCCGGGGATTGAGAATATCCTTATCCCCAAATTTACTCTACAGCCTTTGGTAGAAAATGCTCTGGTCCATGGCTTGGAGCCCAAGACGGGCAAAGGAGAAATTAAAATATCGGGGTATCTTAAAGGGGAGGATATTTTCCTTATGGTAGAGGATAACGGGGTAGGTTGTGAAGAAGGCATTATCCAAGAGATGCTGGCAGGCAAAACAGGCGGTCACCTGGGATTAAAGCTGGTAGAGGAAAGGATAAAGATAAAGTTTGGCCCCTCCTATGGGTTATCCTTTCACAGCCAGCCTGGACAAGGCACCCTGGTTAGCCTAAGACTTCCCCGGAGGGAGGCGGAGGAAGATGGAGTTCATGAAATTGCTGGTGGTGGACGATGAGGCCCTGGTGCGCCAGGGCATCTGCCAGGGCATTAACTGGCCGGAGTACGGGCTTAAGGTGGTAGGGCCAGCAGCCGATGGCTTGGAGGCCCTGGAAATTATTAGACAAGAGAAGCCCGATATAGCTCTGGTAGATATCAGGATGCCAGGGATGGACGGGCTTGAGCTGCTTAAAAGAATTAAGGAGTTAGATTCGGGTATCAAAGTCCTCATCCTCTCGGCCTATGACGATTTTACTTATGCTCAAGCGGCAGTAAAGCTAGGGGCTTTTGATTATCTTTTAAAGCCGGTGGAAAGGGAAGAGCTTATAGAAGCGGTCTTAAAGGCCAAAGGTGTGCGCCGAGAGGAAAGGGAAAAATTAAAAGAAGAGGAAAGGCTTAAGGCCCTCCTTAGCCAATCCCTTCCTGTTTTGAGGGAAAAGTTTTGGGAAGAGCTTCTAAGGGAGAATAGCTTGAGCGAGGAGGCTATTAAGGAGAAGGCGGTCTTTTTAGGCTTGGAACTGGATACGTCCACAGGGTACTGGGGATGCCTCCTAGTGGAGCTCGAAAATTTAAGGCCAGAAGCCGGGGAAGAAGAAAAGCAGCTGTCCCTTTTAAAACTTACGCAGGCCCTGGGGGAATTTTTTAAGGCTAGGGGTATCAGGGCATATATTTTAACTCAGCCTAATTACCGCGCAGCGGTCCTGGTGAAGGTGGCGGAAGGCGAGGAAAGAGAGTGGGAAGAGGTGGCTTTTAACTTACATGAATTTCTTTTATCCGCTGGCCATGAGGTGAGCGCCGGGGTGGGGAGCCTGGTACGGTTAAACAAGCTTTACCGCTCGAGAAAGCAGGCTGAGGAAGCCCTGGGCTACCGCTTTTATTTAGGGAGGAATTCTATCATATTTATTAAAGACGTAGAGCCTCCTCAGGAAGACTTTTACCCGGATGTCTACGAGCGGGAAGAGGAGCTTTTGCCCTTGATAAAGCGGGGGGAAAGGGAGAGGGCCTTAAAGCTTTTGCAAGAGATATTTGCTGAGATTAAAAGAGCGAAAGTTGCTATACCGGCTGTTAAGTGGTGGGTGTTTCACATAATTTCCCTGTTGGCCCGGGCCCTCTATGAACTGGGCGAGCCACCGGATACGCTTTGGGGGCAAAGGGATATATGGCAGGAGCTGGAGAGCAAGCGCGCCTTAGAAGAGGTGGAAGAATGGGTAAAAGAGCTTTTAAGCCTGTTCTTAGATTACCTGGAGTGGAAGAAGGGAAACAAAAACAAATGGATTCTGGGGAAAATTTACGAGGCGGTAGAAAAGAGATATGGTGAGGCGGATTTTAACCTGCAAAGCTTAGCCCGGGAATTATATTTTACTCCTAATTATTTAAGCTTTCTTTTTAAACACCTTACGGGCGAAAATTTCACCGATTATCTTACTCGCTTCCGTATAGAGAAGGCTAAGTTACTGCTTAAAGACCCACGGCTTAAAATATACGATGTAGCTTCCAAAGTGGGATATACGGATGCCAAATATTTTAGCAAGATATTTAAAAAGGTTACCGGCTTGACCCCCGCTGAGTACCGGGACATAGCTTAAAAAACCCTTAAAAAACCCTTAAAAAAGCCTTAAAATATTACACCTTTTCGTAGATATGTCCCATTTTCAAGGAACCCTCCTTTCGCTACCCTCTAAATTAGAAAGCAAGAAATTTAAGATAGGGGAGGTTGGAGAGCGAGGACGCATCCGACAATTATCGATATTTTTCTTGATTTTCCTTGGGGAGAGGGAATCTCTTAGGAAGGAGGAGCATTGTGAAAGGTTTTAAAGCTCTGGCGGTTCTTGCGGCCGTTATCCTGGCTTTAGCCTTTTTGGGAGGGTGCGGCGGTAAGGGGAAAACCCAGGAGAGCGCGAAAGAGAGCTCAGAAAATAAAGTAGTCACCCTCAATTTCCGGACAGGCAAAGATACTTCAGGGCAGATCAAGGCCTTGATTAAAAAGTTTGAAGAGAAGTACCCCAACATTAAAGTTAATTTTCAGGAAATGCCCTGGTCAACCGATGATCAACACAATGCTTATGTGACTGCCCTTTCTGCTCAGGATTCTAGCATAGATGTGCTTTCTTTAGATGTGATCTGGCCAGCAGAGTTTGCTAGCGCGGGATGGGTATTGCCCTTATCTAAATATTTACCGGAAAGCGAGCGGGCCAAATTCTTGGAAGGCCCTATGCAAGCTGTAACTTATAAGGGCGAGATTTATGCTGTTCCGTGGTATACGGATGCTGGATTGCTTTACTACCGTAAGGATCTGGTGAAGGAGCCTCCTAAGACGTGGGAAGAGCTTAAGAAGATTGCCAAAGAACAAATGGGTAAGAATGGTATAAAATATGGCTTTGTTTTTCGAGGTAACCAGTATGAAGGTTTAGTTTGCGACGCCCTAGAGTTTATTCACGGCAATGGTGGGGAAGTATTAGAAGGAGATAAGGTGGTTATAAACTCGCCCCAAGCTATTGAGGGGCTTAAGGAAATGGTCAGCATGGTAAAAGAAAAAATAGCCCCTGAGGGCGTGACCACCTACATGGAAGAGGATGCCAGGAACGTATTCCAGCAAGGAGAGGCCCTCTTCATGCGCAACTGGCCTTATGCCTGGGGAAAGGTAAACGAGGATGGTTCCCCGGTTAAGGGTAAAGTAGGGATAGCGCCCCTGCCCCATGGTCCTCAAGGTAAGGCGGGCGCCCCTACGTTAGGCGGTTGGAACCTGGCTATAAGCAAATTTTCCCAACATCCGGATGAGGCCTGGAAATTTATAGAATTTATGACTAGCGATGAAGCGCAAAAGACCAGCGCCTTGATGGCTGGATGGCTTCCTACCAGAAAAGCAGTTTACAGCGACACGGAAGTGCTAAGCAAAAATCCCCACTTTAAAACCTTGCTAGAAGCTTTCTTAACTGCCAAGCCGCGGCCGGTATCGCCCTACTACCCACAAATTTCTGATGCCATGCAGATTAACTTCCACAAGGCGCTGACTGGTCAAATCTCGGCCGAAGAAGCTGTAAAGAATGTGGAGAAAGCTATCACGGAGATAATGAAGAAAAAATAGCTTAAAGCTTAAGTAAAGGGCAAGGCGCCAAGTTGTGCCTTGCCCTCTAAAAATAAGGCATCTTAAAGAGGTAGGCTCTGCATGAGAAGTGAAACGCGCTTAGGCTTTTTCCTAGTTTTACCTGCGCTAACCTGTATAGTTCTTATAGCCTTATACCCTGTACTTCAAACACTCTGGATGAGTTTTTTCAGGCTTCAACTCCAATTTCCTCACCTGAGTAAGTGGGTAGGATTAGAAAATTACTTGAGCTTGCTAAGGGATAGCCGCTTTTTAAGTGCCACTACAAATACTTTTACCTTTACCTTGGTTTCTGTGGCCCTGGAACTTATTTTGGGCTTAAGTTTGGCTTTGCTTATGCACAAGAGTTACCGGGGAAGGGGGCTAGTGAGGGCTGCTGCCCTGGTGCCCTGGGCTATACCCACTGTCATTTCGGCCATGATGTGGAAGTTCCTCTACAACGATCAGTTAGGGGCTATAAACGATATTCTATTGAGGCTAAAAATAATTCCTGCTTACCAGGCCTGGCTAGGCAGCGAAAAGACGGCCCTGGCAGCAGCCATAATAGCTGATGTGTGGAAGACTACCCCCTTCATGGCCTTGCTGCTGCTGGCGGGCTTGCAGGTTATTCCGGAGGAGCTGTATGAAGCGGCTACGGTAGATGGAGCTTCGCGGCTTAAGCAGTTTACCCGCATCACCTTACCCTTGCTCAAGCCTGCTATCCTGGTGGCCCTGATCTTCCGGACCTTGGACGCCTTCCGGGTATTTGATCTTATCTATGTTCTAACTGGGGGAGGGCCCGGCAATTCGACGGAGACCTTGACCATCTATGCTTACAAGACTTTGTTTAGAAATCTGGATTTCGGCCTGGGCTCTGCCCTTTCGGTAGTGATCTTCTTTATGGTATTCGGGATAAGCCTTATTTATATCCGGCTCTTAAGTACCGATGAAAAGTAGGGAGAGAGGAAGGCAAATTGGGGTTTAAGAAGAGAGTATATAACGGCCTGTTTTATTTAGGAGTGATAGCAGCAGTCACAGTCATCTTGTTCCCCTTCATATGGCAGGTATTGACCTCTTTTAAGTCGCCAGCTGAATTATGGAGCATACCGCCTAAGTGGATTCCCAGCCACCTATATATGGAGTACTATTATTCCGTACTGGTCAAGCGCTCTTTTTTAGTTCCTGTAAAGAATAGCTTTATTGTGGCTGGAAGTGCTACCATATTATGTATCCTACTTTCTTCCTTTGCGGCTTATGCCTTAAGTAGGCTAAAGATGAAGGGGAAAAAACTCATCCTTTCCCTGTTTTTGGCCGTCTCTATGTTCCCTGGTATAGCAGTGATAGGGCCTCTCTACCTCTTTATGATGAAGATGCATCTCCTTAACACTTACTGGGCCCTTATAATCCCCTATACAGCCTTTAATTTGCCCTTGGCCCTGTGGAACTTGACCACCTTCTTTAAGAGCATACCCTTAGAACTAGAAGAGTCGGCCAGGGTAGATGGAGCTACACCTTTAGTGACGCTAGCCCGGATCATTTTCCCCTTGGCCGCCCCAGGTGTATTTACTACTGCCATCCTCACCTTTATCGCAGCCTGGAATGAATTTCTATTTGCTTTAGTCTTTAACAGCAAAGTGAGCATGCGCACTGTCACCGTAGCCATCGCCATGTTCCCGGGCCAGTTTGATCTCCCTTGGGGGGATATGGCGGCGGCTTCCGTCATAGTCACTGTCCCATTGATTATAATGGTATTGGTTTTCCAACAAAGGATTATCTCTGGGCTTACCGCAGGAGCCATTAAGGGATAGGGGGAGACCAGCTTATGACAGCGACTGGGGTTAATTCCTGGGAAAAAGATGGTAGCCGAGTAATTTTAGCTGGCGAGAATTTTAACGTAGAGATCGAGGCTTTTAGCGACAAGATAATCAATATTTATGCTTCCCGGGGCGAGGAAAAATCCTTTAGTCAGGCGGTGGTGATAAAGCCTAAGCCCGTATCTCTAAAAGTTAAGGAAGGCGAGGAATGCCTTTCTGTAACTACTGGTACGGTAAAGCTTAAGGTAAATAAAGAAAACTTTTCTTTTACTTTAAGCGCAGAACCCTTTCTGCTCGAAGGTAAGGAGCTAGTGGTAGAGGAGAATATAAAGTCCTGTTCTTTACGTATACGAGAGGATGAACATTTCTACGGGTTAGGCGAGAGAACTGGGTTCCTAGATAAGCGGGGTAAAAGATACACCATGTGGAATGCCGACTGCTACCGCAGTTATGTAGAGGGCGCAGATCTCATGTACCAAAGCTACCCCTTTTATATAGGAGTAAGCCCAACGGGAAGTTATGGCCTCTATTTTGATAATACTTTTAAGAGCTTTTTTGACCTGGGCAAGACCCATCCCGACATGGTGACTTTCGGGGCGGAAAAAGGGCCTTTAAACTTCTTTTTGATCTATGGTCCCACCATAAAAGAAGTAGTGGAAGGCTACACTGAAATAACGGGGAGAATGGAGCTTCCGCCTTTATGGGCTTTAGGCTATCAGCAGAGCCGGTACAGCTACTATCCCCAAGAAAGAGTTTTAGAGGTAGCCCGAGAATTTAGAAAGCGAGACATCCCGTGCGATGTGATATACCTTGACATCCACTATATGGATAGCTTTAAAGTATTTACTTTTGATCAAGAGAGGTTTCCTGATCCCAAGGGAATGATTAAAGAGCTTAAAGAGATGGGATTTAAAGTGGTCACCATTGTAGACCCGGGGGTAAAGGTGGAAGGAGACTACTGGGTTTTTAAAGAGGGGCTGGCTAAAAACTATTTTGTGACTGATGAAGACGGTCTGGTGTTTACCGGCAAGGTGTGGCCGGGCCGGACCGCTTTTCCTGACTTTTCCCGGGAGGAGGTAAGGGCCTGGTGGGCGGAGTTACACCGGGAATTTTTAGAGATAGGTATAGCCGGTATCTGGAACGATATGAATGAGCCCACCCTGGTAGATACTTCCTTACCTGAGCCTCCTATTTCCACCCTGCCTCCTAATCTGGTCCATAAAGGTGATAGCCGGCCTATGAGGCATGAGGAATTCCATAACCTTTATGCCCTGAATATGGCCCTGGCCACCCGTAAAGCCTTGCTAAAGTTTAAACCCCAGGAGAGACCCTTTATCCTCACGCGCTCAGGCTTTTCCGGCATCCAGCGGTATGCGGCCATTTGGACCGGGGATAACCGGAGCTACTGGGAGCATTTAAAAATGTCTATTCCCATGTTGTGTAATATAGGCCTTTCTGGGGAGCCCTTTTGCGGTGCGGATATAGGGGGATTTGCCGAGGATACCACAGAAGAGTTGCTCATCCGCTGGACCCAAGTAGGGGTATTTTATCCTTTTTGCCGCAACCATACCAATCTGGACACCATTGATCAAGAGCCCTGGGCTTTTGGTAAGAAAGCCGAGGATATATGCCGGGAGTTTATAAAGTTAAGATATACTTTACTGCCCTACATTTACAACCTATTCTACCGCGCTTGGCAAAAGGGAACTCCTGTTTTTAGGCCGCTGGTTTTCGAGTACGAGAAGGACGAGAACTGCCATAACATCTCGGATGAATTCCTGCTGGGGGATAGCCTCTTGGTAGCACCTGTTTGCGAGCCAGGCCAGGCGAAGCGGATGGTCTATCTGCCAGTAGGTGAATGGATTGATTGGTGGTCGGGAGAGCTTTTTAAAGGAGGAAAATATTATGTAGCTGATGCTCCTTTAGAGAGGATTCCCCTTTATGTAAAGGCGGGAGCTATCCTTCCTCTAACGGAGCCCCAGAACTATGTAGGAGAAAAACCCTGGGAGGTAAAATTTTTACTGTTCCCCGGCGGCGTAAGAGGAGAGTATGTGTACTATGAGGACGACGGGGCATCCCTTGATTATCAAAAGGGCATTTATAACTTGTACCGGTTAACCTATGAGCGCTCCGGTGCCATGATTAAATTTACGTGGGCGCCGATTTACAAGGGTTTTGCCGGAGGGCAAAAGGTGTTTAAACTGGTATTCAAAGGGGGGCAGGGTAGCGAGAAAGTGTGGGTTAACGGGCAGGAAGTGGAAGTTAGCCTGGCAGGGAAAGATAGAGAGATTTTCCTTAAGGCTTAAAAATTGGGGCCCTTTTAACCTCTGTAGCAGGCGGTTAACTTCTTTTTAGCCTGCTTTTTCTTTTTACACTAGCCTTTTAGTTTTATTGACTAAGGAAAGGGTATTTGTATATAATTTGATTAAACAATTGCTTAATGTTTATAACATTGGGAGGTATACCCTTGTGGAACCTAACCGTGATTTATGCGATAGTTTCTGTCCCTCGGGTGAAACTGAAGAGCTAAAAAAGAAGTTGCTGGAAGTAGTTGGTTTATCAGAGATATTCAAGGTCCTGGGGGATGAAACCCGGACTAAAATCTTATATCTCTTAGCTCATCAGGAATTATGTGTTTGCGATCTAGCCTCCATTTTAGAGTTGAGCTTGCCTGCCATTTCCCATCACTTGAGGCTTATGAAAGCCTTAAGGCTGGTGAAGTATCGCCGGGAAGGTAAAATGGTGTATTATTCCTTAGATGATGAACACATCCTAAACTTGATTCGTGAGGCGCAGGCGCACTTCGCGGAAGGGAGATAAGCTAAAAGGAGAATAAGTTCTTGTTAGGAAGAAGGGAAGTAGTAGGTTTTAAGGAGGTTTAGTGCTTGGATTGTCGTACATGTGTTAATAAGAAGGAATTTAGGAACCCCTTCATTGTAGCTTCTGGAGTACTGTTGGCTATAGGTGTTATCTTTAATGAACCCTTGCACCGTACCTCCCATGCCGTGGTCGAGTATCTGGTTTTGCTGTCCGCTTATTTTCTCTCCGGTTGGAAGGTACTAAAGAGCGCGTTTAAGAATCTTTTCCGTGGTCGGATCTTTGATGAAAATTTCCTGATGACCATTGCTACCTTGGGGGCTCTCGCCATTCATCAGTTACCTGAAGCAGCGGCGGTTATGACTTTCTACGCCGTGGGTGAGTATTTCCAGGAGCGGGCCGTTAATCGTTCACGCCGCTCCATCGCCGCCCTTTTGGATCTCCGGCCAGATTATGCCAACCTGAAGTTAGATGGGGAAATAAAGAAGGTACGGCCGGAGGAAGTAGAAGTGGGCCAACTTATTGTAGTAAAGCCAGGTGAAAAAGTACCCCTGGACGGTGAGGTTGTGGAAGGGATTTCTTTCGTGGATACTTCAGCCTTAACTGGAGAATCTGTGCCCCGTAAGGTAGAAAAGGGAGACCAGATTTTGGCCGGGATGATCAACGGCCAAGGGCTGCTCATAATAAAAGTGACCAAGCCCTTTGAACAATCCTCTGTAGCGCGCATTCTAGAGCTGGTGCAAAACGCCGCAGAACGCAAAGCGCCTACCGAGCAACTTATCACCACCTTCTCCCGTTATTATACCCCAGCGGTGGTTTTGGGGGCCTTAGTAGTGGCTTTCTTACCTCCTCTTATCTTTCCCGAAGCTAGCCTAAAAGAGTGGGTTTACCGGGCCCTAGTGCTACTGGTAATCTCCTGCCCCTGCGCCTTGGTGGTCTCCGTCCCTTTGAGTTACTTCGGTGGCCTAGGCGGAGCCTCTCGCCGGGGTATCTTGGTGAAGGGGGCAAGCTTTCTAGAGGCCTTAGCTCGCCTGCATACAGTAGTTTTTGATAAAACTGGAACTCTGACGCGGGGAGTTTTCCGGGTAACAAAGGTGGTACCATACAATGGTTTTAGGGAGGAAGAAGTTCTGGCGGCCGCAGCTTCGGCAGAAGTTTATTCTACCCACCCCATTGCACAATCCATCCGTGAGGCTTACGGAAAAGAAATCCCTCTGGAAGAGGTTAAAGACTTTCAGGAAATCCCTGGCCATGGTATCAGCGCTGTGGTAGAAGGCAGGAGGGTCCTGGCTGGAAACGATCGCCTGCTGCACCGGGAGGGTATACCCCATGAAATATGTAATATAGAAGAGGGGACCGGTATCCATGTAGTCCTGGATGGGGTCTATGCTGGTTATATAATCATCTCTGACGAGATAAGGCCTGATGCTAAGGAGGCTATATTTAAGCTTAAGGAACTGGGGGTACAAAGAATAATCCTCTTGACTGGTGACCAGGAGCGCGTGGCCCGGCTGGTAGCCCAAAAGCTGGGTTTGGATGCCTACTTTGCTGAACTTCTTCCAGAAGGCAAAGTGAAGAAGGTGGAAGAGCTCCAGGCTGCCCTACTTAACCCAGATAAACAAAAGATAGCCTTTGTGGGCGATGGACTTAACGACGCTCCTGTTATAATGAGGGCGGATGTAGGAGTAGCTATGGGAGGATTAGGGAGTGACGCTACCCTCCAGGCCGCGGACGTAGTATTGATGGAGGATGCTCCCTCCAAACTAGTCACTGCCATTACCATTGCCCGCTGGACAATTCGTATAGTAAGGCAGAATATAATCCTCGCTCTAGGCGTCAAAGCCCTTTTCTTCGTTTTAGGCACCTTGGGCGTAGCCACCATCTGGGAGGCGGTTTTTGCCGACGTAGGTATAACGCTGGTAGCTATTTTCAATGCTACCAGGGCTTTAAAATAAAATTGATATAAAGCCCTCCCTGCTCAACTGCTTAAGACCTAGACAAGCATTTTATCTATTACCGCTCAACTAGATACATATCATGAAGCTCAACATGGAATAATAGGCTATAGATAAAGGAGGAATAGCATGTTTAAGCACGATAAGAACCTGCTACAAATGGTGCGTGTGGAACGGCCGAACCCAAACTACGCGGTGCTATTGCAGGAGCAGATTGGAGGCCCTCACGGGGAGCTGAAAGCTGGGTTACAATACCTGGCCCAAAGTTTTCGCATTCAAGACCCGGCTATCAAGGATATTTTCCTTGATATCGCTGCAGAGGAGCTCAGTCACCTGGAAATGGTATGTACGGCAGTCAACCTTTTGAATGGCCATGAACCTCAGGCCATGAACGCCACCGTCGGCAATGTTCAGGCTCATGTGACAACTGGACTTAATCCCTTTTACAGTAACGCTTCAGGCCAGGTGTGGACTGCGTCTTACATTGAAGCCACCGGTGACCTGCCTGCAGACCTGCTTTCCAATATCGCTGCTGAACAACGTGCCAAGGTTGTTTATGAATATCTGTACCGGCAAATTGCAGATCGATATGTGCGACAGATGATCGATTTCCTCCTGAACAGGGAAGAAGCGCACAACACCATGTTCAGGGAATGCTTCCAGAAGATCCAAGGCACTGGCTCCACCCAAAATTGGGGTGTGGACAAGGACGCCCGGCTCTTTTTTAACCTCTCCACCCCCGGCAACTATGTAGGTTCCTCCCTGCATAACCCGCAACCTCCGTCCTTTACCCAGCCGCAAATCCCGTCCCAGTAAGCCAGTAAAAACAGGGATACTTACAGGAACTTGGTAGCAAAAATAGTCACGATAATGGCCACAAAACCCAATATTGCCGTCCATTCTAGTACAGCATAGCTCTGACGCGTCCCTTTCATCTCTTCGCGTACTTCGCGCCGGAGTTCGACAATTTCTTGGCGCAGATCCCCCATTTCCCGGCGCAGATCCCCCATTTCCCGGCGCAGGTCGCTGATTTCACGTTGGACATATTTTTCTAAGGAATCTAGCTTCCAGATCAGCACATCCCAAGGGCTAACCCTATGAAATTCTTCTTTTTTTGCTTCTTCAGTCATAGGTGCCACTCCCTTTCATTTACCTTCAGTATAACCGTCGGATGGTGGGCCGGTCAAGCAGCCGAAATCCTGCTTCGTGCCGGAAACGTGTTGATTGTGGTAACCCTGGAAGAAATTTTGGAGCGCGTATATGCATATGTTAATGGCTGAAAACCTCATATCATAACCCCTCAAACAAGATTTTGCAGCAAAATCGGCCTTGATTTTCTTATGGAATAACCTCAGAATATAAAAGTGGCGATGGAGCTCGCCTAATGCTCAGGTTTGAGCTAATGGCTCCTACCGTAATCATAAGTCAAAGATACGGTAGGAGCCTTCTATTTTTTATATTGCAAAGGAGGGAGGTAAAACTTTATGGAAAACTTGTGGTTGACAGCCTCTATCTGGGTGGCCTTAAGTTTAGCCGGTGCGCTGCTGGCAGGTTGGACGGGGATTTCTATTTCTCTGGTAGAGATTATAGTAGGTGTGTTAGCGGGAAACTTTTTAGGCCTGCACACTGAGACTTGGGTAAATTATTTAGCAGGAGCAGGGAGTATTTTGCTCACTTTTCTGGCCGGAGCGGAAGTAGATCCGGTAGTTTTAAAAACCAAGTTTAAGGAAAGCCTATCCATAGGTTTGTTATCTTTTCTATTACCCTTTATAGGTGCCTTTCTCTATGCCTATTATAGTCTTGGTTGGGATCTCCGGGCAGCGCAGATTGCCGGTATTGCCCTCTCTACCACCTCTGTAGCTGTAGTATACGCTGTTATGGTGGAAACCGGCTTAAATGAGAGTGAGCTAGGCCGGATTATCCTGGCGGCTTGCTTTATAACCGATTTAGGAACTGTGGTAGCCCTCGGCATCTTGTTTGCCAACTTCAATGCCTGGATGTTGCTGTTCCTGGCGGTAACGGCGGCAGTTTTATCTATTACACCGCGTTTTACCCCCTGGTTTGTTCAACGTTATGGTAACCGGGTAAGCCAGCTAGAGGTAAAATACTTGTTCTTCCTGCTATTTCTTTTAGGAGGGCTGGCTTCCTTGGCCGGGAGCGAAGCAGTCTTACCTGCTTATCTCTTGGGGCTAGCCATGGCCGGCTTTTTCTTGGAGGAAAAGAATTTAACCTTGCGGATGCGAACTATTGCCTTTTCCTTTTTGACCCCTTTTTACTTCTTGAAAGCCGGGCTTTATGTTTCTCTCCCGGCCGTATGGGCTAGTGCTGGCATTATTATGGTAGCTCTGGTAGTAAAAATGGTGAGCAAATTTATTGGTGTCTGGCCTGTAACGCGCCTTTTCCGGTTTTCTTCCCGGGAGGGGATGTATACTACCTTGCTTATGTCTACAGGGCTTACCTTTGGTACTATTTCTTCCCTCTTTGGCCTGACTCACGGGTTTATTAATCAGGAACAATATACGATTTTAGTTACCACGGTAATTCTTAGCGCTGTAGTACCTACATTAATTGCCCAAACCTTTTTCCGGCCTGAGCTAGTACAGGCGGCCGTAAGCAAAAAGCAATCCTTAGCCATGATACCCCAGGAAAGGAAGGGATAGAGGGTGTTTAACAAGATACTTCTAGGTTATGACGGCTCCCCCTACGCTAGGAAAGCTTTAATGATAGCCTTAGATCTAGCCAAGAAGTATGGGGCAGAGGTTACGGCTGTGTCCATTGCCCATATACCCGACTTTGCAGATAGCCGGGATGAAGTAAACGGAGTCTTGGAAGATGCCCGCAGATTCTTTGAGAAAGCTTTAGAAGAGGCTAAAACGCTAGCTACTCAGGAAGGAATCGCCATGACTACCAGAGTGGTACCTGGCCACCCGGCTGATACGCTAGCTCGTCTGGCCGAAGAGGAAGGCTATGATTTGATTATCCTGGGGGCCCGGGGTTTAAGCGGCATTAAGCGTTTTCTTCTAGGTAGTGTTTCCGAAGCTGTAGTTAGGCTGGCTAAATGCCCTGTTTTGATAGTTAAAGGTAAAAGTTAGACCCGGCGGGGAGGCTCTCTTATAAAAGTGCAGAAGAGCCTCCTCTAGCCTATTTGCTCATATTGACCTATGAAGGCGTCCAGCAATTGAGTCCTTATTTCCTGGAGTTTTTTGATGCTGGATTGGAGGGTAGCCATCTCCTGGGCTAAATTCTCTGCTTGTTCCTGCCGCTTGGCCCGAGCTGATTGAATTGCTCCGTGAGTTGCCGAAATGGTACTTTGGAGACGCTCGTTCAATCTAGCTTCAAAAAGACGGAAGGAATGCTCCAGATTTTGCAGCGTAGCCCAACGTAAGTTTTCTACATTGTGCAGGACTAAGGATTCGATTTGCTCCATTAAACGCTTAGTGAGCTTGGCGCGGCGCATTCTAGGTGGTAATAACCTGAAAACTAAACCTTCCGATAACCCGCTAAGGCTGGAATCCCACTTATGAGTTACCCAATAAGGTTGGTTTTTCTTCTCAAAGGCATCAGAAGTAAGGGGAGGATAATAAGGAAGGTTAAAAAGCTCGGCAGCCGCTTTGCGGATCGCCTCCACCAGTTCATCAGCACGCTGTTCATAAGGCCGTAGCACCTCGGTGATACGTGCTTCCATAGAGCGGGATATTTCTTTTAGCTCATGGTCAAAGAACCGGGGAATGGCCTCGGCTAAAGTTTCGCGGATCTTATCT
This sequence comes from Thermanaeromonas toyohensis ToBE, assembly GCF_900176005.1. Lineage (NCBI taxonomy): Bacteria > Bacillati > Bacillota > Clostridia > Neomoorellales > Neomoorellaceae > Thermanaeromonas > Thermanaeromonas toyohensis. The sequence goes on along the minus strand of NZ_LT838272.1, from coordinate 2,864,012 downwards.
TCCTCAAGCTCATCACCAGTTTGAGCTATACAGCTTTGGAGGATTCCCTCCAAGTGAACACGGGCCTTCTGGCGCAAGTTCTCAGCTTGTTCTTCCAAAAATGCTATAAGCCGTCTCCTGTCCCCTGCCAAGAGGTCTCCTACTAAGATTTTCTGCTGTTCGGCTTCTTTTAGCTTTTGCTCAAACAGTTTCAGGCGCTCGTCCAGCTCGCTAAGGGGAAGCTTAAGGGACTTAAGAGTAATATTTAATTGCATCAATGTATCTGCCAGTATATCCGAGGCTTTTTTGGCTAAGGCTTCTTGCAGGATTTTTTTCTTATCCCGGGCCAGGAAGTCCAGGAGATACCTAGAGATTTCTTCCATACCGCTTAGGCTCCAGAGGGAAGCATTGTTTGATTTTCTAGCTTCTAATCCCTGGCGTGCTGAGGCGCAGAAAATAAGAGGTTTTTCTATTCCAGCATGTTCTTGTAAAACCTTCTTAACGAAATGTAGGAGGGAAGACATTTCTTGAGTATCCAGATAATCTACCTTGTTAAGTATGAAGAAGAGGTGGGCAATTTGGGACCGTACTGCCTGCAGAAATTCAAGCTCTGCCTGGGTTAGGGGTGGGTCGGCAGAAAGGAGGAATACAGCAGCATCACACTGGGGTAAAAATTTAAGGGTGGTTTCCGTGTTATGCTGGAAAGTAGAACCAATACCGGGCGTATCTATTAACACCACCCCCTGCTTAAGGAGGGGAGAAGGATAGTATACCTCTACAGCAGACACTCCTTTTTGATTATGAGGATTGCCTGCCTCAGTAACAAATTGGACAAGGTAAGAAGTTAGGTCTTCTACGTGTAAGAAAGACGCTTCTTCTTTGGAGCCCTTTTCATACAATACAGAGACACGTGGTTCAGGCCCCCACAGTAAAAAAGTGGGAATAGCTGTTAGAGGGACAACAGCGGTAGGTAGCAGTTCGGCTCCGAGGAGAGCGTTTAGGAAAGTACTCTTACCCCGCTTGAATTGTCCCAGGATGGCTAAATGGAACCGCTCTTGTAAAAGTCTTTCTTTTAAGGCACCTATATTCTTGTATCTAGGGGCGTATTCAGGCCCAAGTTCCAATAGATAAATTAAACTTTGTTCCAAAAGGGGTAACAGATCTTGCACGTTTTCCATTGGGAAAACCTCCAAACCCAAATAAAAAGACTCCTACCTCCTCTTTCGGGTAGGAGTCATCAACCCTTGACGGGTATTTTATCGGTGGACTCCATCACCGCAATTACAATTTAACAACAGTATTTTTAAATGTCAAGGACTCCGGAACACGGAAGCTTGCATTAAGGGGAGGAGCTGGCCTTTATGTCCCTTCCTGCTCTGTATATTAAATTGAAAGAGGCCTTAGTAAAACCAGGATGCCCCGTCTGCCGTATCACAAGGGAAGCAGGGATACGTTATTTAGAAGGGCTTCTATATGAAATGGTTAATGATCCAGGAACACGGGAAATGTTGGAAGCCTCCTGGGGAGTTTGTCAAGCCCATGCTCGGGAACTTGCCAATTTTACCCAATATAGCCTAGGTATTGCCATTTTGAATGAAGCATTGCTGGATAAAGCTATTAAGTTAGTTAGGCAAACGCTCAATATAGGTTTGGAATCCTGTTCTCCCTTGATACACAACTTCCTTCTAAGAAAACGTAACCCAGCTTCAGCCGGAACTAGAATGGCCGCTGTTTTAGAAAGTACCCAACCTTGCCCGGCTTGCAGGATAGAAGCCGAAACCACAGGGAATGTTTTGCATGAATTAAACTTCCAGTTGGCTCAGCGGGATCCCCAGATCACGGCTTTATATTCTAAATCTTCCGGTCTATGTTGGCCCCATTTTCGCCGGGCCTTATCTTTAGCCGAGGATCCTGCTGGTATTCGCCTTTTAGCCCAGGTACAACTGGAAAAAATGGCAGCCTTGCAATCAGAACTTAAAGAATTTATAAGGAAGCACGACTATCGCTATCTCGGAGAACCTTGGGGAGGGGAAAAAGATTCCTGGATAAGAAGCCTGAAGATGCTTTCCGGATGGCTACTGGGCTAATAAATAGCTACTTAGGCCTAAGAAAAGGTCCCGGCTTTGTTATACCTTTGGCCAGGCACTTGATGCCCTTATATCATAGATAAATTAAACTGATTAGACGCGGGTAAGGCTTTTTGTTACTATATATTACAGCAAGAGAAGGGACCGGGAGTAAGGCAAAGGAGGACACCAATATGGAGGGCCTGGTGGATTCCCATACCCATGTTTCGGTGTTGCCCTTTGATGCTTTGGAAAACATGGCTCTAGCAGGAGTAAGGAAAATTATCGGATGCTCTATATTTTTCGGAGCTAGACATGCTGAGACGCTCTTCGACCATTTTGAGCAGATGCTTACCCTCTGCCAGCAGAGCGCTATCCAAAACGGACTTAAGCTTTTCGTAGCCGTTGGTCTTCACCCCCTGGGCACACCGGAAGATTGGCCACGGGTAGTGGAAGCCCTTCCTACTTATCTTAAAAGGGCGGGTGTTATTGGTTTAGGCGAGATCGGCTTGCATGAAGGAGACAAGCGTGAACAAGAGGTTTTGCGGGAGCAACTGAAAATAGCCAAAGAATATGGGGTGCCAGTGATTATCCATACTCCTCCCCGGCAGAGGGAACTAATCACAGGTAAAGCTTTGGAAATTGCGGCTGCTATCGGGATACCACCGCATAAGGTGGTTATTGATCATGCTAATCTGGATATTATTAACCTGATTGAGGAGTTTGGAGCCATTCCCGGCCTAACTATACGCCAGGACGGGCTTACACCCCCAATCCTGCTGGAGCACTTGGAACACTTCTGGCGGGGGATGCTGAATAGCGATTATAGCAATTTAAAAGCTTGCGATCCTTTAAGCGTTCCCCGGGCTGTGCGGTATTTAGAGAACAAAGGTGCCCCCCACGAAATAGTAGAGCGTATTGCCAGGTATAACGCCGAGGAGCTCTTTGGCCTGTCTTAGGCCTTAAGGGAGGTGAGGAGGAATGAACCTTAAGGTTTTATTCCATATAAACGAAGCTAGGCGGTGGCAGATGGTCTTCACTAACATCACTAATTTTATTAATGACGTTGGGCCAGGGAATGCCGCCATCGAAGTAGTTGCCAACGGAGAAGCAGTTACAATTTTTGCTGACAACTCTGACCATGGTTTGCTCCTAGAAGAGATGCAGAAACTAGCAAAGAGGGGAGTAGAGTTTATGGTTTGTCGCAATGCTTTGCGGAGTCAAGCAATCGATGAAGGGAACCTTCCTTCTTTCATTAAAGTTGTTCCAGCCGGAATTACTGAGATCGCGAGAAAACAAGTTGAGGGTTACGCCTACATCAAGCCTTAATGCTGGGTGCCCTGTTATGGTAGAAAGATATGAATTTAAGGGGAGGGCTTTAACAGAGAAATTTCAGTTAGAACTTAGGCCGCCCGGTAGTGGAGATAATATAGCGGATACAGACCGTTTACGCCAGGCGCTGGAAAGACGGAGCAGTTGTCCAGTAGGGATTCCACTAGATTTACTTAAAGAGATTCCTACCAGATTACGGCAGCAGGAGTGGAAAGTAACAGTCACTGTAGGATATTATTGGCCACCAGGATGGGGACTGAAAGGACTTACCGCCCGCTTGGTGGAAGTGGAACCCGGTTTTGATTACTCCGGCCCTTTTGGGGTGGCAGTGGACCTGGGTAGTACCACAGTAGCAGGGTATTTGTGGGATCTTGGCGTGGGGAGACTCGTCGCTGCTTATAGTACCTTTAACGCTCAGGTCAAAGTAGGAGAAGATATTCTTACCAGAATTCATCATGCAGCCACCTCCCAAGGATTAAGAGAATTGCAAGAGGACGCAGTGGCTAGTATAAATAGGGTAATTGCTCTTCTGGCCAGGCGGGCTAATATAAGGCCCCATGCTATTACTGCTGGGGTAATCAGCGGTAATACTACCATGGTCCATTTATTACTCGGCCTACCTCCCACAAATATTTGCCGGAGTCCTTACGTTCCTGTGGTCAATGCTCCGGGTTTCATACCAGCGGAACAGATAGGTCTCTATATACATCCCCAGGCGCTGGTATACTTTTTACCTGGTGTAGGTAGTTATGTGGGTGGAGACATCCTAGCAGGTATTTTAGCCAGTGGAATGCATCGGCAAGAAGATATTGGTCTTTTAGCGGATATTGGGACTAACGGAGAAATGGTACTAGGTAATCGAGAATGGTTAGTGGCTGCAGCTGGAGCAGCTGGGCCGGCCCTGGAAGGTGGAGTTATAAGTTGTGGTATGCGGGCTGAACCTGGTGCCGTATACAAGGTGTATATAGATAGCCAGACCGGGAAGATAACCTACCAGACTATTGAAAACGAGCCGGCACGTGGTATTTGTGGTTCAGGTGTTGTGGATGCTATTGCTCAAGGATTATTGGCCGGGATTATTACCCAGCGAGGCGAATTACGTGCCCCTCTTGCTTCTTTAGTGGTTGTACCGGCTGAGGAAAGCGCCACAGGGAAGCCCATCGAGCTAACTACAACAGACATTCAACGCTTTTTACGTACCAAAGCAGCCGCTAACGCCATTATGTTTACCTTGTTAGAGAGCGTGGGATGTACTTTAAAGGATGTAAAATACTTTTATGCTGCCGGAGCCTTTGGTGAACATCTAGATGTTGAATCAGCGGTCGTCGTAGGCTTATATCCTGATCTCCCGCGAGAGAACATTATATCATTAGGCAACAGCTCTTTGATGGGTGCTAGTTTAATCCTTACTGATCTTAGAAAAGGCCAGGAAGTAGAAGAAATAGCTCGACGCGTTACTTATGTAGAGATGAATAACAGCCCGCGATTTATGTCCCATTTTACCGCAGGCTTGTTTTTCCCCCATACTGATCTTCATCTTTTCCCCTCTGTCCAAGACAGGCTAAAAAGCCACACTTAAAAGGCAAGGCTGGCCCACCCCTTTATATCAACGTAGCGTTTCCCGGAAAAACGAGGTTTATGACCGGCTCCAGCCGCGGGTAGGCCAGGAGGAAAATTAAGGGCAATGGCGAATATAGTTGTTAGAGATTGTGGCAACAAGCACAAATAAGAAAGGGGGATAACATGACGCACTTCACAACTTTTTCTGAACGTTGAATAGGGAACTTGGTTATCCGAAACTGCATTGTCATACTCCTGGTGGCCGGGTGCAAATACTAAAAGAAGCTAACCCGGATTGTAGCTATGGTTTGAATTGCGAAAGGGTGTAAGGATTGAGTATATACTACAGAAGGGGAGATACCCATGAGACAATTAACCGCATTGACGAGCCCTATTAACATAGGTAATTTAGAGCTTAAGAACAGAATGGTCATGCCCCCCATGGTAACCAATTATGCCTACAGCGACGGCTCAGTGACCGACCGGCTGGTGGCCTACCACGTGGAACGGGCCAAGGGCGGGGTGGGGCTGATCATTGTTGAAGCTTCCTATGTCCACCCTTCAGGCAAGGGATTTAAGAACCAGGTGGGCATTTACTCCGATCGCCTCATCCCGGGCTTGCGCCGGTTGGTTGAGGCTGTACACGCCTACGGAGCAAAGATCGCCATTCAGCTCTACCATGGAGGTCGCCAGAGCAAGTCTAAAGTTACGGGACAGCCCCTGCTAGCTCCCTCCCCTATTCCTTGCGCCACCATCGGGGAGATACCTAAAGAATTGACCAGAGAAGAAATCGCGTCTCTTATTCAGGCCTTTGCCCAGGCCGCAAGAAGAGCCAAAGCAGCGGGCTTTGATGCCGTTGAGATCCACGGCGCCCACGGCTACCTGATCAATGAATTTCTCTCTCCTTATGCTAATAAACGGACGGACGAGTACGGCGGTCCCCTAGAAAACAGGATGCGCTTTCCCCTGGAAGTGGTGCGGGCCGTGCGCCAGGCAGTGGGGCCGGAGTACCCCATTATCTATCGTCTGAGCGCCGACGAAAAGGTTCCGGGGGGCCTTACCCTGGAGGAAACTCGGACCTTTGCTAAAAAGTTAGAGCAGGAAGGGGTCAATGCTCTTCATGTTTCCGCAGGCATATATGAAACGGCAGCGTGGATTATTCAACCTATGTACTTCCCGCGGGGGTGCCTTGTAGATCTGGCCCAGGGTATCAAGTCGGCGGTGAGCATTCCGGTTATTGCCGTGGGGCGAATCAACGATCCCGAAGTGGCGGAAAGTATACTGGCCGCAGGGAAAGCGGATTTAATCTCCTTCGGTCGGCAGCTGCTGGCCGACCCCGAAACTCCCAAAAAGATAATGGAAGGAAGGTTGGATGAGATCCGCCACTGCATCGCCTGTTGCCAAGCGTGTATCGACGAGCTTTTCCTGGACCACGCCATCGGCTGTACAGTAAACGCACGCACAGGTTTCGAGCGAGAATTTCCTTTGGATAAGGTAAAGCGCTCCCGGAAGGTGTTGGTCGTGGGTGGCGGGCCGGCTGGTATGGAAGTAGCTCGGGTAGCGGCCCTGCGGGGGCACCAGGTAACCCTCTGGGAGAAAGAGAGTGAGCTAGGGGGTCAATTACCCCTGGCTTATGCCCCACCCCAGAAAGGCGAAATTGCTACTTTCAGAGATTATTTAGTGGGGCAGATGGAGAGGCTTAAAATCAATGTGCAGCTTAATAAAGAGGCTACCCTGGAAGCCATACGCCAGGAGAAGCCCGATGTAGTGGTACTGGCTACCGGTGCCCGGCCGGCTATCCCGGACATCCCTGGCGGTGAAGGTGAGAAGGTAGTAACCTCCTGGGATGTACTGCGGGGAAAAGCACAGGTAGGGAAAAAGGTAGTGGTGATAGGCGGCGGGCTGGTAGGTTGTGAGACGGCTGAGTATCTGGCCGAGAAGGGGCATAAAGTGACTATCTTGGAAATGTTGCCTAAAGTGGCTGGCGACAGCGGCCCTCTGGTGGCGCCGCTGCTCCTTAAGCGCCTTGAGAAACAAGAGGTACAAATAATTACTGAGGCCGAACTTACAGCTATTCACGGTGACCGGGTGACCTATAAGCGTAACGGCCAGGAAGAAAGCTTAACCGGGTTTGATACAGTGGTGCTGGCCGTTGGATCCCGGGCTAACGATACTCTGGCCCATGAGATGGAAGGTTCCGGCATAGACTACTATGTTATTGGCGATGCTGTAAGTCCCAGGAGGATAACCCAGGCTGTATTTGAAGCCATGCGGGTCGGCCATGAGTTGTAGGTTCTCCTCAAACAGCGTGTAAGCTTTGCTGCTTCTGCCCTGAAAGCCCCACGCGTACTACCATCTACTACTTACGTTCACCATACAGGGCAGAAGCAGTTATTTTTATCCCGCCCCGGGGTTTTTGAATCACAGTTACCTTGCACCAGTGGGGTTGGCAGGCCTCATAGATGTCCTTAGCTATGGTATCGGCCAGAGACTCGCAAAAGATGCCTTCCTCCCGGAAGCTCCATAAGTAAAGCTTGAAGCTTTTAGATTCAATGCAGTACTTATCGGGGGCATATTCTACTATTACTGTTTCAAAGTCCGGTTGTCCAGTTACTGGGCAGAGGCTTGTTACCTCGTCAGTTTCTAGAGTAACAATTTCCACGTGGGGCGGCTTGGGGAAAACTTCTAATTTTTTACGGGGTTCACGTACGGGTTTCCCTAAGGCTTCGAACTCCATCATACCAGATCCTCCCTGCTTACCACAAAGGGATTGAAGTTGGTGTCATAGTCGTAGTAATCCTCTTCTTCCACCTTTTTAAGCCAGGCGGTAATAGCATAGGTCAACGGAGTGGCCAGGGCTTCGTAGGTGGTCTTAAATATATAGTTGTTCATTATCATGCGTATTAATACGGCTCCTGGCAAAATACCCATAAAGGCAATAGTGATAAATAAAGATGTGTCTACTAGCTGACCAACCACCGTAGAACCGATAGTACGGGTCCATAGCCACCGGCCTCTAGTTAAGATTTTTAGTTTGGCCAGGATATAGGAATTAGTGAATTCGCCGCAGAAAAAGGCTAAGAGGCTAGCGACCACTATCCGTGGCGTTTGTCCCAGTATGCGCTGGTAAGCTTCCTGACCCGACCAGTGGGGCGCTGCAGGCAGTATCCCTACCAGCCAGTAAACAAAGGACATAAACAAGCAGGCTATAAATCCTGTCCACACGACAACCCGGCTGCGCTTGTAACCATAAACCTCCGTTAAAATATCGCCGAAGATATACGAAAGGGGGAATAAGACTACTGCACCGTCAAAATAGAAGGGGCCAAATTTTGCTACTTTGACGGCTACGGTATTAGAGAGGAGCAATACCACTACGAAGGCTACCATTACGAAGGGAAAAAGTTTGTAGCGCAAGAAATTCACTCCTTGTTTTTTTAAGGCGGGTGGCTGCGACCGCCGGCTTATAATGCCAACTTTTACATTAACAATCTTGAGGGAGTATGTCAATAGAGCCTAGGGCTCAACCACCTTGAAGCTAAGGTGGTTTTTCTATTCTTATTCCTAGTTATTCTTAATTTGTTAACCTGTGGTTAGCGCAACAATATATAGGATGATAGTGTTCCCTTAAGGAATACCAACGAGTGGAATAGAGTAAATAGGACAGGGATATGGATTTGCAGGATATTCGTTACTGGTGATCGAATTTAATTTTAGATCGTTATGTTGGTTAAAACATAGCGCTACAGGTATCCACTCTGGGGGAGGTCGCAAATAGAGTGTTAAGGTGGGTTTCAAGACTGGGGGAGAGCTTGGGTGGTAATCGGTATGATTTAAGGGAATGGGCCGGTGCCTTTGGCGACCTGGGGACCCTCGTCCCTTTTGTGCTGGCTTATATTACGATACTAAAGATGGACCCCGGTGGGCTCCTTTTTGCCTTTGGAGTAGCCAAGATCGTTACCGGTCTTTTCTATAAAACCCCTATACCGGTTCAACCCATGAAGGCCATCGGGATCAGCGCGGTGACGGGAGTAGGGGGGTTCACTCCGGCGACTGTTTGGGGAGCCGGTCTAACTACCGGATTAGTATGGTTGCTGTTGGGCCTTACTGGCCTCATAGACCGGGTGACGGCCCTGGCTAAAAGGCCAGTTGTCCAGGGTATTGTCTTGGGCTTAGGCTTAACCTTCATGCTGGAAGGCCTGCGCTCCATGGCCACCAATTACTTCCTTGCCGCTGTAGCTTTTATTTTGACGTTCGCTTTGCTGGATAACCGAAAATTTCCGGCAATGTTCTTGTTGTTGGCCTTAGGAATGGCAGCCAGCCTTGCTGGTAATCCGGCCCTATTGGTGGAAGTAAAGAAGAACATAGGTTTCTCTTTGCCCTCCTTTACCTTGAATAAGCTAACCTGGCCGGAACTGGTCAAGGGTTCACTGCTTCTGGCTTTGCCCCAGGTTCCCTTGACTTTGGGCAATGCGGTTATTGCTGTGGTGGCCGAAAATAACGAACTTTTTCCTCACCGCCCCCTTTCCGCACGCCGGATTGCCCTTTCTACCGGTTTATTGAACCTGTGGGCTCCTCTGTTTGGCGGGGTACCCATGTGTCATGGTGCCGGGGGAATGGCCGGTCACGTGCGTTTCGGGGCTCGGACCGGTGGTGCCCTGGTAATTTTAGGATTCCTGGTTCTGGTCGTGGCTCTCTTCCTGGCCCAGGGAGTCCATCTCATTTTTCAGCTTTTTCCCCCAGCCGTTTTGGGCGTGATTTTGTTTTTTGCTGGAGCGGAGCTGGCTGTAACGGCAAAACCGGGGGCCGCCAGCCGGGAGGAATTTTTCGTTACCTTGGTTACCGCGGCTTTTGCCACCTGGAACATGGGGGTTGCCTTCCTGGCGGGATCATTGTTAAGTCTGGTGGTGGAGAAGGGCTGGGTAAAATAAACTCATGAGTCGGAGGCTTGCTACGGTTTCTAACCCCTTTTCAGGAAGGCCGGGCCTTTCTTAAGCTTAACTGGTCCGTATTTCCTGCCGCATGAAGTAATAATAAGCAAGGGCGAAAATGATGAGGGTTCCTGCTATAAGCCCTACCAGGTGGGGCCATATAAGGAGCAAACTTTGACTTAAAGGAAGGAACCCGGGGATGGCGCCGATCACCTGTTGAATAAGCACCGGTCCCAAGGTGCGTACACCGGGATTAAGCAGATATAAGGTGGCTTCATCATAGAGGGTGGTAGGCGAAAGACGGCTAAGATTTTGCTTCCAGACAGCGTTACGTAAGATAAGCTCCGCTGGGGCGTTCTCACCTGCAGGGAAAAGGCCATCGGCGATAATACCGGCTAGCATGGGAGCAAATATAGCACAGAACAGCCACACAGCTATCCCTGCCAGTGCCGAGGTAGCCGCCTGGCGGAAAAGCAAAGAAAAGAGCAGGGATATACTTAACCAAAAGGCCACATAAATTATGCTCACCATGAGGTAAGCCAAAATACGTCCTATCTCTTCACCCCTGGGGGGGACACCGATAAATACCAAACCCAGCCCGGCTACTAGCAGCCCCAAGGCAGCGATCATAATAGCCAATACGGCTATACCCGCCAGAAACTTACCGTTTATCACATCATCCCGGTAGATGGGCTGGGCCAAAAGCCTGCTTAAAGTGCGCTTATTGTATTCTCCGTTTATAGCATCGAACCCCAATGCTAGACCCAGCAGGGGCCCTAAAAAGGAAAGAAAGGAGATAAAGGGGGGCAAGGATCCTCCGCTGGTGGTAAAAAGGCGTAGGAAAACAAAAGCGGAGCCTTCCTGGCCTACCGACTGGCGGATGCTTTGGGCAGCCACATACAGAGCGGAGAGGCAAGCTACCGCTACCAGGGAGAAGAGGATGCCCATGCGGGTGCTGCTTAAGTTATCGGCCAGTTCTTTGAAGAATATTACCTTTAAGCCGCCACTGCTACGGAAAGCTTCACGCCACCAATTGATAAATTCCTTGAGTTTGACCTGCCAATCCTTCATACCCTTCCCTCGCCCTGAAAGTATTCTAAGTAAATGTCATCCAGGTCATGACCCCGTGCCCGCAAGTGGAGGATAGAAACCTTTCTTTCCGCCAGGAGCCAGGTTAACTGGGGCCGTACGTCTTGGCCTTTAACGCAGCGCAAGCGTATATATGGTCCCTGGGTTTCTACTTGCTCTACACCTTCTAAGGACCGGAAAACTTCCAGAAGTCCGTGGTTAAAGGGTTCCACCTGGAGTTCGATCTCCAGGGGTTTCCCAGCCATGACTTGCCGGCCCAGGCTTTCCAGGGGGCCTACTGCCAGGAGCCTGCCCGCCACAAAGATACCTACCCGGTCGCAGATCTGCTGGATCTGGTGCAAGAGATGGGAGGATATAAGGATGGTCTTCCCCTTTTCTCGGGATAAGCGGACAATTAAGGCTAGAAGCTCGCGTACGCCCTCGGGATCTATCCCCAGGGTCGGTTCGTCCAGGATAAATATGCGAGGATCTTTAACTATCAAGTCGGCGATTCCTAACCGTTGGCGCATTCCTCGAGAGAATTCCCTCACCTTGCGGTCACCATGGTCCGCTAGCCCTACCTGCTCTAGTGCGGCTTTTACGCGATGTTCTAATTCAGTTTCAGGGATCTGGTTTAAGCGCCCGGTATACAGTAGGTTTTCTTTGGCCGTTAAATCATCGTAAAAACCCACATTGTCAGGCAAATAACCTACCAGGCGCTTGACCGCTAAGGCGTTGCGAGTAGGGTCTAAGCCGGCCACGAGGGCCCGGCCGGCGGTAGGTTCAGTAAGACCAAGAAGCATCAAGATAGTGGTGGTCTTTCCTGCACCATTAGGGCCCAAAAGACCGAAGATCTCACCTTCGTAAATCTTCAGGTTAAGATCCTGAACGGCTACCACTGAGCCATAGTGTTTAGTTAGATTTTCTGTAATTATAATAGGCGAACGGGTACCCATAGTTTACCTCCGCCCATATTTGTGGAAAGTCCAGGCCACGCCACCTATAACGCCTAAAACTAGGAGCACCCCTACTACTCCCCAGAGGGTGGAAGTTTTTACGCTAATTCTAAAGGTAGCTGTAGTACTGGCCGCTGGAGAGTTGGCCGTAATATTAACTACGTAATCTCCGGCTATAGCTTCCTTGGAAGGCTTAATGAAAGCAGTAACCTGACGGCTTTCTCCCGCCGGGAGCACGTCAATGGTATCCGGCTTAAAGGTTACTGCCCAGTTGGTAGGAGGAGTAGCGGAAAAGGTAACGTTTTGTATATCGGAGCTACCAGTGTTTTTAATTATTAAGGTTACCGGGCTTTCTACACCAGCTGTGGCCTCAGCATTGAAACGTTCAGTAGGAGTAGTTATTTCCAAGCTGTACGTGCCGGTAATAACCACCTTGAGTACTACCCCAGCCTTGCTATTACCGGATACTGCCTCAATAGGAATGTTATAAGTGCCGGCTTTGACACCTTGCGGAGGTTTTACAGTTACGTCCAGGCCTTGGCTTTGCCCGGGCTTTAAGCTTAAGCTTGCAATCTGTTTGCTTTCATAGGCAGGGCTGAAGGTAACTTGCCAGCCGGGAGGAGCCTGGGCATTTAAACTATAGGATTTCTCCTGGGCACCGTTGTTGGTAAGGTCTACGCGGAACTGGAAGGTGGTGGTGCTGGTGCCGCTCAACACCGGATACTGGGTAGTCATCTTATCGTTACCGCTGGGAGTTTCCTTAATCAAAAGCTTTAGGGACAAGGAAGAACTACCTCCCGGGCCGCTAGCCTGAATAACGAAGCTATAATTGCCGGGCTTAGCCTCTTGTGGCACCTCCACCTGGAAGTCCACTTTAGCGGGTTCCTTATCAGTAGCAAAGACTTGGTTAACAATCATTCCACCGCCCTTAAAACTGGTGGACCATCCTTTGGGTCCCGAGACCACTTGCAGGTCCACCTTTTGCGGTTCCCCATAATTGCGTATTTCTAGGGGAAAGGTTACCGTTTCCCCTGGCCGCACCTCGATCCCTGGGAAGGCAGTAGAAAGGAGGAGGCCGCCAGCTTCGGCTGCCGGTAGTACTAGGATAAAGGTGAGTAAGGATAATACATAGAAAAAAACAGTTATACGGCTTATCGACCGAATTGGCATTTTACTCATTCCTTTTCACCTCGTTCTTATCGTTCTTAACTAACTTTAATTTAACATTTCTATCTTTAAGATATCCCATTTAATTAGACGTACTAACCCCCTTAGAGGTTACACCTCGCTCAAAACTTATCGGCTGGGCTTTTCCTTCCTCAAAATGGAGCAGTAAATAATAGTAATGCTGCTCAGTTCCTTGCTGGTATACTATCCAAATTATAGCTCCTTGACCATGGGGTAGGGGTAGGACTTCCAAGGGGATGATGACGGTATCTTCGCCGGTAACTATGGGAACATGGGATGCTGGGGTTGGAAGTCTCGTCCGTCTTAAGGGTTCCTTAAGCCAAGCTGCTTCTTCCACTTTTAGGTTGGAGCTTATTGGTTCAGCTACCAGGGTGGGACCTCTTGAAAATAGGATCCAACGCGAGCTCAGTATTGCGAAGAAAAAAACAGCCATGGCTACCGCTATCAGTACCCCTCGCCTATCTTTCTTAAGAGGGAAGGTTACTTTTACGGCCTGGTCATCCATCAATTGGGCTACCCGCTTTTGAACCCGTTCCCGCAAGGCGGGAGAAAATCTTAAGCCCATCAGTTGGGGTGGCAGGTTAGCGGGCAGGTTGGCTAGCAATTTGTCCAGCCGCCCGCGAGACTTCATTACAGTTTTCACCTTCTTGTAAAACTTTGTAGAGGTGCTGGCGTGCACGGTACAACCGTATTTTTACTGCTGACAGGGATATACCCAGGATATGAGCGATTTCTTTGAGCTCCAGCTGGTCATAGTAGTGGAGCCAGATCACTTCCCGGTAGGCTACAGGTAGATTAAAAATAGCCTGCCAAAGCTCTTGGTATTCTATCTCGGCTAAAACTGCATCCTCCACGTTTACGGCAAAACGAGGCATCTCAAAGGAGGGTTGCAAGCGGCAACGTTTCTGGGAGCGCAGATAGTCACGGCATAAATTCACGGTTATTTGATAAATCCAAGTAAATAGGGAGCTCCTGCCCTGGAATTGATCCAGGCTTAAGAAAACACGGACAAAAACCTCCTGGGCCACGTCTTCCGCCAGATACCGGTCGCCCAAGTAAGAATAGGCCAGGTGTAGGACTTTGTCACCAAAGCGGCGCATTAAATCTTCTAGCTGTTCCTTCTTCATAATATATAAAATTTCTGCTTACGAAGGCGAATCCCTGCCTGCTAGGCGGTAGGAAACTCTCCTTCCTTCGAGAATTTGTATTTTGTTCGATAAAGTAAATTTGCGGGGGTCGATGATGACACAAGTACCTAAAATAGCCAAAGAACTAGCTAAAATAGTAGGCCGGGATCGTGTATTCACGAACCTGGAAGATCGTCTATGTTATGCCTATGATGCTACCTTTGTAGAGCACTTGCCGGATGTAGTGGTGAAACCAGCTTCTACAGAAGAGGTGGCCCGTATTTTAGAGTTAGCCCACCGGGAAGGAATCCCCATCCACCCCCGTGGGGCCGGGACGGGGCTAAGCGGCGGCTCGGTCCCATTAGGAGGTGGTATAGCATTGGTAATGACGGAAATGAGGGAGATCCGCAAAATCCACCGTGAGGATATGCTGGCCGTGGTTGCTCCTGGAGTAGTTACCGCCCACCTTCACCGGGCAGCAGAGGCGTGTGGTCTTTTTTATCCCCCAGATCCGAGTAGCTCCGAGTTTTGCACTATAGGGGGTAACGTGGCTACAGGCGCTGGCGGGCCTCGGGGCCTGAAATATGGTGTTACCCGGGATTACGTCCTAGGGCTGGAAGTAGTCCTGGCTGATGGAAGTGTGATCCGTACAGGAGGTCGTACTATAAAAAACGCTACAGGGTATGATTTAACCCGCTTATTCACAGGTTCGGAAGGGACCCTAGGGGTTATTACCGAAATTATTGTACGTCTTTTACCTTTACCATCTACTGTAAGAACCCTTCTGGCCGTTTTTAAAGATCTGGCCCAGGCTGGCGAGGCTGTGACCGCTATTTTAACTTCTGGGATAGTGCCTCGAACTTTAGAAATCATGGATCAGATCTCGATAGCTTTAGTAGAAAAGTTTAGCCCTTGTGGTTTGCCCTTGGACGCTGCTGCTGTGCTACTTATAGAGACCGATGGTCAAAAGGAGCAGGCCGAACGGGAAGCAGAGGAGATCCATACCCTTTTAACACGCCAGGGAGCAGAGGTAACTTTAGCTAAAAATCCCGAGGAAGCTGATAAATTATGGAAGGCCCGGCGTGCTGTATCCCCAGCCATAGCCAAAATAAAGCCTACCAAAATTTCTGAGGACGTAACTGTACCGCGCAGCCAAATCCCAACCATGATTCGGAGGCTAGGGGAGATCCGGCAGAAATACAATATTGATCTGGTGATTTTCGGTCACGCTGGTGACGGTAACCTACATCCTAACATCGCCTGTGACCGCCGGGATCAGGGGGAAATGCGGAGGGTGGAGCAGGCCATAGCCGAGATTCTGAACGCGGCCCTAGAGCTGGGAGGAACCCTTTCTGGGGAACATGGTATCGGAGTGCTTAAGGCTCCCTTTTTGTTATCTGATCTGGGCTCGGGAGGATGGATAGCCATGAAAAAGATAAAACAGAGCCTAGATCCTAAAGGTATTCTAAATCCAGGGAAGATTTTCATTGAACGAAGCCAGGAGCTTGTAAAAACATAAAGAAGTGGGAGCAGAAGAACGGTGCTGAACGCTAGAGAGATGGCAAACGTACCAGACATGGCAGATATGTTGGAGCAAGTAAAGGAGGAGATCGAGCGTTGTTCCAAATGTGGTACCTGCCGGGCCCATTGTCCTGTTTTTGAGGTTAAACACCACGAGCCTTTTGTAGCGCGCGGACTTATAAGGCTCGCCCGTTCCTACCTAGCCGGGGAGTTGAAAGCTTCAAGGAGGCTCACGGAACTTTTTTCCCATTGTCTTCTTTGTAAGACCTGTACTGCCCGCTGCCCAAACGGCGTAGATACTTCGACTATTGTGAGCGTAGTAAGGAATAAAATAGCTGCGGAAAAGGCGCCAGATATAACAGCCATAGTCTTAAAAAACCTCTTGCCTTACCCTAAGAGGCTGGGGTATTTAGCTAACCTGGCTAGGGTTTCTAGGTTCTTAGGTTTTATGCGGATAGGATCCCTTCTGCCTGCTCCTTTCTCCTTTGTAGATTCCCTGGATCGTTTTACCCAGTTATTATCTACCCCTCCCGGAAGGCCCTTAAGGACTTCTTACCCTTCGCAAATAATCCCACCTTTTCCGACCTCCCGGCCCCGGGGTGTGGTGGCTTATTTTACCGGATGTATGAGCGGTTTTATTTTCCCTAGCCTGGGGCAAAGGGTTATTAACTTACTTACTTCTTTAGGCTACGAAGTTCATCTTCCAGAGCAGGTCTGTTGTGGTGCTCCAGCCCTGGCCTATGGATATTTAGATCTTTTTCACAGGCTAGCTACCCAGAACATTTTCTCCTTTAAGCAGGGCAATTATGAAGCCATTATAGTTGATTGCGCCTCCTGTGGGGCGGTTTGGAAAGAGTATGCCCGCTGGATAAGGATAAAAGAGGCTAAAGAGCTAGCTAGTCGCGTACAGGATATTTCCCAGTTTATTGTAACCAAGGCAGAGCTGGTGGAAGAATTAAAGAGCAAATTATCTAGCCACGGAGTTGGCCAAACTAAGAGAATTGTAACTTACCACGATCCGTGTCACCTTAAGAAGGCCCTGGGAGTAAGTAAAGAACCGAGGCTGCTTTTACAGGTCGTATCTCAATTAGAGTTTAGAGAAATGCCAGGAGCTGACCGGTGTTGTGGAGCAGCGGGTTCCTATTGGCTTACCCACCCTGATATCGCGCAACAACTGGCAACATCAAAGGTCCAAGCTATTCAAGCTAGTGGAGCAGAAGTAGTAGTTACTAGTTGTCCAGCCTGCCTTATGCAAATCTCCTATGCTTTAAGGAAAGCAGGCCTTAAGGTCGAGGCAAAACATATTATTGAGGTAATAGGAGAATATTAGTTTGAGTTTTTAGATTGACAAGCAAACTTTTTTAATCGATACTGCAGGCTTTGTCGGCTAATACCTAAGATACGGGCAGCTTGGGATATGTTTCCTGAGGTTTGATTAAGTATTTGCATTATTAGGTCCTTCTCCGCCAGGGCAAGCTCTTTTTTCAAGGACCCCCGGCCGAGCTGGATACGTGTTTCTAAGTTATTCCACGATAATTGAGATCCAGGACGGCCCTGCGGGAGCTTAAGCTTAAGGTGTGGTGGTAGATGTTCCAGCATTATATATGTTTGATCCCCAATAACATTCATAGAGCACTCGATTACATGTTCTAACTCCCTTACATTTCCTGGCCAGTCATAACTTAAAAACAGATCCATGACTTCTGAAGTAACCCCTTGGACCTTCCGGCCCAAAAGGGTATTAAATTTGTTGATAAAATAAGAGACCAGCTGTGGTATATCTTCTTTCCGCTCACAAAGGGGAGGTATTTCTATTAAGATTACTCCCAAGCGGTAAAACAGGTCTGCACGTAAAAGGCCTTCTTGGACTGCAGAGAAAGGATCCCTGTTTAAGCTGCTGATAATCCGTACGGATACAGGTATTTCTTGGGTTCCTCCGACCCGGCGTATCCGCCCGTCTTGTAACACGCGCAGTAGTTTGGCCTGAAGTCCCAGAGGCATAGAGTTAAGTTCGTCCAGGAAAAGGGTTCCTCCATGGGCCTGCTCAAAGAGACCAGGACGGTCTACTGCTCCAGTGAAAGCCCCTTTTACGGTTCCAAACAAAATGCTTTCTAATAATGTCTCTGGAAGGGCTGCGCAGTTCACCCCGATAAAGGGCCCTTCGTGGCGACTGCTTGCACTGTGGATACTCTGGGCGAAGAGCTCCTTTCCCGTACCTGTGGGCCCATAGATTAAGACACTAGAATCTGTACCTGCTGCCATCTTAGCCCAATGAAGGGCTGTTTGGAGTTTGCGGCTGGTTCCAATAATATCTTTGAATTGATAACGGATATTAGAAGGCTTGCGTGTAGACATGGTATGGGAAACATTGTACTGCGACATCCCTATTATATTTTTAGAGTTAATTGGATTGCTATCAAAAAGATGCAATATCTTCTCTGCTAGTTCTCTAGCCTTGGTAGTTTCCCTGCAGATACATACAGCTCCAATAATTTCGTTATGTTCATCCATTAGGGGGAAAGCATTGGCCACGATATTTACGGCTTGGCCTAGCATAGTTATATAAAATTGCTGTTGTTCTGGTACAGGCTTTTTGGTTTTTAAAGCTTGCATGATAAGACTACCTTCTTCGTTTAGGTTATATGCTTGGGTTATGTGCCGTCCCAGGAAATCCTTCCGATGCACGCGATCTAGCTTCTCTTGGGCCGCATTAATGTAAATAATATAACCTTCTCGGTCGGTAACTATAACCCCTTCTTCCAGGGAGTCTAGAATATATTCATAATGCTTCTTTATACGTAGGAGTTCTCGTTTGCATTGGCGCAAGCGTGACAATTTAGTTATATCTTGGAATATGAAAAGAGTTATTTCTTCTCCTACCTCAGTAAGGGATTTTTTAGTTACCTTAACCCAACGGGGAGGACTGTCTTGGCTCGCTTTTAGACAGAATTCTCCTTCAGCTTCTTTCCTGGATAAATCTACAAGTTCAGGAAATAATTCTGACAATTTTGCTCCTTTAAGGTTAGAAATGTTCAAAATTTCGGTGGCAGATCTATTAAAAGCGATAATTTCGTGAGATTTATTGACAATTATAATACCCTCCTGAATACTATCAAGGATCGTCGGCAGTACTTGAGAAAGCATTGTACCGCCCCCTGCTTTTGGTTATTTCTCCCTGAAACTAATTATATCAAAAGGGTGATATCACGGAAAAGCAGAATATAGCTGACAAATTTTTAGCACCATGTCTATTTTTTTGCATGCCTAAAAAATTGCGTTCTCCGTTTTTAAACCCCAAATGGAATGGCATCATTTTTGCGTATATGTGTTGAAAGAGATAAATAAAAATGGAGGTAAATAAAAATGGCTTGTCCTCGAGTTACCTGTCTAACTCCAGACGAGATAGAGAACATTCATGCCGCCTCCCTTTGGATTTTAGAACGTGTAGGGATCCGCATCTTTTCTACCGAAGCCAGGGATATTCTCTCCAAAGCAGGTGCCAAAGTAGAGGGAGAAACTGTTTACCTACCTCCTAAATTAGTAGAAACCCAGATAAAAAAGGCGCCCGCGGAGTTTACCCTACATGCGCGCAATCCTGCAAGGAGTGTGCGTATTGGCGGGGATAATTTTGTGCTGGCTCCTGGGTATGGCGCGCCTTTTGTCTCTGATCTCTCTCGAGGACGCCGGGAAGGTACTATAGAAGATTTTATAAACTTAGTAAAGATTGCCCAGGCTTGCTCTAACCTTGATCTAGCTAGCGGGATCCTTACTGAGCCTAATGATGTCCCTGAAGAGATAAGGCATGTTAAAATGCTAGAAGCTTCCCTTAAGTACTCAGATAAGTGCCTCATGGGTAGCCCTTATGGTAAGAAAAAGGCGCTGGACACCATTCATATGGCGGAAGTGGTCTTCGGTCGCGAATTTTTAGAATCTCATACTGTATTAATAACCCTTATTAACACCCTTCCGCCTTTAAGTTTAGATGGACGTATGGCTGAAGCCTTAATAGAACATGCACGCCACGGACAGGCTGTGATAATAGCTTCCATGGCCCAGGCTGGTTCTACCTCTCCTGTAACTATAAGCGGTACCTTGGCCCAAATTAATGCTGAGATTCTAACTGGTATAACACTAGCCCAGCTGGTAAAAGAGGGGGCGCCGGTAATTTATGGGTGTGCTTCTCACCCGGTAGATATGCGCAATGGAGCCATGGCTATCGGCGCACCAGAGACGGCTCTAATAACTATCAGCGGTGCTCAGATGGCGAAGTATTATGGCCTACCATGTCGGAGTGGCGGGGCTTTAACAGATAGCAAAATAGTAGATGCTCAGGCAGCGGCGGAAAGCATGCATACCCTTATGGCTACTGCCTTAAGCGGGGTTAATTTTGTACTCCATGCCGCTGGTATCCTAGAAACTTATTTAACTATGTCCTATGAAAAATTAGTTATCGATGATGAGCTTTGCGGTATGGTCCGCCGCTTACGGCGGGGTTTTGCCGTAGATGAGAATGGGCTGGCCCTGCAGGCCATTGCAGAAGCTGGACCACAGGGTTTTTATCTGGATAAAATGCATACTTTGCACAATTTCCGTCAGGAGAACTGGGAACCCAGGTTGCTCAACCGGGAAAATTACAGCCACTGGGCCGAAGAAGGTAAAGACTTGGCGGCTATTGCCTTTTCTCGCTGGCAAGAGATCCTCGCCTGTTTTGAGCCCCCGGGGTTGGGTAAAGATCTGGAACGCGACTTAAATGCCTTCATAGAGAAGGTGGAGAAGGGATAGAGTTCAGGTAGACGGATGTGGGGTTGCCAAATGATTTTGCACCTGCCCAATTTTTGGCTGCTAAATAATTTGGCAGCATAGCGAGTGGTTTTATTTTTAGGCATTCTCTTAGGGATGGCACGTCTTTTGCATATATCACATTTTAAGGAAGAGTTGAGGAATCGAAATGCAAGGAGAAAAACAGGGCAAAAGGTAATAGGTAAGATTTAAAAATATGTTAGAGCAGGGGGGGTCTTTCTGTCGTTTTCAAGGGAACATTTTCTAACTGAAGCCAAGCGGATAATTGATTTTTGCCAAGAAAGGAAGGTGACAGTACGTTTATTAGGGGCCTTAGCTTTTTATCATCATTGTCCACGGTACAACTATTTACAAGATACTTTGAAGCGAGTGTTTACAGATATCGATCTGGCAGCCCGTTCTGAAGAAGGGGAAAGGATTAGAGAGGTTTTTAAAGCATTAGGCTATCAAGAGGATATGGAGGTTAGAGTTTTATATGGGACGGGGAGGCTGGTATTTAATCATCCCAATGGCCTTCATTGTGATGTATTCCTAGATTGTTTAGATTTCTGTCATGTAATTCCATTACGGGATAGGCTTGATGTAGACTTTCCTACTATACCTTTAGCTGAGCTTTTTATGGAGAAGATGCAGATTGTGAAGCTCAATGAGAAGGACATCATAGATACAATAATGATTATCCGAGAACACGGAATTGGAGAAGAGGATACAGAAATAATTAATGCGAAATTGATTGCCAGGCGCTGTGCTCAAGACTGGGGTTTATGGAAGACTATTACGATGAATTTAGATAAAGTTAGTCAAAAATTGGAACAATATCGGGCTCAGCTTAGGGAAGAAGATTATGAAGACGTAACACAAAAGATTGCTGCAATTAGGAGGTATATTGAAAAGGAGCCCAAATCTTTAGCCTGGAAAATGAGGAGCAAAATAGGAGAAAGGGTTAAGTGGTATAAGGAAGTAGACGAATTACCTCAGGCCTAAAAATACTTGGAGGTGGGAGAAATGGCCGAGACGACAGTATTTGTAAGAAAAGCTAGCGGGTTAGTAAGGGCTTGGTCCCTTTTTGATGGCTTTATTTATGCTTTCTTTTCCGTTAATCTCATTACTTTAGGATTATATATTTTTGCTTTTGCCCCTTTTTTCCCTGAAGCCCACCTAATACCAGCTATTATTATAAGCAGCCTATTTATAATAGCCGAAATTGTAGTTTATTCTATGTTAATTTCCGTAATGCCGCGGGCAGGCGGAGACTATGTGTGGCAGAGCCGGGTTTTAGGAGGCGGCTTGGGGTTCGTACTTTCTATGACGGGTTGGGTGTTTATACTATGGCATTGGGTACCTGTTTATGGGAATATCTTAAGCTATGAAGTACTTTCACCCCTTTCTTTATGGTTAGCTAGCTGGACTCAAAATAAGGCTTTTATTGACCTCGCTTTATGGTTTATTGACAAAAATGGTTTGTTTTTTTCCTCGCTTATTGTTATAGTTCTAGCTTTTGTGTTCGTAGGTCTAGGCATGAAGACCTATGCCCGCATCCAGAAATTCTGTTTTTATGTAGGTATGGGTGGCTTGTTGATTTCTATTATCATGTTATTAAGTGCGGATAAGGCTGCTTTTATTAACAATTTTAACTCCTTTGCCGCATCTATGTTTCAGGCGGACGCTAACCTATATCAAAAGATTTTAGAACAGGCTAAAAGCGCAGGGTATACTCCAGTAGCTTGGAATCAGATGTCCTTGGTAGCCAGCTTGCCGCTTATTCCCCTGGTCCTGTTCTGGAACCTATGGCCTAACTGGGGAGCTACCCTATATGGTGAAGTACAGGGAGCGACTGAATTTAAGCGTAATTTTTGGAGTATGATGGGAGGCTTACTGGTTGCTGTAATACTGGCCCTCCTGTTGCTTGTACTTTTTGCTAAAACCTTTGGATGGGAATTCTATCTCGCTGTCAATAATGTATTTTTTGGCGGAGAGTCACTCCTACCCATTTTCCCTTATCCAGGCCTTTTCATAGCTCTTTTGAGCAGTAATCCTTTATGGCAGCTAATAATTCTCTTAAGCCTTAGCATGTGGTTCTTCGGTTGGTGCGGTACCGTATTCTTATCTTCTACCCGGGTAATCTTTGCGGCTGCCTTCGATAGGGTATTACCAGAATGGGTGGCCCATGTATCCCCACGTACGAGGGTGCCCTTTAACGCACTGTTGCTTATGGCCATTCCTGCTACTATTATCAGCATTTTATATTCATACTTACCAGGCTTCTCTACTTATACACTAGATACCACAGTAGTTATAGCTATTACTTACTTGGGCACAACCATTGCAGGAATTCTTCTACCTTACAAGGATAAAGCCCTATTTGCTTCCTCACCTGTTTCACGTTACAAGGTGGGTACAGTACCGGTTATATCTATAGCTGGGGTTATTTTTGCTGCTTTCTTAGCTTGGAACATTTATAAGTGGGCTACAGATAGCACCTATGGGGTTAATAACCCGGTATCGGCTATATATATGTTAATCCTTTACCTTATAGCTATAACTATCTATGTCGTTTCCAAGTGGTTGAGGCGTAAACAGGGTATAGATTTAGAGATGGTATATCGTAATATCCCGGTAGAATAACACGGAGCGGGTGGTCCTTAAGAATGACTAGGATATTTTTCGCTACCGATGTTCATGGTTCGGAAGTCTGCTGGAAGAAATTTATCAATGCCGGTAAGTTTTATCAGGCCGAGGTTCTGATCTTAGGGGGGGATATTACAGGTAAAGCTTTAGTTCCTATAGTTTCAATTCCAGGTAAAAAATATAAGGTATCCTTTTTAGAACAGCAAATGACTATTAAAGAGGGCCAGTTAGAAGAGATGGAGAGCTTGATTAGGAATCGAGGATATTATCCTCTAGTGGTCAGCGAGGAAGAATACCAAGAACTATGCCGTGATCCAGCCCTGGTGAAAAAACGATTTGAGGGACTAGTTTTACAGACGGCAGAGAGATGGCTGGAATATGCCGAAGCGAGGCTTAAAGAGTGGGGAATAGATTGTTACATCTGTCCCGGTAACGACGATATGTTTGAAGTTGATGAGGTTTTTAAAAAAGGTAAAAGGGTGAAAGTGGCGGAAGGCAAAGTAGTGGAAATAAACCGCCGGTGGCTCATGGTGAGCACAGGTTGGACCAATCCCACACCTTGGCAGACATATAGGGAATGCTCAGAGGAAGAACTGCACGTTAGGCTAGAAAATATAGTGCAGCAACTTGATACCTCTCTCGAATACGCTATCTTTAATTTCCATGCTCCTCCGTACCAGTCAGGTTTAGATGAGGCACCCGAGCTAGATGCTATGCTAAGACCCAAATATGCTGGGAGGTCTTTAGTACCAGTAGGTAGTAAAGCAGTGAGGGTTATTGTGGAAAAATACCAGCCCCCGTTAGGTTTATTCGGGCATATCCACGAAGGGAAGGGGATAAAGAGACTGGGTAAAACCCTTTGCATTAACCCTGGGAGTTCTTATGAGCAGGGGATTTTGCTGGGGTGCCTTATAGATCTAGATGATACAGGCATTAAAAAGTATCTTCTCACTTCTGGATAATTCTTTTGAATAGGGGAGGAAAAGATTATGAAAGTACAGAGCTGGATCACCCCCACCCTTATCAAGCACGGACCAGGTAGCCTTAAGACTATAGGTGAGGAGATAAAACGTTTAGGTGGCCGCAAGGCGTTAATTGTTACAGATGCAGGTGTAGTTAAAGCGGGTTTGCTCCAGCGCCTTACAGCTGTGCTAGAGGAAGAGAAGATACCATATAGGGTTTTTAGTGAGGTGGTGGGCAACCCGCCGGTGGAGCTGGTGGGCCGGGGCACGGCTGCCTACAAGGAGAGCGAGGCCGATATCCTTATTGCTCTGGGTGGCGGGAGCTCTATAGATACAGCTAAGGCTATAGGTGTCGAAGTTGTTCATGGGGATAGTATCCTAAATTATGAATACGGGAAGCAGGAGATTACCAACAAGATACCTCCATTAATTGCCATTCCCACTACTGCAGGTACGGGCAGCGAAGTAACCCTCTGGGCCGTTATTACTGACCCGGCTAGAAAAATAAAGTTTAACGTGGGTGGTACCCCCCTTATCGCACCGGCAGTAGCCTTGATAGATCCAGAATTAATGCTCGATCTCCCAGCTAACCTGACGGCCTGGACAGGGATGGATGCCCTTTCCCATGCCATAGAATGCTATACTTGTGCCTATGCCCAACCTATTACCGATGCGGTGGCCCTTATGGCTATAGAACTTATTGCCCAAAACTTGCGTAAAGCAGTAGCTTATGGTCATGATCTAGAGGCGCGGTATAATATGGCCATGGCTGCCTGCCTAGCCGGGATGAGCTATGGCACAGAGAGCGCTGGGGCTATCCATGCCATGGCCCAGACCTTTGGAGGATACATCGATGTACATCATGGGTACTTAACTGCTGTCATGATGCCTGTGGTGATGGAATATAACTGGATGGGCTGCCCCGAGAAATACGCCAGGATCGCTTTAGCCATGGGTGAAGATATACGGGGTCTTAAAGTAGAAGAGGCGGCAAAGCTGGCTATAAAAGCGGTAAAAGAGCTTGTGGCTGATTTGGAGATCCCGCCCTTAAGCAGTACGGGTGTTACCCGGGAGGATATTCCATTCCTGGCTAGGCTTGCCTTTGAGGATCCCCAAACCATTGGTAATCCGCGTGATCTCACCTATGAGAGCTATGTCATGATGTACGAAAAATTGCTGGCTGTATAGAGGTATTAGGAGTTAAAGATACGGGAGCTGGAAATTATGGGAAGACTTAGGGCTAAGCCTGATAAGTGTACCGGTTGCAACCTTTGCCTGCTCGCCTGTTCCTTTAACTTCACCGGTGAGTTTACTCCGCACTTGGCCTTGATGAGGGTGGAAAGGAGGCGGGACGGGCTTTTTTTCCAGCCGGTAACCTGTGGACAGTGCGAGAACGCTTTCTGCTTAAGGGTGTGCCCTAGCAAGGCTGTTAATCGGGAAGAGATAGTTAAAATTGATACTAATAATTGTACTGGGTGCGGGTTATGCGCGGAGTATTGTCCCTGGAAAGTGATTGTTTTACGAGAGGGAACGGCTTATAAATGTGAGTTATGCCAGGGCCAACCGGAATGCGTTAAGGTATGCCCTACGGGTGCCCTGGAATTAGAAGCGGTATAAAGTAAGAGGTGGGTAAAGTGGGTTACGGTTATATGGGCCAGTTGTTATGGGTAGATTTAAGCAGCGGAACTGTAGAAAAAGAGGAGCTAAAAGAAACCCTTACTGATAAGTTTTTGGGAGGCAAAGGTTGGGGAGCCAAGCTATTGTGGGATCGGTTACCCCCAGGTACCGATCCCTTTGACGAAAACAATTTGCTCATGTTTTTATCTGGGCCTCTGACTGGTACTCTAGCCCCCTCCATGCGTGGCTGTGTAGTTACTAAATCTCCCCTGACCGGCATCTTTGCCGATTCCTATTTCGGGGGATCCCTGGCTCCGGAAATAAAGTACGCAGGCTACGATGGTATTGTGATAAAAGGGAAAGCTCCAGAGCCTGTTTACTTATTAGTCGAAGGAGAACGTGTAGAGCTTCGTCCTGCCAAGCATTTATGGGGACTGGATACCTTTAAGACTTCGTGGACTTTAAAACAAGAGATAGGGGAGGAAAAAGATCCCAAAATTGCCTGTATTGGTCCGGCCGGCGAGAATCTGGTACGCTTTGCCCTTATTAGCTGCGAATATAACCGCCATGCGGGGCGGTGTGGTTGCGGGGCCGTAATGGGTTCCAAAAACCTAAAGGCTATAGCAGTGATAGGGGAGCGTGGGATACAGGTAAAGGATAAAGCTGCTTTTATAGAAGCGGTCAACCGTGCCCGTCACGAGCTAAGGGCAAGCCCTTACATTGAGGCCTTCCAGATAGACGGCACCCCGGGCTCCATACCTTTTGCAGATGCTGAAGGTCTTCTACCAGTTTTTAACTACCGGCAGGGGACCTTTTCCGGCTCACGCAAAATAGACAACGAAGCCCAAAGGGAACGGCTTTGGCTAAAGGATACAGCCTGCTTTTCCTGCCCTGTGGCTTGTAGCAAGGTGGGAGTTATCCGGCGAGGGAAGCATAGAGGAACTATTGTAGATGTAGTAGAATATGAGAGCGCTGCTATGATGGGGGCCAACCTGGGCTTGGACAATTTAGAAGAAGTCGCCTATCTTGTATACTTGTGCGATGCCTTGGGGCTAGATTCTATGTCCACAGGGGGTGTTTTAGGTTACTTCTTGGAGACAGTAGAGCGGGGGCTAGGGCCGGCTGGTTCTAACCAATGGGGCTTTGGTAAGCCGGAAGGGATCGAAGAACTAATTAAACAGATAGCTTATAGGTCCAGTGAAATAGGTGATATTCTGGCTGAAGGCGTTAAGCGTGCTGCAGAAGCTATTGGCCAGGGTTCCGGAAAATGGGCTGTCCATGTAAAAGGATTGGAGACTCCTGCCTGGGGACCCCGGGGCGCGCCTGGTATGGGTTTGGCTTACATGACAGGAGATAGAGGCGGTTGCCACCAGCGGGCTTTTCCTATATTGTATGAAGTTGGCGGTGAGAGATGGCGGGGGCGTAAATTTTCTCGTCTGGAAATAGAGGGAAAAGCAGAGCTGGTGGTTTACCTCCAAAACTATCTAGCTGGTCTTGATACTCTGGTAAAATGCGATTTTGCCGCCTATGGCATTACGGCTGATACTTATGCGAGCTTGGTGCGGGCGGCTACAGGCAAGGATATAACCGCTGCTGACTTAGAGCTTATCGGTGAAAGAATCTGGAATTTAACCCGTCTCTTCAATTGTAGGGAAGGTATTGAGCGGGAGCAGGATTCTTTACCAGCTCGTTTTCAAGAAGAGCCTTTACCGGACGGGCCGGCAGCAGGACATTTTTTGCCTCCGGAGGATTGTGACAAGATGCTAGACGAATATTATCAGCTCCGGGGATGGGATGCAAGGGGGAGGCCCTTTGCTTCTACTTTGGAGCGCCTGGGGCTGCCTTAAAAAGTAGATAAAAGTAGATAATGATTATTTGCACCCTGCCTAATTTTTTGCATGCAAACAATTTGGCAGGGTTAAAACATAAACTATTCAACCTAGCCCAAAAGCAAATTTTGATAAGAATGGCACGTTTTTTGCATATATTGATTGGGTAAAAACAACTGAAAGACAGGAACGAGGGTGCTTTCCAGGTCTTTTGTTGAGCAGGAACCAAGGTGAAAGTGGGCGAGCTTTGCTTATAGATTTTAGAGAGGAGGTCGACCTGTGAAGAATAGAAGTAACTATGTAGTAAATGATAGTGTTCAATTTAGACTTTTATCTGATGCCCAAATAGAAGAAATACATTATGCTACTCTGGAGATTTTGTCTAGTGTGGGGGTAAATATTTACGACGAAGAGGCAAGGCAGATTTTAAAAAAGGGAGGATGCTATGTAGACGGGATTAATGTTAAGTTTCCACCGAGTCTAGTAGAGTGGGCTATAAGGACAGCCCCTTCCAGGATTGTCCTTTGTGATCGGAACGGCAACAGGAAGCTCTTCTTAGAAGGGCATAAGACTTATTTTGGTCCTGGGCCGACCAATACTTATCACCGCGATCCTTTTACGGGTGAAAGAAGGTATCCCCGAAAGAGCGATTCTGCCCGTGTAGCCCTGGTCTGTGATGCCTTGGATAATATCGATTTTTTAGAAGATCTAGGTACCCCCAGAGATGTCAATCCTAAAATTGCTGATATCCATATACTAGAGGCAATGTTCAATAACTCCACTAAACCCATAGTTCACTGGGGGTATACCGATGTAAATTACAAGTACATGTTAGATATGTGTATAGCTATTGCGGGGAGCTTAGAGGAATTTCAAAAATATCCCTTCTTAGCCCTATATGGTGAACCTAGCCCGCCATTAAAGCACAGTGAGGATGCCTTAAAAAAGAACATCTTTTGTGCTCGCCATCTTATACCCCAGGTGTATACGCCGTGTACTACTGCGGGTGCTACTGGACCTGCTACCCTGGCGGGGATGCTCGCCTTATCCAATGCTGAATGCTTGGCTGGCTTGGTGTTAGCTCAGCTAGTCCGTGAGGGTGCGCCTTTCATCATGGGCGGCGTGGTATCTATTATGGATATGAAGAGTACCATTTTAAGTTATGGCGCACCCGAGCTGAGCCTGGCCCAGGCTGCCTTTACGGAAATAGCCCATTATTACAAGATTCCTGTATTCAGTACAGCAGGGTGTACTGATTCTAAACTGGTAGACCAACAGGCGGCGTTGGAGGCGGCCATCAGTTGTTTAATGGCCGCCTTAAGCGGGGCTAATTTAGTCCATGATGTAGGTTATACAGAATACGGCTCTACTGGTTCTTTAGAGATGGTAGTAATGGTTAATGAGATTATTGGCCTAGTGCGCCGCATTATCGAGGGCATAGATGTTAACCCGGAAACCCTAGCCTTAGATGTAATAAAGGCCGTAGGACCCGGTGGCCATTTCTTAATGGAAGAGCATACCTTTAAGTATTTTAAGCGTGAAAGCTTTATACCTAGTGAAATTATAGACCGCCAGAGATATGATGCCTGGGTAGCTTCTGGGAAAAAAGATCTGGGCCAGCGAGTTAGGGATAAAATTAAAGCCATTGTAGAAGGGCACAAGCCAGAACCCTTGGAGGAAACTACAAAGAGAAGGTTGGCAGAAATTGTAGAAAGGGCTGAACAAGAGGTGGGATAAGGAGGTGGTAAATTTAAGGAGAAGAGTTAAGTAAAAGGGAAATAATTAAATAATAGCTAAGTGTTAATTAAGTCTTAATCAAATACAAAAATTGTTACACAGGGGGTATTGAAAATGACAGTAATCAAAGAGCTAGCTCAATGCGTTATTTCTGGTAACATCCAGAAAGTAGAAGAGCTTACACGCAAAGCCTTGGATGAAGGTATCCCACCCTTAGAAGTGATAAATCAAGGGCTGATTGCGGGCATGAGCGAGGTAGGGGCCAAATTTAAAGCAGGCGAGATGTTTGTACCGGAAGTACTAATGTCAGCCCGCGCCATGAACACCGGCCTAAGCTTAGTAAAGCCATTGATAGTAGAGGGCGAACTTAAACCTGCTGGTACTGTAGTTCTAGGAACAGTAAAAGGAGACCTCCATGATATAGGGAAAAATCTGGTAGGCATGATGTTAGAAGGTGCAGGTTTTAAAGTGATAGATTTGGGTATAGACGTGGAGCCCAGTAAGTTTGTTACCACAGCTTTAGAAAATAAAGCTGATATCATCGGGATGTCTGCCCTGCTTACTACCACCATGCTGGTGATGAAGGATGTTATAGAGCTTCTTAAGCGAGAAGGGGTGCGCGAAAAATTTAAGGTTATGGTGGGAGGAGCACCGGTAACTCAAGATTTCGCCGATGAAATCGGGGCCGATGGATATGCTCCTGATGCTGCCTCGGCTACAGATTTGGCTAAGCGATTAGTAGCTCAACTTACCGGTAGTTGTGTAGCGTGAAAGGGGGAAGGGAAAAATGAGGAGCAATTATACGGTCCAGGCTAGCGTCCAATTTAGGGTTTTATCGGAAGACCAGCTAGAAGAGATACATGCTGCAGCCCTTGAAGTATTGGAACGTACAGGAGTAGCAGTTTATGAAGCGGAAGCCCTTGAACTTTTCAAAAAAGCAGGAGCATATGTGGATGGCAACCGGGTGCGTGTACCCAGCCACCTGGTAGAATGGGCTTTGCGTACTGCCCCGCGGCGGGTCGCTGTAGCCAACCGTCACGGGAAACGGACTATGATACTAGAGGGATACAATATTTACTTCGGCACTGGTTCAGACTGTCCTAACATATTAGACCCTTATACAGGTGAACGTCGCCGGTGCACCAAGCAGGATGTGGCTAATGCGGCCAAAATCTGCGAGGCCCTTCCTAACATAGATTTTGTTATGTCTTTAGTTTTAGTGCAAGATAAGCCTACCCCTGTCTCTGACCGGCATCAATTCGAAGCCATGCTCCTTAATACTACAAAACCTATAGTATTTACAGCCCATGATGTGGAAGGTATGGCGGATATTGTGGAAATGGCTTCTATAGTGGCTGGAGGAGAAGAAGAACTACAGAAGAACCCATTTATAATACTTTATGCCGAACCTTCTTCACCGCTTAAGCATAGCAAAGAAGCGGTTCAGAAATTGTTATATGCAGCCGAGCACCGGATTCCTGTGATTTATACGCCTTGTATCATGTGCGGCGCTACTGTTCCTGCTACTTTGGCTGGTGGCCTGGTTACCGGTACAGCCGAAAGCTTAAGCGGGCTAGTAATGCACCAGCTTAAGCGCGAAGGCTCTCCCTTCATCACTGGCGGAGTGTACACCATAATGGATATGAATACTACTATCTATTCTTACGGCGCTCCAGAATTTCATCTCCTCCACAGCGCCTTGGCTGACCTGGCCCACTATTATAGATTGCCTATGTTTAGCACCGCAGGATGTTCCGATTCTAAGATACTCGACCAGCAGGCAGCAGCCGAGGCAGCTATTTCCATCCTGATGGCTGCCCAGAGCGGGGCTAACCTAATCCACGATGTGGGATACCTGGAATACGGGCTCACAGGTTCCTATGAGATGATTGTGATGTGTGATGAAATTATAGGTATGGTCAAGCGTATCATAAGAGGTATAGAGGTAAATGAGGAGACTCTTGCTGTAGAAGTTATAGACCGGGTTGGGCCTGGTGGCCATTTCTTAGGAGAAGAGCATACATTAAAGCATTTTAAAAATGAGACGTGGTTCCCCAAATTAATAAATCGCCAGCGCTGGGACGAATGGAAAAATAGTGGGGGCTTAAGCCTAGGCGAGAAGGCAAACCGTAAAGTAAAACAGATCCTGGAAGAGTTTAAGCCTGAACCCCTGCCACCGGATGTGGAAGCTCGCGTTAAAGAAGTAGTAAACAAAGCAGAAAGGAGGTTAGGTGTTTAAAAGTTTTTAAAGCGGGGGGATCAAAATTGCTTGTTATTGGTGAGCGGATTAACACTAGCCGGAAAGATATTGCTCCAGCGGTGGCAGCTAGGGATGTCGCCTTTATTCGAGGGGAAGCTAAAAAACAAGTGGAAGCTGGGGCAGCTATGGTGGATGTAAATGCGGGTACATTTCTTAAAGAGGAACCGGAGGTCTTGAGCTGGCTGGTGAAGGTGGTACAGGAGGCAGTGGACGTTCCCCTATGTATAGATACCCCTAATCCAGTCGCTCTCCAGGCTGCCCTTAAGCACCACCGCGGTAAAGCCATGGTCAACTCTATTACTGGTGAGAAGGCCAGGTTCAAAGAGATGGTGTCCGTTATTAAAGAATTTGGGGCGTCAGTGGTAGCTTTATGTATGGATGATAAGGGGATGCCGGAGACAGCTGAACAAGCTATCGAGGTGGGAAGTAGATTAATAGAGGAACTGCTCAAGGAAGGCATTGAGCAGGATGATATATATGTAGATCCTTTGGTTAGGCCTGTCAGCACGGACAATAAAGCTGGCCTCCGGGTTTTAGAAACAATTCACGGGATAAAGTCCCGTTTTCCCAGTGTTCATGTTATATGTGGGCTAAGCAATGTCTCCTATGGTTTGCCCCAGCGGAAACTTTTAAACCAGGCCTTTCTGGTGAGTACCATGACGGCCGGGCTAGATGCTGTAATATTAGATCCCCTAGACAGGCAGCTTATGGGGTTGCTATATGCCGCCAAAGTTTTGCTAGGAAGAGATGAGTATTGTGGTGAATATCTTAAGGCCTACCGGGAAGGAAGATTAGGATAGGCGTAAAAAGAGAGGGGCGGGAGGGTGCTAATTAAAACCTCCCGCGTCTTCTACTGGTAGATGTACTAGAAGGAAGCGCTACAGTGCTGCTAGCGAACGAAATGGTGAGCAGAAAATTTAGGCTAAAAGGGGATTTAAATATGCTTTCCCAGCTTATAACCCGGTGGATAATAGAAGAGGTCTCTTCTGCCCAGGGAGTCACTTCTTATCGAGAACCAGTTATAGGGTTTGCTGCTGCCCATGATCCCCTATTTCCCAAGTTAAAAGAAATAGCAACGAGGGAGCATCTTTTACCATCGGATATTTTGCCTGGAGCCCAGTCTGTAGTAGCTTTTTTCTTGCCTTTTGCGGAAGAAATAGTTATCAAAAACCGAAAGGGAGAATGGCCAGCAAAGGAGTGGGCCTTGGCCTATGTAGAGACCAACCAACTTATAAAACGCATTTGCGAAAGGCTAAAAACAGAGCTTAGGGTTTTAGGGATTCGATCTGCTTTTGCGCCTCCCACCCATAATTTCGATCCGGTCACCTTGTCTTCGGGCTGGTCCCATAAACATGTAGCTTATATAGCTGGTCTAGGGCGGTTTGGTGCCCATCACATGTTAATAACCCCTAAGGGGTGTGCTGGGCGGATAGGAAGCCTGGTAATAGATGCTTTTATATCGCCTACGCCCAGGCCAGTTGAAGAGTATTGTTTGTGGTTTAAGGAAAGGGGGTGTAGAGTTTGCTTTGCTAGTTGTCCCATCCAGGCTTTAAACAGCCAGGGGCTGGATAAGGAGCGCTGCTATCAGTGGCTGCTTAAAGTAGCAGAAGCTTACTCTGATTTGGGCCTGTGTGATGTGTGTGGGAAATGCGTCACCGGACCTTGTGCTTTAGGGTTGCCCGAGGGTTGACTTGAAGAGCGGAGTAGAAGCGGAGATGATGTGGAGATGGTCCGGAGAGGGGGGAATTAAATGTAACTTAAGTTTTGAATATCTTAAACAGCAAGGGTAAGGAAAGGGCTTCAAGAATGGCGGCCACGAGGATAGGATAGAATATATTTATGGCGTAAAGGCTGCCTAAAAGAACGCTCCCTAAAAACCATGCTACTCCATAAGCGGTATTAAATATCCCGTAAGCCAAGCCCCTTTTTTCCCGGGGTATAATTTCCGCTATGGCTGCTCGCATGATAGTCTCCTGCACTCCCATGGCTGCTCCCCAGAGGAGGACGCCTAAGGCGGCTAACCAATAGTTGAAGGAGAAAACCAAGAAAGGCACGGGCAGAGTAAAAAGGGGGAGCACCACTAAAGATGGAAGGCCCTTTTGGTCAAATAGCTTGCCTATAGGCAAGGCCACCAGGGCGTCAACCCCCATGGCCAGGGCGAAAAGAAGGGGTATTTGGGCATCGGGTATGACATTTTGGGCTTTGAAATGATAAGAGATAAGCTGGAAATGGGCGTAGCCAGCTACACTTAAAGCAGTAAAGGATATGTATAGCCAGAAAACCGGGGGTAGTTTTTTGCTAGCGGAAGGTAAAAGTTTCGCGGTTTCCTCTTCTAGCTCTTCTGGGTTAGGGAAGAGAAGCCGGGCAAAAAATAGCATTAGAAGCCCCAAAGAGGCTGGAAGGAAAAGAAAAGCAAAGGCTAGCTGGTAGTGGTTGCCCTTAAAATAGAGGGCAGAAGCTGCTATTAAGGGCCCGGTTACTGCGCCTATCTGATCCATGAGCTCGTGCAAACCGAAGCCAAAGCCAGTGCCTACCTGGCGGGTGGCATAGGATAGCATGGCATCCCGGGAGGGGGTACGCAAGGCCTTGCCGAAACGCTCAGCCACGATCAGGATAGCGGCTACCTCCCAGCGGCCAGCCAGGGCCAGCAGGGGTACTGCTAGGAGGTTTATAGCGTAACCCAGGATGGTTATAAGCCAGTACTTACGGGTACGGTCGGCAATATAGCCGGAAACTAACCGGAGGGCATAGCCTGCCAGTTCCCCTGCTCCGCCGACAAACCCCACGGTAGCTGCTCCGGCCCCTAATAGGGATAAATAGGGACCGGTGATGCTGCGGCCTCCTTCATAAGTCATATCGGCAAACAAGCTTACTATACCCAAAAGAAATATAAAGCGCAGGGCGTTTTTCTTTTGAATACTAGCTAAGCTCATAATGTTTTACCTTCCCTTCTTTTTAAAAGGTGTGGTACTTTACCTAGATGGTCTCGCTAGCCGTATATACGCGTAAAGCGAAACTTTCTAAAGCTTTCCTGCATTCCTCCAGGCGAGCTTCAGCCTCGTAACCTTTAGGCGCCTTAAAAAAATCGCGTTCCCTAATTTTGGACAGCCAAACTATAAGCCTCCCTAAGCCTTCCTCATTTTCTTCTAGTTCGCCGAAGGTGAAATTTTCCCGTTCGGTTTCCTTCTTTATTTCCTCTAGAAAGGCCGCGCATTGTTCTAGAAATTCGCTGTATTCTTCGTCTCGCTCGCTATTAAACTTCTCAATTATTTTGTCCTGTTCCCCGGGGCTTAAAACCCGGGCTTCAAAGATAAGGCTTTCTCCACCGGACTCACTAATCTCCTGGGAGAGGGCTAAAAAGAGGCTGCGGCTCTCTGGACCATCAGGTAGGATGCAGACTGAGTTCTGTAGGTAAATAGCCCCCGCCCCTTTTAAGCGACGCCAAACAGCTACCCGGTAGCGAGAAGGCTCGGGAGGAATCTTGTAAACCAGGACAAGCCAATTTTGGCCTTCAGCCACGCTACTCACCTTTGTGTGACAGTTGTTACATAAAGAATAGCATGTAACAACCGTTACGTCAATACCGAAGCTTGACAACAAGAACCGAGAAATAAAGATTGTGATATAATTTTTGTTGGAATTTAAAATTTTACCTTCGGGGGGCTTAGGAGTGAGAATACGGCGAGGATTATGGGCTATGGCAGCGGCGGTTATCCTGGCCGGGGGTATAGGCTTGACAGGCTGTTTCTCAGGCCAGCGAGATATTGTTATTAACCTTAATAATCTTTCTAACGACTATCCCCGAGCAGTTTATACGGGGATAGATTCTAAAAGCAGCTTGGCCCGGCCTCTGCGCGTAGCTGCGGCACCCGTTATTTCCCCCCAAGAAGGTTATAAAGCTTATACTGATCTAGTCCAGTACTTGTCCAGCTACCTCCAGCACCCAGTGGAATTTATAACCCGACAAACTTATGCCGAGGTAAATTTACTAATGAATTCTGGCGATATAGATGTAGCCTTCGTATGTACCTATGCTTATGTTAGAGGGCAGCGCGATTTTGGCATGGAATTGGTAGCCGCGCCGGAGGTTAATGGCCGTGCCGAATATGCTTCTTATATAATAGTTTCTCGAACAAGCCCAGTTAACAATTTCGCAGGGCTTAAGGGTAAGCGGTTTGCCTTTACGGATCCCATGTCCTTAAGCGGTCGCCTGGTACCCCTTTATTTAGTCCAAGAGCTGGGAGAAATACCAGAGAGTTTTTTTAGTAGTTATATCTTTACTTACAGCCATGATAAGTCTATACGGGCAGTGGCGGATGGGATAGTAGATGGAGCAGCTGTGGATAGCCTGGTCTATGAGGCTTTCGCCCGAGAACATCCAGATATTACTAACAAAATTAAAGTTATTCAAAAATCAAGGCCCTTCGCCTCTCCGCCAGTAGTTATGCGCCCTACTTTAGATCCTTCCCTTAAAAAGGAAATAAGATCTGCCTTTCTTTCCTTGCATAAAACCCCTGCGGGAGCCCAGATAGTATCCCGGCTAGGTGTGGATCGCTTTATTAATATTGGAGATGAGGCTTATAATTCAGTACGGGAGATAGCGCGAAGGGTGGGTTACCTGTGAACTGGGTGAGAGCGCTCTGGCGTAAGCTTTTAATCCTTAACGATACCTTGAGTTTTCGCTATAAGATTATGGGGTTGGTTCTAGGAATCACCCTACTATTGGGGATGGCTATTACCTGGCAGACTAAGGTTACTTTGGAAATTTCATTGAGGCAGCAGCTTGATCAAAGGGCTTTGGCTACGGCCAAGGCAGTAGCGGCTCAGAGCAGCGAGCTTATTTTGACGGGAAATTTATACAGCCTGCATCAGATGCTTTTAGATATGCTAAAGAGTAGCGAGGATATAAGATACATCTTTATCCAGGATTTAAAAGGCCGTGTCCTTTCCCATACTTTTGGTCCAGGGTTCCCCATAGAACTATTAAAGTATAGCCCTTTACTCCAGGGAAGGGGAGAGGATTTAAGGGCATTGAGAACTAATGAGGGGTTGATCCATGAAGCTATTGTCCCTATTTTGGGAGGACAATTGGGTTTTGTGCGCGTGGGACTTTCTGAGGTTAGGCTAAAGCAGGCTATAATAGCAGCTACAGTGCGCTTCCTTATAACGGTTACTATATTTTCCGTATTTTTTATAATAGCAGGCTTTATATTAACAGAAATCTTGGCTCGTCCTGTCAGGGAGCTAGTGAATGCTACCAAGGCCATTGGGAAAGGCGATTTAAAAGCCAGAGTAAATATTACAAGCCGCGACGAATTTGGCTATTTGGCCTCTTCTTTTAACCAGATGGTAAATAATCTTAAACGTTCGCGAGCAGAGATCGAAGAGCTAAGTAACTTGCGTGCCGAACTGCTCGACCGGGTAGTTACTACCCAGGAAGCTGAGCGCCAGCGCATTGCCCGTGAGCTGCACGACGAGACCGGAGGGGCACTTACGGCTATTTTACTGCGTCTTAAGGCTTTAGAGAAGGAGATCGGTGAAGGGAAAGCAGCCTTTTCTTTGCGCGAGCTCCGGGAGATGGTGGCCGAGGCTTTAAATGGCGTTAGAAGAATAGCTCTGGAACTAAGGCCTGTGGCCTTTGAAGAATTGGGTTTAGCTGGGGTATTAAAGAAATTAGCGCAGGATTATAGCGTTAAGTTTAATCTAGAAATTTACTTGGAAACCACGGGCCTTCCTGAGGAAAGCTTATCAAGCAAAGCTAAACTGGCCATTTACCGTATAGTCCAGGAGGCCTTAAATAATATAATTAAACATGCTGGGGCCTCTAGAGTAAGCATAATACTCGAACCCCGGGGAGATATTTTACGCCTGATTGTGGAAGATAATGGTAGGGGGTTTGATCAAGATTCGCCAGAGAGCAAAAGGGGACTAGGTCTTTTCAGCATGCGCGAGAGAGTTCACCTCTTAGGTGGCAAGTTAGTTATTGAATCCCAAGTGGGTCAGGGGACTACCATTTATGCTGATATACCTTTAGCTTCTTAAAAAGGTATAGCATAGCAGGAGGGAAATTATGAACTGTTCCCGGAAAATAAGGATAGTAGTGGCTGAAGATCATGGCGTAGTGCGAGCTGGCCTTAAACACTTGATTAACGCCGAGCCGGATATGGTAGTGGTTGGAGAGGCTGCGGACGGGGATCAAGCCCTTAAGCTAGCCCGGGATTTGAAGCCCGATATACTTCTTTTGGACATAAGCATGCCTTATTGCAATGGATTTACAGTGATACAGCGGGTAACCGCTGAGATCCCTTCAGTAAAAGTTTTAGTTTTGACCATGCATGAGGAACAGGAGTATCTAGAGAAGGCTTTAGCAGCAGGTGCTGCGGGATATGTGGTCAAGAGGGCAGCGGATAACGATCTTATCCATGCCTTAAGGGCGGTAAAAGAAGGAGGGGTATTTATCCACCCGGCAGTAGCTGGGGTCTTAGTCCAGGCTTTAAAAGAAGGGAATAAACTAAAAGGGACTACTGGGGATAGTAACTTAACTCCCCGAGAGTTAGAGGTATTGAGGTTGGTAGCCTTAGGGCACACCAACCAAGAGATCGCGGAAAGCCTTGCTTTAAGTGTAAAGACTGTGGAGACCCATAAGGCCAATATTGCTAAGAAATTGAATTTAAACACCCGGGCGGAACTAGTGCGCTATGCCTTAAGCCGGGGAATAATCTAGAAATATAGTTCTAGCAATTATAATGTTATTTATTCTAGTGAGGCGCCTAAGGGGAACCCCTTAAGGCGCTTTTAATTTTAAGGGAGAATCCTGATTGGCTGCACCTTTTCCCTATTAGATACTTGTGCTAGATAGTGCGCTTTACACAGAGATGAAATTTTTATGAGAAAGGGGGAATAAGAACGGTGGACCGGCGGGAGTTCATGCGCCAGGCGAGTATAGGCCTAGCCGTGGGAGCCATGTCGCTGGGGGTTATCCAGCATTCTCTACGTCCGGCAGAGGCAGGAACCCTTGTTAAGAAATGGCCATTAAAAAGCGAGTGGGGAAATAGTATCTTGCGTATGCAAGAGGAACTTAGGAGAGCTTTAAAAAAGCCCTTGGAACAGCGTAGATGGGGTATGGTAATTGATCTTGGCCGGTGTGTAGGATGTAGTGCTTGCACGGTGGCTTGTAAGGCAGAGAATCACTTACCCCCAGGGGTAGTCTACCGTCCAGTCCTGGAAGAAGAAATGGGTAGTTATCCTAATGTAGAGCGAAAGTTCTTACCCCGCCCGTGTATGCAATGTGAGAAGCCACCTTGTGTTAAAGTGTGTCCGGTAGGAGCTACCTATAAGAGGCCAGATGGTATTGTAGTGATAGATTATGAAAAATGCATAGGTTGCCGGTATTGCCTTACAGCCTGCCCTTATGGGGCCCGCACCTTTGACTTCGGTTTCTTTTACACTAAGGATACTCCCCGGCTTGAGCCTTATGAATTAGAACCTTCACCAGAATATGGCAAGCAATGGGTAAGGAAAGGTCATCGTTCACCTATAGGGAATGCCCGTAAGTGTACCTTCTGCCTTCACCGTTTAAATAAGGGGATGTTACCCACCTGTGTCACTACTTGCCTTGGTGGTGCCACTTTTTTTGGCGATCTGGATGATAAAGAAAGTATGGTGGTAGAAGTTATGTCCCGCGGGAACCTTTGGCGTTTGAAAGATGAGCTCGGGACAGGGCCGCAAGTTTATTACTTGAGGTGAGGGGGAAGTTTATGAAAAAGGTTACCTGGGTTACCCTTATAGTTGCTCTAATATTGGGAGGTATAGGGGTTTATCAACGCTTAAGTCTAGGCCACGGAGTAGCGGCCTATTCTAGCTCCATCCCTTGGGGTCTTTGGGTTTCGGTTTATATTTTCTTTATCGGTCTTTCGGCAGGAGCTTTTTTGTTTTCTACTTTAGTATATGTGTTCCAGATAAAAGAAATTGAACCCTTGGGGCGCCTCTCTTTGCTTACCGCCCTGGCTACTCTCATTGCAGCGCTAATTACTATTTGGTTAGACTTGGGGCACATGGAGAGGTTCTGGCGGGTGTTTGTAAGCCCCAATTTCCGCTCCGCCATGGCCTGGATGGTGTGGCTTTATACAGCCTATTTTTTGCTTCTTTTGCTCGAGCTTTGGGGGGCTTTACGGACAGATGGAGTGGGGAACACCCTCATGCTTAAAATTTTAGGTGTTATAGGTATCCCATTGGCTATAGCTTTTCATGGTGGAGTGGGGACCCTCTTTGCAGTAGTAGAAGCTAAGCCCTACTGGAATACCCCTCTATTCCCTCTTCTCTTTTTGGTCTCGGCCTTGTCTTCAGGATCAGCTTTCTTAACCCTGGTGACTTGTCTTCTTTGGCCCGATAAATCCTCAGAGGAGTTTAAGGCAGCCATTAAGTTTCTGTCCAAGGCGGTGGTAGGGCTTCTGGCGTTAGATCTTCTCTTTGAACTAGCCGAAGTTATGGTAGGTACCTATTCTACTAGTCCAGAGCATTTTCTTCCTTATAAGTTTATTTTAGCAGGGCAGAACTGGTGGATATTCTGGGTAGTACACCTTTTATTTGGGGCCCTTATTCCTATAGTGTTGCTTACTTTACCCAAAGCCTCAGTTAACTCTATAACCTGGGCCACCTTTTTGATATCTTTGGGTTTCCTAGCTGTGCGTTACAACATAGTTATACCAGGATTAATAGTCCCACCTTTACCAGGATTGCCTTCGGCTTATATGGAAGCTAGACTTCAATACTCTTATACCCCTACTTTAAACGAATGGTTGGTGACCTTGTTCACTTTGGCCTTAGCCTCAGCTATTTTACTCCTTGGTCAGCAGTATTTACCAA
Organism: Thermanaeromonas toyohensis ToBE; assembly: GCF_900176005.1. NCBI lineage: Bacteria > Bacillati > Bacillota > Clostridia > Neomoorellales > Neomoorellaceae > Thermanaeromonas > Thermanaeromonas toyohensis. The sequence continues at coordinate 2,823,586 of NZ_LT838272.1, read as the reverse complement.
TAACTAGGCCCTTAATTTCTAGCCGCAAGGAATCTACTCCGGGTTCATTTTCCTCATAAAAGGGGGGTAAGAAATGAGCTTTAAAATAAAGCGCCGTGATTTTTTAAAGACTTCGGCTTTATTAGGAGGGGCGGCTTTGCTCGCGGCTGAAGCTTCCTCCCTTACTGGGCAATTAGGAGGACGTGCAGAGGCTTCGCAAGATACAAAAGGGGAGTATCAACTAGATAAGCCAGAAAATATTATTTACGGAGTATGCTTGCAATGTAATACCCAGTGCAACATAAAAGGTAAGATTTCTAACGGGGTTCTCGTAAAACTGGACGGTAATCCCTATAGTCCCCAAAATCTTTATCCCCAGTTACCCTATAATACTTCGCCAGAGGAGGCGGCGCTGGTAGATGGTAAACTTTGTCCTAAGGGCCAGGCGGGAGTGCAAACCCTTTATGATCCTTATCGCCTTGTAAAGGTTCTAAAGCGCAATGGCCCCCGTGGATCCAACAAATGGAAGATAATTCCCTTCGAGCAGGCTATAAAGGAAATTGTAAATGGCGGGAAACTCTTTGCTGAGATCGGGGAAGACCGGATGGTACCTGGCTTTAAGGATGTATTTGCTTTAAAGGATCCCGCCCTTTTTAAATCCCTAGCCGAGGATGCGGCCAAAGTGGCTAAAAAGGAGATGAGTTTGGAGGATTTTAAAGCCAAGTATGCCGCCCACCTAGATGTTTTAATCGATCCTAACCATCCTGATCTGGGGCCCAAGAATAACCAATTCGTTTTTATGGCTGGTCGCATCGAGCCTGGCCGCAGCGATTGGACCAAACGTTTTGTCTTAAACAGCTTTGGCTCCATCAATTGGTATGAGCACACTACTATCTGCGAGCAAAGCCATCATATAGCTTACAAGTGGGCTTCAGCTCAGTACAGCCAGGGTAAATGGAATCCGGGCCCGACCCATATGAAGCCAGATTTCCGTTGGTCGCGTTTTGTGATTTTCTGGGGGACTGGCGCTTTCGAAGCCAATTTCGGCCCCACCCCTATGGCCGAACAGATCACCCGCGCTTTAGCCGAAAAGGGGCTTAAAATAGCGGTCATCGATCCTAGGTTTTCCAAGACAGCAGCCAAAGCTAACTGGTGGATCCCGGTTAAACCTGGCGGCGATCTGGCCTTGGCCTTAGGTATGATCCAGTGGATATTGGATAATGAACGCTATGATAAGAAGTTCTTGGAGAATGCTAACAAGGCAGCCGCTCTCCAGGACGGGGAAAAATCCTGGACCAACGCTTCCTGGTTGGTAAAAATAGGGCCCGATGGGCAACCTGGGAGTTTCTTACGTGCTAGTGAAGCCGGCCTGGCTGATCCAGAGAAAGGTAAGGACCTCTTTGTAGTATTCCGTAACGGCAAGCTTTATGCTGTAGATCCTTATGATGCCCATAACCCTGTAGAAGGAGATCTTTTCGTGGAAGCCGAGATCAACGGTCTAAAGGTAAAATCAGCTTTTACCTTGCTTAAGGAGGCGGCTAAGGCTCAAGATCTAGGTGAACTAGCTAAGGAGGCAGGGATTCCGGCGGAAACTATAATTGCCCTGGCCCGTGAATTTACCAGTTATGGCAAGCAGGCGGCCATCGATTTTTACCGGGGAGCCGTCCAGCATACCAACGGGTATTATACGGCTCAAGCCATCATCATCCTTAACCTTTTGGTTGGCAATATGGACTGGCGTGGAGGGTTGACGGCCGGCGGGGGTAGCTGGGCGGCTTTGGGTGGTAAACCTGGGCAGCCCTTTGATTTGGCTAAGATGCATAAGGGGAAAGTGAATCCGTGGGGTATAAAGCTTACCCGGGAAGGGGCCCATTATGATAAGAGCACCCTCTTTAAAGGTTTCCCGGCTGAACGGCCATGGTTTCCCTTTACTTCTGACGTATACCATGAGATCATACCGGCGGCCGGAGCGGGTTACCCCTATCCCATAAAGATCCTTTGGCTGCATAAAGGGACCCCTGTCCTGGCTTCACCTGCCGGGAGCGAGCAGATTAAGATTTTAACTGATGTAGACCGCATCCCTCTCTTCATCGCCAATGATATCGTCATCGGGGAAACCTCCATGTACGCCGACTATATCTTTCCCGATATTTCTTATATGGAGCGCTGGGCTTTCTTAGGCTCTCCCCCTTCTATCACTACTAAGACCACCAAAGTACGCCAACCTATAGCAGCGCCGGTACCGGAAATTGTGGAGGTATTCGGCGAGAAGATGCCCATATCTGTAGAAGCGGTTATGCTGGCTATTGCGGAAGCTTTAGGTCTTCCTGGCTACGGGAAGGATGGCTTCGGTCCCGGCTGGGACTTCCGTCGGCCGGAGGATTATTACCTTAAGGCTATAGCCAATGTGGCTTATGGCGACAAGCCGGGAGACGAAGTACCGGAAGCCGATGACAGAGAATTAGAGATCTTCAAGGCTGCCCGTCGGCACCTTCCCGAAGCTGTATATAGCGAGGAGAAGTGGCGCCGCGCAGTAGGGGAAGAGAGGTGGCGCAGGACTGTTTATATACTGAACCGGGGTGGTCGCTTTGAAAGTGCTCCTAAAGGCGAAGAAGGAAATTATGTACCACACCCCTTCGGCAATTTGCTAAGTATATATATTGAACCTGTAGCCTTGGGGAAAGATAGCATCACTGGCCAGCCCTTTTCTGGTGTGCCTAGATTAGAACCTATAAAGAACAGTGATGGTACGCCCGTCCGGGATGAGGATTATCCTTTCTACTTGATTACCTTTAAGGAAATTTTTGGTGGCCAATCACGCACGGCTGGAAACTACTGGGCTCAGGTGGCTTTACTTCCCGAAAACTTCATCCTTATGAACAGGGCTGACGGTGCTCACCTAGGCCTGAAGGATGGCGAGGAAGTAAAGCTTCTCTCCCGCACCAACCCCGAAGGCAAGCTGGACTTGGGCCCGGCTGGTGTGGAAATAATTAAGGGTAAAGTGAAACTAATTGAAGGCATTAGGCCAGGCGTTATTGCTGCCTCCTGGCATTATGGCCACTGGGCCTATGGAGCGAGGGATGTAGTAATAGACGGCCAAGTTATCAAGGGGGACGGGCGCCGAGGTAAGGGCTTATGCCCCAACCCGGTGATGCTACTGGATACGCGCATGAAGACCACTTGCTTGACCGATCCCATTGGAGGGAGCGCTTCTTTTTACGATACCAGGGTTAAAGTGGAAAAACTTTAGAAACTAAGTTTTGAAGGGCCGGGATTTACGCCGGCCCTTCAAAATTGTGCGCCTGGCGCCGCAGACCATCAATTTGCCAACACTTGTAAAAATCCTATAACAACAAGTTATAAATTGTATAACAGGATTGCCAAAGCTAGTGTCGAATAATTAAGATCTGGTCAAGCTAAGCCATCAATTTATAGAGGTAATATTGGAGGTAAGATGGGTTTTATGAAGAAAGGCTTTGTCCTTCTAACCCTTTTACTTTCTATCCTTATATGGAGTACAAGTTGTTCTAAGAAAGAAGTTAAGGATTCTAGCTCCTCAAAAATACCAACTATAAACTTTGCCTACATTACGTCCGATCACCATACCCCGCTTTTTATAGCCTTATCGGAGTGGCAGAAGTTTCGCGATAAATATGACCTTTACTTACAACCTGTTCAAGAAAGGGAATGGTACGATTTTTATGCTGATGGTCGTAAGGTAGCCCGGGTCAAGTTAATTTCAACCAAGCAAGGTCCAGATATCCAGCGCCTAATGGCCCAAGGTAATGTCGACATAGGAATCACTGGGGTCCAAGCTTTGATCCTTTCCGTTGATAAAGGGTTGGGAGCGAAATTGATTTCTCCTTTGCAAACAGGAGGTAACCTACTGATAGTAAAGAAGGAGCTCCCAGCCAATAACTGGCAAGAATTTGTGGAGCTAGTTAAAGGGAAGAAAAAACAGTTAAAGATTGGACATCCGGGAGCGCAGACCATTGCTAGTATTATTTTCCGGGCAGCCTTGAAAGAAGAAGGAATATCCTTTAGCGATGATGTTCAGGATCGTAAGGCGGATATTATTTTCATAGACATGAAAGGGCATAGCAATCTAGCCGCTGCTATTACCAATCATATCGTTGATGGACTCATAGGCGCGGAACCTTTCCCCACTTTAGCTATCCACGAGGGTGTGGCAAAAAAGGTTACCAAGCTGGAACTTTTACCTCCAAAAGGTCGCTGGAAGAATCATGCTTGTTGTGCTGTAGAAGCCACCGATGATATAATTGCCCAGCACCGTGATCTGGTCCAAAAATTAGAAGAGCTGTTGATCTTGGCAACCCAGGAGACTAACCAAAATCGCGACAGAGCAGCTAAGGTAGCAGCTAACTGGTTAGGGGTAAGTGAAGAAGTAGAAAGAGAGGCTATCCAGTCTGTCAACTTTACTACAGAGCCCAGCCCCGATTGGCGGCAAAGTGTAAGCACCTTTGCCCAAATTATGGATGAGATGGGATTATTATCGGGTCAATTGCATAATTTGCCCTCTGACCAGTTAGAACACAAAATACTGGCTTTAGATATATATAATGCGGCCGCTCACAAGTTAAGACAGCAAGGATTTTTGAAATGAGGATCCGGTGGTCTAAAATATTTTCTTCCCTTCTATTGCCGTTCTTGGTAGTCATGTTGTGGGAAATGGGAGCTATTTATCTAGAGAAGCCCAGTGTCTTACCCCGAGTAGGGCAAGTGCTGGTAATTCTAGTACATCCCTTTGCTAAAGTCTTAACCAATACTTCCCTCTTTGATAATATTTGCGTTAGTCTAGCCAGGGTAATGATGGGGTTTACCCTGGCCGTAGTTATAGCTGTGCCTTTAGGGGTATTTATGGGGCGCTTTTCGTGGGTAAAGGACATTGTAGAACCCCTGGTGGAATTATTAAGGCCAGTACCTCCGCTGGCCTGGGTCCCCTTAATTTTAGCCTGGACAGGGATTATCAGCATAGCGGAGATTTTAAGTTTACCGGCGGGGAATATGATTTGGGGTAATATGCAGCTTTCTATGTTAATCATTATTATAATTGGCGTTTTCTTCCCTGTACTTTTAAATACCATTCACGGGGTCCAAAGCGTCTCCCCTTTAATTATAGGAGCGGCTCAAACAGAGGGAGCCACAGAAATAGCCTTACTATTAAAGATAATTGTACCCTTAGCTTTTCCTTCTATTTTAACTGGTATCCGTATAGGCCTAGGTATAGGTTGGATGTGCGTGGTGGCAGCTGAAATGCTCCCCGGGAGTACCGCTGGGTTGGGATATCTCATCTGGTATGCCCATGAACTCTTGCGTACGGATGTAGCTCTAGCCGGAATTATAATTATTGGGCTTATTGGAACGGCCTTTGATAAGATATTTCATCTAATTGAGCACCGATGTTTTTCATGGGTCGAATGAGGGATGGGAGGTAAAAGATGCGGCTTATCGATCTGGTGGAAAAGAGTGAAAGGCGTCTCGTATTTTACATAGGTAGTTTTCCCGGAGCAGCTCTTATGGGAGTAAGCTTAAAAGAGGTTTACTTTTCCCCTTTACTCCTAGCGGAAACAGCTTGTTACTTAGCAGAACAATTTCAACCTGATTTCATCCGACCTATTACTGATCTTGTAGTAGAAGCTGAGGCTCTAGGCTTAAAAACGCGTTATTCTGATGAGAGCGCCCCTATCCTAGAAGAACACCCTATCGCTAGTCTAACGGACTTAGGAAAATTGAAGATACCCGATCCTTATTGCGATGGCCGTTTGCCGGTCAATATTGAAGCCATACGCCTGATAAAAAAGAAAACAGAAAAAATGGTGATAGGCTCTTTAACGGGGCCTTTTACTTTAGCCGGCGCTTTAAGCGGTCCTACTAATGTCATCCTTAAAGCAGTTACTGATCCTTATTTTTTACATTCCCTACTTACCTTTACTACTCAAGTATTAAAGCGTTATGGGGAAGCTTTGCTAGGTGCTGGGGCAGATATTTTATGGATTTCTGAACCGCTGGGTTCTTTATTATCTCCTGCCCAATTTTGGCAGTTTTCAGGCCAGTATATACGAGAAATTTTTTTATACCTTCCAGCCATGAACATACTTCATATTTGTGGTGATACCACCTATATGATTAAAGAGTTAGTGGCTACTGGGGCCCAAGGCTTAAGCTTGGATACAGCAGTTAACTTGGTTGGGATTGCCCGAGAGGTACCAGAAAATGTAGTGCTAATTGGCAATATAGATCCCGTGGGGGTTATGTTAGAGGGCACACCGGAGCAGGTTGAAAATGTCACGAAGAATCTCCTTTTAAGCATGCAATCCATTAATAACTTTATTTTATCCACTGGATGTACCTTGCCTTTAAATGTCCCTCCAGAAAATATACGGGTTTTTGTTACCACAGCTAAATCCTTTCCCCGTCTTTCTCCCTCCCACTCTAAATTACTTGGTTCTTTACAGGAGGTTATACTTAAGGGCGATAAAGAAAAGGTGCTTGACCTAGTAAAGCAGGGATTAAATATAGGCTTAGATGCAATGGCTATCCTTCACGGAGCGCTGATTCCGGGAGTAAATAGGGCAGGAGAACTTTACCAGCAACAGGCAATATTTATTCCTGAACTTTTACTTATTACCCAGGCCATGTATGCCGGTCTCGAAATCATAAAGCCCATCCTCCTTAAGGATAACTCTGCTACCCGTGGCAGGATAGTATTGGGAACTGTGCAGGGTGACTTGCATGATATTGGTAAAAATTTAGTAGGATTAATGCTGGCCGCTAATGCTTATGAAGTTATTGACCTAGGTAAAGACGTGTCTCCCAGCCAGTTTCTAGAAGCAGCCCAAAAATACCGACCTGACATAATAGGACTTTCAGCTCTAACTACCACCACCATGAAATCTATGGAAAAGACTGTACAAGTTTTGAAAAAAGAAAAGCTAGACAAGGTCAAGATTATAGTAGGAGGAGCACCTGTCAGCGAGGAATTTGCGCGTAAAATTGGAGCGGACGCTTATGCTTCTGATGCTTTGGGAGCAGTAAATGAAGTAGCTCGCCTACTTAGGAAAAAGGGGAATTAGGCAAGGGGGGCTAAGGAGAATTAAAAATGGAGGCAAATCCTTTAGCTTATTTTGAGGGTTTACGGGAAAGGAATATTATGGAAATCAAGAAAGCTAAAGAACGGGGCAAAAAGGTGGTGGGTACTTACTGCGCATTTGCTCCCAAGGAAGTTATTCTTGCAGCTGGAGCTATCCCGGTTTCCCTCTGCGGTACCAGGCCAGACCCCATTTCTGCTGCTGAAAGAATATTGCCCCGGAATCTTTGCCCTTTAATAAAGTCGAGCTTCGGTTTCGCCATCACTGATACTTGCCCTTACTTTTATTTTGCTGATTTGCTAGTGGCCGAAACCACTTGTGACGGTAAAAAGAAGATGTATGAATTGCTTAGCAAATATAAACCCCTGCATATTCTAAAGTTGCCCCCCAGTGCAGAGGGACAAAACGCTTTAACTTATTGGTACGAAGAAATACTTAAATTTAAAGATCGCTTAGAAAGAGAATTTGGAGTAAAGGTAACCTCTGATAAGTTACGACAAGCGATCCGTTTAGTCAACGAGGAAAGGAGGGCTTTACTAGAATTTAGCCAGTTAAATTGCCATGATCCGGCCCCCTTGTGGGGGTTGGACGTTTTGAAGGTATTATGGGCTAAGGGTTTTACTTTGGACCTAGAAACGAACATTACTGCTGTTCACCGGGCCACTTTAGTGGTAAAAGAAAGAATAGCGAAAGGTATATATGCCGTACCTCCTGGTACACCGCGAATACTTTTGACAGGATGTCCGGTGGGTCTAGGGTCAGAAAAAGTAATAACTTTGGTAGAAAGCGGGGGTGGAGTAGTAGTTTGTTTGGAGTCTTGTAGCGGTATTAAGCCGCTAGAACCCCTAGTGGAAGAGGAAGGTGATCCTTGGTGGGCCATTGCCACTAAATATTTGCAAGTACCTTGCCCTTGTTTAACGCCCAATCGAGGCCGGTTTACCTTACTTAGCCGTTTAATTCAGGAATATAAGATAAACGGTGTTATCGATCTTACCTGGCAGGCCTGCCACACCTATAACATAGAAGCTTATAGTCTTAAAAAAATGGTACAGGAAGAGTACGGTGTTCCTTACCTGCAAATTGAGACCGATTATTCTCCTAGTGATCTTGAGCAGCTTAAAGTCCGCATTGAAGCCTTTTTGGAATTAATACGCTAATATGTGGGAGAATAAACACATTATAAAAAGGGTGGGTATCCAGAAAGGAGGGATACCCACCCATGATATTATACCAAGGGCATTACACATCAAAGTAAAGAATAAATTCATAGGGATGGGGTCTCATCCTTACTGCATCAATTTCCTTGCTCTTCTTATAGTTGATCCATGCTTCAATGAGCTCCTCGGTAAATACTCCTCCTTGGAGGAGGAACTCATGGTCTGTTTCTAATGCTTTTAGAGCCTCGTCCAGTGAGCCAGGGAGGGAACGTATGGCCTTTACTTCTTCAGGAGTCAATTCATAGATGTTCTTATCTAACGGTTCACCCGGGTCGATCTTGTTTAGAATACCATCCAGCCCTGCCAGAAGCATGGCCGCAAAAGCGAAATAAGGGTTGCAAGAGGGGTCTGGCGGGCGATATTCTATCCGTTTAGCTTGGGGGTTGGAGGAATACATGGGAACACGTACAGCCGCACTACGGTTCCTCTGGGAGTAAACTAGGTAAACAGGAGCCTCAAACCCGGGCACCAGCCGCTTGAAAGAATTAGTTGTGGGGCTGCAGAAGGCCGCCAAGGCCGGACCATGCTTTAGAAGACCCCCTATATAATACCTGGCTAGTTCACTTAAACCTGCGTAGCCATTGGCATCATAAAAGAGCGGTTTACCATCTTTCCACAGGCTCTGGTGCACATGCATGCCCGAACCGTTATCCTGGAAAATAGGCTTAGGCATAAAGGTGGCAGTTTTATTATGCTTTCGAGCTACATTTTTAATAATGTATTTATATAGGAGCAACTGGTCGGCCATTTTGGTTAAGGTTGCATATTTCATATCGATTTCGCACTGGCCAGCAGTAGCTACTTCATGGTGATGGCATTCCACTTTGATGCCACACTGTTCCATTACCATAACCATTTCTGTACGCAGATTTTGTAAGCTATCTGTAGGAGGTACCGGGAAATAACCTTCTTTATAGCGAGGCTTATATCCCAGGTTGGGTCGTTCTTCTGCTCCAGAATTCCAGAATCCTTCCTTGGAGTCTAGAAAGTAGTACCCATAATGGTAATTCTGATCAAAACGCACATCATCGAAGATAAAGAACTCAGCTTCCGGTCCCCAATAGCTAGTATCAGCGATTCCAGTAGATTTAAGGTATTCTTCGGCCTTTTGGGCTACATAACGGGGATCGCGTTCAAAATTTTTCTTAGTAACCGGATCAACAACATTACAGATAAAACTTAAAGTGGGCGTGTCACAGAAGGGATCTATAAAGGCGGTATCGAGGTCTGGTACGAGAAGCATGTCGCTCTCGTGGATCTCCTTGAACCCCCGTATGCTAGAGCCGTCGAAGCCAAACCCTTCTACTAAACTTTTTTCATCTACTTCTGAAAGGGGTACGCTGAAATGCTGCCATAATCCGGGCAGATCAATAAACTTGAGGTCTACCATCTTGATCCCCGTATCTTTAGCCCAAGTTAAAAGTTCTTTCGGTTTTCTTTCCATAAAGTTTAGAGCCTCCTCCAAGTAGTGTTTGGTATTTTAAGAAAAGAAGCCCCAGCGACACCTAAAGCTTTAGTCGCTGAGGCTTCTTTGCCTCACCAAAATTCTAGGACTCCCTTGCCCTATATAGAATTATTTAAATGGCCAAGTTACTAGGATTAAATTAAATTGCCTCTTCTCCGCGTTCCCCTGTACGGATGCGAATAGCATCCTCAACAGGATAGATAAATATTTTTCCATCACCTATATGCCCTGTTTTAGCATTTTCTATTATAATCTTCAGGGCTTCCTCTAGATACTCCTCCGGTACTACGATCTCAATTTTAACCTTAGGGAGAAGATCTATAGTATAAACACTACCCCGATAAACTTCTGTTTTACCCTTCTGCAACCCGCAACCTGTAACATGCGTTACCGTCATTCCCCGGATTCCAAACTCTCCCAGGGCCTCTTTAACTTTTTCCAGCTTTTCCGGGCGGATTACAGCCTCAATCTTCCGCATAAGTTTTCCCTTCTCCTATCTTTAATTTCAAGGTATGCTTTTACCCACTAATATCTCTGGTGCTACCTGGCTTTCATTACCATGATTAACTTGCAACAATGCTGCAGGCATATCTGGGTAGGCATCTTCGCCATGTTGGGACAGGTCTAGTCCCATTTCTTCCTCTTCAGCACTGGCCCTTAAAGGTGTAAGCAATCCTACTACTTTAAGGATTATAAAGGTGGTGGCAGCGACAAAGGACCAAGCTGCCAGAACAGCTATAAACTGCGTCATTAATAGGGAAGGATTGCCATAAAATAAACCATTGTTGCCTGCCGGGTTCACAGCTTGCGAGGCAAATAGGCCAGTAGCCAGGGATCCCCACGTACCTCCTATACCGTGACAACCAAAGGCGTCGAGGGCATCGTCATAACCCATCCTTTTCTTTAGAACGCTAACCGCAAGACAACAAAGTATCCCAGCTACTACGCCGATAATTACAGAGGCTAAGGGCGTTACATAGCCAGCAGCAGGTGTAATAGCTACCAGGCCTGCAATAGCTCCACTTGCCGCTCCCAGTACAGTCGGTTTTCCATGGAGTATCCACTCGGTGAACATCCAACTTAAGACAGCCGCTCCTGCTGCTGTATTGGTGGTAATAAAAGCATTGCTAGCTAGCTCAGAGGCTGCCAGGGCACTGCCCGCATTAAACCCGAACCATCCAAACCATAAAAGAGCAGTTCCTATAACCGTCATAGGTAAATTATGCGGAGGCATGGGTAACTTGCCATACCCTCGCCGCTGGCCTAAAACCAGGGCAGCCACTAAACCGGCTACACCAGCGCTGATATGCACCACCGTACCGCCTGCAAAATCCAGGGCTCCTAGATTTCGCAACCACCCATTTACACCCCATACCCAATGGGCTAGAGGATCGTAAACAAAAGTTGCCCAAAGTAAAGCGAACAACAAATAAGCAGGAAACCGCATTCTTTCAGCAATAGACCCGGAAATCAGAGCCGGTGTAATTATAGCAAACATTAGCTGAAAGGCAGCGAAGACTTGATGTGGAATGCTAGGTGCATAATCGGGGTTAGGAGTTAACCCTACCTGGTGGAAACCTGCCCAACTGAGGTTCCCGATAATATTACCCACATCCGGACCAAAGGCCAAAGAATAACCTATAAGTATCCACTGTACCGACACAAGAGCCATGACAATAAAGCTTTGCATAATCGTATTTAAAACATTTTTTCTTCTCACCATGCCACCATAAAAAAGCGCCAAGCCAGGAGTCATAAGCATAACTAAGGCAGAAGTAACTAAAAGGAAGGCGGTATCGCCCGCATTAATACTTTGCGTTTCCGCTGCCCAAGCCGTACCAGATAAACTAGTCCACCACACCCACCATAATACAGCCGCGACGAAGAAACGCATAAGATATCCCTCCTATATTGGATTGAGGTAATTTTTTAACTTGAACTTAACCCGACATCTTCGCCGGCGGCTGCAGCCAAATTCCTTCCGGGCTAGCCCATATACAAATAAAAAAAGCTGCTAGTACGGAATGTACTAGCAGCCCCTTTGCTGTTAACTTAGGCAGCAGCGCCCATATACCTTCTTTCTAGGGCTTATTATAGCAGAGCCCTTTAATTTGTCAAGGGACCTTTGATCCTCGGTCCCAGTTTGCTAAAGTCTATCTTTTCTAGACGGGAGAGGATTTGCTGGGCCTTTTCAGCAGAAAGTTTACCCTGGCTGACCTGGTTATCTAGAGCAGCCTTTTTGGTAGTCAGCCATTTTTCTTTAAGCTGCTCTAAAGTCATGCCTTTAGTACTGGCTATTTCCTCTAGCGTCTTACCAGATTTAAGTTCCTCTTTAAGTTCTTGAGGGGTCATCCCCAAGATACTGGCAATATCCCTAAACAGGTCGCCAACATAGCCCCTGCCAAATTTATGCGGACCACCCCATTTTATAAATTTTTCCATGGGCCCCCATTGGCCTTTCTCTATGGCTTCCTTTAGCCTCTGAGCTTTGTCAGCAGGGAGTAACCCTTGTTGGATAGCCTCATCTAAAGCTTGACTACCAGCTACTTTAAAGGCTTCTTGTAGTCTAGATACATCAATACCTAAATTGGCGGCCAACTTCTCCCAGAAGAGCTGGTGAAGGGTAGCGCGGGGCGTTTGGGTATTGTTTTGCGCCAGGGCAACGCTAGCTCCTACCAGGCTCAAAACCAATAATAACACGGCGCTTAAAAGGAACATTTTCTTTTTGTTCAAGGAATAAGCACCTCCTTAAGTTTATCTTTAGTTTTAATATAAAGCGAGAAGGTTAAAATAACATGAAAAGAGGTTAAGAAAAAGCTAAGAAAAACCTCTTTGCTGAAGAGAAGCTTATTCAGGTAGCTTAGGCAGGTAAACGGTAAAGGTGCTTCCCTGACCCGGCTGACTTTCTACAGTAATTTTTCCTTCATGCTGTTCCACGATCCAGCGGGCTATAGCCAAGCCTAAGCCAGTACCGCCATAACGCCGACTGGCTTCACTCCGGTAGAAACGTTCAAATATATGGGGTAGATCTTCTGGCGAAATCCCCATACCTGTATCGGTAACAGTGATGGCTACTTCTTGACCGTGCAAAGCAGCTTTTAAGGTAACCTTTCCTTCTAGAGGAGTATATTTGAAGGCATTATCTAGGAGGATAAAAAATAATTGCTTTAGGAAATCTTTATTTCCTAGAATCAGTTTGCCCTCTAATTCGGCCAACCCAGAAAAAGAAAAGGAAGCCCGCCCCAGGAAGGGAGCTTGGCGGGCAATTTCTTGTAATAACTTTCCTATATCTAGAGGACGGCGCTCCAGGGTAAAACCAGCATCAGCACGGGCTAGAGTTAAAAGATTATTAAGCATACGGCTCATACGTTCGGCTTCACTAGCTATATCAGCCAAAGCTTCGGGCTCTAATGGAGTACCAGTAGAAGCCATATGTTGCAAGAGTTCTATATTGCCGCGTATAGTAGTTAAAGGTGTACGTAGTTCGTGGGAAACATCAGCCACAAAACGCCGCTGAGCAGCATAAGCTTCTTCTAGCTTTAGGTAAGCATTTTGAAGACGGGAAAGCATACCATTAAAAGTTGCTGCCAGCCTTCCCACTTCATCCATAGGCCCTTCATAAGGTACTCGCCTTGCCAGGTCACGCCCTTCACTAATTTCCTCAGCGATCTGGGTCATCCGGTCGATGGGGCGTAAAGCTGCTCGGGCTAGAAGATACCCCAGGCTTGCTGCAGCAATTAATACCAGCAGGCTAAGAAACAACAAAATTTGCTTTAGCCCACTTAAAATACTTAAAATAGGACGTAAAAGCCGCCCAACCTGGAGCAAGCCTACCGGTTGGTCGCCTAAATAGAGGGGAAAATTATATAAACGAAGAACTTGATTTCCTACCTCCCTGGTTTCGAAAAAAGCTATCCCCTGACTAATTTTGGCTAAGGTATCTCCATCTACTGGTAGATGTTGGTTTCCTAGATTGCGTGAACGGGCGACTATTTCCCCTTCCAAGTCTACTACTTGTAAGAAGGTATCAGGACTAGAAAAGACATTGACATCTGGCAATATAATTCCCTGCTGGCGTAAAAAACGGCTTACCTTAATAGAACGTTTTACTTCTTGGGCTTTATTAGCTAGGGAATAGTCTACTTCCCTCGCTAGATAATGGGAAAGCAAAGCATAAACTAATCCACCAAGGAGAAGTAAAGTAAAAGCCAGAACTGCAGTATACCAGAGGGTAAGGCGGCATCTTAAGGTCACGTGCCTTGCCCCCCTTCATTTAAGGACATAGCCCACTCCTCGCACTGTATGAATAAGGCGGGGTTCCCCGCCTGCTTCTAGCTTGCTACGCAGATAGCCTATATAGACATCTAAAACATTAGATTCTCCACTATAATCATAACCCCAAATTTTAGTCATTAGTTCTTCCCGTGTTAATACCTGCCTCGGATGGCGCAGAAAGAGTTCTAGGAGTTCATATTCCTTAGCCGTAAGCTGAAATACCCTGTTCCCCCGCTGGGCTTCCCGGGTTGCTGTATTTAATGTAAGGTCGGCATATCTTAATATTTCTTTTTCGGATGCCCGGTGACGGCGTAAAAGGGCGCGGATGCGGGCCAACAATTCTTCCAAAGCAAAAGGTTTGACCAGGTAATCGTCAGCTCCACTATCGAGCCCCAAGACGCGATCGGCTGTTTCATCCCGGGCCGTAAGCATTAAAATAGGTACATCGCTTTGCTGTCGTATTCTTTTACATACTTCTATCCCGTCTAAATCAGGTAGCATAAGGTCTAAAATTATTAAATCAGGTTGATTGGTGGCTAGGGCCAAGGCCGTATAACCATCACCGGCTATTAATACTTCATACCCTTCATACAGGAGAATCCGCCTAAGTAAGGAAGTAATTTTTTCATCGTCATCTACGATTAAAATACGGGGTTTCAGGTCTGCCACCTTCTTTCGTTTTTTGTAGAATTCGACATTCCGGCTATTTCCTCCTTTTCCATCTAGCAGATTGTTACTCGATATTCACGTAACCAAAAATCTATCTGAACTAAATAGGCTAAAAGTTGCGGCAGACGCATGAGTTGGCCAAACCAGGGTAGATCGAAGTCAGGTTTAAATTGGATAAGGGTACGGATAGCGGCAGTATTTACTAGAGGAAGAATAGGTGAGTTGGGTTGGTTTAGGATATTGGATACCCAGGATCGTATAGCCTCTCCAAAGGCCGGATTGTGTGTTTTAGGATACGGGCTTTTACGCCTTAAAAGCACATCTTCAGGCAATAAACCTTTTAAAGCCAGGCGCAGGAGGCCTTTTTCTTGCCCATTTATATACTTCATAGACCAGGGAACATTCCAGACATACTCTACCAGACGATAGTCGCAGAAGGGGACGCGTAGTTCAAGGCCAACCGCCATACTCATACGATCATTACGGTCTAATAAAGTAGGCATCCAGCGGGTAAGCGTTAGGTAGAAAATCTCGCGTAGGCGAGCATTAAAAGGATCTTCTCCTGGTAGCCTAGGTACTTCGGCTAAAGCCTCTCTATACCTGTCGGCCACGTATTCCTGGGGCCGGATTTTTTTAATTAGCTCAGGTGAAAGCAGCCGTATCCTTTCCTCTAGCTTGAGGGACCAGGGGAAGGTTTCAGCCGAAAGCGCCTCCTTACGCCTAAACCAAGGGTAACCCCCAAAAACTTCGTCCGCACATTCGCCTGATAACCCTACGCTTGCTCCTTTCTTTATTTCACGGCAGAATAGGTAAAGGGAAGAATCAATATCAGCCATGCCGGGCAGATCGCGTGCCCGAACAGCCGCTGTTAAAGCTTCTACCAACTCAGGAGTATCTACTACCACCGTATGATGATGGGTACCTAAAAAGGAGGCGACTCGCTTAACCCAAATGTTGTCAGAATGGGGTTCAAAATCGTTCGGTTTAAAATAGATTTCATTTCCGGCATAATCGATGGAATAAGTTTTAAGTTCCTGGGAACCTATCCTCTGTAATGCTTTGCTGGCGAGGGCAGTAATGGCGCTAGAATCGATGCCTCCTGACAGTAAGGTACAAAGGGGTACATCGGATATGAGCTGCCGCTCGACCGAGTCCTTTAAAAGTTCCCGCACTTTCATTACTGTTGTTTTTAGATCATCCAGGTGGGGATGGCTTTCTAACTTCCAGTACCGATATATAGAAATTCCTCTAGGATTATATAAAAGGCAGTGTCCGGGTTTAAGTTCAACAATTCCTTTAAACACTCCCAGACCTGGTGTACGGGCCGGGCCGATCATAAAAATCTCAGCTAGTCCTTCGGCATCTATCTTGGGTAAAACCGCCGGATGGGCCAGAAGAGATTTTAATTCTGACCCGAAAAGGAAAGCGCTACCGTGGTGGGCATAAAAGAGGGGTTTTACACCCAGGTGGTCGCGGGCTAGGAATAGGCTTTGATCCTTTTCGCTCCAGATGGCAAAGGCAAAAATCCCGTTAAAATGTTTAACACATTCTATACCCCATTCTAAAAATGCGACCAGTATTATTTCTGTATCCGAGCGGGTCTTAAAAAGATACCCACGGGCTTCCAGTTCCCGGCGAAGTTCCAGCATATTATAAAGTTCACCGTTATAAGTAATGATATACTTATCTTCACCCCTTGTACGAACCATAGGTTGGCTTCCGCCCTCAGGATCTATTACGATTAGGCGGCGGTGGCCCAAAGCTGCCCGGGGTGATAGCCACATTCCCCAGGCATCTGGCCCGCGGCAGCGGAGGGTTTCTAGCATCGCCTCTAAGGTAGGCTTGTGCTGGGTTAAATCTACCTCCCAATCGATCCAGCCACAAATACCGCACATAAAATTTTACCCCCAATTGGTTAGCTTTTGTTTATAGAGAAGAAGACGCCCCTTAGTACGCTACTAAAGGACGCCTTTGCCCTCTTTCATTATATGATTGGGTACATGTCCCTTGACCTATTTTATATATCATGGGGCATGTATCAACCTGGACTAGTGCGGCCACACTATAGAAATGGTGATGTAGTGTGCGCCTACTCCATCTTTCCTGGGAATATCCTCCTCACAGTGTAGGGGGTCTCGCCCGCCATGTGGAGGATTTGACCCAAGCGTTGGTACAAGAGAACCAAGAGGTACATGTCCTTACAGTAGGCCAAGCGGGCGAGGAACAACTTCCCTCTAAGCGGCAAGGAGGAGTTTTTGTCCACAGGGTAGAGGCTTATCCTATTCATACGCCCGATTTTCTCACCTGGGTGTTACAGCTTAATATTCGCTTCTTGGAAGAAGCCATGCGGCTGTGGCGTACGGCTGGTCCGTTTCATCTTATTCATGCTCACGATTGGTTGGTAGCCTTTGCTGGCCGGGCCTTGAAGCACGCCCATCGTATACCCCTAGTGGCCACTATCCATGCCACCGAAGCTGGACGTAACCGGGGGATACATAACGACCTGCAACGTTATATTCATAGCGTAGAATGGTGGCTCACCTATGAAGCCTGGAAGGTCATAGTTTGTAGTCAGCATATGCGGGAGGAAGTACAAGGACTTTTCCAAGTACCCTCGGATAAAATAACCGTAATACCGAACGGAGTGGTGGTCTCTAAATTTAGTGGTGTTCAGGTAGATCCAGCTTTACGCCAGCGATATGCCCTTCCTCAGGAAAAAATCATTTTTTATGTAGGACGGCTGGTAGTGGAAAAAGGGGTCCAGGTACTTTTGGAGGCCATGCCTAAGGTCCTGGAGGCTTGCCCCGAGGCCAAGTTGGTGGTGGCCGGGCAGGGGCCTATGGAAGGGGAACTAAAAGGAAGGACCTGGGAGCTAGGCATAGCCCATAAAGTTGCCTTCACCGGGTACATCGATGACCGTACTCGCAACCAGCTTTACCGGGTAGCCGATGTAGCTGTTTTTCCCAGCCTTTACGAGCCTTTTGGGATAGTAGCTTTGGAGGCCATGGCTGCTGGAGTACCGGTAGTGGTCAGCGAGACGGGGGGGTTAAAGGAGATTGTTACCCATCAAGTCAACGGCTTAAGGGCTTCCCCAGGAAATCCTAATTCCCTAGCCGATAACATCATTGCTCTTCTCCGGGATAAAGCTTTAGCTTCTGCTTTAAGGAAGGCCGCTAGCCGCCTGGTAAAGGAAGTTTATGATTGGAGGCAGATAGCCCGCCGTACTCTGGAACTTTATCACGGGGTGTATGAGGAATATCGTCACACACCTTGGGCGGAACGCTCATCGATTGTAGACCGCTTCCGGCGTTATGCTTTAGCCTTGGCCGGTTATGGGGAGGAAGAAGGTTTTCCAGGAGAGGCACCGGAGAAGGTCCTCGGTGGGGGTCGTTATGACTTAGTAGGCCACCGGGCAGCGCTAGTCAACCAAAAGCGCGGTCGGGAAGGTTTGATTTAGGTATAAAGTAAATGGAGGTATAAGTATGAAAGCGATCATCATGGCTGGAGGAGAAGGAACTAGACTAAGGCCTTTAACCTGTCGCCGTCCTAAACCCTTGGTTCCCGTAGCCAACCGACCAGTGATGGAATATTGTGTGGAACTTCTACGCCAACATGGCTTTAAAGATATAGGGGTTACTTTGCAGTATCTTCCGGACCTAGTGCAGGAGTACTTTGGGGATGGTAGTGACTTTGGTGTGCACTTTCATTATTTTGTAGAGGAAGCACCCTTGGGGACTGCAGGGAGCGTGAAAAATGCAGCCTCTTTCCTAAATGAAACCTTTATAGTAGTAAGCGGCGATGCTTTAACCGATTTCGATCTATCCCAAGCAGTAAAGTTTCACCGGGAGCGGGGGGCTTTGGCTACCCTGGTGCTGACACGGGTAGAAAATCCGCTGGAGTACGGTGTTGTTATTGCGGATTCTTCCGGCCGCATCCAGGCCTTTTTAGAAAAGCCTAGCTGGGGCGAGGTTTTTAGCGATCGGGTTAATACAGGTATTTATGTTTTGGAACCCGAAGTTTTGAGGTGGGTGCCGGAGGGTAGGGCCTTTGATTTTAGCAAAGACTTATTCCCTTTACTCTTACGGGAAGGGAAACCCCTGTTCGCTATTACTCTTGAAGGTTATTGGTGCGATATTGGAAATATTTCCCAATATTGGCAGGCCCATCATGATATCCTGTCCGGTAAAGTCAAGTTAAAGGTATTGGGCGAAAACCAGGGTCGGGGAATGATAATAGGTGAAAGGGTGGAGATCCACCCAGAAGCTGAGATTCTGGGACCGGTGCTTATTGGTAGTTTTTGCTGTATCGAAGAGGGAGCTAAGGTGGGACCCTTTACAGTTTTGGGACCCTATTGTCACATCGGCCGGGGGGCTAAGGTAGAGCGGGCTGTCCTGTGGGATAGCGTAAGGGTAGGGCCTAGAGCTTGGGTAGAAGGTGGTATCCTTTTAAATGGCGCTGTTTTGGAAAGCAACTCCCGGGTCCTAGAAGGTGCTGTCATAGGGAATGGCAGCCGTGTAGAAGCCAGGGCCGAAGTCCGTCCAGGTGTCAAAGTTTGGCCCCAGAAATCAGTAGGAGAAGGTACCGTATTGCGAGAGTCCCTTATCTGGGGACAAGGTATCGGTAGGCCTCTTTTTATTGGGAGTGCAGCTCCCTTAAGGCTCAGGGATAATTTAAGTCCAGGACAGGCCACCCGGCTGGGGGCAGCCTTTGGGTCTACCTTTAAGCTCGGTACTCCCCTGGGGGTGAGTACCTATAGGGGAGGTACTGGAGAGATGTTCTATAGAGCAATGGTTGCGGGTCTTTTGAGTTCCGGCGTAAAAGTAGTGGAGATGGGGAAATTGCTTACACCTGTGTTCCGTTTCGGTATCCGAGCTTTACAACTTCAAGGAGGATGCCTTATCAAGGAGGACGCCTTGACTTTAGAAAAGGCTTGGCTTCATTTCATGAATAGTCATGGTGCCGATCTGCCACCAGGGGAGGTAAGAAAGATAGAAAATATCTACTGGCGGGAGGAAACCAGGGCTATACGGGAGGAGCAGGTGGTAGAGAGCACCTACCAACCCGGACTGGAGGAAGCCTACGAAAATTATCTGCTAAAGAGTATAGACACTAAGGCAATAAATCGTCAAGGCTTACGGGTAGCTCTGGGATGTCAAGAGGGGAGTGCAGAGCTTACCAGCAGGTTGCTAGCACGCGCGGGGTGCGAGGTGATACGCTTGGACTTTGCTCCTCGACAAAGTTGGAGCGAAATTAAGGAGCAAATAGGCTCCTTTGCTGATGAAGTCCGGCGCTACCAGGCTGATATCGGTGCAGTAATAGATAAAAATGGTGAAAGGTTGCTGCTCTTAGATGCTAACGGCTTTGTAGTAGAGGAGACCAGTAGGGTGGCCCTTTTAACTCAAGTATACCTGGAAGAGACAGACCGGAAAAGCCTGACCTTGCCTATGGCCGCTCCTCGGGCGGCCGAACTGGTGGCCCAAAAACTAGGGGGACGGGTCAGGCGTGTAAAAAACCACCCTGGGGTACTCCAGAAAGCAATATTAGAGGAAGAGGACCGGGGGCGTTACTCCCAGTTTAACCTCCAGTTTGATGCTCTAGCTTCTTTAGTTTACCTCATCGACTGGCTGGTGAGAAGGGATCTCCCCCTTAACGAAGCGGTAGCTAGGTTACCAGCTGTTTACCGAAGTACGAGAGAGGTTCCCTGTCCTTGGGAAGATAAAGGGCGAGTAATGCGCGCTTTAATAAGTAGAGAAGAGGAGGGGCAATTAGAGCTCTTGGATGGCTTGCAGGTAAGTTACCCCTACGGATGGGCCCTTATTTTTCCAGATGAAGAGGAACCGCTATACCGTATATATAGTGAGGCCTTCTCCCAAGAAGCTGCGGAAGAGCTAGCTGGCTTTTTCGAGGGCCGGATAAAGGAGATACTGGAGGTAACGGAATTGTAATTGACAAAGGGGATAGGGAGCTGATATATTAAAACCGAGGCCATGGAGTCGGCCTAAAGTTATTATTTTCGCGCTAAAAGCGCTGATGACTCCTGCCTAGAATTGTGGGCAGGAGTTTTTATTTTAGGACTTAAGGGGGTATTGCCCTTGCCTAGCGATTTAGAGTCCTGGGCTAGACTAGTGCATTCTTATGAGGAAATACCCCAATCTTTTAAAGAGATAGCCCCACCAGAGCTTGAAAACCTTTCCCGTTTTAAGGAGTTCCCTTACATGATCCTAGCTCCCGAAGATAGTTGGGGATTTAGAAGGACTAACCCCAAGCTAGTCTACCTTACGAAAGATGATACAGTTTGCTATTTGGAGCTAAAAGGTCGCCACTTGGTAAGCAAAAGGGTACCTCTCGGCTCTATACTTTGCTTAGAACACGGAACTTTCCTGCTTTATTCCTGGGTAAAATTAATTTATTCCCAGAATAATAACCAAGATTTTTTACTTGTGGAATTTAATTCAGTAGTAGAAGAAATTTTCCTTCCCTTTATAAAAACAGTCCGGCAGAGCTTTTTAAAAGGCCCCGTATTTTATAAAAGCGTGCCTAAAACTTACGGGGACGAAGAGAAATATGCATTTCTTCTCCGGGAAGACTTTAAGTTTTATAATTATTGCCGGAAATCCTTGCTACCTGAGGAGGAAGTAATTTATTGTTTTTACCAACCAGAAGTTTATATCCGGTGGTTGTACTTTTTTAAAAAAGTAATTTGCCCTTCTCATCTCCTGCTTCTTACTAGACAAGAGTTAATTTTATTAGAAGAAAGACCAGGCTTAGGAGCTTCCTCTAAGTATGGCATTATACGCAAATATATTCCCCTTAATAAAGTGGATGGCTTAAGGTTAAGCCAAATGAATATAGGGGAAATCCCATTTCTTTCTGTGGAAATAGGTTTGTCTAATAATACTACCTTTATCCAGTTATTTTCTCCTAGATATCAGGAAGCCTTCTTGGAAATGGTTAATAAAATGAGTTTAAAAAAGTAGGGGTGAACGCTTCTATGGTGTATAAATATTGTCCTGCCTGCTATGCCTTAAATAAGGGAGAGGAAGAAATATGCCAATATTGTGGCCAAAACCTTAAAGCCAGGAAAGAAGAAGATTATCTAGATAAACTAATATGGGCTTTAAATCACAGGGACAAAGAGACAGTAGCCCGCGTAGTAAATATATTGAAAATGTTAGGACCCCAAGCTTATCGTGCTTTGCCAGCCCTAGAGAAGGCTTTTCAAAATTATGAAAAGGATCCTTACTTACAAGCTGATATAATTTTAGCCTTAGGGGAAATTGGCGGTTATGAGCTCCGGGATTTTCTTTTTAGCCTTAAAGATCATCCAAGTATTATTGTACAGAAGGCTGTTTGTCAGGTTTTAGCACAGTTAGGACGGGGACCTTAAATAACGCCTTTTATGTGCTCAATACCACCCCCTGGCTGGGAACCTCTCTTCTGGGGTATAATTAAAAGGGAAATCCAGGTAGAGGGGTGTTTTTATGTTACAAATACGGTGGCACGGCCGGGGAGGTCAGGGGGTGGTAACTGCTGCCCGTATTTTCGGACGGGCGGCAGCTATTTATGGCGGCAAGTATGCCCAGTCCTTTCCCTACTTTGGGACTGAAAGACGGGGAGCCCCGGTCACGGCTTTTACCCGGCTGGCCGATCACCCCATCCGAGACCGCAGCCAGGTGTATGAACCGGATTGCGTGGTGGTTTTAGATGAGACATTGCTTGAAAGTGTAAACGTTCTTCAGGGCTTGCGTCCGGGTGGGATATTTATTTTAAACGGTTCTTGTGGACACCACGACGGCTTAAAGTCTAGGTTGCCGGAGAACACGGTTTTTTATCAAATAGAGGTTACCCCCTTAGCTCAAGAAATTTTAGGGGTACCTATTGTCAACACCGCCATGGTAGGTGTCTTGGCTGCTGTTACAGGTTGGGTACCCTGGGAAGCAGTAAAAAAGGCCATGCAAGATCTTCTGCCTCACCATTTGGTAGAGAAAAATTGGCGCTTAGCTGAAGAAACTTTTCACCGGGCCCTTACCCTCCGGCAAGTGTCCCATTCCGTCCTGGGCAAGGATAAGGGAGAGGCTAAAACTTTATGTTTAACTCCTGGGGAACCCAATTCTAAATCCCTGTATAATCAATATATGGCCAATAACAGCCTTCAACCTAATATTCCCACACCGCATCTTATAGCTAGGACAGGGTCTTGGCGTGTCCAACGTCCAGTATTAGACCCGGGTAAATGTAACAACTGCCTAATTTGCTGGCTATTTTGCCCGGAAGGTTCTATCCAGCGGGGAGAAGGGTGCGTAAGTATTGACCTCGCCTTCTGTAAAGGGTGCGGCATCTGTGTTCGGGAATGCCCGCACCAGGCCCTACGCATGGTAGACGAGGCTTTGTTAGCCAAGGGAGAAGGTGAAAGACTTGCGGGAATATCTTAACGGTAATGAGGCAGTGGCCCAAGCTGTACGCCTAGCCCGGGCGGAAGTAGTGGCCGCCTATCCCATTACCCCCCAGTCCACTATAGTGGAAGAAATAGCGGCCCAGATTGCCAGGGGAGAGATGGAAGCCGAATACATACGGGTAGAATCAGAACATGCTGCTTTAGCGGCCTGTTTCGGCGCTGCGGTGAGCGGAAGCCGGGTCTTTACGGCTACCTCTTCCCAGGGCTTAGCTTATATGTTCGAGATGCTCCATTATGTTAGCGGGGCCCGGACACCTATGGTGATGGCTGTAGCTAACCGGGGACTGGCAGCGCCTTGGACCATCTGGGCCGACCACCAGGATAGTATCTCTTGTCGGGATACTGGGTGGATTCAGCTCTATGTAGAGACAGCGCAAGAAGCCTTAGATACCTGCCTTCAGGCTTACAAAATAGCAGAAGATCCCCAGGTTTTAACTCCTGTAATGCTTTGCCTGGACGGATATGTACTTTCCCATACTGAAGAAATAGTGGATATACCCTCCCAGGAAGATGTGGACTGCTTTTTACCGCCCTACCAGCCGCAAGTTTTAGTGGATACCCAAAGCCCGGTGGTCTTCGGAGTAGGAGCTGGTCCAGACACCTACCCTGCCTTTAAAGAAGCCCAGCAGGCGGCCATGGAGCGGGCTAAGGAAGCTATCAAGAGGGTGGATGAGGAATTTTATGCCCTTTTCGGTCGTAGATATGGCGGTTTGTTGGAAGATTACCGCTGCCAGGATGCAGAAGTGATCCTTGTGACTTTAGGGGCCATTACAGGTACGGCGCGGGAAGTGGTGGACTTTTTACGGCAGGAAGGGGCCAGGGTTGGGGTCTTACGCCTGCGCGCCTTAAGACCTTTCCCTGTTGAGGATTTACGGCAGGCCCTGAAGGGTGCCCGAGTAGTAGCAGTCCTGGACCGGAACTGCTCTTTCGGATATGAAGGGGTAGTGTGTACGGAAGTGAAGGCCGCCCTTTTCGGCTTGCAACAGCCGCCGGCTGTGGTTGGCTTTATCGCCGGATTAGGGGGCCAGGATATCCGGCGGGAAGATATTGAGGGTATTTTTAGGCGCTGCCTTAGCTCTGTCGGTTCTTTGGTAGGAGAGAAAGCGGAGGCCGGAGCGGCCCTTTAAGGGAATAGGGAGGGCAGGCCCTCGAAAAGAAAGGGGAGAAATACTTTGAAGATCCAAGATTTACCTGAGGATGAATTGGTATTGGGCTCCTTTGCCTGTGCCGGCTGCGGAGGGATACTGGCTGTACGTTTGGCCTTAAAAGTGTTGGGACCGGAGACAGTAATTGTTACCACCCCTAGTTGTCTCTTGGGCGTAACTACTTTTTACCCCCAGCTAGCCTTTAAAGTGCCTTGTGTCAACATTACTTTCCCTAGCACTGCAGCGGCAGTGTCGGGGGTGGTAGCGGGGCTTAAGCGCCGGGGGAAGGAGCATATCCAAGTATTGGGTATCGCCGGGGATGGCGGTACGGTGGATATAGGCCTGCAGGCCCTTTCCGGAGCTATCGAGCGGGGAGATAATTTTATTTTCCTCTGCTATGATAACGAAGCTTACATGAACACTGGTGTACAACGTAGCGGATCTACACCTCTGGGTGCTAATACCACCACTACCCCGGTGGGGGAAAAGCTTCGGGGTGAGGATCGGCCTAAGAAGGATATGCTTAGAATAGTGGCTGCCCATGACATACCTTATGCCGCTACAGCCAGTATAGGTTACCCCCAGGATTACTTGCGCAAAATACAAAAGGCTAAAGAAACTAAAGGTCCTGCTTACATACAGGTGTTATCTCCCTGCCCGCCAGGTTGGGGTTACCCCAGCGATTTAACAGTGCATCTTGCGCGCCTGGCCGTCCAGACCGGGGCCTGGACCCTGGCTGAGTATGAGCAGGGGAAGCTCACAGTCAAAAAGATAGACCGTCCTAAGCCTTTAAAGGAGTATCTTTCCCTCCAGGCGCGGTTTGCCCATTTAATTTAAGTAGCATCATCTCGGCTTGGGCTTCAGCCGCTCGTTCGCCAGTGGGTAGTTCGACCCAAGCTTCTAGCTTAAAATAGGGTGGCCTTTTTTTGAGGAGCCGGCTTACACAGAGAAGTTCTTGACCTATAGGTATAGGTTTACGAAAGCGCACTTCCAGGCGGGCTGTTACGGCCCAATACCCCAGCTTAATGAGATGGTTAGCCATGAGCTCGTCCAGGACAGTAGCGACCAATCCCCCATGTAATATACCGTTGTAGCCCTGGTGGAAAAGGTCGGGGGTAAAACGGGTGTACACACACCCGTCTTCCCGCACGGAGAACTTAAGGTGCAGCCCGACGGGGTTGTCGCGGCTGCACCCGAAACAGAGACTAGTGCCCGCGGGTTCCATAGGTCTTCTCTGGTTAACCCCAGCGAGTTATCTGGTGCTGGTAATAGAGTAAAGGTTTGCGTGAAGGGTCAATATTAGCGGCTAGAACCTGGCCTACTACGATGACATGGTCCCCGCTTTCATATTCTCCAGTTACTTTACATTCTAAATTGGCCAGGCAATCCTTTAAACGCGGGGTATGTATAGCTTTAGAGGGTTCCAGCTCTAGCCCCAACGCTTTTATCTTGTCCGTATCCCGTCCGGAATGGGAACCGCAGAAACTAGCTATTTTTTCCTGGTCTTCGGCTAAAAGGGAGAGGACAAACTCCCCTGTTTCTCTAAGGAGCTCCAGGACATACCTTTTAGAGTGAAGGGCTACTGTAACCTGGGGTGGGCTCGAAGATTCTTGAGTTACCCAGGCTACCGTAGTAATATCATGGATTTCTCCCTTTTTAGCCCCTATTAATGCACAAGGGCACACTATCCTACCTAGGCCTTCGCTTATGCTAGCGTCACGCATCGTCCTTCCCCCCTGAGTCCTTATTATACCATATCCATGTCTTTATACCCCCTCACTGGCAAACACACGGTAGTTCAGATCTGGGAAAATATTATCCGTTTCTTCTAGCTCCTGTAACCATTCTTTATCTATACTCTCCTGCTCTATTTTCTCCTTCAGTTTCCAGAAATTAAGTAGGTGTTTCTTAGTCCGTCCTATAGCATAATCTACCATGGTACCTGTTTTCATAATAAAAGCCCAGTCGCTGCTTTGGGCCAGCAGAAGCTCCCGGGCTGCTTGGTTTAAGGCCCGCCGGGTTAGCTCATCCCGCGGAGCCACGAACAGGTTAGCCAAATTTATCATAGCTTCGGCAGCGTTGTGCAAGTGGCGGTAGATCCAATCGTTGGACCCGTCCAACCATACCTCGTTATACCCATTATTCCCCCAGCTAGACATACAGGGCATGGCCGGTTGGTTTATAGGGAAACGCTCTAGATAATCGCTGGGGGTAATAAAGATAAAAGGCTGGTGAGCCAGGGAGGCCACTTGCCGGAAAAGGGATTCTAGCCACTGGGGACCTTCAAACCACCAGTGACCAAAGAGCTCAGCATCGTAAGGGCACACAATAATGGGAGGTCTGTCCATATAAGTAGCTAAGTATTTAATTTGGTGCTCACGGTTAAAAAGGAAGTTTCCAGCATGAATTTTAGCCTTTTCGCTGGCCCATTCTGGAACATAGGGCTCTTTTAGCTCAGTTTTCCCGGTAATGCGGTAATATTTTAGCCCTGTGTCTACCCTTAAGCCCGAAGGATGAATATAGGGTTTAATATACTCAAAGTCCAGGTCATAGCCGATGTCCCGATAAAATTCCCGATAATCGAAGTCACCAGGGTACCCTTCTTGGGCGCTCCACACTTGTTCGGAGGATTCCAAGTCCCGCCCGAAGGCGGCTACACCGGAAGGGGTAACTACTGGGGCGAAAATGCTATAACGCGGCCTGGGGGTGGCATATAGGATACCATGGGCGTCTAAAAAGAAATACTTGATATTATATTTTTTCAGGATAGCATCATCACCGGGATTATATCCACACTCGGGTAGCCATAATCCTGCTGGTGGCTGTCCAAAAAGGCGAAAGTGGTTGTGGACGGCCACTTCTACCTGGGCCCGTACAACCTCCCGATGCAGGCCAATAAGGGGAAGATACCCGTGGGTGGCGGCACAGGTGATAAGCTCTAGGGCTCCTTCTCCTTGTAACTCCTGAAAGGCTTTTATAAGGTTTCCGCGGTAGTAATTGTAAAGGCGATAGATCTCTTCGAACTTCTTTTGGTACATGCGCGCCACCAGGTGAAACCGGGGATCGTCCTTGGTGCGCCATACTTCTTTGGCAGCTAGCTCCCGCAGCCGTTCCAGGTACCTTAAATAACGCTTCTGAATGAAGTCATCCGCCATCATGCTAGCAAGGGGAGGGCTTAAGGAAACCGTTAAACGGATAGGGACCCGATCCTCCAGCAGCCGGTGTACCATTTGAATGAGGGGGATATAGGTTTCCGTTACGGCTTCGTGATACCATTTTTCCGCCAGGGAATATTCCTCTTCCGGGTGGCGGACATAGGGCAGGTGAGCATGCAATACCAGGGCTACATATCCTGAGGGCATAAAGCTCCCTCCTTTATTTTCGGGGCTGCACTAAAACGGGAGAACTAATACCCGGTGCTGGCCCCCTACTCACCCCTGCCCCTTGCCAACAGGCTTCCAGGGGAGCCCAGAGAGGATCTATAACTTCACTGGGTTGGTCGGCCGGGGTGGTAACGATATTAGAACGGACTAAAATGATAAAACCGTGCTGGGGGTGGTGCCGTCCCAGGTCGATGCAAAAAGTGCTCCGTGGCCTGCCTACATGGATGTACCAGTTATCGGCAGCATCAGTAATAGCGATCTCGAAATAAGGGGCATGAAGGAAATCGAAGGTGGTTCCTGTTAAGTCATAAACCCGTAGAACCGGCTGAGAAATCTCCCAGGATCCGGGTCCATAGCGCCTTTCAAATTCTGCTTTTTTTTCAGGGGTTAGCTCCCAATATACATACAGCCAGTAAGGATCTTTAACCAGGGCTACGATTTGATCCTTACCATACCTAGCCGGCAGTTCTTGAGTTGCCGGCTGGGCCAGAAGAGGTTTTTTTTCTGCCGGCCTCCTTTTACGCGCAAAATACCAGTATAGAATGCCGGCTGCTATGCTTAAGAGTATTAACGTCAAGACTAATCCCATAAGAAAACTCCTTTCCTTTCGCTTAAGCCTCCACAACCGGCTATATAATCTCTTGAGTTAAGTGGAATAATCCTTTTAGAAAGCTATAACTCATGCTTATTATGTCCAGAAGGAGAAAGTTTATTGAGGGCGATTTTTGGCAGCCTAGTTAGGAGGAGACTATAAGTTTGCCACGAGAACTTGTACTAGGCAATGGTCAACTTTTAATTAACTTTGATGGCCGTTTTAATATGCGCGATTTGTATTTTCCCTACCTAGGTGGGCCTAATCATATTGCCCATTTGGGGGGAGAAAAGGGAAGGATAGGTTTTTGGGTGAATCATAAGTTTAGCTGGCTAGAAGAAACAGGTTGGGAGCTAGATATAAGCTATAAACCCGGGACCCTGAACGGCCGGGTGGAGGCCATAAATAGAGATCTGCAAATCGGTCTGGAAATAGAAAACGCAGTTCATTTCCAGCTAAACGTTTATCTTAAGCGCTTATATGTACGCAATCTCGCCCCTAATTCCCGTGAAATCCGGGTCTTTTTTTATCATGATTTTACCCTTAAAGAATCCCCTTTAGGGGATACTGGTATTTATCTTCCTGACAGTGGTGTGCTTTTGCATTATAAGCGGGGGTTGTACTTTCTTATTAATGGACGCGCGGGAAACCGGGGCTTTTATCAATATGCAGTGGGTAACAAGCGCTTCCGTGGGGCGGAAGGAACGTGGAGGGATGCGGAAGACGGGCGCCTCGAGGGTAACCCCGTGCACCACGGCTCAGTAGATAGTACTGTGAGTTTTAGCCTTGAGCTAGCTTCCGGAGAGGAAGGCATTATAGATTATTGGCTGGTGGCTGGTACAAGTTGGGAGGAAGTTAGGAAACTTAATAATCTAGTTTTAACCAAAAGGGTAAGCACGCTTTTAGTAGAAAACGAAGCTTATTGGCGCTCTTGGGCATTGAGACACGAGCGCCATTTCGGGGATTTACCTGAAAAAGTGGTGGAACTTTATACCCAGAGCCTCCTGGTTATCCGTACCCATAGCGATAGTCAAGGGGCTATCTTAGCCGCTACGGATAGCGATATATTGTATGAAGCTAGGGATCACTACGGGTATTGCTGGCCCCGGGATGGGGCTTTTACCGCCTTGGCCCTCGATCAAGCGGGTTATCCAGAAGTTTCTATTCCCTTTTATTATTACTGCGCGCATATCGTGGCTCCCCAGGGATATTTTTATCAAAAATATAACGCAGATACCAGCCTAGGTTCTACCTGGTTACTCCCCTTACAGCAGGGGCGGCCTGTCCTCCCTATTCAGGAAGATGAAACAGGCCTTGTCCTCTGGGCTTTAGGGTTAGCTTACCAGCGTTACCGAGACTGGCGGCTCCTTCATGACCTTTACCCTTCCCTGGTACGTCCAGTTGCGCAGTTCCTAGCCTCTTATCGAGATCCTGTAACCCGTCTACCCCTGCCCAGCTACGATCTTTGGGAGGAGCGCCATGGGATTTTCACCTTTACCTCGGCAGCTGTTCTAGCTGGTCTTTTGATGGCCAGCAAGTTGGCGACTGCCTTTGGCCGGAAGGACGAGGCCGAGAAATACTTTCGTGCTGCTCGAGAGATACAGCAAAGTATGGTAAAATATCTTTACTCGCCAGAGTTAGGCCGTTTTGTCCGGGGAATTTATTTGCAGAAAGAAGGTGGCTTTCAGGCCGATTATACCTTAGATGCAAGCCTCCTTTACCTGGGGTTCCTCGATTTTTGGCCTAAAGAAGAGTTACGGGTATGGCGTACTGTAAGGGCTGTGCGGGAAGGACTTTGGGTACGTACCCAGGTAGGGGGCCTGGCTAGATATACGGGCGATTATTACTTTCGGCGCAGTGAAGATATATACTCTGTTCCAGGCAATCCCTGGCTGGTTTGTACTTTATGGCTAGCTGCTTGGCAGGCTAAGACGGCCAAGGATTTAGAGGAACTAGCGGAGGCCCGGGCCCTTCTAGAATGGGCTGCCGACAGAACCACACCAGGAGGTATGCTTCCGGAACAACTCCACCCCTATACGGGAGAACCCCTTTCGGTTTCTCCTTTAACATGGTCCCATGCCACCTTTGTAACCGCCGTAGAAATGTATCTTGACCGTTGGCGTAGCCTTAAACCAAGCTAGTATTAACAATGAGGTGAAATTTTATGGTTAAGGATCCCCGGAGTACCCCTCCTTGGACTATTAAAGATAGTTTGGTAGTTCTAGGCTTACTTGCCGCTTCAGGGTATGGTACGAGCTTCTTTCTAAAATGGGCGGGTTGGCGGCCACCCCTGGCTTACCAGTTTTTGTTAGCAGGGGGAATACAAGCTATAGCTGTATTATCCGGGGTATATTATTTAGTAAGGTTTAAATACGGCCGCAACTTAGGTGAATTAGGCTTAAAGTGGCGGAACTTAGGACGCTCGTTGGGGCTAGGCTTGGGTGGAGGAGTTATACTTTTTTTAGTAGTAATCCTCCTTGGAGGATTGCTTCAGCATTTTTTGCCTGAGCCCGCTCCCCAACCCTTCGCCGAGTTGGTAAGGAGGGCCCGGGGCTTCCGGGATCTTCTTCTCCCCCTATTCTTAGGCTCTTTTTTAGCCCCTATCACAGAGGAGGTCTATTTCCGCGGCTTTTTTTATCCTGTATTAAAGGCGCGTTACGGAACCCTGGTGGGACAAGTGGCTAGTAGCCTCCTTTTTGCCGTACTCCATTTTGATTTATTTCGCTTTCTTCCCTTGGCTGTGGGGGGGTGGGGGTTAGCTTATTTATACGAGCGGAGCGGTTCCTTGATAGCCCCGGTGGTGGCCCACAGCACCTGGAACGCCATTATGATTTTACTTCTGTTCTTTTCCCTAAGGTTACTCCCCCATTAGCCTTATCTCAATGGTACCATTTTCCCGGACCCCGCCATAGTATAGGGCGGGGTTCTTTAGCGTGTACAACTTTCTTATCCAAGAAGAAGCGAAATGGATTATTGAGACACACCAGCTTCCTTCGGGAGCCATTGTTACTTCTTATCCAGAAAGGCAGCGCATAGTTCCTTACTTTGCACATCTAGCCCTCTACGGTGTAATTGAGGCCGGGGGACAGGAGGACCGGGTACGGGCATACCTTAATTGGTACCTGGCCCATTTGGAACGACCCGACCGGTTTGGTATCTACGGAACGGTCTACGATTATACTGTGGCCACTAATGGAGAGGAAATACCGGAAGGGAGCTATGATTCTTCTGACTCTTATGCAGCCACTTTTCTTACCCTTGTTTGGCGTTATTATCTGGCTACCCGGGAGACGAGCTGGCTTAAAAAACATAAAGATGAGCTGGAAACAGTGGCGGGGGCTATCTTGGCTACCCGCGATAAAGATGGGCTCACTTTGGCCCGGCCGGACTGGCAAGTCAAATATCTTATGGACAACTGTGAAGTCTACGAGGGGCTACAAAATTATGCTTTTCTCCAGGAAGAAGTGTGGGGAGATAAACATAAAGCTTACTTTTATCAAAAGCTAGCTAGAAAAGTAAAAGAAGCTATCTTACGCAAAATGTGGGTGGGTGAAGGTTTTTGTCCGGCTATTTATCGCTTTGGCCTGCGGTTAAGACCTAATTGGAAAAAGTGGTATCCTGATGCCCTGGCCCAGCTTTTTCCCCTTATTTGTGGGCTTTTAAAACCTAAAGACAAGGAAGCGCGCTTAATTTATACCGCTTTTTTACGTAACTATCCTGATTGGCACCGGAGTGTCTCTGCCCTTTCTTTTACTACTCCTTTGGTAGCCTGGGCAGCAGCTCTTATGGGTGATAGCGAACGCGTGAAAACGTATTTTAAGGAGGTGGAGGAGAAGATCCTGAAGGCTGGCCGGCCTTGGCCATGGCATGCTGCTGAAGGAGGTATTTTTATTCTGGCCCTTAGAACACAAGCGTTAAATTTACTTATATAGGGCTTTGTTTTAAGGATACAGTATACTTCTCTTCCTCCTGTTGACGCCCCTGCCCCATTATGGTATATTGCACTCGGTCTGTAAAGAGTTTGCTTGAAGAGAAGGGAAAAAGGAAAGGGAAATGGGGATGGATTTATATAACGCAGGCCGCATTTACCGCAACCTTCCTGTACCTAAATTGATTGAGATAGCCTTAAGTCGTGGAGAAGGGATCTTAGCTAAAAATGGTGCTTTGGTAGTAAAAACAGGCAAATATACGGGCCGCTCGCCTAACGATAAGTATATAGTAGACTTGCCCTCTATCCATAACCAGATCCACTGGGGACCGGTTAACCAATCGATAGAGCCGGAAAAATTTCAGCAAATTTACCAGCGGCTTTTGGCTTACCTTCAAAACAGGGAATTGTTCATTTTCGACGGTTTTGTCGGTGCTGACCCCCGTTTCCGCCTGGCAGTAAGGGTAGTGAATGAACTAGCCTGGCAAAATCTTTTTGTACATCAGCTTTTCATACGCCCTACCAGGGAGGAGCTGGCTACCCATCAACCTCAGTTTACAGTGATATGTGCTCCCGGGTTTAAGGCTGAACCTCAAATAGATGGTACTCGTTCAGAAGCTTTTATAATTCTAAACTTGGAAGAGAAACTTATCCTTATCGGCGGTACCAGCTACGCAGGCGAGATGAAGAAATCTATCTTTACGGTCATGAACTACTGGCTGCCCCAGATAGGGGTGCTACCTATGCACTGCTCGGCTAATATGGGGCCGGAAGGGGATACTGCCCTTTTCTTTGGCCTTTCTGGCACGGGGAAGACGACGTTATCAGCTGATCCCCAGCGTAGGCTTATAGGCGACGATGAACATGGGTGGTCTGACCAGGGTATTTTTAACTTTGAAGGTGGATGCTATGCTAAATGTATCTCTTTATCTGCCGAGAATGAACCCCAGATCTGGAATGCCATCCGCTTCGGAGCGGTTTTAGAAAATGTAGTGGTGGATGAAGAAACACGAGAAACAGATTACGATTCTGCTGCTCTGACTGAAAACACCCGGGCGGCCTATCCTGTGGAATTTATCCCTGGCGCTATTGTCCCTGGGGTAGGTGGCCACCCGCGTACCATATTGTTCCTGGCTGCCGACGCCTTCGGTGTCCTACCCCCCATCGCTAAGCTTACTAAGGAGCAGGCCATGTACCATTTCCTTTCTGGCTATACTAGCAAGCTGGCTGGTACAGAGAGAGGAGTGACTACCCCCGAAGCTACCTTTTCCACCTGCTTTGGGGCGCCCTTTTTGCCCCTGTCACCCGCCGTTTATGCTCGCATGTTGGGCGAGAAGATCGATAAGTATGGGGTTAACGTGTACTTGGTGAACACCGGGTGGTCGGGTGGCCCCTACGGGGTGGGTCAGCGTATGAGCATTAAACTTACCCGGGCTGTAGTTCAGGCTGCCCTATCTGGAGAGCTGGAGGAAGTGGAGATGGAACCCCATCCCATCTTCCAGATCTTAGTACCCAAGTCCTGCCCAGGGGTTCCAGCTGAAGTCTTACAGCCGCGCAATACATGGCCTGATCCTAAGGAGTATGACGAGATGGCCCAAAAGCTTGCCCGGTTGTTTACCGAGAACTTTAACAAATTTAAAGGTGTGGCACCGGAATTAGCTGCTGTGGGACCAAGGGCGGCCTAAGGAGTTCGAAGCCCCCTCTAAAAGATAAGGAGGGGGCTTTAAGATTAATGGGCAGCATTGGAGAGGGTAACCACCATGCTCACTTCGCCAGACTGGCTGGCCTTTTCAAACATTTCCCGTAATCCAGCCCAAACCTGATCTTCCGGGCCATGTAGGTGAGTACTTAGAGATCCTACTTTATATTCCAACCTCTGAGCGTTCAACACTTGGATAGACTCATTAATAATCTCGCTGGCCCGGGTCGTCTTCTGCGGATAAAGGCTCACCTCTGCACAAAGCATATGTTTTCCTCCTTATCTTAAAGGCTTCACGCTTTTAAATTTAGGCGGCCATGTAAGTTTTTTATTAGGTTTAGTTAAAAGAAGGGGGTTTTATGCAAGGATACAAAGTACAGGCTATTTTGCAGCTTTTGCGCGAGGCTTATCCCCAAGCAGGACCCCAACTACGTTTTCGCAACCCTTACGAGTTATTGATAGCAGCAATTCTTTCGGCCCAGACTTCGGACCGCCAGGTTAACAGAGTAACGGAGAGGCTCTTTGCCCAATACCCTACTCCGGAGGATCTGGCCAAGGCTTCACCGGAAGAGGTAGCTGAGCTTATACGGAGTTTGGGCCTTTACCGTAATAAGAGTCAGCATTTAGTTTTTACTGCCCGGGAGCTGGTGGAAAAGTATGGAGGAGAGGTTCCCCGTACCCGGGAGGAACTTTTGCACCTTCCTGGTGTAGGGCGTAAGGTAGCCAATGTAGTCTTAAGCCAAGCCTTTGGGCAAGATGTTATTGCCGTAGACACCCACGTTTTCCGGGTAACCAATAGATTGGGGTTAGTCCAGGCTAGGACGCCGGAAGAGGCTGAAGAACAATTGATGGTTATTTTACCTCCCGGAACGAGGGGAGAGGCTCACCATCTTTTTATTTTCCATGGCCGACGTGTCTGTCGTTCTTTTCGTCCCGACTGCCCTGTTTGCCCTGTACAGGCTTACTGTAGTTATTATCACAAAGAAAATTGATCTGGATCACTTACCCCACCGGAGAAAAGGTGTAGGATCCTTCCCAAAGGAAGATTAAGTGAAAAGGTGCTTCTCAGTCGATTAGAGGGTTTTTTGATGAGCACCGCTAGAAAGGAAAGGGTGAGGTGTGTATGAAGCGTAAGATTGTACGTATCGATGAGGAGCTTTGTACTGGCTGTGGCCTTTGCGTTACACCGTGCGCGGAAGGGGCCATTGAAATAGTGAACGGTAAGGCTAAGGTCTTGCGCGAGGAGCTCTGTGACGGCGCCGGTGTCTGCCTCTCGATCTGCCCGGTGGGTGCTTTGTCCATAGAAGAGCGGGAGGCACCCCCTTTTGATCCGGAAGCCGCCGAAAGAAATTTAGCGGAAAAGAAACTTCAAGGTCAAGGGATAACCTGCTTCCGGTGTGGTAGAGGAGAAGATAACGGGGTGCTCCTTTTTACCCGGTATCGTGGCCAGAGCACATGGGTATGTACTCGCTGTTTGCCAGTATTGATCCATGGTTAAATAATATTAGTTTTTAAGGCCGGGAGGACAGTCCCGGCCTTTTTTAGAGTTTTTTCTTTGTATAATTTAATAGGCCACCGGCCAAGATGATTTCCTTCTGCCTAGGAGAAAGGTTATGGCGTACCTTAAAGGAAGTACCACGGGTGGCGTTCCTTATAGTTAAGACTTCCCCACCAAGCCTATCCTTTAAGTCAATAATTAATTGGTCACCGGGCTGGATGTCATCGTAATCCTTCTCTTCGACGAAGGTGAGAGGTAGGATACCGAAATTGATAAGATTGCTCCGATGGATGCGGGCGAAAGATTTAGCTATCACTGCTTTGATACCCAAGTACATGGGGCAGAGGGCGGCGTGTTCGCGGCTTGAGCCTTGGCCATAATTTTGGCCGCCTACAATTACTCCCTGGCCGGCTTCTTTAGCCCGGCGAGCAAAGGTAGGGTCTATTCCTTCAAAGGCATGCTCGGCCAGGGCTGGTATATTGGAACGTAAAGGTAAATATTTAGCGCCCGCGGGGGAGATGTCGTCTGTAGTTATATTATCTCCTACTTTCAAGAGTACAGGAGCGCTGATCACTTCGGGCAAAGGCTGGGCCTGGGGCAAAGGCTTTATATTAGGCCCCCGCTTGATTTCCACTCCTTCACTAGAAGCTGGCGGGTATAAAATTAAGCCGTCGTCCACGGGGAAGCGCTCGGGAAAAGCGATGGAAATGGGCTCGCCTAGCTCCCGCGGGTCGGTGAGGACACCGGTCAAAGCTGTGGCCGCCGCTGTTTCTGGGCTGGCAAGATATACTAAAGCGTCGGCCGTACCGCTCCGGCCCCGGAAATTACGGTTAAAGGTACGCAAGGAGACTCCACCTGAAGGCGGGGCCTGTCCCATGCCTATACAAGGACCGCAGGCGCACTCTAAGATACGGGCGCCAGAAGCGATAAGATCGGCTAAGGCACCGTTTTGGGCTAAAAGATAAAATACCTGCCGGGATCCGGGGGATATGACCAGGCTAACTTCCGGGTGTACGCGTTTTCCCTTCAAAATAGCGGCCACCCGCATGAGGTCTATATAAGAAGAATTAGTACAGCTACCTATGGCTACCTGGTCTACCTTTATAGGTCCTACTTCCCGTACCTTAGCTACGTTGTCGGGCATATGGGGCTTAGCCACCAGGGGTTCTAGGCTAGAGAGATCAATATCAATGATGCGGCTATAACGGGCGTCCGGGTCGGGTAGGAGTTCTACCCAGTCCTTCTCCCGCCCCTGGGCTTTGAGGAAAGCTAGGGTTACCTCATCGCTGGGGAAGATAGAAGTAGTGGCCCCGAGTTCTGCCCCCATATTGGCGATGGTAGCCCTCTCCGGGACAGAGAGTGTTTTTACCCCTTCCCCGCCATATTCTATAATCTTTCCTACCCCGCCTTTAACAGTTAGAATCCTAAGCACTTCCAGGATAACATCCTTGGCGCTCACCCAAGGGGAAAGGCGGCCATGGAGGTTGATGCGGATAACTTCCGGCATGGTAAAATAAAAGGGGCCGCCAGCCATGGCCACGGCTACTTCTAGTCCTCCGGCACCGATGGCTAGGGCGCCTATACCTCCGGCTGTAGGCGTGTGGCTGTCGGAGCCCAGCAAAGTGGTACCGGGGGCAGCAAACCTCTCCAGGTGCACCTGGTGACAGATGCCGTTTCCTGGGCGGGAGAAGATGATCCCGTACTTGGCAGCTATGCTTTGGAGGAAGCGGTGGTCGTCAGCATTTTCGAAGCCGGTCTGGAGGGTATTATGGTCTACGTAACTTACGGAGAGCTTAGTACGCACGCGGTCTATACCTAGAGCTTCGAACTCCAAGTAGGCCATGGTCCCTGTGGCATCCTGGGTGAGGGTCTGGTCTATACGGATACCGATCTCTTCCCCGGGTACCATCCTTCCCTCCACCAAGTGGGAGGCTATGATTTTTTCAGCTAAGTTCATGCCCATGAGCTTTTTCCTCCTTGAGGCTCCTTCGAAAATTACTTTTCCCTCTGCAATTATACCTATGAGCAGAAGGAAGATAAAGCAGGAATTAGCTATCCAAATAGAGAATAGGTATGTTGACAAAAATGTATACAGATGGGTATGCTAATTTGTAGATAACATTGTGTTGGGGGTGGCAATGATGCCCGTAACTCGTATTTCTGAGGAAGCGCTAAATATGCTTAAAGAGATAGCTTGCCTTACTGGTGAATCCCGCCAGGAAATTTTGCTCAAAGCCCTTGAGGCGTATAAGCGCCAGCGATTTCTGGAGCAGGCCAATGCTGCTTTTGCTGCGTTGAGGGCTGACAGCGAAGAGTGGGAGCTAGAGCAGGAGGAAAGAAAAGTTTGGGATGTGACGCTGAATGATGGCCTCGATAGAT
Organism: Thermanaeromonas toyohensis ToBE; assembly: GCF_900176005.1. Lineage (NCBI taxonomy): Bacteria > Bacillati > Bacillota > Clostridia > Neomoorellales > Neomoorellaceae > Thermanaeromonas > Thermanaeromonas toyohensis. The sequence goes on along the minus strand of NZ_LT838272.1, from coordinate 2,785,793 downwards.
AGGACAGAACCGATGCCCTACCGCGGGGAAGTTTGGCTTGTTAAGCTTACTCCTGTTCGCGCTCACGAACAGGCCGGCACACGCCCGGCTTTAATTGTTTCAGTTGACCCTTTTAACCACGGACCAGCGGGTATAGTGGTAGTAATTCCGTTGACTACCAGGGACAAGGGAATTCCGTTTCACGTAAAATTGATCCCGCCTGAGGGCGGGGTAAAGTCAGCCAGCTTTATCAAGTGTGAGGACGTTAGGTCCATCTCTAAGGAAAGGCTCATACAGCGTTTAGGCAAAGTCAGATCTGAAACTATGGCAGCTATAGAAGAGCGCCTAAGGATTTTATTGGGTCTTTAATGTTATGATAAAACAGGAAGGGGTACGAGAATAAATGGTGGTAGGGGTCTGTACTATAGAGCTTCGTCTCTTGGAAGCACAGACCTTAAAGGATAAGCGCCGGGTGATCAAAGGGCTGCTAGATAGGGTAAGACAGCGTTATCAAGTAGCGGCTGCCGAAGTAGATCATCAAAATTCCCATACCAGGGCTACCCTAGGAATAGCCTGTGTTAGTAATGCAACTCAACATGCGGATGAAATTCTAGCAGCCATCCTGCGTTTTATTGAAGCGCAAGACGAACTGGAGGTATTGGATTATCATACTGAGGTCTTGTAAAAATAAAACCGGAGGACGGTTTAATTCTATGCCCCTTCATGTAGTTTTAGTTGAACCCGAGATACCCCAAAATACAGGTAATATTGCCCGAACCTGTGCTGCTACTGGGAGTATCCTCCATCTTATCCATCCTTTAGGTTTTTCTTTAAGCGAAAAGTACCTGCGCCGAGCTGGGTTAGATTACTGGGATAAAGTAATCATAGAGGAACATAGTAGCTGGGTTGCCTTTTGCCAGGCTTATCCTGCTGCCAACTGCTATTACTTTTCTACTAAAGGTAGGCGGTTATATACTGAAGTGAAGTATAGCGACGAAGATTTTCTTATTTTTGGGCCCGAGACCCGGGGTTTATCCCCAGATATCTTATCCCAAGCCGGAGAGCGCGTCTTACGTATTCCTATGCGCCCAGGCTTACGCTCCCTCAATTTGGCTAGTAGCGTTGCCCTAGTTTTATATGAGGCCCTAAGGCAGATGGGGTTTCCAGGTTTAACGTGATAAATGGGGATACTAATCTTAGTATATTTGTATCTTTAGGCAGGAGAAACATAAAAATTGAGGTATATTATTCCTTAAAAAAGAACCTTAATGACATTAAATCTTATTTTTACGGAGGAGAATCCCATGAGCGAACTTCTAGAAAGTAGAGAATACCGGAAGAAAGCTTTAAAGGAAATCATCCTTGCCTTACATCAAGGCAAAAGTGTAGAAGAGGTTAAAGGAAGGTTTCGGGAACTTCTGGAAAATGTAGCCCCTACAGAAGTTTCCCTCATTGAGCAGGAACTTATAAATGAAGGTTTGCCGGTTGAAGAGGTACAGCGGCTGTGTGATGTCCACGCGGCAGTGTTTAGGGAAGGGTTGGAGAAAGCGGTAACACCGGATATGGTACCTGGCCACCCCGTTTATACTTTTAAGGAGGAAAACCGGGCCCTCACTAAGTTGATGGAGGAAGAGATAAAGCCCCTCTTAGAGGAACTGGAGAAAGCCCCCCAAACGCAAGAGAAAGAATTGGCCTTAAAGATAGCCGAGAAGCTTAACCTACTAAGCGATATAGATAAACATTATCGCCGTAAGGAGAATTTACTTTTCCCTTATCTAGAAAAATATAATATCACCGGTCCTCCTAAGGTTATGTGGGGTGTAGATGACGAGATAAGAGGGCTTATAAAAAAAGCTAAAGCCTTAGCCTTAGAGTACGTTCCAGGGCAGAAAGAGGAACTTTTAGGTAAAATACGGGAAACCCTGGCTAAAGTTAGTGATATGATATTCAAAGAAGAGAAGATCCTATTCCCTATGGCCTTAGAGACCTTAACGGAGGATGAATGGTACCATATTATGGAGGAAAGCGATACCATAGGTTACTGTCTTATCGAACCCCAGCAGGAATGGCGTCCCTCCCGGGTGAATATTCAAGAGAAGAAACTAGTTACCTCAGAAGATGAAAGGTATATCAAGTTCCCTACGGGGTTCTTAACTCCCCAAGAGATAGAGCTCATCTTTAACCATCTTCCTGTGGATATCACTTTTGTAGATAAAGATAACGTGGTCAGATTCTTTTCCGCTACCAAGGAACGAATTTTTGCCCGTACCAAGGCTATTATCGGCCGTAGAGTAGAGAATTGTCACCCCCCTGCTAGCGTGCACATAGTGGAAAAGCTTATAGATGATTTTCGCTCTGGCCGGAAGGATAAGGAAAGTTTCTGGATTAGATTCGGTGATAAATATGTGCTTATCCAGTATTTTGCAGTAAGGGATGAGGAGGGTAACTTCATAGGTACTTTAGAGGTAACCATGGATATAAAGCCCCTCCAAGCTATTACTGGGGAAAAGAGGATTATGGATAATTAAAATTCGCAATAAGTATAAGGCAAAGGTATAGCTCTGGGCGAAATAGTAAATTTGCTGTTTTAAGTAGAATGGTTTAGGGTTTGGGAGGGGGAAACTTAATTTGGAGCAAGGGCTAAATGTACAAGGTTTTAGTTATAACGGATACAATTTTTCCTTTGGTGAGCGCACTTACATTATGGGTATACTCAATGTTACACCGGACTCTTTTTCCGACGGCGGTTTGTATTTTGACCTGGGCCGGGCTTTAGAGCGGGCTCACATAATGGTGGAGGCTGGCGCGGATATCATTGATGTGGGAGGAGAGTCTACACGGCCAGGATCAGATCCTGTTCCCTTAGAGGAAGAGTTGCGCCGGGTTCTCCCTGTGGTAGAAAGGCTGGCTCGTGAACTCAAAGTGCCTATCTCTATAGATACTTACAAGGCAGAGGTGGCGCGGCAGGCCTTGGAACGGGGAGCCACCCTAATTAATGATATCACTGGATTGCGGGGCGATCCCCAGATGCCTGAGGTGGTGGCCCGTTTCGGCTGTCCCGTAGTGGTTATGCATATAAAAGGTACACCAAAGAACATGCAGGAGAATCCCACTTACGAGGATGTGGTAGCGGAGGTAAAGGAATACCTGCGTGAAGGTGTAGAGTTGGCCGTGAAGGCTGGTTTACCTAGGGAAAAAGTGATTATTGATCCTGGAATCGGGTTTGGGAAGACGGTGGAGCACAATCTTAAGATTTTGCAATCTCTTAAAGAATTTAAAGCCTTAGGGCAACCCCTCCTAGTGGGAACCTCCCGGAAATCTTTCATCGGTAAGATTCTTAATTTGCCCGTACATGAGCGTCTCCTAGGTACAGCGGCCACAGTAGCCTTAAGTATCGCTGGAGGGGCTGATATTGTGCGTGTACATGATGTTGGGGAGATGAGACAGGTGGTACAGATGGCTGATGCCATAGTGAGGGGCTATTACCATGGATAAGATTTCTTTAAAAGGGATGTCCTTTTACGGTTATCATGGCGTGCTTCCTGAAGAAAAGGCTTTAGGGCAGCGTTTCTTGGTGGATGTGGTTCTATACCTGGACCTTTACCCTGCAGGGCATAAGGATTCCATCCAAGAAAGCATTGACTATACCAAAATTTACTCCTTAGTTAAGCACATAGTTGAAGGAGAAAAATTTAACCTTATCGAGGCCTTGGCGGAAAGAATCGCGGGTAAGGTGTTAGAGCAGTTTAAAGTTGTACAACAAGTTACAGTTACTGTTTCTAAACCGGAGGTACCTATACCTGGAATACTCTCCGGCGTCCAGGTAGAGATAACACGTCGCCAGCTTACGCGGGTAATTTTAGCCTTAGGGTCTAACATTGAACCCAAAGAAGAATATATCCGCCAGGCCGTGCGACTACTCCATAATCATCCTCGTATCACTGTTCGTAGGACTTCATCCCTTTACTTGACTGAACCGGTGGGCTATAAAGAACAGGATTGGTTCCTTAATGCAGTGGTGGCTTGTGAGACAGATTTGAGCCCCCTTGAGCTCTTACAGGAAACCCAGCGGATAGAGGTTATGCTGCAGCGGGAACGCAAGATCCACTGGGGGCCACGTACCATCGATATAGATATTATTTTATACGGGCAAGAAAGGATAAACTTGCCTGAGCTTATAATCCCTCACCCCCGAGCTTTTGAAAGATCCTTTGTTTTGGTACCCTTGGCGGAAGTGACGGAAGAAGAGATTTACGCTGGCAAGACGGCTAAAGATTTCTTGGCCCAGCTTAAGCACCCCACTAAAGTAGAATATTACGGGCCTCTGAAATTTTAGAGAAGATTTTTATGTAAGCATTCCTGTAATGATTTAGGATAGCCGTTGCCAATAAGAAAGCCTCCTGGTAGAAAGGAATTGAACGACAAAACCTCAGATACCAGGAGGCGAGCAAGCGATGCAAAAGGCCGAAAAGAAAGCCTTAGTTTATGGCAACGTGCTGATCGTGGGAGTGGATGTAGCTAAGAAAAACCATTACGCCCGGATATATAACAGCATGGGTATCGACGTAGTAAAACCGTTCTACTTTCATAATAGCAGAGAAGGTTTCTGCCGTCTACTAGGGAAAATAAGCGAAGCCAAGGAGAAAGAGAAGGCGGAACGTATCATTATAGGCATGGAACCCACAGGACACTACTGGAAACCTCTAGCCTATTTCCTAAAAGAGGCAGGTTACACTGTAGTAATTGTAAATCCTTATCACGTTAAAAACAGCAAAGAGATGGAAGACAATAGCCAAGACAAGAACGACCGCAAGGATGCAGGCCTTATAGCCCAACTGGTAAAAGAGGGCAAATTCTTGCACTGCATTTTACCGGAAGGGATATATGCAGAACTGAGGACCCTTTATATTACCCGGCAGCAGGAACACAAAAAACTTAACGCTGCCCTCTGCCAGCTTAAAGCCATAGTAGATGAATATTTTCCCGAGCTAATGGAAGTATTTAAGAGTCTTTTAGGCAAGGCAGCCCAGTGGGTCTTAAGGAACTGTCCCTTTCCTAAGGACATATTAAGCCTAAAGTTAGAAGAACTAGAAGAAGGGCTAAAACAAGCCTCGAACAGTAGAGTAGGGATAAAGAGGGCTCTTGCTCTAAGGCAAGCAGCAGAAAAGAGCATAGGTGTTAAAGAAGGGCTAGAAGGGGCTAAAGTCAAACTTCAAGCCTGCTTGGAAGAAATCGAGTTTTACCAAGGTCAAATAAGGAAGACAGAGGAAGCCATGGGGCGATACCTAGAGGAGACAGGTTTAGCGAATTATCTTTTAAGCATTCCTGGGGTAGGGGTAGTAACAGCGGCAGGCTTTTTAGGGGAGATAGGTGACCCAGCGAAATACCAGCACTGGAGACAGATACGGAAACTAGCTGGTTATAACCTAACGGCCCAGAAATCGGGGAAGAAACAGAAGGCCAAGACCACCATATCCAAGAGGGGTCGGCCGGGGCTAAGGAATCTACTTTACCAGGCGAGCCTTATTCTAGTGGCTAAGAACAAAGAATTTAAAGCGCTATATCATTATTTCTTAAAGAGGCCGGAAAATCCTTTAACGAGGAAGCAGGCTCTAGTAGCTGTGGCTTTAAAGCTAGTGCGGGTGATGTTTACCCTTATTACCCAGAAGAAGGAATATGATGCCAGCAAAGTATTAGGGAAATACCGGGAAGAACAACTAAAGAAAGTAGCTTAAAGAGCTAGGGAGGTTTTGGGTGGGGGAAGCCAAATCCCTCCATAAGGGCATAGACCCTGTAATTAAGTAAAGGCAGGCCCCACCCGCCCCCTTAAGGCAGGACGAAGGAATGAAAGGGCAAGACCCTGCGAGAAATGATAGGGTAGCCTGGGGGCGAATTTTAAGGTGAGGGTCCACCCAAAACCTTAGGATAAAAAATACTCAAAAATACCCATGGTAATTTTTAACCCTTCTCTCTCGTTTCTTAGATGGAGGATGAAAAACTTGAAAATCTAAGAGAGCGAGAGATAGAGGGAGATTTAAGCAAAAAATTGAGATAGGTGGGTTGGAATCATTGATGTTTGAGGTGGATAAAATTGAGCGAGCAGTCCGCATGATATTAGAGGCTATTGGGGAAAACCCCGACCGGGAGGGCCTCCGGGATACCCCCCGGCGGGTGGCTAAAATGTATCAGGAAATTTTTGCAGGGCTACTGCAGGATCCAGCGGCTGTTTTCACCGTGCACTACACCGAAGAGCATGAAGAGCTGGTCATAGTTAAAGATATTCCTTTTTATTCCATGTGCGAGCATCATCTTTTACCCTTTTTTGGTAAGGTGCACTTGGGTTATATCCCGCGTAAAGGTCGGGTTGTGGGGTTAAGCAAATTGGTGAGGGGAATTGAAGTTTTTACTAAGCGGCCCCAGCTCCAGGAACGCCTTACTAAACAGATCGCCGATGCTATTATGCAGTATGTTCGGGCGCTAGGAGTTATAGTGGTAATAGAAGCTGAGCATATGTGCATGACTATGCGGGGTGTAAAAAAGCCAGGATCCTTAACAGTTACTTCCGCCGTGCGGGGCGTGCTCCATGATGATGAAGCCTTGCGCTCTGAAGCTTTAGCGTTGATCAAGGGTTGGCGTACAGCGGTTTGAAATGGGTAGATTAAACTTTACTTTATGATTCATGTGTTCAGAAAGTGGAGAGTAAGCGAAGTAAAAGCGGAGATGGTTCGGGCAAGCCCAGTTAAATGTAGTTTAAGAATAAGAGGCAGGGATATTGGAGAGTAATTCTTTGAAACATGGATGACTATGGCTATTGTTTCTTTCGTTATTACCTTTTCAAATATCAGAGACCGGACCTTTACAATTACTATCATATAAGGAGGGGGGAGAGGTGAAAGCAGATACTTTTCCGATAACTAAATTTATGATGCCTTCTACTGGCAAAGAGATAATCCTTACTTCACGGTTCTACAAAAAGATAAAAGAGATAAATAAATATCCTTTAATCTTGATTTTAGCTGGTCCAGGTTACGGTAAGAGTGCGGCTTTGAGTTATTATTTTCATCTTCAGGGATATAGTTGTTTTTGGTTAAATCTGGACAAGGAAGACAATGAATTACCTGTATTTCTGTCAAGTTTTCTGACAGCTAGTGCTAACATCAAGGAAACTCCAATTAGGTCTATAGAGGTTTTAAAGGAAAGTGAAGATTTCAGACAATCCTGGAAGTATATTTTAAACTTATGGATCAATGAGTTAATAAGCATACCAAACAAGGATTTATATTTTATCATTGAAGATTACCATCAAATTAACCAGGATGAAGTTAATACAGTTATAGAGCATTTAATTCGTTATTCACCCCCAAACCTTCATCTAATTATTACCTCCCGAACCCCTTTTAACTTTTCCTTCCTGCCAGAATGGAAGTTGAAAGGCCGCATTTTGTATATTGAGCAAAATGATTTAGCTTTTGATGCTCAGGAGATAGAACAGCTTTTTAAAATAAAGTACGGAAAACAATTAACAGAACAAGAAGTTCAAGCTATTTTAGAACTTACCGATGGGTGGCCTATAGCAGTAGCCATGCTAGCAAGTAGCCAGGGGGCGGGCCGGAGGGAAATTTTTATTCCAGAGGAGCAGGAAAACATACAGGATTTGTTCCAATTCTTAGCTATTTCAGTTTTACAGAACCAGCCGCCAGAACTGCGTACTTTTATTCTTAAATCTGCTGTATTGCGTGATCTCAATGAGAGAATTTGTGCGGCTCTTTTTGGTTCCGACGGTATAAAGAATTTGTACCAAATAATTGATAAAGGGCTCTTTATTCATGATTACGGTCGAGGTACTTATAGGTTTAATAAGCTTTTCAGGCGTTTTTTGCTCCATATAGCTGAAAAAGAAGGGGTGAACTTAAAGCTATTAAATGCTCAAGTAGGGGAATATTTTTTACAGGAAGGGTTGCCAGAAGAGGCAATTTATCATTTTCTCATGGCAAAGATGTATGACCGTGCTATAACTATAATTTTAGAAATAGCAGGGTCTTTGATAAAGACGGCCCAATACAGGAAAATTATAAAATGGCTGGAAGAGATACCAGAAGAAATATATAACACACATCCTCACTTATACTTATTATTGGGCGATGTCAAAAGGCTTACCAGTTACTTCGAAGAGGCCCTATCGTCCTATGAAAAAGCTCGATTTCTCTGGGAGAAGATAGGAGATAATCTAGGTGTAGCAGCAGCACTGGAAAAAAAAGCCCTGGTATTTCTCGATACTGTTCAACCCGTCAAGGCCGATCCCTTATTATATGAAGCCTACAAGATTCGTGAACAAGCCGGTTTTTCCAATACAGGGTCTATCCTAGAGTTGCTGGGAGAAAATTCTTTAAACCAAGGTAAGCTGGTGGAGGCCCAGAGCTACATCGCCCGTGCTGTAGCTTCAGGGTATAATATTTCTAAGCATTTGAAAGCCCGACTACTTTTACGGACCGGGCAGCTGGAAGAGGATATAAATTATATAGAACAGGAATTAACTAGGGATGAAAGCGATCTGTCTCCCAAATCTCACAGGGAAATAAAACTGGTACTTTCTTTGTTATATAGTTTAACAGGTCAGAATTTAGAGCGGGCTTTAGAGTTGGCCTGGGAAGTGCTAGAGGCTAGTCAGAGAGTAGGGTCCCCCTTTACCGAATCCGTGGCTGCTGCGCGTATCGGTCAGGTTTATAATGTTATGAATGAGTTGGAAAAGGCGGTACAATGGTATCACAGAGCGATAGAACTGTCGGATCGGGTTAGCACGCCGCGAGGGAAGGGGGAGCCTCTGTGGGGGTTAACTTTAGCTTATGCTTTTAAAGGAGATTTGAGCAGAGCGCGTTATTACGCTGAGATGGGTTATCAAATTTGCCATGAAGTAAATGACCGCTGGCTTGCTGCCTTAACTGAACTAGCCTTGGGTATAGCTTATTATAATAGTGGTTCTTATAACCAAGCCTTAGATTTATTTCTTAAAACCAGAAAAACTCTAGCAGATTGCGGGGATACCTTTGGGCCAGTGGTAGCTCTTTTATGGGAAGCTTTAACTTATTGGCGTACTAGTTCCTATGAATGCTTTTCACTTATAGGGCAAGAATTGGAATATAAGCTCAATCAGCATGGTTATAGATTTTTGCTCGAGCGCGCGTGCCTTTGGAGACCAAGGGAGATAGGAGAGCTGAAGTTATTTCTTACTTCCTGTTTTGTTAAAGGCTTTCTTGGGGAACAGTTAGCACACTCTCATCAAGGGTACCATCCTGGCTATAAATTGGGTATTAAAGCGTTGGGAGAACTCCAAGTCTATCGCGGTCCTCAAAAGGTGTCCAGCAAAGAATGGCGCAGAGATAAAGCCAAACGGCTATTAGAGATATTGGTAACTTACCGCGGTTCTTTGCTGGCTAAAGAAAAGCTAATGGAAATGTTGTGGCCGGAAAAAGAAGAAGAGAGAGCTGACAGCAATTTTAAAGTTACTTTGGTGGCCTTGAATAATGTCTTGGAACCCCGGCGACCAGGGGGAACTTCTTATTTCATAATCCGGGAAGGCAATCGTTATGGCCTCCGTACTGGGGAAGATGTAGAAGTGGATGTAGATATTTTCATCCAAAAAGTGAAAACGGGCTTGGAATATTTGAGCAAAGGGAAAAAAGTTCTGGCTCAGGAGTTCCTGGAAGAAGCCATAGCGTTATATGCTGGAGATTACTTGGAGGATGCTTTATATGAAGATTGGGCTGCTTTAGAAAGGGAACGAATGCGAGACTTATATTTATCGGCCAATGATGGATTGGCAAGAATATACCTGGAACAGGAAGATTATTACCGGTGCCTATACGTATGCGGGCAAAACCTTAAAGTTGACCCCTGCTGGGAGAACGCCTATCGTCTAATGATCCAGTGCTATGGGAAGCTGCGGCAGAAAACCCGGGCTGTCCAGGTTTACCAGCAGTACAAGGAAGCTGTACGAAAATACCTTGGTATCCGTCCTTCCGGGGAGATTTTGAACTTACTTAAAGATACCATCAGTCAAATATAACCTTTAGAATCTGTTATAACTTCAAGGTTATGAATTATAGCATCCCGGCCTTCTGGAGGTCGCGGGGTGCTTTTTTGTTTTTTTGTTACCTGGGAGTAACCTTTTTGTCACCAGCCAGGGTTAATTTATAATTGTAAAAAATCTATAGGAGGTGGGGCTATTTCCTTCTTAGTCTCCATTGCCGTCTTGATAGTGGTTTCTTTAGCCACGCCACAACAGGAACGGGCTGTCTTGCCTAAAAAGAAAGGCTATATTCCTGCATCATCTGTAACTCCTGAGGTTTAAGCCTTATTAGCGCTAACTAGAGGTTACGGCCAGGCAGGGCTTGTACCTGCCTGGCTAAATGGAATAAAAAATCGGCTAAGGGAGGTACAAAAACATGAACGTCCAGGATGAATATCGCCGGAAGTTAATTAGCATTGATGAAGCAGTTAAGATGGTAAAATCTGGGCAAACGATAGGAGCAGCTATGACTGCTTCCACGCCTGTTGGCCTCCTTAGCGCCTTAGGGAAAAGGCGAGATGAACTTGAGAATGTGAGGATTATAACGGCATTAACACTGGGGGCTGGATTTGATTACTTCTTAGATCCTAGTATGAAAGGCCACTTCTTGCTGGAAAGTCTCTTTTATGGTGGGTATGAGCGCAAGGGGCATGCTTTGGGCACGGTATCTTTTATCCCATCTAATGGACGGGATTGGGGTGGGCTTATCTTAGCCAACAATCCCCTGGACATCTTTTGGGGCACAGCAAGTCCCATGGACAGATATGGATATTTCTCTCTCTCCCTTTCCCTCTCTTATGAAAAGGACTGGCTAGAGGCAGCAAAACTGGTAGTTTTGGAGATAAATCCCAATCTACCCCGTACCTATGGCGATACTCACGTACACATAAGTCAGGTGGATTATATAGTGGAGAACGAACGACCTCTTATTGAAATACCGCCAGCGGAACCTGATGCAATCGATGAGGCTATTGGAGCTTACGTTGCCGAGCTGATTGAAGACGGGTCGACTATTCAGTTAGGGATAGGCGGTATACCCAATGCTATAGCTCGCAACTTGATGAACAAGAAAGATCTAGGCGTGCATACCGAAATGTTTACGGACGGCATGGTAGACTTGTGGGAAGCGGGAGTGATTACCGGGCGTAAGAAGACACTCTGGCCAGGAAAAATGGTGGGCGCTTTTGCCCTGGGGACCAGGAAACTGTATGATTTTGTCCGGGAAAATCTGGCGGTAGAATTCCAACGGGGCAGGATCACGAACGATCCTTGTGTGATTGCCCAGAATTATAAGATGGTAAGCATAAATACGGCTTTACAGATAGACCTTACGGGCCAAGTCGTTTCCGAGTCTATAGGTCCGGTCCAGTATAGCGGTACAGGTGGGCAATTTGAAACGGCTATGGGCGCCCAGAAGTCACCGGGTGGTAAATCCATTATTGCGCTCCGTTCTACGGCAAAGAACGGTACAATTTCTACCATAGTTCCTTCTCTACCGGCTGGAGCTAGGGTAACCCTCACTCGCGCGGAAGTAGATTATGTAGTTACAGAATATGGAATAGCTCATCTAAAGGGGAGAAGTATCAGGGATCGGGTCAAACTTCTTATCAGTATTGCCCACCCTGACTTTCGTGAAGAACTACGGAAAGAGGCGCAGATGCTCGAACTGTCGTAAATGCTAAAAAGCTTGAGTGTGAGAATAACCCTGTTATAGTCCGACGTATAACAGGGAGAAATATAAAAACTTATAGAAGTATTGAGGTGACATATGTATGTGCAAGGCAGAGATTCCTGTAGGTTTAGTCGACTTCGAAATTTACCTCCCGGACACTTTTATGGACGCCAGTGAGCTGGCGAAGCTTACAGGGATTCCGGAAAATGTAATACGAGAAAAACTGGGAGTGAATCGCAAGCCGGTAGGAGGACCTGATGACCATTGTGTAACTATGGCCATCAAGGCAGCCAAGAAGTTACTTGATAAAACTGGCATCAGCCCGGAAGAAATAGATCTTATAATCTATCCGGGCGAAGAGTACAAAGAATACATTTGCTGGACAGGATCTATTAAAATCCAGAAGGAATTGGGTGCTTATAATTGTTGGGCTTTTGATATCTCTTACCGCTGCGCAGCCACACCTCTGGCCTTGAAGCTCGCTAAAGATCTGATTTTAACCAACGACGATATTAATACCGTGTTGATTGCCGGGGGAAATACTAATGCTTACTTGGTTAACTATGAAGATCCGAATCAAACTTTTATGTTTGATATGGCTCCTTCCGGACATGCAGCTATCATAAAACGAGGATATGAAAAAAACCTTATCTTAGGTACAGGTATCCACACTGAACCTATTTTTGCCGATGATGTGATACCTCTACTGGGCGGGACTAAATATCCTATAACCCATGAGAATCTCGATAAATACGGATGGAAACTCGTACTACCTGATCCTGAGCGAATGAAAAGAGATCTGGCCGAGCGTTCTCTCCCTGCCTTTATTAAACCGGTGGATATTGCCCTGCAGAAGAGCGGCTTAACGAGGGCGGATATTGACTACCTGGCTATTATTCATATTAAGCGCAGCGCCCATGAAGCGATACTACAAGAGCTAGGTTTAAGGCCGGAACAATCCGTATACCTGGAGGATTACGGGCATACAGGACATACCGACCAATACCTTTCTTTGCAGCTAGCCCTTGAGCAGGGAAAAGTTAAACCGGGCGACCATGTAGTTTTCTTGGGTGCCGGGACAGGTTACGCCTTTACCGCTACGGTGATCAGGTGGGGGTAAAGAGAATAGGAACGGGGGCTAATGGAAGGCTTCCATGAGATTCTAAACAGCAGGGGTGATTAAGATTGCTAAAGGTATTGGGTATTTCCGGCAGCTTGAGAGAAAACAGCAATACAGAATATCTGGTACGTTATGCCCTTTCTCTTTTTCCTGATACCGAGTTTAAGACAGAATTGGTCTCTTTGAAGGAGCTGGTTATAAAACCGTGCCAGGGGTGCTACGGATGTTTGACAGCTAGGAAGTGCGTTCAGGAAGATGATGACTTTGAGTTTGTTTATCAAAAGATGGCAGAAGCTGATGGATTAATCATTGGCACACCGGTTTATTTTAGTTCGGTTCATCCCCAACTGATGGCCCTATTAGATCGGGCTGGCTTCGTACGCCTGTGGACCGGCGAACAGTTCTCTGGCAAAGTCGGTGGTCCCATTACTGTGGCCCGGAGGGCGGGACACAATACGGCTTTTGCTCAACTGTTATTGTGGTTCTTCATCAACGATATCATAGTTCCCGGTTCCAGCTACTGGACCATGGCGGTTGCCGGTAGCCGTGGAGCTCGGGATGCCGCGAAGGATGAAGAGGGCTTACGTCACATTACTAAGTTTGTGAAAAATATGAGCAGGGTAATGAAAGCCTTACAGGTAGCGCCGGACCTGTGAAAGATTATTAAGGGGCGAGGATAAGGGAGGAAGTATGGATAAATATGTATAAATATGCAATGATTAAAATCGGCGACAGGGCGAGTTTACAGCGCAGGATTACTTTTGAGGATATAAAAAAATATGCAGAGCTTATTGGCGATCAGAACCCGCTACATTTGGATGAAGAATATGCCCGTAAAACGATTTTTGGACGGCCGATTGCTCATGGTTTACTTACAGCAGGGCTAATATCTAATTTGCTCGGTAACAAATTACCTGGTCCAGGAACAGTTTACTTAAGCCAGACTTTCAAATTTAGGGCTCCCGTTTTCCCAGGAGATTTGATAGAAGCTTGTGTGGAAGTTGTAGCTAAGGATGAGAACAAACGCCGATTAAAGCTCAAAACAGAATGCCGCAACGAAGAGGGGAAGACGGTGCTAGAAGGGGAAGCAGAAGTAATGTTTATGGACTAGAGTTGCCACCGGGAACTTCTTATCACCTCAGGGTATAGCTTATGGGCCCAACGGAGAATTATATATAGCATATAATAAAAACCGCCTCAGGAAGAGAAGGGGATGAAAACCTGAGGCGGCCTTAGTAACGACCAAGCTTCAATTATTATTAAGATTTCAGTTCTTCTAGCAGGACGGGTAATACCTGATGGACGTCACCCACAATTCCGTAATCGGCTACTTTAAAAATAGGGGCTTCCGGGTCGGTGTTAATAGCTATAATACACTCGGAATTTTGCATACCTGCTAGATGTTGAATGGCGCCAGAGATACCACAAGCAATGTAGAGCCTAGGCTTTACTGTTTTACCCGTTTGCCCTACTTGGTGGTCGCGGCTTATCCAGCCGGCGTCTACCGCCGCACGAGAGGCTCCTACAGTAGCCCCCAGGAGCTTAGCCACCTCTTCTAGCATCTTAAAGCCCTCTGGACCGCCTAGGCCGCGTCCTCCGGCAATAATGATCTCGGCCTCTTCCAAGTTTACCGTAGTCCTGGCTTGGTCTACAACTTCTAGAACCTTGGTCCTTAGGCATTTTTGAGGGATTTCGTAGGAGCGCCTCACCACCTCTCCACGGCGGGTGTAATCCGGCTCTTTTTTGTGCATCACTCCCGGCCGGACTGTGGCCATCTGAGGCCGGTGATGAGGGCAGGCAATGGTAGCCATTAAGTTGCCGCCAAAAGCAGGGCGTGTCTGCAAAAGAAGCCTTTCTTCGGGATCGATGGCAAGTGCGGTGCAGTCAGCCGTTAGGCCAGTTCCCAAGCGCCGGGCGAGGCGCGGGGCCAGGTCGCGGCCTAGAGTTGTAGCTCCGAGGAGAAAAATTTCTGGCTTAAATTCGTGGACTAATTGGGCTAACACATAAGTATAGGGCTCAGTGCGGTATAGAGTTAGTTCCGGGTTCTCTACCAAATAAACACGTTCAGCTCCGTAAGCAAAAAGTTCTTCTACCAGGCCGGCGACGTCGGAGCCCAAAAGGGTAGCGGCTACATAAGTTTGGCGCTGGACGGCCAGATCTTGAGCAGCTCCCAAGAGCTCCCGTACAACCTCGGCCAGCCGGCCTCGGTGTTGTTCGGCGAATACCCAGATTCCCTCATAAGTCTCAGAGGATGGTTTGAGTTCGGGGGCCGTTTGGTTCGTATCTTCCTCTTTCTGGATGGCGCCAAATTTACAGGAATCAATGCATGCGCCACAGTTGGTACAGTTTTCCATGATATAAGCTTTTTTATCCACGATTTCTATTGCTTCGAAGGGACAGTGACGTAGGCAAGCTTTACACCCTGTACATAGTTCGGTGTTTATACGCATCTTACTGAGCCTCCTTGTACTTTTTAGGCAACAGAGGTTTTCAAAAGTCTACGCTCTTTAAGGTGGTTGATCAGGGTTACGGTGATTTCTTCTAGAGAGCCTTTTAAGATTAAGCAGTTTCTTTTGTGCTCGGGGACAAAGGTACGCCTTACTTGGGTAGGAGATCCCTTCAGACCTATTAGGTTCGGGTCGACCGGCACATCTTTGGCTGTCCAAACGGTGATGCCTTGACGGCAGGCGCGGACAATCCCCCGAATAGAAGGATAGCGCGGTGTATTTAACTCTTTTATAACTGTGAACAGGGCGGGAAGACGCGTTTCAACGATCTCATAACCCCGCTCAAGGGCGCGTTGCAGGCGGCAGGTGCCGTCAGATAGAAGTTCTATTTTTTGTACGTAGGTAACTTGGGGGATATCTAATAGCTCGGCTAGTTGAGGTCCCACCTGAGCGGTATCCCCGTCGATAGCCTGGCGGCCGGTAAGGACTAAGTCATAGGAGCCCAACTGCTTTATGGCTTGGGCTAGAGTATAAGATGTCGCTGCGGTATCGGCACCGGCAAAAGCCCGGTCGGTGAGCAGGATGGCCCGGTCCGCTCCCATAGCTAAAGCTTTTAAAAGGGCTTCCTCTGCCTGGGGCGGGCCCATGGAAAGGACAATTACTTCTGCTCCGTGCTGATCTTTTATGGCCAAAGCCGCTTCCAGGGCATGACAGTCTTCGGGATTAATTATACTGGGTACCCCAGTTCGTATCAGAGTACCCGTACGGGGGTCTATTCGCACTTCGGTGGTGTCTGGCACTTGTTTAATGCAAACTATTATTCTCATTTACCGTTCCTCCCTATCGCAAGAGATGAGAAGCAATTACCATACGCTGCACTTCCGAAGTTCCCTCATATATTTCCGTGATCTTAGCGTCCCGGAAGAAACGCTCCACAGGATAATCCTTCATATAGCCATAGCCCCCGTGGATTTGAACGGCTTTCACAGCTTGCTGCATGGCCACTTCTGAAGCATAGAGCTTGGCCATGGCCGCCTCTTTAGAGAAGGGTTGCTTGTTATCTTTGAGCCAGGCGGCACGGTAGGTTAAGAGGCGCGCTGCTTCGATCTGGGTAGCCATGTCGGCCAGCATCCACTGTATGGCCTGAAAAGATCCAATGGGTTTGCCAAACTGTTCGCGCTCCTTGGCATAGCGTAAACAGGTATCCAGGCAGGCTTGGGCTATGCCTAGGGCCTGGGCCGCGATACCTATACGCCCCCCATCCAGCGTCTGCATGGCGATCTTAAATCCTTCCCCTTCTTCTCCCAGCCGGTTTTCCGCGGGGATGTGACAGTTCTGGAAGATAAGTTCTGTGGTGCTGGAAGCGCGAATACCTAATTTATCTTCTTTTTTACCAAAGGAAAAGCCCGGTATACCTTTTTCTACGATAAAAGCGGTAATACCACGACTACCTTTAGAAGGATCCGTCTTGGCCAGGACAATGTAAATATCGGCAACCCCGCCGTTGGTAATGAAGATCTTGTTCCCGTTTAAAACGTAGGAGTCCCCTTGGCGTATAGCGGTTGTCCGAAGGGAGGCGGCATCCGTACCCGCGTTGGGCTCGGTTAGCGCGAAAGCTCCTAATTTCTCTCCCTGGGCTAAAGGCACCAGGAAGCGCTGTTTTTGCTCCTCAGTACCGAACTGATAGATAGGGTGAGCGCAAAGGGAAGTATGAGCGGAGACAATAACCGCAGTAGCTGCGCATACCCGGGCCAGCTCTTCTACAGTGATAATGTAACTCAAAGTATCGGCTCCAGCTCCGCCGTACTCTTCGGGGAAGGGGATGCCCAGCATGTTATAGCGAGCCATTTTCTTCACTATTTCCCAAGGGAATTCACCAGTGTTGTCCCGTTCAGCGGCCCCTGGCGCAACTTCTTTTTCAGCGAATTCCCGCACTATTTGGCGGATCATTCTTTGGGATTTCGTCAGATTCAGGTCCATCGAGATTTTCTTCTCCTTTCTTTAACCTGTTGATTAGTAATTGAGTACACATTCACGAATCTAGTTTTTTAATAACTGCTTCTCCCTTTAGAACCGTGTCCCCTTTTTGGTTAAAGGCTATGGTTCTTAGGCGCAAAATTTTTTTCTCTGGCTTCTTTTCCATTACTTCGACTTCTGCCGTTATAGTATCACCTATCCGCACCGGAGCAGTAAACTCAAGCTCTTGTTTAAGATAAACACTGTTGGGGCCGGGGAGCTTGGTGCCCAACACGGCGGAAATAAGTCCAGCAGTTAGAAGGCCGTGGGCGATCCTCTCCTTGAAGATAGTTTTTTTGGCGAATTCTGCGTCAACGTGGACGGGGTTAAAATCGCCGGTGATACCAGCAAAAGCGTAAATGTCGGCCTCGGTAATAGTTTTGCTAAGGCTAGCTTTTTGACCGATTTGGATTTCATCGAATCTGTAGGCCATAGTTGCATTTCCCCCTTGTTGATAGGCGTGGGTCTTTTTATTTCCAGGCTATAAGCAAGATTCGTGCCAGAGGTAGAGCGTAACTATTTAAAAAATATAACCTTACAAGTTACCTTTGGGTTACAGAAGTATAAGAGACTTACTCGATAGAGGAAATTTGACTAGGGTAACTATGTAGGATAAACGGTTAATCGAACAATGACTTAAGCTGGGGTCTTATGTAGAAGATACAAAGGATTGTAGAGTACTTGAAGGATTGACGTTAATAAAAAGCAAATAGTACTTTAATAACAGAAACGTATTTATATAGCTTTTTTAAGGAGCTGAGAGACCGATGCCTATACCCCAATCTTTTCTCAAGCTTCTATGGGAAACCTTGGAGGATCCCGTATTACTGACGGATAGTTCACTGCAAGTTATTAATACCAATCCAGCTGCAAGAAACTTTTTAGGCGCTTCAGTTATTGGCTCCTCATTAAGCGAACTTTTTGGTAAAGTTCCTTTCTGGGTAGAACTCGTTGGCCTTCTTGAGCGAGGCGGTCAAAAAGAAGGAGAGATAAGTATCGGTGACCGGGACTTTTTGTGTCGTGCTGTGACGCTAAAGAAAGGGGGCATGAACGAGGGACTTTTGTTATTGTTACGAGAAATAACCGAGTTAAGAAGAATGACCAAGAAGCTTGAACTTACTGAAAGGTGGAGGAATATTTTGTATACTATTTTAGATACCGCCTATGAAGGGATAGTGGTAGTTGATGAGAACGGTTATATCACTATGTTTAACCAAGCCTATGCAGACTTTTTAGGTGTTAGACCTGAAGAGATGATCGGTAAACATGTTCAAGAAGTCATTGAAAACACTAGAATGCATATTGTTATCAAGACAGGGAAGCCGGAATTCCGTCAAGTACAACGCATCAAAGGACATAATATGATTTGCGATCGTATCCCTATATGGGAAGGGGATAAAATTATAGGCGCTGTGGGTAAAGTATTATTCCGTGATATCTCTGAAGTTGATGAACTGGCAGAACAGGTCCGGAGGTTAAAGAAAGAACTTGAATACTATAAAGGACAACTCCGGCGGCATTACCAGCAAGCTAGATATTCACTTGAAGATATTATAGGCCAAAGTCGAGTAATAAGAGAGTTAAAAGAGATGGTAAATAAAGTGGCCTCAACTTCTTCAACAGTGTTATTAAAAGGAGAAAGTGGTACGGGGAAGGAGTTATTTGCCCATGCTATCCATAATGCCTCGCCCCGCTATCGTGGCCCTTTTATAAAGGTTAACTGTGCAGCCATCCCGGAAAACCTGTTAGAATCTGAACTTTTCGGTTACGAAGAAGGCGCTTTTACAGGGGCTAAAAAGGGAGGTAAACCTGGTAAGTTCGAACTGGCCAATGGCGGTACTATATTTTTAGATGAGATAGGGGATATGCCCTTAAACATGCAGGCTAAACTCCTAAGAGTTCTTCAAGAAAAAGAAATAGAGCATGTGGGCGGCAATCGGCCGGTCAAGATCGATGTTCGTGTTATTGCAGCCACTAATCGAGATCTGGAAGCCTTGATAAGGGAGGGAAGGTTTAGAAGTGATCTTTTTTACCGACTGAATGTAGTGACTTTCGAAATACCTCCTTTAAGACAGCGTAAAGAAGATATTCCTTTACTTGTGGAGCATTTTTTGGATAAATTAGGAAGAACTTTAGGTTGTGGAAGGAAGAAAATTACCCCTGCAGCCTTAGAAGTCTTACTCCAGCACAATTGGCCGGGAAACGTTAGAGAACTAGAAAACGTATTGGAGCGAGCGCTCAACGTAGTAGATGGACCGGAGATCTTGCCCCACCATTTGCCACCTTACCTTACAGAAACAAGAACTTTTAACTCAAGGCCTTTGCGCCCTTTAAAAGAAACGTTAGCTAGAGTGGAAAAAGAGCTACTGGAGGAGGCATTGAGATACACTAAAGGAAACTGTCTATTGGCAGCACATCTTTTAGGATTAAGCAAATCTACTTTTTATGAAAAAGTAGCTCGCTACGGTTTGCGAGAGAGTGCATTCCGGGAATACGGAAATTAGTCCAGATTTCCGGAAAATCAACAGATATAGTTGAGGGATAAAGATTGGTGGATTCGGTAAAAGGTTTATTCCGGGATTCCGGAATACTATCTTCATCATATATACAAAATTTGGCTGTACTATGATTTACCTGCTTTAATCCCTCTAGACAACTATTTATGAAAAAGTAAAGTAATGTTAGGATTTTTTCTGCTAATTTCTTCCTTAATATCTTTGCTTGTTAGGATGGCGTGCTTGGCACGGAAATTGCATTAACAATAAAGTAGCACGGACATCAGATATATTCCTGTTCCCCTTAAAGCAAAGAAGAGTTTTTTGTCTAAAGTGAGAGCAAAAGATTACAAAGGAGGTGGAGAAAGAAGGGAGATTACTATGCTGGAAGATATGTCATATGAAGCTGAGAAATAAGAAAAGAGCCAAAAGCATACCCAAAAGGAGGAGGAAAAAGTGGAATTTATTAGTATTTTATTCATTCTCATAAGTCTTGGTCTATTAATGTTTTTTGCCTACCGTGGCTGGTCGGTTATCCTCATGGCTCCCGTTTTTGCTTTGCTAGCAGCTATAGCAAGCGGGTTGCATGCACTACCCACCTATACTGAATTGTTCATGCCTAAGATGGTCACTTATATCAAAAACTTCTTCCCCATATTCATGTTAGGTGCTGTTTTTGGCAAGGTAATGGAAGATTCGGGAGCAGCACGTTCTATAGCTCACTGGGTAGTACGGTCCTTGGGTAAAGAACGGGCCATCATATCTGTAGTATTGGCGTGTGCCATCTTAACCTATGGGGGAGTAAGCCTATTTGTGGTAGCCTTCGCTGTATATCCCTTTGCTGCGGCTTTATTTAAAGAAGCAGGAATACCTAAACGGCTGATACCCGGTTGCATTGCTCTAGGCTCTTTTACCTTTACTATGGTAGCCGTACCTGGTACTCCCCAGATACAGAACATGATACCCACTCGTTACTTTGGAACGACAGCTTATGCTGCCCCAGTTACGGGTATTTTGTATACTATTATCGTTTTTACCGCTGGCGTAGCTTGGCTAGAGTGGCGCCGCCGTAAAGCTGTGGCAGCGGGTGAAGGCTATGGGCAGCACACCAAGAATGAACCGGAAACACTCGATAACAATAACCTCCCCCCTGTGTGGACATCCCTTCTTCCTATGGTTTTGGTGCTAATACTGAACTTCGTGTTAACCAAGGTCTTTACAGGTCTCAAACCTGACATTATGAAGCCTTTCCAGGGAGCAAGCTCCATAGCTCAGGTGGCCCCTACTTGGGCCTTGCTGACCGCCCTAGTGATAGGGATTATAACGGCTATAACCTTAAATTGGCGTACTATGAAAGATAAATATGTTAACAGTTTGAACCAAGGTACTCTAGGATCTTTGCTGGCCATAATGAACACAGCCTCCGAAGTAGGTTATGGAAATACCATAGCTGCTCTTATGGGTTTTAAAGCCATAGCCAACGCTCTGATGTCTATTAAGGTAGGAGGATTACCCCTTGTTTCAGAGGCCATAACCGTTAATGTCTTGGCTGGAATAACCGGTTCAGCTTCAGGAGGTATGAGTATAGCTTTAGAAACCATGGGTAAGCAGTATTTGGATTGGGCTTTAAACGTCGGGCTTAATCCACAGCTTTTACACCGAATAGCCGCTATGGCTTCTAGCGGTTTTGATACGTTACCTCACAATGGTGCAGTAATCACTTTACTGGCTATCTGCGGTTTAACCCACCGGGACTCTTATTTAGACATTTTCATGGTAGCTACCATTATTACCTTTGCCACGGGGTTCCTTCTAGCCCTTTTGGCCCCGGTTATAGGCTTTGTATAAGTTGGACACAGCTGCGAAATAGCTGGCTAAGTTCTGGAGCTTGTTTCATAGAGACTCGGGGACACCTGAAAGGTGTCCCCGGAATAGAATCCTGTTTATGTGAGGGAGGTTTTATGTAGATGGCGCCTAAGTTCTTATCTGCAGAAGAAGCAGTAAAGTTAGTACAAGACGGAGATACTTTGGCTATTAATGGATTTGTAGGAAACGGGCACCCCGAAGAGCTCACTTCCGCCCTGGAGAAGCGATATTTGAACACGGGTCGTCCACAAAAATTAACCTTAGTCTATGCAGCAGGGCAAGGAGATGGACAGGAGCGGGGTATGAATCACTTAGCCCACGAGGGATTACTGAAAAGAGTCATCGGCGGCCACTGGAATCTAGCTCCTAAGCTTGGCCGGCTTGCAGTAGAGAACAAAATTGAAGCATACAATTTTCCTCAGGGAGTAATATCTCAGCTATTTCGGGAAATAGCGGCCAAGAGGCCAGGAGTTATTACACATGTAGGTCTGAAAACCTTCGTGGATCCCCGGCTGGAAGGCGGTAAATTAAATAACATTACATCTGAAGATTTGGTAGAACTTGTCACTATTGGTGGACGAGAAAGGCTTTTTTACAAGGCTTTTCCTATCAATATTGCTTTTATCCGGGGTACCACAGCTGACGAAAAAGGCAATATCAGTATGGAAAAAGAGGCTGTTTGGTTAGAAGCCTTGGCCATTGCCCAAGCTACCCGGAACTCCGGCGGTAAGGTTATTGTACAAGTGGAGCGGATAGTCCAGGCTGGCACGTTAGATCCCAAGTTAGTTAAGATTCCCAGCATCTTAGTGGACGTAGTAGTGGTAGCGCGGCCAGAAAATCACCATCAGACCTTTGCTGAACCCTATAATCCTGCCTATAGTGGTGAAATTAAAATACCCTTGACCCAGTTACCCCCTATACCCATGGACGAACGTAAAATAATTGCCCGGCGGGCCTTATTCGAGCTATATCAAGGTGCTATTGTAAACTTAGGCATCGGTATTCCCGAGGCCATCGCTGCCGTAGCAGCAGAAGAAGGAATTAGCGATTATATGACTTTGACCATAGAGTCTGGACCTATAGGAGGCGTCCCGGCAGGGGGATTAAGTTTCGGGGCTTCGGTTAATCCAGAATGTATTATCGACCAGCCTTCTCAGTTTGATTTCTATGACGGCGGAGGCCTCGATTTAGCTTATCTAGGTATGGCCCAGATGGATGGAGAAGGGAATGTAAACGTTTCTAAATTCGGTCCGCGCATTGCGGGTGCAGGAGGGTTTATAAATATAAGCCAAAACGCCAAAAAAGTTATCTTTTGCGGCACTTTTACTGCAGGAGGGTTAGAAATTAGTACCGGAGACGGCCGCCTGCATATACGGAACGAAGGAAAGTTTCAGAAGCTAGTACCTAAGGTGGAGCAAGTTACGTTCAGTGGGGAATACGCGCGGGAACAGGGCCAGGCTGTCCTATATATTACGGAGCGGGCTGTTTTCGAGTTAAGGCCAGAGGGGGTTTGTTTAACCGAAATTGCACCGGGGATTGATTTGGAAAAGGATATTCTTGATAAGATGGGTTTTGTTCCTAAGGTGGCTCAGGATTTAAAAACCATGGATGAGCGCATTTTCATAGATAAACCTATGGGTATTAAGGGTTAATTTATTCTGAGTTTTTTTCAATCATCCCGCCTTTGTAAAGATGTCGTAACCCACCTGTAACCCCAGAAGGCTAGATTTATGTAATAAAAGCTTTAAAAGGAGGGGAAGTAACTCTAAGATTTATTTTAGCTTAAGAGTAAAAAGAAAGATACCACTACCACAAAACAAGCAAAGAAAGGATGGGATTATGACCGAAGTAGTTATTGTCAGCGCTGTTCGCACAGCCATAGGCAGCTTTGGAGGTACTTTAAAGGATATTGCGGCAACCGAACTGGGGGCCGTAGTGGTGAAGGAGGCTATACAGCGAGCTGGTATAAGACCGGACCAAGTAGACGAAGTGATCCTGGGTAATGTGCTCCAGGCTGGCCAGGGACAAAACCCGGCCCGGCAGGCAGCCATAAAAGCCGGGCTTCCGGTGGAAATCCCAGCCATGACTATAAATATGGTCTGCGGATCAGGCTTGCGGGCTGTAAACCTAGCTGCTAGCCTTATTGTTAGTGGTGAAGCAGATATAATTGTTGCCGGTGGGATGGAAAGTATGTCTCAGGCACCCTATGCTTTACCGGGTGCCCGCTGGGGCATGAGGATGGGTGATGGCCAAGTAGTAGATATTATGATTAAAGATGGTCTCTGGGACGTCTTTAATGACTACCACATGGGGATCACCGCCGAAAACTTGGCCGAAAAATATAATATAAGCCGGGAAGAACAAGATCTTTTTGCCCTGGAAAGCCAGAAACGGGCGGAAAAGGCCATAAAAGAAGGCCGTTTCCGGGAAGAGATCGTGCCTGTAGTAGTTCCCCAGAAAAAGGGAGAACCTATTATATTTGCACAGGATGAACATCCCCGCTTCGGCACCACCCTAGAGGCTTTGGCCAAGCTTCGGCCAGCCTTCAAGAAGGATGGAACTGTCACTGCAGGCAATGCCTCAGGGATAAACGACGGGGCAGCAGCTTTAGTTTTAACTTCTGCTTGGAAGGCCGAAAGCCTGGGCCTTAAGCCATTAGCTGTGCTCCGCAGCTGGGCTACAGCCGGAGTAGAGCCAAGCATTATGGGCATCGGTCCAGTAGAAGCTACCCGCAAAGCCTTAAAACGGGCAGGGTTGACTTTAGCTGACATAGATTTAATTGAGGCCAACGAAGCCTTCGCTGCTCAATGCCTGGCCGTAGCTAAAGAATTAGAATTGGATTTAAACAAGACTAATGTGAACGGTGGAGCCATAGCTTTAGGGCATCCCATAGGCGCTAGCGGTGCCCGCATTCTAGTAACCCTCCTCTATGAAATGCAAAGGAGGGATAGCCGATACGGCTTAGCTACTTTATGCGTAGGTGGGGGTATGGGGGTGGCCACTATAGTGGAGCGGGCAGGATAAGGATTCCCTGCCAGGGTTTTAGCCTCCTTTTCGAAGATAATTATTGACGATCTTATGGATAATTCTTTAAGAAGGGAGAGGTAACTTATGCGCCTTAAGGATAAAGTAGCTATAATTACTGGCGGAGCTAAAGGGATCGGAAAAGAGACAGCTTTGCTCTTTGCTCGTGAAGGAGCCAAAGTAGTTATCTGTGATTTTGACGAAGAAGCGGGTCATAATACGCTAGAGGAGCTTAAAGCTATAGGAGCAGCAGCCCTTTTCTTTAAAGTCGACGTGACTGACCGGGCCAGTGTACAAGCCATGGTAGAGGCCACCAAAAAGGAGTTCGGCCGCATTGACATATTAATCAATAATGCAGGGATAACATCCGATGCCCTGCTCACCAAAATGACGGAAGAACAATGGGACAAAGTTATAGCTGTAAACTTGAAGGGCGTTTTCAACTGCACCCAAGCGGTGGCGCCTATTATGCTGGAACAGGGTTCTGGCGTCATCCTAAACGCTTCTTCAGTAGTGGGTGTCTACGGTAATATTGGCCAGACTAACTATGCAGCTACTAAAGCTGGTGTAATTGGCATGACCAAATCTTGGGCCAAGGAACTGGGTAGGAAAGGTATAAGGGTAAATGCGGTGGCCCCTGGCTTTATCCTAACGGATATGACGGCTAAAGTACCTCAGAAGATATTAGATATGATGAAAGAAAAGACGCCTTTGGGCCGTTTGGGCTTACCCCAGGATGTAGCTGCGGCTTATCTTTTCTTGGCTTCAGATGAGGCTTCTTACATTAACGGGCAAGTGTTGGGTGTAGATGGTGGGTTGATGATTTAAATATGGGGAGGTTACAGCGATAATGGAAAAGCGGCATGTCGCTGTGGTGGGTGCAGGGACCATGGGCAGCGGTATTGCCCAGGTCCTTGCCCAATCGGGCTTTAGGGTAACCCTATTGGATACTAGTCAAGAACTAGCCGAAAAGGGATACAACACAATAAAGCATAACCTGGAGAAAATGGTAGACAAGGGGAAACTTAAAAAAGATGAAGCTACAGAGGCTTTAGCCCGTATCCGGTGCGGGGAAGATCTCAATTTAGCTACAGAAGCTGAAATAGTAATAGAAGCTATTTTTGAAAAAATAGAAGCCAAACAAGAGCTTTTCCGTAAGTTAGATGAAATTTGCCCGCCAGGAGTTATTCTGGCTTCCAATACCTCTTCCCTGAGCATCACTGAAATGGGGGCGGTGACCAGGCGACCTGAATTAGTAATAGGAATGCACTTCTTCAATCCGGTTCCGGTTATGGGGTTAGTGGAAGTCGTACGTGGCCAGAGAACGAGCGAAGTAGCGGTTGAAACCATATGTCAACTGGCTTTGGCTTTAGGTAAAAAGCCCATAGTAATATCAGAAAGCCCTGGATTTGTGGTAAATAGGCTTTTAATCCCCATGATCAATGAAGCTATTTTCTTACTCCAAGAGGGCGTGGCCAGCGCTTGTAATATCGATACGGCCATGGTGGCAGGAGCCAACCATCCCATGGGCCCCCTAGCCCTGGCAGACTTAATCGGTCTGGATGTCTGCCTGGCCATTATGGAAACCTTGTACCAGGAATTGGGCGAAGATAAGTACCGGCCAGCTCCTTTACTGCGCAAGATGGTGCGGGCTGGTTATCTGGGCCGCAAGACGGGCCGCGGGTTCTATGAATATTCATAGGTAGATCTGGATTTGGATAGGGTTTATTGAGGCATCCTATCAATTATTGGCCTCTCTGAGGAGGTGCTGTACCTACCATGGTGAAAATATTGGCTATAAACGGTAGCCACCGCAAGGGCAAGAATACTTGGTCCCTTCTGGCGGCAGTGTTGGAAGGGGCGAAAGAAATGGGAGCCAGCACTGAACTAATAGAGCTGGTAGACTATAATATAAAACCGTGCCAAGGATGTAATTGTTGCCTCAAAAAGCCCCAATGTTCCATAACAGATGACGACATGGGCTTCCTGGGTAAAAAACTGCTGGAAGCTGACGGTATCGTGTTCGGATCGCCGGTGTACTTCGCCAACGTCAGCGGGCTGATGAAGATTTTTATGGACCGTACGAGATGGCTTTATCTCGCCAAGAACATGCTGAGCGGCAAGGTGGGTGCCGCGGTCACTAATGCAGCGCTGCGGAACGGCGGACAAGAACTGGCCCATATCATACTAGAACGTTTTATTACCATGCACGGCATGATACTCGCCTCTAGCCGGGACCCGGTAGGGCAGGTATATAATGGTGGAGCGATGGGCAGTCTGTTTCAGGCCATGGAGAGGAGTGGCCCTATGCAGTGGAGACGCAGTGTAGAGGAAGATGAAGTGGCCATTAGAGAATGCCATCAGCTAGGCCGTAATGTGGTGAGGTTGGCAGAGCGAGTAACGCCCTTTAGAACGTCCTAGTTCGCGTCAAGTAGCGGCCTTCAAATTATGTATGGAGGGATATAAAAGGGGAAGGAGATACTACAATGCCGTGGCAGGAAGTAAATGGTATAAGAATATATTATGAAGTGTATGGTGCAGGCGAACCGTTGCTTTTGATCGAAGGATTAGGATACGCGTTGTGGATGTGGGAAAAGCAAATTGAAGCCTTTTCTCGGGAATTTCAGGTCATAGCCTTTGACAACCGCGGCGTAGGAAAAAGCGACAAACCGGATGAACCTTATACTATTGAGCTAATGGCCTATGATGCTGGTGAACTTTTGAACAGGCTGGGCATTACTAAGGCTCATATCTTGGGGGTTTCCATGGGAGGCATTATAGCCCAGGCTCTGGCTCTGCTCTATCCTAAACTCGTTCACACTCTGGTTCTTGTGTGTACTACCTTCGGTGGCCCTCATGCGGTTCCTGTTCCGAAAGAAACAGTAGAAGCGATGTTAAACAAGAGGAAGTTGCCAGCCAGGGAAGCGCTTAAAGAAGCTATGAGATACGCTTTCGGCCAAGAATTCCTATCCCGGAATCCAGGAGAATTGGATAGGCTAGTTGAACAGCGATTATCGGATCCTTTACCCCGATACGCGTGGATGAGGCAATGGGAAGCTATATTAAAAGTAGATTTAGGAGAGAAAGTAAGAAATATTAAGGCGCCTACCCTCATACTAACTGGCGACGACGATCGGGTAATACCTGCTCAGAATTCAAAGTTATTGCACGAGAGGATAGAAGGCTCCTTGCTGGAAATATTTCCCGGCGGAGGGCACTTGTTTTTTATGGAGCAGGCCGCACCCTTCAATAACCGGGTTCTTACCTTCTTGAAAGGACACCCTATGGGATAAAGGCGATATGGTAACTGCTTTGCAACTTCAAAATTTTAAAATGCTATTAGAGGAATGCCTACCAATATGTATCCACAGCTTGCGCGTAGGGGGTGAAAGGGGTTTAAAAAATTAACTTAGAACAAGATAATTTTTGAATACTTTTGTTTATCTTAAGGAGGGATGGTTAATTTGAAGCGGAGAAGCGCTGTTATTGTAGCACTTTGTCTGTTACTCTCTTTGTTTATAGTTGCTTGTAGCAGCAAGGATAACAAAAGTAAGACTGGGGCCGAGGAGAAAAAAACGCCCATCAAAATAGGCATTCTAGCCTCTCTGAGCGGTGCCTTGGAAAGCTACGGCAAGGACACGGTTACCGGGTTTGAACTGGGACTGGAGTATGCTACCAAGGGCACAAAGGAAGTGGCCGGCCGACGCATAGAAGTAATAGCGGAGGATACGACCACTAAGCCGGACGTGGCCAAACAAAAAGCTCTTAAACTCCTGGAGCAGGATAAAGTGGACATACTGGTAGGGTGTAGTAGCTCGGCCGATGCCCTAGCTGTGCTACCCTTGGCCCAGGAGTACAAGCGCATTATGGTGGTAGAACCCGCAGTAGCGGATAGCATCACCGGTGCCCAGTGGAACAAATATATTTTCCGGACGGCCAGGAATTCTTCTCAGGATGCCTTGGCTGTAGCGTCAGCCATAGCTTCCGCTAAACCCGGTGCTACAGTGGCCATATTGGCACAGGATTATTCCTTTGGCCGAGAGGGAGCTGCGGCCTTCGTAAAACTTGGAGAGCCTAAGGGTCTAAAGGTTATATTGCAGGAATTTGCTCCTATGAATGCCACAGATTTTACAGCGCATATTCAGCGGATCATCAACGCGAAACCGGATTATCTTTTTGTAATCTGGGCTGGAAGCGCCAATACTCCCTGGAAACAGATACAGGACATGAAGGTTGCTGAAAAGGGTATTAGAATCATTACAGGTACCCCGGAAATTGCTGCTATGAAAGCTATGTGGGGCATGGTGGGACAGGAAGGCTATTCTGTATACTATCACGGCCTGCCCAAGAATCCTGTTAACGATTGGTTAGTAGAGGAACATAAGAAGCGATATAACAGGCCGCCAGATCTCTTTACTCCTGGAGGTTTTGCGGCTGCGGTGGCCATTGTACGAGCCTTAGAAAAAACGGGTGGCGATACTAACGCTGAAAAGCTAATAGAAGTAATGGAAGGAATGAGCTTCGAGACACCCAAAGGCACCATGACCTTCCGCAAAGAAGACCATCAAGCCCTGCAAACCCTCTATCACATCAGATTTGAGAAAAAAGAAGGATTCGATTACCCGGTACCGGTACTAATAAGGGAAATCAAACCCGAAGAAACTGCACCTCCTATCATGAACAAACGCTAAGCTGCGGGTAAAATTCGAGCAGCTTGGGCCCCGGCCTGTGATAATGGGCGGGGCCTCTTTTTGTAACTGATATGCAATCTTTTTTATGTTAAAATTAAAATTAAAGTTCCTCTTAAAAAATGGGTTGTATTGGACCCTAGCAAGGGGGTCGAAACTTTGTTCAGGCCGCTGGCCTTGATAGAGAGCAAGTTGGCTCTCCCCAAACCAGAGGCAGACACCTGGCTCAGGCCCGCACTAAAAGCCAAGCTCGATAAATTAATGGATTATGCGGTGACTATTGTTTGTGCGGGTGCTGGGTACGGTAAGACGACTGCTGTGGCCCAGGTTGTTACTAAAAAACAATTGCCTTGCGCATGGTACAGCCCGGGTCCGGAAGATGCTAGCCTTTTTACTTTTGCTAGTTACCTGGCCCGGGCCCTGGATAGTCTTTTGACGGGCACGGGAGAAAACATTGGCACGCAGCTTGCTAAGCTGGACGGCATAAGCTGGGAGAGGGTATTGGAGGCTTTTTTAGCTTCGCTTAATAAGCAGGAAAGGGAACCGGCTATTCTGGTCGTGGACGACTGGCATCTAGTAGGGAAAGAGAAAGACATCGCCATGTTTTTCGACCGCTTCTTGGCCGGTAAGCCCGGCTGGCTTAAGGTAGCTTTGCTTTCCAGAGAACGGGTCAATCTACCAGAGGTATGTCGCTTGGGAACTAAAGGAGAGAGGTTGGTAATTGAAGAGAAAGACCTGGCTTTAGAAGTAAATGAGGTGAGTGAATATTTAGCCAGAACTTATCGTGGTCGTTTTAGCCGGGAAGAAGTACAGGCTATTTATGACTACAGCGAAGGGTGGTTTATGGCTGTAAGACTAATCGGCAGGATCCTGAATGAAGTCCCGCAAGCCCTGGCCCGGCGAGCTATATTATACGATAATCTGGAGGATTTATTTGAGTTTCTAGCCCTTGATGTCTTGAGGCAGCAGTCCCCTGCTTTAGAAATGTTCCTGCTCCGGTCCTCCATACTAAACGATCTAAGTATCCCGGCCTGTAGGGCTTTAATGGGGGACGATTTTACACCGGCGCTTCTTTATGAGGCTCTGGAAAAAGGGTTATTCCTCACCGATTTAGGCGAGGGACACTTCCGATATCACAACCTTTTTAGAGACTTTTTAAGGCGCGAAGCTCGCAAAAGATTGCCAGATTGGGAGGTTTTACATTGCCGCGCAGGCTATTTTTACCTTAATGAAGGACAATATGAAGAAGCTCTTCATTACCTGTTTGCAGGCAGGCAATGGGCTGATGCCGCTGAGTTATTGTCTCGTTTAAGCCGCGAGTTAATTTTTAGTGGCCGGGGTAAACACCTGCGACATTATATTAAACAGTTACCTCT
The DNA here is from genome assembly GCF_900176005.1 of Thermanaeromonas toyohensis ToBE. NCBI lineage: Bacteria > Bacillati > Bacillota > Clostridia > Neomoorellales > Neomoorellaceae > Thermanaeromonas > Thermanaeromonas toyohensis. The sequence goes on along the minus strand of NZ_LT838272.1, from coordinate 2,755,044 downwards.
TGAATACCAAGAAAGGGCGGACTTTTTAGTGGCTTTAGGTGATGCTGAGAGATTGGCCTCTAACTATCAGGCGGCTTTGGAGCTTTACTATCGGGCGGCGGAAAAGTACTCTGCGGCAGGTGACAGGGTTGGGCAGAGCAGGGCTTGGAAAGGAGTGGCGGAAGTCTATATTGATACCATTCAACCGTCTCTAGCAGAAGAATATTTGCGCCGGGCCTACAAAATGTTGGGTGAAGAACACAATGAAGAGAAGGCCGAGATTCTGAATCTTATGGCGGAGAATATGGTCAACCAGGGCAAGCCGCGCCATGCTAGCCGTTATAAAAAGCTGGCTAACGAGATGCTGCATCTGGCTAGTAGAGGAAATTTTGAGGCCAGGTTGCTTCTGCGTACAGGAAGATTGCAGGCGGCAATCCAATTACTAGAAAATAATGCTCATTTAGAAAAGGGGAAGTACCACCCCCCCTTTTCCTTCCGGGAAACCCCTTTGGTACTTTCCTTATGTTATTCCCTGATAGGGGAAGGAGAAAAGGCTGAGGTTGCCGCTAAGGAAGGTATAGAAGCGGGACGGAGGTTAAATTCTCCCTTCACAGAAGCCATTGGTTATGTGCGATTGGGACATGCATTTCTGGTTCAAGGGCGTTCCCCTGCCAGTTGCTGGGAGGCTTACAGGCGCGCTTTAGAACTAAACGATAAACTTGGTGTTATCCGTGGCCGTACAGAAGTGTTGATGGGCCAGTGCCTTACCTACAGCCTGGAAGGGGACTGGTTATCAGCCCAGCGATGCGGGTTGGAAGGGATACGGGTAGCAGAGCAGGTGCGGGACAGATGGTTTGCCGCCATGCTCTATCATTGCCTGGGTATGGCCGGTGCATGCTGCGGGGAATTGAAAAAGGCCAAGGAATACTTAAAAACAGCCAAAAAACTTTTTACCCTTTGCGGGGATAGCTTTGGCAAAACTGTTTCCGCGTGGTGGCTCTCCTATATTGCCTTAAAGGAAGGGCGGGAAGAGGAGTTTCGCGAAAATGTGTCCGAGCTCTTAGAGTTATGCGAAACCCGGGGATACGATTTTTTGCTGCACCGGGGCAGCCTTTTGGGAGCCCGAGACGGCAGGGCTTCTGTGCCGCTACTTTGTGCGGCCAAGGAGCAAGGAATACGCCTTTCCTATGTAAATTGGCAGCTGGATAAACTGGGCGCCAGGGATAGCCTTCCGGTCATAGGCTATACCTTGCGCATCCAAACTCTGGGGCAGTTTCGCGTGTGGCGCGGAACGGAAGAAATTAGCCCTCAGGAATGGCGCCGAGAAAGCGCCAGGAGACTCTTTCAATTACTACTAACCAAGAGGCGTGTCCTATTGCATAAAGAGGAGATTATGTGTTACCTGTGGCCGGATGCCGATCCGGAGGCGGCCTCCCGCGACTTCAAAGTGGCTCTTAATAGCTTGCTCAATGTACTGGAGCCCAGCAGGCAGCCCAGAAGTCCGTCATTTTTTATCCAGAGGCAGGGTTCCGCTTATTATTTTAACTTAGCTTCCGGTTTCTGGCTTGACGCAGAAGAATTTGAAACTTCCGTTACTAGGGCGGAAGAGATAGCGGAGGAGCGACCGGAAGAAGCGGAGGTATTGCTGAGGCGGGCCTTAGAACTGTATCAGGGTGATTACTTACAGGGGATAAACCTGGAAGAGTGGTGCCTGGAGGAACGGGAGCGACTGGCAGTGGTTTATATACGAGGAGCAGAGCTTTTGGCGAGGTTACTGGCGCGCAGGGGAGAATACAAAGAGTGCATTGAATGGGCTGACAGGATTTTAGAGAAGGATAAATGCTGGGAAGAGGCCTATCGCCTTAAAATGTACTGTTATAGTAAACTGGGCCATGGGTCTATGGTGGTGAAGGTGTATGAAAGATGCCAGGAGGTTTTAAGAAAAGAATTAGGTGTATCGCCCTCCCTCAAAACAGTTAAGCTGTATAAAAAATTGACCCAGAATTTTATAGCCGTTTAAATGTAACTAGTAAGCAACTTGAGCCTGCTATCATGGTAACAAAGGATAGCAGGTTTTCTTTTTGGGGAAAGGGGCAAAGCGGTTGCAGGAAAAAGTAATGGCTTCCTTTGTAGTCCGGATTATGTATGAAGCGGGCAACGAGCAAATACCGTGGAGGATCATTATACATCATGTGCAAAGCGGGACCGTATATCATTTAACAGGTATTGACAAAATACCTTCCCTTTTCCAACAAATCGTGGAAAAGGAAAAAGCCTTGGCCCACAACAAAGTTATCCCCTTGGATACGAGGAAAATATAAAAATTGCCTTTTGTGAAGGGAGTAGGGCTAAATGAAAAAGACAGTAGGCATCCGCAGTACGGGGGTATATATACCCTCCACCTTTATGACCAGTGCCGATATAGCCAGGGAGAGCGGGATACCCCAGGAGATAGTAGAAGAAAAACTGGGCTTTAAACGGAAACCTATCCCTGGTCCAGACGATCATACCATAGAAATGGGTATCAAAGCCGCTCGTCTGGCCTTGGAAAAAGGGGAGATAAAGCCAGAAGAAATTGATCTGGTTATCTACATTGGCGAAGAATATAAGGAGCATTTACTCCAGACGGGTGCCATTAAACTCCAGGGAGGCGTTGGAGCAACGCGCGCTTGGGGATTCGATGTGCAGCTCAGGTGTGGCACCATGGTCATGGCTCTCAAGATAGCCAAGGACCTTATGCTGGCCAATGAGAATATAAACACCGTATTGCTGGCCGGCGGCTACCGCAACGGAGATTTGATAAATTACAAGAATCCCCGCGTGCGCTTTATGTACAATCTGGGAGCGGGTGGCGCTGCAGTTGTGCTACAGAAAGGTCTAAGGCGAAACACGGTGCTAGGAAGCCGTATTATAACCGATCCCTCCCTGGCCGATGCCGTGGGAGTCACGGCGGGAGGCACTAAAGTCCCTTTGACACCGGAAACAGTAGCGCAGGGGCTTTATAGTCTAGATGTATTCGATCCTGAAGGTATGAAGAATCGTTTAGAAGAAGTTTCTATGCCCAATTTCTTAAGGGTTATAAGGGAAGCCCTGGAGGAAAGCGGTTATAGCACAGCGGATATCGGATATCTCTGCCTTTTACACATGAAGCGCTCTGCACATGAGTATATACTTTCCCAGCTAAATTTAAGACCTGAACAGTCTATATATCTGGAAGATTATGGACATATAGGACAAATGGATCAAATATTATCCCTGGAACTGGCCCTGGAAAGGGGGCTGGTTAAAGATGGGGACATAGTGGTCATGGTGAGCGCAGGCGTCGGGTACGCCTGGGCAGCTACCGTGGTCAAGTGGGGTCCTGAGGAATAAAACTCAAAGGAACTGTGCCGAGGAGGAGAAAGGGACCATGGGTGTGAATTATAAAGAACAATACCGCCGCAAACTCATAAGCATAGATGAAGCTGTCGGTATGGTAACTTCCAATTGCAGCATTGCCGCAGCTATGGCTGCTTCAGCTCCGCCAGGCCTTTTAGGGGCCCTGGGGAAACGCCGTGATGAAGTAGAAAACGTCCGGGTTTTCAGTGCCTTGCTCCTCAGAGAATTTGATTTCTTCCTGGACCCCAGCATGAAGGGACATTTCATCCTGGAAAGTTGGTTTTATGGGGCTAACGAGCGCAAAGGACATGAGCTAGGCACCGTTTCTTTGATCCCTTCCCACGGCCGAGACTGGGGGCCGCGTAAGGCTCGTTTTGACCCGCCGGATTTCTTCTGGGGGACCGCCTGCCCTATGGACCGGCACGGCTACTTCTCCCTGTCTTTGGGAGTAGGATACGAAAAAGACCTTATGGCTGTAGCTAAAACAGTAATATTAGAGATAAACCCCAACCTGCCCCGTACCTACGGCGACACCCAGGTACACATCAGCCAGGTGGATTACGTAGTAGAATACGAAGCCCCTCTGGTGGAGATACAGCCTATCGAACCGAGCGAAGAAGAGCGGGCCATAGGGAGCTATATAGCGGATCTAATTGAAGACGGGTCTACTATTCAACTGGGCATTGGGGGCATACCCAATGCTATCGCCAAGTTCCTAATGAACAAGAAAGATTTAGGGGTTCATACCGAGATGTTTACCGATGGCATGGTAGACCTTGTCGAGGCTGGTGTTATCACCGGACGGTGTAAAACCCTCTGGCCCGGCAAAATGGTAGGGAATTTTGCCCTGGGCACGCGTAAGTTATATGACTTTATCAACGAAAACCTAGCTGTAGAATTCCAGCCTGGAAGGGTCACCAACGATCCCTGTATTATCGCCAGAAATTATAAGATGGTGAGCGTCAACACGGCCCTGCAAGTTGACCTTACAGGGCAGGTGGTCTCTGAGAGCTTGGGCCATTTCCAGTACAGCGGCACAGGAGGTCAGACAGATACCGCTATAGGAGCCCAGATGTCTCCCGGCGGCAAGTCTATTATAGCTTTGAGATCCACCGCCAAGGGTGGGACTATATCTACTATCGTCCCTTGCCTGCCAGAAGGTGCCAAAGTGACCCTACTACGGGCGGATGTGGACTATGTGGTAACCGAATACGGCGTCGCTCACCTTAAAGCAAGAAGCATTAGAGAGAGAGTTAAACAGCTTATAAATATTGCCCACCCGGATTTCCGGGCAGAATTACGGGATGCAGCTAAGCGTCTTAAACTATGGTAAGGAGGTGAACTTGGAACTATGGACGGTATTCTACGTACAGAGGATTTGACCAGGGCGTTCGGAGGGCATTTTGCGGTAAACGGTGTAAACATAATTATCAGACCTTACACTTTTACCTCTATTATAGGTCCTAATGGGGCAGGCAAGACTACTCTATTTAATCTCATCAGCGGTCAGCTAAAACCCACACGCGGTAAAATATTTTACAAAGGAGAAGATATAACAGGTCTTAGCGTCCATGAAAGGGCCCGGTTGGGCCTGGGCAGGTGCTTCCAGATAACCAATGTATTTCCCAGGCTTACGGTCTTGGAAAACGTGAGGCTGGCAGTGCAGGCCAAAGAGCGTGTAGGATTCCGCCCTTTCACTCCGGCCGCCCGGTTCCGGGACTTGACGGACAAGGCAATGGAGGTTTTGAACCTAGTAGGCCTGGACGGGAAAGCAGAGGCCCTTGCCGCTACTTTAACCCATGGAGAAAAGCGTAAATTGGAGATCGCCATTGTTCTTGCTATGGAGCCAGAGGTATTGCTGTTGGATGAACCTACTGCGGGGATCTCCCTGGAGGAAGTCCCGGCCATGATCGATCTGTTGCAGAAAATAAAGGAGAAAAGGGATCGCACAGTTCTGTTGGTGGAACACAAGATGAACATGGTACTATCCCTGTCTGATGAGATAGTGGTACTTTTTAACGGCAACGTTTTGGCCAGCGGCAGCCCTGAGGATATTGTGAAGGACGAAAGGGTACAGGAAGCCTATCTAGGAGGGGGAATGGCGTGATACTGAGGGTCGAGGATTTGGAGACCTATATAGGAGAATTCCACATTCTCCAGGGAGTATCCCTGGAAGTGCCGGAAGGGAAGGTCACGGTCGTCCTGGGCCGGAATGGGGCGGGGAAGACGACTACCTTGCGGTCCATTATGGGGTTACTAAAGCCCAGAAAGGGCAGGATCGAATTCAAGGGTGAGCGTATTGACGGCCTGCCCGCCCACATGGTGGCCCGAAAGGGAATAGGATATGTTCCAGAGGATCAGGCCATTTTTAGCGGCTTAACAGTAGAAGAAAACCTCAAAATAGCTATGAAAGGGAATCGTTCGGGGGAACTGCTGGATAAAGTATTATCTATTTTTCCTGATTTAAAAGTGGCGTGGCAGAAGAAAGCGGGTAGCCTGAGCGGTGGGCAGAGGCAGATGCTGGCATTGGGACGCGCTCTTGTTGGCGAAAATAGCTTGTTGCTAATTGACGAACCGAGTAAGGGACTGGCGCCGGTAGTGGTGGAGAAAGTAGCGGAAGCCATAAAAGAGATAAAGCGACAGACTACTGTGGTTCTGGTGGAGCAGAACTTCAACCTGGCCCAGTATGTAGGGGATCGCTTTTACATCATCGATGATGGACGGACGGTGGCCCAGGGTGAGATGGAGGACTTGGTTAATAACGTGAACCTTCAGCAGAAATACCTGGGAATTAGCTTGTAAGTAACATTGAAAAGGATGTTGAACCGGCGAAAGGCGTTGTCAAAACCTTGGTGGGGGGGTTTAAATGGAAACCTTTATTAATCTGACTACCAACGGCATTGCTACCGGTATGGCTATTTTCTTATTCGCCGTGGGTCTATCTATTATCTTTGGGTTGATGGATATCCTGAATTTCGCCCATGGAGCTTTCTTTCTGTGGGGCGCTTACATGGGAGCCTGGATTTTCAGCCAGACTCAAAGCTTTGGCCTCGCTTTACTTGGCGCGGTACTATGCGGGGTGATTCTGGGTACAGTTTTAGAAAGGCTGACCATAAGCAGGGTGTACGGCAGCCATGTATCCCAAATGCTTCTTACAATGGGCTTAATGCTGGTTCTTACCGAGCTCGTTAGGGTGCTCTGGGGGCCTAATATTCTTACCAGTCCCGGGCCCAAGTGGCTGGAGGGCAGCTGGGACTTCGGGGGGATTATACTGGTAAAATACCGGTTATTTACCATTGCGGTGGGCATTTTGATAGCCCTTCTAGTGTATTTTCTGCTGCAGCGGACACGGTTGGGTATCATTGTTCGCGCCGGGGTAGAAAACCGTGAGATGGTCCAGGCTTTGGGTATCGATATACGAAAAATTTTTACTCTTATATTTGCTCTGGGTGCTGGCCTGGCTGCCTTGGGAGGGGCTATGATGGGCCCTCTGAATGGAGCCATTAGTCCTACCATGGGGATGGACAACCAGCTTTTGGCTTTTATTGTAGTAGTAATCGGGGGGCTGGGAAGTTTTATTGGATCGCTGGCAGGGGCTCTCCTGGTGGGGCTAATGGGTGCCCTGGTTTCGTGGTTTGCCCCGGAAGCAGCCTTGACGGTCAACGTCCTCCTTATGGCAGTGGTCTTACTAGTTAGACCCAGAGGATTATTTGGGGGAGGCCGGATCTAGTGAAAGAGAAGTTTAAATGGATTCTGGTGGCTATATTAATAGGCTTTATGGCAGTTGTACCCTTGCTTACCGAGTCACGAGCTACCCTTAATCTACTGACACAAATTTTTATCATAGCTGTTTTTGCCATGAGTTATGATATCTTGTTGGGGTACACAGGTATCATAAGCTTCGGTCATGCTCTCTTTTTCGGGAGCGGCGCCTATATAATTGGGTTGTTGCTCAAAAATATTGGTCCAAGCATCCCAGCGCTTCTAACCGGGCTGGTGGCAGTTTTTCTTTTTGGCTTGCTTATTTCCCTTCTCATAGGTACTCTCTCGCTGCGGGTGCGGGATACCTACTTTGCCATGATCACCCTGGCCTTCGGCGAGTTATTTTTCATCGCCGCCTTACGGTTGCGTAGCGTGACCGGAGGAGAAGACGGTTTCAGTTTCCGGGTACCTGAAATACTCCAAGATAGAGTTGTTTACTATTATGTCGCCCTGGTTTTCCTCATTCTGGCTACCTGGGTGCTACGCAACTTTGTATCCTCCCCTACCGGTAAAGTATTGCAGGCTATACGCGAAAACGAGCGACGGGCAGAAGCTATTGGTTATGATGTTTTCCGCTACAAACTTTTTTCTACGGCTGTGGGGGGTGTAACTGCCAGCCTGGCTGGGGCTTTGTATGCATTGCAAATGCGTTTCGTGAGCGCTTCTGTTCTGTCCGTGGAAAAAACCTTGGATGCGCTTTTGATGACCATTGTCGGCGGCAGCGGCACCCTTTATGGGGCTATAGTGGGCTCGGCCCTGATCAATTGGGTGCACGAGTGGTTCAGTGGTCTCGCTAGGGTTTATCCTATCTTCGAGCGTTGGCTGCTTCTCTTTGGCATTGTTTATATACTGATAGTACTTTTCTTCCCGGGTGGCCTGGCGCGGAGTTTTACCCATATTTTAGAGAGAAAAAAGAATGCTTCCAGGCCGGAAATAAAGAGTACTATTGGGGTATCGTGCGGAAAAGAAAAAAAGGAATTGAGCGTATAATGCCTGATACTTAAAGCAGCTGGAGGAATGCCCCCACGAGAACAGGTATGGTGGGGGCTCTGTTGTACAAAAGAGGGAGGTGAGGTCTGAGGGATGAGGGTGTTGGAAGCCTTTGTAGAGGTCGCCCCCTATTTGCCGGGCTTGTTTGCCGGGGACTGCGCCATATCCGTTTGCGATACCGAAAAGGTATTGATATATGTACCTGGGAAGAGAATAAAGCACAATGTAAAGCCGGGCGATCCCCTTTTACCTGCCTCTGCAGTTGGGCGTGCCATTACAGAAGGCAAGCGTATGGTTGCCCGTGTGGGGCCGGAGGTGCTTGGGATTCCCTATGTGGCCCGGGCTGTACCCATTATAGAAGAGGGCCGCGTGGTGGGGGGTATCAGTGTGTCGGAAGGGGTGGAAAAGGAAGACCACCTATTTGGAGTGGCTAGGGCCCTCAGTGAAACCATGCAGAACGCCATGGCTATGGGAGAGGAGCTAGCTGCAGCAGCCGAAGAAATAAATAGACTTATAGACAATATCAACCACCTGGCTTCGCAGGTAGAAAAAGAAGCTTTACGAGCCACCGAGGTAGTCAACTTCATTGAAAAGATAGCCTATCAGACCAAAATCCTCGGGCTCAACGCTACCATTGAAGCTGCTCATATAGGGCAACGCGGCGCGGGGTTTGATGTAGTAGCCAGGGAAGTACGCCGGCTGGCAGATCAAGTGGCCGATTATGCTAAGATAGCAGCGGAGGTTTACAACAACATCGTTTTGGCCTTGGAAAAGCTGAAGGAAGATATAAAGCAAATTCTAGAACGCACCGGCGACCAGACGGCGGGTACCGAATCCTTGGCTGCTTGTTTGGAAGAAGTGGTCAACACGTGTGATGGTCTGGTCCAACTGGCCTTAGAACTTCGCGGATAAGTTGGGCGGTGTAAAAAGTGGTAGAACGCCTCAGAACTTCTCTTATTCTAGAAATAAAGCCCAACAGCAAAAATACGGAGGAACCTTGGGATATAGTGGTCCAGGAGATGCCCAGTGGGAAAGTATACCGGCTGACATTAAGAGAGTTAGGAGAAGTAAGCATCCTATTGCAGAGGCTCATAAGCTCTGCTTGGCCTCAAAGATTAGAGGAAGTGAAGGCGCGTTCTGGTACCGGTGAGGTACATAAGGCTTCTCAGGTGTATGTCCTGGAGGGTAAGGATATCAGACTTTTGAACGTACAGGACATTATCTTTGTAGAGACGTGTAAAGGCAGGTATACCCTTTTTCATACCATTCAAGGAGTGTATTTTTGCCGTAAAAAACTTAAGGAAGTAGAAAAAGAACTTTCTAGATGTGGCTTTTTTTTGCGCACCCACCGGGCGTATTTAATCAATATGAGCAAGATCGAACGGATAATTCCCTATGGAAATAACATCTATGAAGTAAGGTTTAATAATTATAACGTATCCGCCTGGATCAGCCGGAAGGGGATGAGATTGGTGAAGAAGTGGTTGAGTAATAAGTGACCCTAAGATCCTCAGTCTTTTATGCACTAGAGATATCCTTTCATGTCAAAAGATACTTGAGAGAGAAGAAAAAAGGAGTAAAGTATAAATTAGGGTAAACCTAAATACACCTCCTAAAGGCTTTCGGAACTCAAGGGAACCAGCGGTATATAGCAGGAAGCGAATGGCAATCAAACCTACGCAATATGGTGATTAAGTAACTAGCGGCTACCGGCTTCTGGGGTGCAGATAAAGACTAAATGAGGTAATGAGGGAGAAGGGTCAAACGGAAATGATATGCTTTTATGGTACTAAGGTACTAACAATATTTTCACAAGACAGAATTAATGTCAAGCTGTAATGGGGGAAAAGCAGAATAAAAGAAAACATTATCTGGGGCTCGTTGAGAATTTGTACGAATGTATAATTTTCTTAAAAAGGAGTGAAATAAACCATGTTAAGACGAGTAAATTAATGTCTGAAAACCCGTAATACCCAGTCTTAGAAAATCTGGAAAATTGGAGGTTAAACGAGATGTTTCGTTTGAAGGCTCGGGTTCCTCGGGTGCTGAGTTGTGTAGTTGCGTTGCTTATTGTGTTTACTACTTTCATGGGCTTAGAGGTCATAGGGCCGTCTAATTTAAAACCGGCATACGCGGGTACGTTTGTTACCAAGACTTACACTGATGGGAGAATATATAAAGTCTACATTCCTACAGGATACCAAAGTGGGATCCCTGTACCATTAGTTGTAATGCTACACGGTTGTACTCAAGATCCCGATCAGTTCGCCGCAGGGACGCAAATGAACTCGATAGCGGAGCAAAACAACTTCATAGTTGTCTACCCCGATCAACCTTCCTCCTCCCATCCAAATAAGTGTTGGCACTGGTTCGATCCATTCCACCAATCGCGCGGTAGCGGCGAACCATCCGTTATCGCTGGAATAGTAAATCAGGTCAAAAGCGAGTATACCATAGATGATAACCGCATTTATATCGCAGGTTTATCAGCTGGAGCGGCAATGGCTGTAATAATGGGTGCAACATACCCAGACGTCTTTGCAGCAATCGGGGTTCATTCGGGTCTCGAGTACAAGGCAGCCACCAGCGAGATTAACGCCTGGAATGCTATGTTCCAAGGTGGACCGGACCCTAACCAGCAGGGAACCGTCGCTTATAATGCGATGGGTTCGTATAAGCGAGTAGTTCCAACCATTGTCTTCCACGGCACCTCGGATTATACAGTCTATCCCATTAATGGTCATCAGGTCCTTTCTCAGTGGGCCCAGACGAACGACTTGGCTTCGGATGGAATTGACAATAATAACATCGATGATGTAGCAGACGCTACTATTAGTGGTTCTGTACCTAACGGTCGTTCCTATACAAGATATGTTTACAAGGATAACTACGGGGCAGTTATTATGGAGAAGTATATGGTGGACGGCATGGGCCATGCATGGTCAGGTGGTAGTACATCTGGCTCTTACACGGACCCCAAAGGACCAAACGCGAGCCAAATCATGTGGGAGTTCTTCCGCGACCATCCGAAAAACGGAGGAAGTTCTACTCCGCCCAGCGGCAACGATACCACTCCCCCCGTAACGACCGCAAGTCCCCCAGGTGGGACCTATGTCGGTCCAGTAACTGTATCACTTTCTACTAATGAACCAGCTACCACCTATTATACAACAGACGGTACTACGCCAACTACAAGTTCGCCTAAATATACTGGACCCATAACCATTTCAAATACGACTACTCTGAAGTTCTTCAGTGTGGATACAGCTGGGAATCAGGAGGCCGTAAAATCAGAGACTTACATTATCGACCCCAATAGTGGATCTTCGTTTTCTTCAATTTCCTCTGAAGATGGATATGTAGGCGCGCTGCTGGCAGATGGGATGAGCACTTCGGTTCATAAAGTGGGCGATAAAGGCATGTATAACACCGATACCTACCGGGTGATACTCTCGTTCGATACCAGCAGCTTGCCGGATAATGTAACGATCACAGGTGCTAAGCTACGAATTTATCGCAAATCTCTAAGTGGTACCGTCAATAGTATCAGTGTAGATATAGTACGCGGTTATTTTGGCAGCAGCAGTGCCCTCGAACAGAGCGATTATAATGCTCCGGTTTCCGCCAACGCTGCGAATGGCGCTCTAGCCGTGGCTACAGTTGCTCCACCCGGTGCCGACAATGCCTACGTCGATATTGCAATTCCTGCCAATGCACTTGAATTTATAAATAAAACAGGGCGTACTCAGTTCAGATTACGAGCTTCGACACCGGCGGACTTTGTTTCGGACGTTCTCGAGATATATGGAGGCGAAAGTAGCACGTATGCTCCTAAACTTGTGGTCAATTATCAGTAAGGGTAACTTCTCTTCTGCGGAACGTTACTGTTAGCAGGAGGTGCCGGGGCCACTGCCCCGGCACTTAAACCCTGCATTTGAGGCGGCTAGAAAAGGAGAACATATTGATGTTTCTTGGGTTGGCTTACACGTGCCTTGCCATAGCTTCTATTAGCTTATGGGCAATCGGTTTCAACCCCCCCTGTCCACTTGGTACATGTTATGGTTACTATGAGTTTTTAACGCGACCGTTAACCTTATGGGGAACAAGCTACTATTTACTCAGTGCATACCTCTGTTATACTGGGATGGCCCAATCTCACAGAAGGCTTACCCTGGTAATTATCGGAGGAGGGGTTTTGGTTCACAGCGGCTTATTAACATCTTTTTGGGCCTACACAAAGAACCTCTGTTACTTGTGTGCTATTTTTTTAATCTTAGAAACAACCCTCTTCCTGGCAATTGTGCTTGTCTCTCCTAAACGGGGTCGTGTACGCCTATTGCCCGGTACTATGGCAGCACTATTCCTTGGCTCTGTTTTCCTACTGGTACTAAACCCGGCTCCTCCCTTTCGGTTATATGATTCTGACTTAACAATACCACTTGAATTCTTATCCGGTACTGAATTAAAAGTGTCTACAGCGGATGGCTTACTAGTAACACTAGATCTAAGAAATAAACCGGCACTGATTTGGTCCTTATGGTGCCCTCATTGCCGAAAGGAATTGGAGCGAGTTGCCCGTTATCCTCCGGCCATGCGTCCTTATCTGGTTCTTGCCCTGAGGATGAACACAAAAGAACTGGATGCTGCACGTGCTTTGCTTACCCAACTGGGGCTATCTAATGAAAGAATTTATGTAGTGGCAGCATCTAAGGTTGGAGTGACGCCTCTTATGCTGTTCTGGGACTCGAAAACGAATACCGTCCGTATCAAGTGAGAGGAAAAACTTTAACGTAAGAATGCCGGGCCACCAGAGGAGGCGGGCAGGTAATACAGTCCCACAGCGGAAGCGTAGAAGAGAGGGGTGATAGAATCCCGGAAAGCTAGAGGTGGGCGGCTTTGAGGGTTGGAGGTCTAACAGGCTCAATTTCATTTGAAGAGGGAGGTATCCAATTATGACAGGCCCTAAGAAGCGTCGGATAGCCCTGGTGCTGGCGTTTGCCATGCTTCTCCAATTGGTAGGGGGTATTATTCTTCCCTTACCCGAAGCCAAGGCGGCGTCTCCCCAGTTGATCGCCACTATTAGCGATCCTTATCCCTGGGAGCGGGTGGAGTTATGGGGCGACACCACCAGCCAGATGGTAAACGGGCAGGAGAAGATGATCAAGATCAGCCTACCCAAGAACGACAGAGTGCGATCGTGGTTTCCTTCGGACATCTATATACACGATGGTTACAGTTCTACTTATAACGATTACAATTTTGGCAGCTACGGCCATCTTAAGAGCAATCGTTACTTTTTGCTGGGGTACGGGCCCAACTGGCAGAATGCCACCAAGCCTTATCCGGTGCTCCTAGTCCATGGTGCCAATGACAACATGAACCGCGCCTGGGCGCATCCTTGGGACGAACAGACCCCAAGCAGTATCAGTAACCCCGGATTAATGCAGTACTTGGCTGAGCGTGGTTATGCGGTCTTCGCTATTTCTTTTCCCCACACCCATGGAAATAACCTCGTCCAGGGCGAACTCCTGGCCGATGCTATCGAGGTGATAAAGCAAAGGACGGGAAAGAGCAAAGTTGATGTGGTAGCCCACAGTAAGGGGAATATGGCGGCCATTGCCTATATGAGTTCTTTGAACAATGAATGGTCGGATACTTCATGGATGACCGATTACCGAGGCGATGTACGGAAATACATTGCCGTAGCAGCTCCCTTCAAGGGCTTGGATACCATGTTCAGGTATTATACCGCCAATCTAAATGTTATTGACAACACCCTGAATTGCCCGGTAGCTTTCTGGGAGGCCTACATCTATTATGCGTACCGTTATTATACGCGATGGGATATGACCCATACTTACAGCGGAAACTATTTCGAAGGACAAACTCAACTACTGCACAACTGGGTAGACGATCCTGAATACCCCGTTGGCTTTAATTCTGAGAGCTGGACACTAGGTGACGGTAACGATACTATGTATAAGCTTTACTATGGCGGCCAGAGTCTTTACGTTACTTCAGAGGGAATTAATCAGGCTATTAATAATCCTTATGGCAACATGGGTACCAGCAACTTTGTAGCAAAGCTAAATAGTAAAGGATTAGACCCAGGTATAAGCCTCTATGTATTGTATGGCTATAATCAAACCTTGGATTACTGGCTCTGGTATCCTATAGGGGAGAAGGCGGCTCCCAGTGATGGACTGCTCTTCGTAGCCAGCGCTACGTACACTGATGGGGTGACGAGGCGGGGGGCGCCGCTGAAGGCTAAGACTGGGATGGACTACAACCACTTGGATATTGCTCGCGTAACGGCCGCCAAGCAATGGATCGAGCAGAAGCTTGCTGAATAGGACGTAACCCTCTCAAATGTTTTAACAAAAAAAGATCGTGCGGCGGGCAAGAAGTGAAAAATACTGCTATTCTTGCCCGCTGGCTTATCTCAAGAAGAAAAGAAATACTGGTGGTTGAGGTAATGAGTTACCTGCAAAATGTTAGAAGCTATTGCCCGGTCCTATTCAATCACTCTGTGGCAGTAGCCAATTTTTCTTTAAAACTGTCCCATTTGAACGGAGTTAACGATCATATAAGGCAAAACATTGTTAAAGCCGCACTGCTCCACGATATTGGGAAAATAACTCTAGATAAAGCAATTATACATAAAAAGGTTCTCTTTCGGACGAGGAGTGGCAGCAGATAAAACTGCATCCCCAACGTGGTGCAAACCATGTGGTGGTCTCCCAAAGCAGAGATGAGGGGGTAGCTAAGTCTAATTTATCATCATCATGAACGCTGGGATGGTCAAGGATATTATGGCAAAAGATGTCCCGATTACCACTGGGTGCCCAGATAATTTCTATAGCCGATGCTAAGGGGGGAAGAGGCGTGGCTTGAATACCTAGCAAGAGTTTATGGGGAACAGCATCCTTTATTAGTAGCCCAAAGGTTGTGGCTCTACCGTCTGTGGGTCACCCTCAGAGCTGCTATATGAGTACACAGGTATTCGAGATAGAAAATTTACCGGCGGAGGTTGTCACATTTGCTGAGGAGAGCATTTCTCGCAGGGGTCTTTAGTATATTACTTCTTTTAATGTTAATGGCTTCTGGTGGATGGCATCATTACAACCAGCAAGACGGAGGCAAGGAGTTAGAAATCTACCTTAAAGAATTAAATAAAATATATGCCGAACTACCTTCTTTACAAGCGATGTCGGAGGAAGCTATAAAGAAAGGAATAGCAGGAAAAAGAGAGGAGGAATTAAATATTTTGTATGACTTGGCCCGGCATTCGGAAAGATTTTTGGGCAAATTCAGGGAGTTGAACCCGCAAAAAAGACAGCTAAAGGAGATTCATGAGAAACTTCTTAAGGTAAATGATTTGACTCATGAAGGTTTACTCATGAGGGTCGAGATACTAAAAAAAATAGTAGAACAGGGCAAAACAGAACAAGAACTCCAACCAGAGATAGATGCTTTTTGGGCCAAACAACGAGAAGCTGCCCGCGCATTTGATGAATTTGAAGCAGCATTAAAGGAATATGCTTCCAAGTTTGACCTCGAGCCATCAAATTACCTTACTAACCTTTACTACATTAAGGGACAAAAACAGTAGGACAAAAAATGCGACAAACCTGCTCCAAGGCAAGATTTAACAGACAGAAGGAGGAAATGAAAGATGCCTAAACTGGAGATAAACGGTGTGGGTATTTACTATGAACTCGATGGTACTGGAGAGGAAACGATAGTATTTCTCAACGGGATAATGATGAGTACCGCCAGCTGGGCTGATTTTGTTGAGGTATATACCCGAAATGGATATAGAATGCTAAGAGTAGACTTCAGGGACCAAGGCCAATCGGACAAGTGCTTAGAGAAATATAATATTAACCAGCATGTAGAAGATATAAGAGGGCTCTTTGATCACTTGGGACTAGCCCGCGTGCATATGATGGGCATCTCCTACGGGGGACAGGTTGCTCTGCTCTTTGCCCTAAAATATGGGGCTAGACTAAAGAGCCTTATTCTGGCTAATACCACGGCCAGATTAACTAATTATTTAAAAGCTATTGGCCAGGCCTGGGACGAAGCTGCTCGTACAGGCGAGGGGGAAAAATTCTTTAAGCTAGCTATGCCCTATATATACTCGGACAGGTTCTATGAAACCCATTACGATTGGCTAAAAGAAAGGGAGAAGTTTTTTAGCCAGTTGCTGACTAAAGACTGGTTTGACGCTTACTTAAGATTATCTTCCAGCCATGGAGATTATAATATACTAGATCAGTTGGGGGAAATTGAAGTGCCTACCCTGGTGATAGGTGCGGACAAAGATATAGTTACTCCTTTGGAAGAAGTAAAGAAGATCCATGAAGCCATAAAGAACTCGCTTTTTATTGTCCTCCCGGAGGCTGGCCACGCCTCTTGTTATGAAAAGAAGGACGAATTTAATGCTGCCATACTAGGATTCTTAGCCTTACAAAAGAGTAAACAGAACGTTGTAGTTCCTTGACTACACTTCCAGGGAGGTTATATAATAAAAGCAAGAAAACAAGGAAGCAAGTCGGCTTAAAAAATTAATATATGTCGGGGTGTAGCTCAGTTTGGTTAGAGCGCATGGTTCGGGACCATGAGGCCGGGAGTTCGAGTCTCCCCACTCCGACCAGGTTAAAAGGACGCAAATCTGCGTCCTTAAATTTTGTGTGCGCCCTGGCTCAGTCAAAATTTGAAGGCTCAGGAAAAAATTTGAGGGCCAGGTTTTTATCCTGGCCTCTAAGCTTTTAACCCTTTAAACTTTTGACCTGCTTTTTCTACTTGCCGAAATACCTGTTGAGAAGACCTTCTAGTGCTTGAGCATGGCGGGCTTCATCTCGAGAAGATTCATCAAAGAAATCATGGGCTTGATCTATGTTGTTTTCTTTAGCTTTTACTGCCGACTCTCTTTTACCCCTGTTGGCGTGCTTTTCGCCGTCTAGCATTTTTTCGAGGTTTTCCTTGGTGGAAGCTGAAATTTTACCGTTCAATTCAGCAAAGTGGGCTGCATGCCAGGCTTCTTCCCAGGCTATTTTTTCCAGGACCTCAGCGATTTCCGGATAGCCTTCCCGCTGGGCCTGGCGGGCCATAGCTAGGTAAAGACCCACTTCTGTAGTTTCACCCCGGAAGTTAGCCTCTACTGCTTCCTCCAGTATAGTACCTTTAGTTACACCGAGTTGTACTTGGTTGATTAGGTCGGACATCAGGATGCCTCCTTTTTTAATAGTAATCATTACTATTTTGGTTTGCAGTTTTTATTATAAGCTGGTTACGATTACCCGTCAAGAGCTAAAGAAAAATTTTGTGGGGAGGAGTTTTATATTTTACGTAGAAATATGAACCCAGCTATGGGGTACAGGCCTTTTGTTCATCTACATGTCCATAGCGAATATAGCCTCCTGGATGGGGCTGGGCGCCTGGAAGAGTTAGTAGAGGCTGCGGTTAGCTTAGGTATGCCCGCTTTGGCTTTAACAGATCACGGAGTAATGTATGGGGTAGTAGATTTCTATAAGGCGGCCAAATCCCGGGGTCTTAAGCCCATCTTGGGGTGTGAGGTTTATGTGGCCCCCCGTAGCCGCTTTGACAAGGAACCCCACCGGGACGATTTCCAGTATCATTTAGTTTTACTGGCGGAGAACGAAACGGGATACCGGAATTTGGTGGCTTTAGTCTCTGCTGCTTATCTTGAAGGTTTTTATTATAAGCCACGGGTAGATAAGGAACTTTTGGCCCGGCACCGGGAAGGGCTTATAGCTTTAAGCAGTTGCCTGGCTGGAGAGATACCTACTCTCCTTCTTAACGGGCAGGAAGAGAAGGCGTATAAGACGGCTGCCTGGTACCGGGAGGTCTTTGGCCGGAGTGGCTTCTTTCTAGAGCTCCAGGATCAAGGGCTCCCGGGACAATCTAGGGTAAATGCTAAATTGGTAGATCTAGCCCGCGGGTTAGGGATAAGCCTTGTGGCTACCAACGATGCCCATTATGTTCGCCGAGACCAGGCACGCATTCAAGATGTTTTACTGTGCATACAGACTGGTAAAACTTTACAGGAAGAGCAACGGTTACGTTTTCTTACTCCTGAGTTTTATCTTAAGAGCCGGGAGGAAATGGAAGAGATCTTTGGCGAAATTCCGGAAGCCCTAGATAATACTTTGGAGATCGCTGAACGATGTTCCTTTGATTTTGAATTTGGCCGTCTACACTTACCAGAATATCGCGTACCATTAGGTGAAACTCCTTCTTCCTACCTCCGCCGTCTTTGTTATGCGGGGTTGGAAAGACGGTATTCGCCTCCCTCTAAGGAAGCTCGAGACCGCTTAGAACATGAACTTAATATTATTGAAAGAATGGGTTATCAAGGATACTTTTTGATAGTGTGGGATCTGGTGAACTTTGCGCGGCAGCAGGGGATCCCCGTAGGTCCCGGACGGGGGTCAGCGGCCGGAAGTTTAGTGGCTTATTGCCTGGGTATAACCAATATCGATCCGTTACGTTATAATCTCCTTTTTGAACGTTTCCTTAATCCTGAGCGAGTAAACATGCCAGATATTGATATAGATTTTTGTTTTGAACGCCGTGATGAGGTTATCGAGTACGTCCGGCAAAAGTACGGCGAGGACCATGTAGCCCAAATTATAACCTTTGGTACTATGGCTGCGCGGGCAGCCGTCCGCGATGTGGGGCGGGTCTTAGGCTGGCCTGTGGCCGAAGTGGATAGGATAGCTAAGTTAGTTCCCACCGAATTGGGCATTACCTTGGAGCGGGCCTTAGAAACATCCCCTGAGCTACGAGGGCTTTACCAGAGCAGTAGCCGGGTGCGGGAGCTTCTGGACACCGCCCGAGCCGTGGAAGGATTACCGCGCCATGCTTCTATTCATGCGGCCGGCCTTGTTATAACCCCTGAGCCGCTCATCCATTATATTCCTTTGCAAAAAACTGGTGATGCTATAACTACCCAGTTCCCGATGCAAACGGTGGAGGAATTAGGGCTTTTAAAGATGGACCTTTTGGGCTTGCGTACTTTGACAGTTATTGGCCATACTGTTGAAACTCTCCGCCAGCATGGGAAAGATGTGGAGATAGAGAACCTGCCCTTAGATGACCAGGCTACTTACGATTTATTATCTAGCGGGGAAAGTACGGGTATATTTCAGTTAGAAAGCTCCGGGATGCGCTCTTTGTTACGGAGCCTAAAGCCTGAACGTATGGAAGATATTATTGCGCTGGTCGCCCTTTACCGACCTGGCCCTTTGGGTAGCGGTATGGTAGAGGATTTTATCCAGAGGAAACATGGCTTCGTACCTGTTACTTATCCCCATCCCGATCTGGAGCCGATCTTAAAGGAAACTTATGGTGTCATCCTTTACCAAGAACAAGTGATGCAAATAGCCCACCTTATGGCTGGCTATACTTTAGGCCAGGCTGATGAACTGCGGAGGGCTATGGGAAAGAAAAAGCCCGAGGAGATGGCGCGCCATCGTGACCGGTTTATAGAAGGGGCTGTACAAAGGGGATATGACCCTAATCTTGCCGCCCAGATTTTTGATCTTATGGAGTATTTTGCTGGGTATGGTTTTAATAAATCCCATAGCGCCGCCTATGCTCTAGTAGCCTACCAGACAGCCTATCTTAAGGCTCATCACCCGGTAGAATTTATGGCTGCGCTTTTAAGCAGCGTAAGCCAGCATTTGGAGAAAGTAGCACCTTATTTAGAAGAATGTCGGCGGCTAGGCATTAAGGTGCTTCCGCCGGACATAAACGAGTCCGGCGTTGACTTTAGTGTAGGAGATGGTCATATCCGGTTTGGATTAGCCGCTGTAAAAAATGTAGGGCGAGCTGCAGTAGAGGCCATCCTTGCTGCCCGGGAAGCTGGTGGCCCTTTTACCTCCCTGGCCGATTTTTGCCGGCGGGTAGATTTACAGGTAGTAAACCGGCGGGTTTTGGAAAGCCTTATACGGTGCGGGGCCTTTGATTCTTTAGGCAGAGGGCGAAGACCACTCCTTCAGGCTTTGGATGCTTGCCTAGAGGCGGCTAGCCGTACCCAGAGTGACCGGAAGAGGGGACAGGTATCTTTGCTAGATATGGTAGGAGCATCTCTAGAAGATCCTCCCTTACCCCAGGTACCAGAATTTTCCCAGGAAGAAATCTTGGCCATGGAGAAAGAGCTCCTGGGGTTTTATTTAAGCGGCCATCCCTTGGAACCCTATATCACCAGCTTGCGCAAGCGTACTACCCATACTTTGGCTGAACTTGAGGAGCTGGCTGACGGGACTCCTGTAGTAGTGGGAGGCGTCTTGGTTGGTTTGCGTAAAGTGATCACCCGCCGAGGAGAGCCTATGGCTTATTTATTGCTTGAAGACTTTGGAGGGCAGGTAGAAGTCCTTGTGTTTCCCCGGGTGTATGAGCGCTGCCGGGACTGGCTGTTTAAGGATCAGATTTTCTTAGTGGAGGGGCGCATCGACCGGGAGGAGGAAGAAGTAAAGGTATTGGCTGACCATGTAGAGAAGGTAGCTAAAGATGAACTACCGCGTTTATACTTGAAGGTGGAGGAAGAAAACGGGGTCCTAGAGGTACAAAGGGTTCTGGCAGCTTATCCTGGACCTCACCCTGTATACTTTTATTTCCCCCGGACTAGGCGCTGTCTTTTAGCTAACCGCAAATATTGGGTTACTTTGGCCCCTCCTCTGCTAAAAAAGCTAGTTGATATTTTAGGGCAGGATAGGGTAAAAGTAATACCGGAAAAATAGCAAGAAAAAGAAGGGTGGAAGCAGGAATATGGAGAAGTGGGTGGAATAAAGGTTTTAATGGATAATAGAACGAGAAAAAAGGTTTAAAGTTAGGGGGGAGAGGGCGCATGGAAAATTCTTCGGTAGTAAGCGGGGACTATATTGTAGTAAAAGCCCTGGAAAATGGAGTAACCATTAGCGGTCTTACCCGCGGGAAGGATACCAAATTTCACCATTCAGAAAAGCTAGATAAAGGTGAGATAATGGTAGCCCAGTTTACCGAACATACCGCGGCTATGAAGATCCGCGGTAGAGCAGTTGTGCTCACTAAGTTCGGTAGCCTGGAAGCGGGGGAGTGAGCGGGGGATATGTGGACAGTTATTTATATTGCTTCTAGCGAGAAGACAGCTACACGCTTAAAAGAGATTTTAACTCGGGAAGGCCTTTTGGTCAAGCTTAGGCCAGTGGGTACTTCCCAAGGAGAAAATTTAGGGGGTTATGAGATTTTAGTTCCTGAATCCGAAGCAGAAGAAGCCCATGAAATTTTAAGTTCAGCTTTGTCGCGGAAGTAAAAAGGAGTGGAGATGAGTGAAAACTATTGGAGTACTAACTAGCGGGGGAGATGCCCCTGGAATGAATGCGGCTATACGGGCCGTGGTACGCAAGGCTCAAAAGCTAGGTGCAGAGGTGATAGGTGTTGCCCGAGGCTATGCTGGATTGATCCAGGGTGACTTTCGGAGGTTAACTTCATCTACAGTAGCAGATACCATCCACCGCGGAGGCACTATACTTCTTACGGCCCGCTCGGAGGAGTTCCTCACCGAGGCGGGCCGTGCCCGGGCTTTGGAGAATGCCCGGCGGGAAGGGATGGAAGGTCTTATAGTTATAGGTGGGGATGGATCTTTCCGGGGGGCTCTCCACCTGCACAAGAAGGGGTTCCCAGTTATCGGGGTACCCGCTACTATTGATAACGACATTCCTGGCACTGACTACGCTATAGGCTTTGATACGGCCCTCAATACAGCTGTGGAAGCTATCAATAAAATCCGAGATACCGCTACCTCTCATGAGCGGATTTTTATTATAGAAGTTATGGGCCGTGGATCTGGCCAGCTGGCCCTAGCTGCTGGGTTGGCAGGCGGAGCAGAATCTATACTTATACCCGAGCGGCCTATCGATTATGATGAAATTGTAAACCGGTTGGAAAAGGGGCGAAAACGCGGAAAACTGCATAGCATCATTGTGGTAGCCGAAGGTGTGGGTAGCGCTTTAGAAGTAAGTAAAGAGATAGCGCGGAGGACTGCCCTGGAAAGCCGGGTTACCATCTTAGGGCATATACAGCGGGGCGGGAATCCTACCGCCTTTGATCGTATTTTAGCTAGCCGTTTAGGAGCGAGGGCTGTGGAACTTTTGGTGTCAGGCATAAGCGGGAAAATGGTAGGCATCCGGGAAAACCGCATTGTGGATGTAGATCTGGAAGAGGTGCTTGCGGGCAAAAAAGATATTGACCAGGAGGTTTATGAATTAGCCAATGACCTCGCCTTGTAGATACCGCCGTACCAAAATAGTATGCACTTTGGGACCGGCCAGCGAGAAGGTAGAGGTTTTAACTCAAATGATCAGGGCCGGGATGAATGTAGCTCGTTTTAACTTTTCCCACGGGACTTGGGCTGAGCACGGAGCCCGGATGAGAGCTGTAAAACAGGCTGCCGCTCAGGTAGGAGCCAGGGTGGCCCTGCTCCTAGATACTAAAGGCCCTGAGATCCGCTTAAGTAAGGTCAGACCCGGTGTAGTCTTAAAGGATGGTCAAGAAGTTATCCTTACTACTGAAAATATAGAAGGGGATGAGAAGCGCCTCCCCGTAACCTTCCCTGATTTACCCAGGGATGTACAACCGGGCCAGTTGATCCTCCTCGACGATGGGCTCGTAGAGCTAGAAGTTTTGGCTACAGGCACCAAGGAGATTAAGTGTATAGTCAAGCACGGAGGAGAGATTTCCAGCCATAAAGGGGTTAATATACCAGGAGCAGTATTAAATCTTCCTGCCTTGACGGAGAAGGACATAGCCGATATAGAATTTGGCCTTAGCCAGGGGGTAGATTTCATTGCCCTTTCCTTCGTTCGTACTGCCAAAGACGTCCTAGAAGTAAAGCGCCTCCTTAAGGAGCATAAAGCTCAGGTTGGCGTTATAGCCAAGATTGAAAGCAGCATTGGCGTGGAAAATATAGATGAAATCCTGGAGGTAGCTGACGGGATTATGGTGGCCAGGGGTGACTTGGGGGTAGAAATCCCGGTGGAAGAGGTCCCCCTGGTCCAGAAGATGATTATAAAGAAGTGCAACCAGGCCGGAAAACCGGTCATCACCGCTACGCAGATGTTAGAATCTATGGTACGTAACCCCCGCCCGACCAGGGCTGAAGTTACAGATGTAGCCAACGCTATCCTAGACGGCACAGACGCTATTATGCTTTCCGCGGAAACAGCCATAGGCCGCTATCCAGTGGAAGCGGTGGCTACCATGGCGCGTATAGCCCGCCGTGCTGAGGAGAGTTTACCTTATGAAGAAATTTTAAAGCGAAAAGGGCTGGCGGACGAGCGGACAGCCACCGATGCCATAAGTCATGCCAGTTGTACCATTGCCCTGGAGCTAGGAGCTAAGGCCATCATAACCCCCACTGCTTCTGGAGCCACTGCCCGCCGTGTGGCTAAGTATCGACCCCCGGCCCCCATTTTAGCTACTAGTCCCAATGAAAAGGTTTTAAACCAACTGTGTTTGGTTTGGGGAGTGGAACCCCTACTAGTAGAGAGGACCGAAGGAACAGATGAAATGGTAAGCGCGGCGGTCAACGCGGCTATACGTTCCGGCCAGGTACGGGAAGGGGACCTAGTGGTTATTACTGCTGGGGTACCTGCTAACGTACCAGGGACTACCAACTTACTTAAGGTACATATTGTGGGTGAGGCGTGGGAGTAAGACGGGGACGCTTGCTTCTTTGGACTGGCTCGAAGGAAGACCACCCTTTAGCCTCCATAGATGCGCCCCGTTGGTAGGGTTCCACCAGGATGCGGCCCGAAGATAGGCGGGCTATTTCAGGATATGGCCTCACATCCTCCGACCGCGGGGGAATAGCTACTGTATGAGCTATACGGAGCTGAGAGGGCTGCATCACTAGGGCCAAGATCACTGCCCTTACATCTCCTTGGTATCCTGCATGGGCTATTCCGTTTAGCTGTCCTAATACAAAAATACTGCCTGACGCCCGTACAGTGGCGCCTTGGTGGACATGGCCGAGCAGGACCAGATTGCCCTCCACTGTAAGTTCCTGGCCGGACCGAAGGGTTAGTTCTTTGAGGACCGTGGGAGGTTCTGGCGGAAGATTCGGTCGAAAGGCAAAGCTAGCCTCCTGAGCAGGTACTAGCCCATAATACCGACAGAGCTCTTCCAGTTCAGCAGTCTGCCTGGATGTCAAGGGGCAGGAAGGAGAGAGGATGAACCGGGCACCTTGGAAGAAACCCCGTGCTCCTTCCAACTTAGCCTTTAAGGCTTCCTTGACCTCCCCCAAATCAGTTTGCCCTTTGAATTGGATGACCAAGCCTTGACGGGTGCCTTTAATAGTCACAACTTCTTGAGGCATAGCCATACTCCTTATCGTCAAAATTTGCCATGATAATATAGTTTTCGCCCTGATCTCCCTAATTTCCTTCTTCATTTAAAAAGAACATAGCTACCGTCGACTGATGTAGAAAGAGGTAATCATAATGATTCCACTAAAATTTGGCTCCCAAATTGTGTATTGTAGAGGCATAATTTTTGATAAAGATGGGACCCTCTTAGATTCTTTTGTTATCTGGCCCCGCCTGATCCGAGAACGTGTGAAATATCTAGAAGAGTATTTCCCCTTGAGAGCGGAGACTAAAAAGATTATCTTAAAAGCCATGGGGCTCCAAGAAAATAATACTGTGTCCCGTAGGAGCCCCATAGTAGTAGGGACCCGGCGGCAAACGGCTGCAGCGGTGGCTACTATCCTCTTTTTACACCTTGGAGTACCTTGGGACGAAGGTTTAGCCAAAACCTTAGAAGCTTTTTCAGCCTGCGATGAAAAATCTGGATTAGAGTGGCAGGCTGTCCCGGTCCCTGGAGTTAAGGAAACCTTGGAGAAACTATATACTGCTGGTTGTAAGCTAGCCGTGGCTACTAACGATGACTTGGAGCGGACTAAAGCTTTGATGGCCTTGAGTGGTCTTAAGCCTTATATTTCTGCTTATGCCTGCCGGGATGAGGTTAGTGAAAGCAAACCAGCTCCGGAAATGGTTTTTTTAGCCAGCAAACGTTTGGGGTTACTTCCCTCGGAATGCGCTGTGGTAGGAGATTCCCTTCTAGATATTGAGATGGGTAAAAGGGCAGGAGTGAAGGTAGCGGTAGGGGTTACCACTGGGGCCTGCCTAGCTACTGAGATGGAAGGCCAAGCTGATATTATCCTGCCCAGTGTAGCAGCTATAGTTCCTCTATAGGAGGCCAGGGAAAAATTAGGTACTAGGCGTTAAATAATGGAGGAGCTGGCAAATTTAAAAATGGTGGGGCAAACAATAATGGTCATAATAGGTAAAAGGCTACTCCAGATAACCGTACTTTTAACCTTGCTTCTAATAGGGGTGGGCCTGAGCTTAAGGCCGGGAGTAGAACCCTCTACCCAGACCTGGGTGGAACAGGTGGGCCTGGTTATGGGGGAGGCCTCCCTTATAGGGCAGGAAGGAGAGAAAATTCTTAAAGCTTATGAGCAAGTTCTCCGGGAGGAAGGGTTCCCTTTCAGACGGGTAACTTGGATAGAATTAGCCTCGCTGGCACCTCTTCAGAGGAGCCGCCAATATCAGGCTCTAATTTTACCAGAAAAAATTAACGCGGTGCTTCCCCCGGGTACTAAAGATCTTTTGCGTGAGTTTGTGGAGGCGGGGGGTAAAGTGCTTTTGGTTTTCGATCCTGGGAGTCGTTCTCCGGAAGGAAATACCCTGTCTGTTCCGCTTCTTGCGGACATGGCGGGAGTAGTCTACTCCCCGCCTTATTATGAAGGTTACTGGCGTTTTCCTTCACCAGAGGTAGCCTGGGAATGGGGGATAACTCCGGGAAAGCTGGATAAAGAGAATGTCATCACGGGGTATGGGTACGGCCGGTTAAAGTTTACCCATGCCCGTACCCGCCTTCTGGATGCAGACGAAATAGCTTTCGACTTTCCTCCCGAGGGCCGGGTGGCTGTTCTTACCCAGAAATTTTATTCTTCTGGGGGTGTAGTGGTTTTTGCTAATCTCAAGTTGGGTTTTCATAAGCTTATGTCCGATGACCTTACCCTCCGCTCTGTTTTGAGGACCTTTCTTATTAGGTTTGCTCATCTTCCCCGCCTTGTTAATACCCCTTCCGGGAAGGGTGGAATTGTATTAAATTTCCATCTGGACAGCAACGCCCATTTACGCCCCTTAAGGGCCATGTTACATAGAAAAATCTTTCGACCAGACCTTGCTTACTCTATCCATATTACGGCGGGTCCTGATACTTATCGGCCTGGTGATGGTCTGGGCTTCGATGCGGCTTCCCCAATGAAAGGCCGGCCGTGGGTTAAGATGCTTACCTCCTATGGAGCCATTGGGGCCCACGGAGGCTGGATCCACAATTACTTCGCCGCTAACCTGGAGAAGATGCCCCGGGAGGAGGCCTTCCGCTACCTTGAGCTAAATTTTTCTACTTTAGAAGAGATAACAGGAGAAAAGGTAGTAGAGTACAGCGCACCAGCTGGGAACCACCCACCTTTTGTAAATAAATGGTTAGAGCGTAAAGGTGCTCTGGCCTATTATAGCCCAGGGGATACAGGTTCCAGCCCTACCCGGAGCTTTTTCCGGGGAGAGCCAGTAAGCGGAAAGCTTTGGGCGTTTCCTGTAACCCCCTTTAGGGAATATGCTGCGTTGGAAGAACTTATAGCTGCCAAGGTTCCCCTAGAAGAGACTAAAAAGTGGCTAAAGGATTTGCTAGAGTTTATAGAAAAAGAACATGTGATCCGGCTTATTTATACCCATGCTAACAGGAATGAATATGCCCTGGAGGCCCTTGCCTATTTTGCCCAGCGAGCGAGCCTGGACCAAGAAGGCGGGAAGCTTTTGGTGTGGCCTATGAGCCGTTTTGCCGAGTTTCTTAACCGGTACGAAGGGACTAAATTTTCCTTCCATCGTGGCCCGGGTGGCTGGGCTATAGATCTCGAGAATGCCC
The DNA here is from genome assembly GCF_900176005.1 of Thermanaeromonas toyohensis ToBE. NCBI lineage: Bacteria > Bacillati > Bacillota > Clostridia > Neomoorellales > Neomoorellaceae > Thermanaeromonas > Thermanaeromonas toyohensis. Next base: position 2,727,933 of record NZ_LT838272.1, on the reverse strand, counting down.
AAGGGCTTAAAGATTTAACGGTGGCAGTATATGTGGAGGAGCCCTCTTCTTACCGGGTCATAGGTTCTGGTGTCGATACCCGTGTAGAAGATAACTGGATGTATATTACAGTAACGGAGGATAGTACTAAGACCAGAATACTCCTACGTAAGAAAAGATGGCCCCCCTTACAGTGACCGGGTCAAATTAAGATGCATAAAATGCTACCAGGAAAAGCCAATAAGGGGGGACTAAGATGGCTGGCTTGGGTTTTAGCCGCCGGGCAGCTTTCATTTTGTTCCTAGTCCTAGTGCTGCTCTTCTTCGGTGACGAATAAATAAGTTTAGTTAAGGTATCTACTACAAAAAGAGGCCGCATCGAAATCGGCCTCTTTTTGTTGGGTTTAAAACCCTAGAGTTTCCCTTAATTCTTTCAGGTACGTACGGCCAACAGGGACCTCTGTACGGTAGTTATCCCGCATGAGTAGCCGGTAAGAACCGTGAAAGTATGGTGCCACTTCAGATACAAAATCGATGTTTACTAGAAAACTGCGGTGGACCCGGCGGAAACGCTGAGGATCTAGCCTGTTTTGTAATTCCTGCAGAGTCCCGGGGAATTTTAACCTATCGCCGGAAACCCTTTGTAACCAAACCTGATGCCCTTGTGCTTCCGCATAAATTATTTCCTCAGGGGAAATAACCAGTAGTCGTTCGCCCTTCCAAGCCACCAGCCTATTGGGCCGTTGTTGTAGGACTAACTGCTGGACCAGCTTTTCTAAAGATGAATATTTTTCTTCTTTTTCTTTAAGATTCCAGCGCTCCACGATCCGATCCAGTGTAGCTGCTACCCTTTCTTCAGTGAAGGGCTTAAGGAGGTAGTCTATAGCATTTAGTTCAAAGGCCTGTACAGCATAAGAGTCGTAGGCTGTGGCAAAAATAATCCAGGGTGGGTTAGGTTTTTTAAGGAGCAAGCGAGCTACTTCTACACCATCCAAGTCCCATAGCTGAATATCTAGGAAAATCACGTCGGGTTTCACCATTTCATACATTTCTAGAACTTCTACGCCGCCTCCGGCCTCACCACAAATAACGAAATCTTTATGTTGAGTTATTAAAAAACGTAATTCTTCCCTGGCCGGTGGCTCATCATCTACGAGCAAGGCCCTAATCAACTGGCTATCACCTCCTTTAGACTCTCTTGTGATAATTTAGGTAGAGAAAACTCCACTATAGTCCCACCGTTTGGTTTTAAATATATTTTCAAACCAGAGACCGGGCCGTATAGCAACCGCAGGCGATCATGGACATTGCGCAGACCAAGGTTATTATTGGTAGGATTATTTTCCTCCAAGAGCCGGGTAGCCTTGGCTAGATTTATCCCCACGCCGTCGTCTTCCACCCTTACTACTGCTTTATCTCCTACTTCTTTTGCAGTGATGGTAACCTTACCTCCTTCTTTCTTAGGGAGAATACCATGTTTAACGGCATTCTCTACCAAGGGTTGGAGGGTCAAGGCCGGAAGTAGGTATCTTCCGGCTGCGGGTTCTACATCAATTTCCACCTCCAGCCGAGGGCCGAACCGGGCTTTCTCAATAGCCAAGTAAGAACGCACATGTTCTATCTCAGTGGCCAGGGTTACAGTCTGTTCCGGGTGCTGGAGGTTCCGCCGGAAGAAATCTCCTAAATAGCCCAATAGACGCCGGGCGTTATCCGGTTCAGTTCGGCAAACAGCCATAATAGTGTTGAGAGCATTAAACAAGAAGTGAGGATTGATCTGGGCCTGCAAAGCTCGAATTTCGGCCCGTGTCAATAACTTTTCCTGACGGTCCAGTTCAGCTAGCTCCAGCTGGGTAGAAAAGAGATGACCTAAACCAGCAGCAAGCTCTAGGTCCAAAGGGCCTATAGCATTGCAACGGGTATGGTATAATTTAAGCGTGCCTATAACCCTCCCCCGGCTCTGTAGCGGTACCACTACTGCTGCTTTGAGGGGACAACCCGGGTAATGGCACCCGATTTCTTGAGGCGTTTGGGCTATTCTAATTTGTCCGGTGGCTAGGGCTTCTCGTGTCGCTGCTGTGAGGGCTTTTTGGCCTGGCCGGTGGTGGTCGTAACCAGCTCCCAAATGGGCTAGGATCTCTTCCCCTGCGGTTATGGCTACTGCCTCTACTTCTGTAGCTTCTAAAATTATGGCGGCTGTCTCCTGGGCCGATACTTCATTTAGGCCCTGGCGTAAAAATGGTAAGGTTCTGTCAGCGATCTTCAAAGCCTTTTGGGCCTGGATAGCCCCGGCTATCTCTTGCTCATGTAGGACATTTTGGATAATTACTACGGCTAAGGCGATACCTGTAGCGTTCACCAGAATCATGGGAAGCCCAATGATTTTCACCAGGCTCCAGGCAGCATCTAAAGGCCTGGAGAGGGCAAGGATGATTAACATCTGCAAAACTTCGGCGCTAAACCCGGTGAGGAAGGCTACTTGCCAGGGTAATTTCTTTTGACGGTATCGCAAGGAGACCAGCCCACCCAGGAAGCCTTCTACCGTGGTAGAAAGGCCACAGGAGAAGGCTGTAAATCCTCCTAGAAAATAACGGTGAGCTCCAGCGATGAAACCCGCTGCTAAGCCCACGGCTGGTCCACCGAAAAGCCCTCCCACCAAGGGGGCGATAACCCGCGAGTTGGCCAGCGCTCCCTGGATAGGGATACCAGTATAGCTACCTAGAATTCCTAAAAGGCCAAAGATAAGTATGAGAAGAATCTTTTGTTTAAGGTTTGCCTTATCCTGTAAGAGCCGACGAAAGCTTTGAGAGCGGGTAAGGACAAAGGCCAAGGTAATTACTACACTCATGCGTTCTATCAGGGCTGGGAAAAGTTCAAGCATGTCTGGCTTCACCTGCGCTAAAACTTTAACCTGTTTTAATTTTAGCCTAATGCCTGGGCGGGTACAAGAGACTTACAAACCCTGGCTAACCTCAGGCGGTTTTACCCGAGGGCCTGTTTGTGGAGACTACAAAATGGAGGGGAATTTTTATATGAACTGGCCAATTTTCCACTGGGAAACCATCCAGGTAAAGGTTTTTTTTCTTATACCTCGTTTGGTACTGATAACGGCTATCATAATAGCAGTATTAGTCGCCCGGAGGCTTATATTTCGGCTTATCCACAGGTTTTTTAACCTAGCCAAGATAGAAGCGCATAAAAAGAAGACATTAGAATCCCTTTTTCTCTCGGCTGCCAGGTACACCCTTTATGCTGTAGCTGCCCTTATCATTTTGCCCCTTTTAGGGGTGAACGTAACAGCTATAGTGGCCAGTGCAAGCTTGGTCGGTTTGGCAGTAGGTCTTGGTGCCCAGAGTTTAATCAAGGATATAATCACAGGGTTCTTTATAATTTTTGAAGACCAGTTACGAGTGGGAGATGTAGTTCAGATAAATGAGAAGGTCACGGGTACTGTGGAAGAACTGGGCTTGCGTATGACTACTTTACGAGAATGGTCAGGTACCAAGTTTTATATAGCCAACAGCGAGATCAAAACGGTCCGTAATTATAACCGGGAGGAATTGAGGGCCATAGTAAACATCATTTTTCCCTTTGACGAGGACCCTTACCGCGTGCGAGAAACCTTAGAAGAGGTCTGCAGGCAGGTAGAAAGAGAGTACCATGATGATTTTCTCCCAGGTCCAGAAGGGCTTGCCGAACCCCCTCAGGTATATGGGGTTACCGATATCGACAAATCAGGCCGGGGTATCCAGTTTACGGTGACTGCTAAAACCCGACCGGCTTCCCTTTGGAAAATAGAAAGAGTTTTACGAGAAAGAATCTGGCAGGCCTGCCAGGAAAAAGGGATTAGAATTTCTTGAAGGCTAGTTTGGGAAGGTTATGAGCTGATGAATAAAAGAGGAGCGAAAGCGGAGGAAAAATGGAGAGAATGCGGAAAGGTGAGGGTTAAGTACATTAAGTACATTTTAAACTTGATATTGTCACGAAGGAAATTTGGTTGCTACCCCCCAAAAAGAGAGGGGAATAACCGAATAAATTAATAGAAAACAAAACAAAAACAGATGGGGGGAAGTTTATGCGGAAGGGGAAAAAAATTTGGGCATGGCTAATAGCATGGGTGTTGGTGTTCTCTTTACTTGTGCCCGCCTGGGCTTCAACTACTTCTGGTACCTTGGAGGGCTCTACTCAAGGGGGAGTTAGTACAAGCACCGACCCGTCCTTAACTCAAGAGCAGTACCAGTATCAAGAACAGGAGCAAGAACAAGAAAAGGAGCAGGAAAGGGAGCGTGAGCGAGAGAGGGAAAGAGAAAGGGAGAGAAAAAGGAAGCATGTTGACGAGAGTGTAGTGGAAGAAGTTTATAAAGGTATAAAGAAGGCGTTAGAGCACGTTAAAAACCCTGTAGCCCGGGCTGCCCTACAGGCTATCCTGGAAGGGAAGAGCGTAGCCGAGGCGGTCTATGAGGCTAAAGCACTGTTAGAAGAATGGAAGGATGAAAAGAAAGCTGAAGCGGGTGAGGTAGCAGAGAAATTAGAGGCTGCTTTGCAAATCGATACTTCCCTGGATGAACTTACCAAGGCTAAGCTGGCCAAGGAAGTGGGTAAGATACTCCGTAAGGCTGGCAAAGCCGAGAAGGCCCGTGAACTTTTAGAAGATATTTTAGATAAAATAGCTGATGATGATGAGGCTTATCAAGAGTTAGATAAAACTTATGCCGCTATAGGAGACTTGGCAGTAAAAGTATTTTTCCGGGGTAAACCTCTACGCTTTGATGTAGCCCCGAGGATACAGCACGACCGCGTACTGGTCCCCATCCGGGCCTTGGCCGAAAGCTTAGGAGCCAATGTTTCTTATGATAATGGCATAGTGATCATTAAGAACCGGGGAGTAACTATAATACTTAAAATAGGTAGCCCTGAGGCCCAGGTGGATGGCCGGGTGATAACCCTGGATGTACCGGCCCAAGTAGTGGATGGCCGCACCCTAGTACCCTTGCGGTTTGTAAGTGAGAACTTAAACGCTAAAGTAAAATATTATGGCGAAAGCAATCTGGTGTCAGTTACCGATTAGGGTGAATAGTTGACTAAACTTAAAATAGAAAGAGGCTCCGCTTATAGGCAGTGGAGCCTCTTTTGTATATACCTCGAATCTTCCTTACCCAAAAAGCTCGTGGCCTGTGAAGCATCAATGAAAATGTCAGGTAAAACTCATCTGTGATTCTGTCAGATTCTGCCCGTGAAAATAGCCCCCTTTCAGTGACACCGGATTTCTTTTAGGGGGCTAATCCGCTGAAACCCTTGATTTTCCTACTGGTGCCGAAGGCGGGAGTCGAACCCGCACGGGGTGTGAGCCCCACCGGATTTTGAGTCCGGCGCGTCTGCCAGTTCCACCACTTCGGCACGTCCCTGCTAGATGATATTCTAGCATAAGAATGGGACTCCTGCAAGGCCTACAAAGGCTTGGGTGGCTCTGTTAAGATTTTTTAGTAGGTACCTTTTAGTTCTTTTTACCAAACGATCGTGATGACTATGTCTCAATAAATGGCAAGCCCTGGATACTAGCCTAGCAGCATCTTTAAATTGTGAAGGTAAAAAGAAACGAAAAGCTCCGCTATAAAAGCGGAGCTTTTCTATGGGTACACAGTATTTCTTCAGGCTATGGTATAGAGCTAAGTTTGTTTAAACAGTTATTTTTTGGCTGCATGCCGCGGTATGAAGGTGTCACATGCTGTATCGTCGGGAACTGTGGTCATGTGATCCATAAGGGTGGGACGTACTTGGATACTGGAGGCCTTACACTCATTTCCTTCTTGATACAGGCACTGGTCTACTGAGCATTTGATCCTGGGCATTTTTATCACCTCCCTTTACGGGAGTTAGGATTACCCTTGGAAGGGTAATTTATGCAATTTAACCCTCATCCCCTTCCCCCTTGATTACGGCCAGGGGTTTAAGCCTGGCCACTGGCTTAGTTAAGCCTGCGTCCACTAGGGTACCCACTACTTCATCTATATCCTTGTAGGCTACGGGAGCCTCATCAAGGAGGGAACGTAAATTTTTGGCCCGCAGAAGCACTCCTTTAAGGGACTCCTGCAGTTCCTCGGGGGATAATGAACTCTTAGCCTTTTTCCGTGACATGATCCGGCCCGCTCCATGATTTACGGAATTAAAGGTTTCCCCAATACGCTCTGTACCTATAACTACATAGGAAGCTGTACCCATACTCCCCGGGATTATGGCTGGGTGACCAGTGGCTAGGTAACGCGCTGGGTTTTCTTTATGTCCAGCCGGCAGGGCCCGGGTAGCTCCCTTCCGATGAACAAGTAAGGTTCTTCCTTTATGTTCTTCAAACTTAGCTATATTATGAGCCACATCATACACTAGTTCCAACCCTATTTCCTCAAGAGAAAGCTTTAAAACTTCCTCAAAGGCTTCCCGTACTAGGAAGGTTATAAGCTGCCGGTTGGCGAAGGCGAAGTTAGCAGCACAGGCCATGGCTGCAAGATACTGGCGACCTTCAGGCGAATCGATGGGTGCCGCAGCTAACCCTTTGCTGGGGAGCCGTATACCATATTTGGAGGCAGCTTGGGCCATACGTGCTGAATAATCAGTGCAGATCTGGTGACCGAAGCCACGGCTGCCGGTATGGATAAGAATAGTTACTTGTCCTTCTTGTAGTCCCATCACAGAGGCTACTTCCGGGAGGAAGACCTTTTCTACTTCCCCTATTTCTATGAAATGGTTCCCCCCGCCTATGGTGGCTAGTTGATCGGCCCGCTCCCGGGCCTGTTGGCTTACAGCCTTAAGATCAGCGCCGGGCAAAGCTCCTCCCGCCTCGATGGAAGCTTCATCCTCAGGAAAACCATAACCCCGACGGATAAAGTAAGCTGCACCTTGATGAGTTACAGCTTCTAGGTCAGCCTCCCGGAATTCGCGATAGAGGCTAGATTTACCTACTCCTGAAGGAACGCGCTTTTCTATGGCTGCGAGCAGTTTTTCTAGTTTTCCGGTAGTAAGGGATTTAGCTTCTAGGTTGGTGCGTAAGAGACGCACCCCACAGTTGATATCCATTCCTACCGCACCAGCAGATACTACCCCGGTCTTGCTGTCTGTGGCCATTACTCCTCCGATGGGTAAACCGAACCCTGTATGGATATCAGGCATACCTATGACCGGGGATACTACTCCAGGGAGGCTAGCGGCATCGGCCAGTTGTTTTAAAGCTTCACTTTCGCCGAATTGGGCTTTTAATTTAGGGCTTAAGAAAACTAAAGCCTCCACCTGCATATCACCATAAGGTGACAGGCGGTAGCGGTTTTTTCCACAGGGTTCTAGGTTAAAGTTCACTTTTTATCCCTCCGTCCAGAAAGTTGCTTAAAAAGGGTATAATGGAGTACAATGGATAAAGCTAAGTTAAGCAAGTGAGGTTAGTTCTATGGCGGCCAAGTTGTTACTTATAGATGGTAATAGTGTAGCCCACCGGGCTTTCCACGCCCTGCCTTTGCTTTCCACCAGTACAGGAATCTTTACTAACGCCGTATACGGCTTTACTATTATGCTTCAAAAAGCTTTCGCAGAAGCCAAACCGGAATACGTGGCAGTAGCCTTCGATCATGGTAAAGTCACCTTCCGTACCGAACTGCTATCTAGCTATAAAGGGCAGAGGCCGGAAACCGCAGTGGAATTACGCCCCCAGTTTGAGTTGATCAAGAGGCTCCTCCGTGCCTGGCGTATAGCTATCTATGAACAGGAAGGTTTTGAAGCCGACGATATAATAGGTACCTTGGCCTGCCAGGCTAAGGAAGTAGGGTTAACCTGTCTTATTTTAACAGGCGACCGGGATGCTCTGCAACTTGTAGACGAAAAAGTCCAAGTGATGCTCATGCGTAAGGGTATCTCCCAGGTGGCCATTTACGATGTCCAGACTATTAGACAGGAGTATGGCGTGGAGCCGGCTCAGCTGGTAGATGTGAAGGCCCTCATGGGTGATCCTTCTGATAATATTCCGGGGGTTCCTGGAATAGGGGAGAAAACTGCTTTACAGCTAATACGGGAGTATGGCGACTTGGAAGGGGTACTTGCCCACGTCCATGAGCTTAAAAAGGGTAAGGTAGCAGAGAATTTAATAGCCCACGCTGAACAGGCGCGGCTGGCCCAGAGACTTGCTACTATTTGTTGCGATGCTCCTATTAAGTTAGATTTAGAATACTGCCGCAGGCAAAAGCCCGATTATGAGGCTTTACTTTCTCTATATAAAGAGCTGGAATTCCACAGTCTTATTAAAGGTGTCCTACAAGAGATGCAGGAAAGTAAAGAAGGAGCTGCTCCTATTATCCTGCCGTCCCCCCAGCCCAAGGTTAGATCCTTATCCTTACCCCAACCTCGACTTTTAAAAAATGTAGAGGAGTTGGCTCACCTGGCCCGGGACCTGGCCAGACAGGAAGAAGTAGCTCTGGAATTAAAGCTTACCTCTCCGGCTTATTTAGAGGCAGGACTGGAAGCTTTGGCTTTAGCCTGGGGTGAGGGAGTCGCTATTTTCGAAGCCCGACAGGTTTCTTCCCAGGCTGTAGTTATGGCCTTGGCACCTCTCCTAGATAGGGATAAAACTTCCCTTCTTTTTCATGATGCTAAAGCGGCTTTGGCTTGGCTTATGGGTGCCGGGGCGCGGGCGGGGGATCCGGTAGGTGATACCATGGTAGCTGGTTATCTCTTAAATCCGACGGCTTCCCGCCACGACCTTCCTGAGCTGTGCCTGGAGCACTTAGATGTAGCCTTGATAGAGGAGCCAAATACCTTGTTAAACACGGCACGGCGGGCTTATAGCGTCTTTAGACTTCACCAGGTTCTAGCGGAAAAAATACGTTTGGCTGACATGGAAAGTCTTTACAAGGAAGTGGAAGTACCATTAACGAGGGTTCTGGCAGCTATGGAAAGGAGCGGGGTAGCTGTGGACCTGGCTACCCTCGACAACATGGGTGCTGAGCTAGAAGCTGCTCTGGAAAGACTGACTGCTGAGATATATAAATTGGCCGGAGAACCCTTTAATATCAATTCCCCCCGGCAGCTAGCTTACATTCTGTTTGAAAAATTGGGGCTTCCACCGGTAAAGCGTACTAAGACTGGATATTCCACTGATGCAGAAGTTTTAGAGGAGCTGGCTGACAAGCACGAGATAGCTGCTAGATTAGTAGAATATCGGCAGGTCATGAAACTTAAGTCCACGTATGTGGATGGGCTTAAGCCCTTGATCAATCCCCGTACGGGCCGACTGCATACTAGTTTTAACCAGACAGTTACTGCCACCGGCCGGCTGTCGAGTAGCGAACCTAATCTACAGAATATACCGGTACGTATGGACCTAGGGCGGCGCTTACGTAAGGCTTTTGTTCCTCGAGAACCTGGTAGGGTCTTGCTGGCGGCTGATTATTCTCAGATCGAACTGCGGATATTGGCCCATATCTCGGGAGATGAGAGGCTAAGGGAGGCCTTTTTAAGGGGAGAAGACATTCATACCCGGACCGCAGCCGAAGTTTTTGGTGTTCCCCTAGAGGAAGTTACCCCGGAAATGAGGCGCCGGGCTAAGGCAGTTAACTTTGGGATAGTTTATGGCATCAGCGATTACGGCCTTGCGCGGGATTTAGGTATCGGCCGTCGTGAAGCTCATGAATATATAGAGCGTTATTTCCAGCGCTACCCCAAGGTCAAGGCCTACCTGGAGGAAGTAGTACAGCAAGCTCGGGAGAAAGGCTATGTTACCACACTTCTGGGGCGGCGGAGGTATCTTCCCGATCTCTTTAGCCCTAACCATAACATACGGGCTTTTGGCGAGCGTACAGCTAGGAATACGCCTATCCAGGGTAGTGCAGCGGACATCATTAAAGTAGCCATGGTACGCATTTTCCGCCGGATGGAAGAAGAAGGGTTAAAGGCGGAGATGATTCTCCAAGTGCACGACGAGTTGATCTTCGATGTCCCAGAGCTAGAGATCCAAAGGGTGGCAGTTCTAGCCAAAGAGTGCATGGAGCAAGCCTTACCCTTGGAGGTACCCTTGCAAGTGGATGTTAAATGGGGACCCAATTGGTATGATTTGGAGGAGAAGAGCCTTGCCTGAGCTACCAGAAGTAGAAACCATTAGGCGCACCCTAGAACCGCGGGTGCGGGGCCAGGTTATAACTGAAGCCCTGGTGTTGCATCCTTCTGTAGTAGTAACTCCAGAAATACAAGAATTTTCTTCCTTGCTACCGGGGAAAAAAGTAATAGCTTTAGACCGGCGGGGTAAGTATTTGCTCTTTTCTTTAAGCGAAGGATACACTTTGATCTGGCACCTAGGTATGACTGGACGACTTTTGTGGTTAGAACCAGAGCATATCTTGGAGCCCCATACCCATGTGATTATCACTTTTAAATATCATGGCCAGCTCCGCTTTGTAGATGTAAGACGCTTCGGGCGTTGCTACTTAGGTTATACCCAAGAAGTATTCCGGCAAGCCGGTTTACATGATTTAGGGGTGGAACCTTTAAGTCCTGACTTTACTATAGAGAAGCTGGCGCAAATTACCCATTCCACGCGGCGGCATTTAAAAAATCTTTTGCTAGACCAGCATTATATTGCGGGTTTAGGTAATATTTATAGCGACGAGGCTTTGTTTTGGGCTGGATTACATCCTTTAAGGGTTGCCTCTTCTTTAGACAAGAAAGAAATCGAGCGTCTACACCAGGCCATCTGCCAAGTGCTTAAGGCAGGGCTCTCCCATGGCGGGACGAGCATCCGCGATTATGTGGATGGTACAGGCCGTAAAGGGAATCACCAGGATTACCTGGCGGTATACGGTAAGAAGGGCCAGCCTTGCCCTCGCTGTGGGAAAGCTATTGAAACCCTAAAGGTAGGTGGACGTACTAGCTATTTTTGTTCTAGATGTCAATTATAAAAGGAGAAACAGGCACTTCCTCTCCTTCCCTGGGCGTATATTGCTATTGGTGCAGGGAGGGAGGTAAGGAAAAGTGTCTATTATCTCTACTTTACTTCTTGCTTTAGCTGTGAGCCTGGATGGTTTGGGAGTAGGTATTTCTTATGGCTTGCGTGGGCTTAGACTCCCTTGGGTTAGTCTAATTTTGATTACCTTTATTTCTATAGTAGCTAGCTTTTTTTCTATGCTTTTCGGCAAAGCTTCTACCTTGATTTTTCCTCCTCATTTAGCTCAGAAGATAGGGGCTGCTTTGCTATTAGGGTTAGGATGCGAAATCCTACTAGAATCCTACCTAAAAGGGAAGGGGGAAGACTTACAAAATCCGCGTACCTTATTACAGGTGCGGGTGCCTCGATTAGGTTTAATCATAGCTATTTTGCAGGAACCGGCCAAAGCCGATCTAGATTCTTCCGGAAGTATTAGTCCAGGCGAAGCTTTAGCTTTAGGTCTGGCTTTGGCCCTGGATGCTTTCGGGGTAGGTCTGGGGGCAGGAGCTACAGGTTTTTCTTTAACTCTTACACCCCTCTTTATAGGTTGTACCCAGTTGATACTAGTGAGCGCAGGTTTATGGATAGGACGCCGTTGGCATACGGTAAGTTGGGGGAAGAAAGGGGCAGCTTTACCAGGAGTTATTTTAATTAGTTTGGGTCTTTGGCGGTGGTAATGGTATAATATGGAAGGTGAACAACTTGATAGTCATAGGATTGACTGGTGGTATAGGGGCAGGCAAAAGCACTGTAGCCCGCTTTTTAAAGGAGCTGGGTGCTAAGGTAATCGATGCTGATGTAGTGGCCCGCAAAGTGGTGGAACCGGGGAAGCCAGCCTGGGAGGAGATCAGGGATATCTTTGGACCTCAATATTTAAATCCAGATGGTACTATTAACCGTCGAGCGCTAGGTAATCTTATTTTTAATGATGCCCAGGCGCGGGCAAAACTTAATGCTATTACCCACCCCCAAATTAAAGCTGAAATACTCAAGGAGATTGAAAGATATCGTGGGGAGGAGCCTAAAGGAGTAGTGGTAATTGAGGCCCCCCTTTTACTCGAGGCTAGGATGGAAGATATGGTAGATGAGATCTGGGTAGTAACCGCACCGGAAGAAGTGCGGTTACAAAGATTAATGGAACGGGACAACCTCTCCCAGGAAGAAGCTCTAAAGCGTATAAGGGCTCAACTTCCCGAAGAAATAAGAGTTAAATACGCTACCCGTATTATTAACACTAGAGGAAATTTAGAGGCTACCCGGGCGGCCGTCCGCGCGGCCTGGGAAGAATTGCGGGGACGGATGGAACCTTGATACTTAATTACCGGCGCACTTTAGTAGTACTACTACTTCTTCTTTTGGTGGCAGGAGCTGTGCTGTTTAAGCCCTTAGGTCGCCTGTTTTATCCCATGCCTTACCAGGAGATGGTGTTTTTTTATGCCCACCAGAACGGTTTAGATCCTTTGCTGGTATTGGCCTTGATACGTACAGAAAGCAAGTTTTACCCTTTGGCTGTATCCTCTACAGGAGCTCGGGGGCTAATGCAGCTTATGCCCGAGACAGCGGGATGGGTAGCTAAGAAATTGGGTATTGAGTTCCAAGTAGAACGTCTTTTTGACCCGGAGTATAACCTACGTCTGGGGACCTGGTATTTATCCTATATCCTTAGGGAATTTAATGGCAACTTGACCGCAGCTCTTGCTGCATACAATGGGGGCAAGGAAAAAGTAAAGGAATGGCTGGTTACCGGTACCTGGAGCGGTACTATGGCAGATTTGGAAAAGATCCCCTTTCCAGAAACCCGGGGATTTGTACGGCAAGTACTGCGCGACTACTCTATATACCGCTGGCTTTACCGCGGTTATCACTAAAGCTATTAGTTATAAGGAGGAAAGATCGACCCTATAAAAGAGGTATTTTTTGCTGGGGAGCGAATAAATTAAAGACAATTTAATTTAGCCTTTAGAAGGGGAGAGTGAAAGGATTGGCCAAGGAAGAATTAACCTCCTTGGAACAGGTTAAGCTCCTAAAGATATCTCCGGACCGTGCTTTTTTTTCCGCCCAGCATGAAGAGATTGCCACTGGTGCTACTACTGATATTTATTTTATAAGGACTTATGAAATATTAAAGGACCTAGGGCTTTTGTATACAGAGGTTACAGCAGAAATTTTCCCACGGCGAGAAGGGATACTGGCTGGGGTAGCCGAAGTCCTTAATCTTTTACAGGGGAAAAAGGTAGAAATTTGGAGTCTCCCTGAGGGGAGTTCCTTTGCTGCTAAGGAAGTAGTAATGCGCATTAAGGGACCCTATGGGGAATTTGGCTTATTTGAAACCGCTATTTTAGGGATGTTGGCCAGCTCGAGCGGCTGGGCCACAGCGGCGAAAGAGATTAAAGAGGCAGCAGGGGACAAACCTTTTATATGTTTTGGAGCCCGGCATGTTCATCCAGCCGTAGCACCGGTTATGGAGCGCGCTGCCCTCATTGGTGGTGCTTCTGGAGCAAGCTGCATCCTGGCTGCCAAGATGGCCGGGATGGAGCCCCAAGGTACCGTACCCCATGCTTTATTTTTAATTATTGGTGATACAGTGGAAGGGGCCAAGGCCTACCACCGCCTGATGCCTCCTGGAGCCAAACGCACTATTTTGGTAGATACTTTTAAAGACGAGGCTGAAGAAGCTCTTCGGGTAGCTGAAGCTCTGGGCCCGGCCCTCGAGGCTATCCGCCTGGATACCCCCAGTGAACGGGGAGGTGTCACCCCTGATCTGGTGCGTGAAGTACGGGCGAGACTAGATGGAGCTGGTTTTCATCATGTACGTATCTTTGTCTCGGGAGGATTAACACCAGAAAAAGTTCGCCAACTGGCGGAGGCTGGAGCGGATGCTTTTGGAGTAGGTAGTTATATTTCTGGCGCACCTCCCATTGATATGACTATGGATCTTAAAGAAGTAGCAGGGCGGCCAGTGGCCAAGCGGGGTCGCCTGCCCGGCCCCCTTCCCAACCCACGGTTAGAACGACTCTATCCTTGACAGGGAAGCTTCTCCTGTTTATAATCAAAATGAAACAATAAACTTGCTGTGTCGGAGTGGCGGAACTGGCAGACGCGTGCGTTTGAGGGGCGTATGGGTTCAGCCCGTGCGGGTTCGAGTCCCGCCTCCGACACCATCCTTAGGCACACAAAGTTGTAGGGTGACCTCTGCCCGGTCGGGGTAGAGGTCAACTTGTTTTACGTAGGTTTCTACTATCCGCCTTAGCCGGTAGGGGTCCAGTTGACCGGCAAAGTCTTTCTTCCAATATTAATAGGCGGTGTCCGCCTTGTGTCCTATGCTTCTGATAGAATATGATATTGGTTAGTTGGAGGAAAAGATTAGAGGAGGTATGCCCATCCATGGAACTTTATGAAGCGATGGAGAAACGGCGCAGTATAAGAAAGTTCAAACCTGATCCCGTTCCCCGGGAAACCCTAACCCGCATCCTGCAAAAGGCTATATGGGCACCTTCGGGGAATAACTTACAACCTTGGGAGTTTATAGTAGTTACAGGTGTTAAAAAAGAAGAATTAGCGATGAGTTACGGGCGGATCACGGAGTTCGGTTTTCCCCCAGCTGGGAAACGTACAGAAGCGCAAGAGAAGTTTCTCGAGTGGGCCAAGACTTTAGGAGGAGCGCCAGTGGCTGTAGTAGCCTTAAGTCCTGTTCACGGTGATCCACTTACCAGGAAGATGAATTTGGAGAGCGTGGCGGCAGCCTTTACATATCTTCTGCTAGCTGCTACTGCCGAGGGTCTGGGGACTTGCTGGATGACAGGCCCCCTCCGGAATGAAAAGGAAGTGCGGCGTATTTTAGAGATACCTGACGATAAGGAAATTGTAGCTATAACGCCGCTAGGGTATCCGGACGAAGAACCTGTTCCTCCTCCGAGGAAGGATCCGGAATTAAAAGAAAAAGTCCAGTGGATCGGATTTTAAATTCGTTGAGCTACATTTTTCATAAAGCCCTCCTCCACCGGGAATACTCAATAGAGAATCCTGTGAGAGGAGGAAAGGGTGTGGCTGAAGGCGAAAAAGGTTGGCAGGAGTGGAAGAATACTCTGGCTACTGCGGTGAATATAGGTAATTTCGTAGGGATGAATGAAAATACTATCGAAGGGCTGGCTTACCGCATCGGGAATTTTTTAGCTGCGCGGGTAGATCCAGCCAATCGGGAACAAAGGGTATTAAAGGAATTATGGGATGCGGCTAATGAAGACCAGAGGCGGGTCCTAGCCCAAGTTATAACGCAGATGGTAAGCGATGGCCAGAAATGAAGGGGGCGTTTATGCCCCCTTCTCTCTTCTTCTTTATACCTCTTTTATCGCCTCACTTGGACAGGACTCAATGGCTTCCCGGGCACAATCCTCGGAGTCTTCAGGTACCTCATCCACAATGACATGGGAAAGGCCTTCATCGTTCCAATCAAATACCGCCGGACACAGATCTATACAAGCGCCACAAGCAATACAGAGATCTTGATCTACGTAAACCTTCACCTTAGGATACCTCCTTACAAAAGTTTAACTTTTCTTTTCCAGAGAACATTACGTATTTTGTACGGCCGGAAAGATTTTCATACCTTAAACCCTGGTCAGTGGGTGGCCTCCTTCGTGCGAGGAGTTTTCACCCAGACCTGGGGCTGGCGGTTAAGCAATTTCATGATCGAGGCAGAAGTATAAGGTAAGGGGAGGAAGAAGCTGGCTATAGGTAAGGCTAAAAGCTGTAAGGCTCCAAGAATTTGTTCATACCAGGGTACTGGATCCATAAGCCGCCTAAAATGGAAGAAAATATAAAAGGTGAAGACGAAGTAAATCACGAAAAGATAATGTAGCGCTTGGCGAACACCTAATGGTAGTATTGAAGGATCTAGGTACCCGTTAATCCCTAAGAGTAAGAAGCTTAACGGGACTAGAACAGCTCCTTGATAAAGTGTCCATTCACCTTGGCCTTTCCAAAAGAGATTATATAACAGGGGAGCACGTTTAGACCAATCATACTGATGGGCCCAACGGAATTTATCGCATACCTGGAGATGGCCACTTCCCCACCGCAGGCGCTGGCGGAAAAACGCCTGGAAAGTGGCCGGTGTCTGTTCGGTGCTAAAGAAGGGGAAATATTCTGCCCACACCCCTGTCTCTAGATATGCCCTTACTCCCAACTCTAGATCTTCTGTCAAGGCCCGGTGATCATAGCCACCGATCCTCTCTAGGAGCTTGCGGCTAATAAAGAGGTTAGTACCACCTACAAAAGGTAAACGCTTCATAAGCACGGGCATATACCACTTATGGGCGATAGCTTGGTAAAGGGCTGCCACTTTGGTGATAAAGCCTAGCTGGAAAAAATTACGGACCTGGAATACTGGCCCCTGCCAGATCCTATCCCGGGGATCCTGCAAGTAGGACCAAGCTATGTATAGAAGTACTTTTTTCTCTGGGTGACTTTCAGCATCGTAAAAACCGCAAATGATAGCACGCGGGTCCACGTATGAGAGACCGTAGTTTAAGGCGCGGCCTTTGGTGGAAGGAACTACTCGACCTAGGCAGAAGCCCTGGAAACGCCCGTCAAAATCATAGGGTACTGTACAATGTTTTAGCTGGGGAACTTCCTTGCGGGTAGCAAATTCCCTGATCTTGGCTTCCACTACATCTTGAGTAGTAGGTCCATTACCTCCCTCCTCTTGCCGGGCTAAAAGTTCTTTCTCATCAGTGATGACTACGATTTCGTAACGATCTTTAGGGTACTCTAGCGAAGCCAGATGTTCTATAGTGTTGGCTATCACCTCGGCTTCATTACGAGCCGGGACTAGGACAGAGAAAAACGGGAGATCCAGACCTTTTGCCCGGGCCAGGGCTTCCACCTTTTCGATGGTTAAAGCTGGCCGCTTTCTCCAAAAATGTTTTTCCGCATACCACATCCAGATAAAATATCTTAAAAACAAGAGGAAGAATAACACATAAAATCCCATGGCAGCGAGATACAACACCTGTGCCATTTCTAGTCCCGTTTCCCAGTCCATATCCCGTCTCCTCCATATTTTGGGTAATTCAACCGGATATAATTATAGCACTGCCTGGAGTTATTACCAATGGGTAGAACCTTTTCCTGCGCCAGTTTTCCCTTTTTGCACTTCTTCTATCCTTGTTCCTCAAGCTATATTGGCTTATATCTCGCCGGTAAACGCTTAAGATGCGGGTACAAAGAAAAACAGGGGGTTACCCCCCTGCTAGAGCTGTATTAGTCTCCCCTTGTACGGCCGTGATCCTCTGCCCTACAGCCCTCGCATTAAACTTAAGCCATAGGCTGGGCCAAAGCTCGCACCTTTATTCTCCGGCCCCCTTAGGAAACCAGCTCCCCAACCTCCCATCATACCTCCGGGACCCCAGCCTCCCATCATGCCTCCGGGACCCCAACAATACCAAGGTCCGAGGTTATTGTTCTGGCGGAACTGTTCCATGAGTTCCAACCGCTCTTTTAAGAAATTACCTTGCTGAGGAGTGAGCTCGCCGCTTTCTACATACTTATCAATGATCTGCTTACGCAATTCTACAATCTGCCGGTGAAGGGAGTCGATCTCCGCTTTTTTATCTGGACTGATGGCAGCGAAGGCTGCTGGCAGGGCTAGGGCCAGCAAGAAAATCAGGGCCACAATCAGGATTATTTTTTTGTACATGGCCTTACCCCTCCTTTCTGCATATAAGTATAAGGCAGGGGTATGATGGAAATTTGAGGCCTTTATGAAGAAAGAATGAAGATTTTCCAGGTTGACAAGTCTCTTCTCAAACCCCTATACTTTCTCTAGTAATACTATAGTGTTTTTCAAAAATAGGTGGTATGAGCGAAATGAGGATCTGTGGTCAAAAGATACGGGAACTCAGGGAAGGGAGAGGTTATTCCCTTCAAGACCTCGCCCAAAAGGCTCAAGTATCAGTTTCTTACCTCAGTGAAATAGAGCGAGGTACCAAAAAGCCTTCCCTCAAAACCTTGGACCGCATAGCTTCAGCCTTGAACATTCCACGAGACCAACTAGTAGAAGCTGGTACGGGCCGGGGCTTAGAACTTGGACAGCGGGTTCGTCTGTTCCGGGAGAGGGCAGGCCTGTCTTTGACAGAGTTTGCAGCGCAAGTCGGCATTTCTCCTTCTTACTTGAGTGAAATAGAGCGGGGAAACGTGTATCCTGCGGTGGATACTATAAAGAAACTAGCTGAGGGCTTGCAGGTACCTTTGAGTTCTTTATGGGGACAGGGCGAAACCTTAGGGCAAAAGCTGCGTATGGCCCGGGAAGAGCAGGGCTTGACCCAGGCCGAACTAGCTAAGGCCGCAGGCGTCTCTGCTGGACTGGTGGGTCAGATTGAACAAGGTAAAGTTCAACCCTCCCTGAAAACCTTGGAAAAGCTGGGTGCCGTGCTAGGGATCTCCCCATGTTATTTTATTGCTGAAGATGCCGGGGTAGAGGAGATCCTGCACCAGATGAGCTCGGATGTTCGTTGCCTGCTTCTGGATCCCAAAGTTCAGGCGGTTTTACGGCTGGTGTGCAATTGTACGGAAAAGGAGCTCCGTTTTATCTTAAATTTTATCCAGCTTTATAAACGTAGTCACTAAATTTTAAGGGTCTCGATGACTTCCCGTAAGGTTTCAGCTGAGCGGTGAAGGGCCAGCTTTTCTCCCGGAGCTAAGGGTAACGGTAGTACGCTTATCCGCCCCTCCCGCCCTATAACGCAAGGCAGGCTTAAAGCAACTTCATAGTTAATATCATAGAGGTCATGGATCACGCTGGAGATAGTTAAGACGCGTCTTTCATCCCGGAGTATAGCTTCAGTGATCCTGGTCAAGGCCAGGGCTACACCGTAGGAGGTAAATCCTTTGCGTTGGATAATTTCATAAGCTGCTTCCCGCACCTGATGGCTTATATCCGCTTTAAAAAGATCCCGGTCTACTGTTCCTTTAGTCAAGGGGAACTCATCTAGCCATATACCGGCGATGTTGGCTAAGCTGAAGACGGGGACTTCGGTATCTCCATGTTCACCGATGACATAAGCGTGGATATTTCTGGGATCTACTCCTACCTGAAGGCTTAAGAGGTGGCGAAAACGGGCGCTATCTAATACGGTACCGGACCCTAAGACGCGGGAGGGAGGAAGATGGGAAACTTTCCAGGCCACATACGTAAGAATATCCACTGGATTAGTTACCATAAGTATTAGAGCATCTGGGCAATAATGGATAAACTCGGGAAGGGCCTCTTGAACCAGGCGAGCATTACGGTGAACGAGATCCAGGCGGCTTTCACCAGGGCGCTGATTGGCTCCAGCAGTGAAGATAAGGATGTCCGCCCCGGCGCAGTCGCGGGGTTCACCAGATAGGATTTTTAGCGGACGGATTAGGGTGGCGGCATGGGAAAGATCCATGGCTTCACCTTGCGCTTTAGCCCGGTTTATGTCTACGAGAACAATCTCTCCTACTACGCCGCTGAAAAGAAGGGAAAAAGCTGTAGTAGATCCTACATATCCGGCTCCTATTATGGCCACTTTAGCTGTACCCTGTTTAGGCATGGTTGTGGACCCTCCTTGGAGAGGTAGGTTATTTAAGCTATGAATCTTAACTTATTGGAAACTTTCATTGTCACCGTGGAAAAAGGTACCCTTTCCGCCGCAGCGGAAGAGTTGCACCTCACCCAGCCAGCAGTGAGTAAACAACTTAAAGCTTTAGAAGAACTATTAGGATTGCGCCTTTTAGAACGCTCTAGCCGGGAAGTGAAACTTACCCCCGGTGGTCACCTCTTTTACCGCCGGGCCCGGGAGATCTTACGTCTCCTGGAACAGACACGTCGGGAACTGGCGGAAATGGCTAGCTTAGTCCGGGGGAAACTAATTTTGGGAGCTAGTACTATACCCGGACATTATATCTTGCCGCGTTTAATTGGGCCTTTTAAGAATAAGTATCCCCAAGTAGAAGTCGAATTAGAAATAGGGGATTCTGAAGAAATTATCCATCGATTAACGGGTGGAGACATTGATCTAGGAGTGGTAGGGGTCGAGGAGCGCAAGCGAGGGTTGCTTTATCAGAGACTAGTAGAAGATGAGCTTATATTGATACTTCCCCCTGGACATCCTTGGTCTAGTAGGTCCTGTCTTACCATCCAAGATTTAGCTGAGGCCCTGTGGGTCTGGCGAAAGGAAGGTTCAGGGACCCGGCGATCAGCAGAGGAATTACTTAAAGCCCTTGGTTTCACTCTGCGGCCAGAAAAAATAGTGGCAGAATTAGGGAGTACGGAAGCAGTAGTAAATGCTGTGGAGGCAGGCTTAGGCATTTCTTTAGTCAGCCGATGGGCAGCAGAAAAATCGTTGCGTCTAGGGCGTTTAGTTACTGTTCCTATAGAGGGTGTCCAGTTAAAAAGATATCTTTACCTGGTGCGGCGTGCCCGGCAGCTATCTCCTCCGGCAGCTGCTTTTGTAGAATTTGTGGAAGGCTGGCGGCCGGGCTGGTACTATTCCAATACACAGGTAGGGTAGTTTTAACCATGGAAGCAGCTGGTATTGTGTTGGCTGGTGGCAGAAGTACCCGTATGGGTACTAACAAGGCCTTGCTCTCCTTAGGGCAGGAAACCATGATAGGGAGAGTAGTAGGATTACTTAAGCTTCTTTTCCCCGAAATTATTCTTGTGACTAACGAACCCGAATTATATCAAGACTTACAAGTTAAACTGGTGCAAGATATATTTCCGGCCCAGGGCCCTTTAAGTGGAATCCATGCCGGCCTTCTAGTATCACCTTATTGGTATAACTTTGTAGTCGCTTGCGATATGCCCTTTCTTAATCTAGAATTGATAACTTTTATGGTAAAAGAAGCCCAGGGTTTCGATGGAGCAGTGCCTCGATTACGTGGATCTTACCAGCCCTTACATGCAGTATATTCACGAAGCTGTCTCCTACCTATTGAGAGTTGTCTTAAAAGAAAACTTACCCAGGTTATTGCTTTTTACCCTGCTGTTCGGCTCCGCCTACTAGAGGCTGAAGTTTTAAGGCGTTTTGGAGATTTGGATACAATTTTTTTTAACATAAATACTCCTGCCGATCTGGATATAGCCAGGCGGAAGATAAAGAACCAAAGGGAAGGCGGAGCCAAAGTATGAGCAGAATCCTAGAATGGGAAGAAGCCTTAAGTTTACTGAATAAAATCGCCCATCCCTTACCACCTAAAAAGGTCCCTTTGGCCGAAGCAGCAGGCCTTGTTCTGGCTGAGGAAATTACTTCTCCAGTTTCCTTTCCACCCTTTCCCCGTTCGCGGGTGGATGGATATGCCTTAGGACCATCTTTATCCCAGGAGTACCGTTTGGTAGGAGAAGTACCTGCTGGAGGCGGTTACCCCAAACCTTTAGGCCCTGGGGAAGCGGTGCGTATTTTTACTGGTGCACCTGTACCTAGGGGTACCATAGGAATCCTCCCTCAGGAATGGGCCCAGGAAGAAGGAAAAAGGCTGCACCTACCTTTTAAGGTAGACCCCATCGTTCTAGCCTCTCTGATCCAGAAGGTAGGGGAGGAGATAGAGCAGGGGGAAAAAATACTTGTTCCAGGAATGCCTTTGACACCGCCAGAAATAGGATTGCTCGCTGCCCTGGGGTTTAGGGAAGTAACTGTCCGTCCCCAGCCACAGGTGGCTTTAGTAGCTGTGGGCAGTGAACTGCGGGATATAGGTGAATGGGAGGAAAGTACTATACCAAGCAGTAACTTGTTTGCCTTAGAGGCTAGCTTACGGTTGGACGGAGTTCAAGTTTATTCTTTTCCCCCCGTACCTGATGATTTGAAAAACCTGGTCTCTCTAATAAGATCTAAACTAGACTTAGTTGATTTAGTAATAACTTGTGGCGGGACAGGGGAAGGGAAATATGACTTTACAGCCCGCGCCTTTATAGAAGTTGGAGCTGAGTTCTTATTTACTAGGGTTAATTTTCGCCCTGGGGGGCGGATAATAGTGGCCAGAGTGGGGTCACGGTTCCTTGTAGGACTACCTGGTATGCCTTCAGCAGCCTTGGTAGCCTTTCATCTTCTGGTACGCCCACTAATAAAGGCCTTAGCTGGAAAGGAACTAAGGCCCTGCTTCTGGAAAGGGATACTAGTAGAACAGGTGGGGAAGGAAAGGCGGCAGCGGGTTTTCCTTTATGCTCGTGCGCGCAACGTGCAGGGTATCTGGGAGTTAACCCCGGTAAACTTAGGTCAAGGTGCTTTAAAGGCTGGAATAGGTGCCAATGCCCTTGTAGATCTCCCACCTGGTACCTCACCTATACCTAGGGAGACCGAGGTAAATTTTATACCTCTAAATTACGGCCCTCTGTTACCTTGTCCCTTGGAGGACAAATCGAATATCTAGAAAGGAGGCGAATACCTGGTCGGGGGCCGGTCTGCCGGAAAGGTAAGTTTGGGCAGATTTTTTGACCAGGGAAGGAGCTTTGATACCTATTATCTCTGTAGTAGGCAAATCAGATGTAGGTAAGACTACTTTGCTGGTGAAACTTATACCCGAACTTAAGTCCAGGGGCTACCGGATCGCTACCATAAAACACGATACCCATGGTTTCGATATCGATAGACCAGGGAAAGATACCTGGAAACATGCCGAGGCTGGCGCCGATATTGTGGCTATATCTTCTCCTAGCAAAGTAGCCTTTATCGAAAAAGTAGAGCGGGAACTTACTTTAGACGAGGTGGCTTCCCGCATCAAGGGTGTAGATCTAATAATTACCGAGGGTTATAAGCGAGGGAATAAGCCCAAGATTGAAGTTCACCGGAAAGCAATGGGAGGTGGCCTTCTTTGTACGGAAGAAGAACTTCTAGCTGTGGTCACCGATGAACCCCTGCTAGTCAAGGTTCCTCTTTTCGGGTTGGATGATGTAGCTGGCTTAGCTGACTTTATAGAAACCCAAATCCTTAAGCGGAGGGTGTAAGGATTATGTCCAGGCCTTTAAGCGCTTACGACCGTGCTTTACTAGAACTAGAGAGGGACATCCTCCGCATGGGTGACCATGTAGAAGCAAGTGTAGCCAAAGCCTTGGAAGCTTTAAAACAGCAGGACGTAGTTTTAGCTAGGCAGGTTATCGAGGATGATACTTTAACCGACGACTGGAACTACGATATCGAAGAAAGGGCTTTAGAACTTATTTCCCTACAACAACCTTTAGACAAAGACTTACGGATCTTAGCCACAGTTATGCGGGTGGGCAGAGAACTGGAGCGTATTGGTGATTACGCTGTAAATATTGCAGAGATAGCCCTACGGCTAGCCGGTCAAGGTCCCTACTTTAAGCCCCTAGTTGACATACCCCGTATGAGCCAGTTAGCCCAGGGTATGCTACGCAAAAGCTTAGAGGCCTTCGTGACTCGAAAAATAGAAACAGCGAAAGAAGTTATAGCTTCTGATGACGAGGTAGACCGGCTTTTTGAAAACCTTTATGAAGAGCTTGTGGATTATATGAAAAAAGGTGCCCAATATGTAGACCAGGCTAGCTATCTTGCGTTAGTTGCGCGGTATTTAGAACGTGTGGCCGATCACGCAGTAAATATAGCTGAGATGGTTATTTTCCGGGAAACAGGTGTCCGCCGCCCTAGCCGAGCGGGGTAGTTTATTATAGGAGGCTTATGGTTGAGTGAGTTTTTTCATCCTTTTAACCAGCCTTTTAGGTGGGTTGGCCCTTTTTATTTTTGGTACCAACCTAATAAGCGACGGGTTACAAAAAGCAGCGGCCGTAGAAGTACAGAAACTACTTGGTACTTTTACTCGTAACCGGGTAGCCGGGATGCTGGTCGGCTTTGTAGTAACTATTTTTCTTCAAACCAGTGCCGTAACTAGCGTCCTTTTAGTGGGTTTCGTTAGTGCAGGACTTATGACCATGGAGCAGGCTTTAGGTGTCATTTTGGGTGCCGCTATAGGGTCCACTATGACGGTACAGCTTATTGTGTTTCGAATTACCGATTACGCACCCTGGGCCCTGATTTTAGGGCTTCTTCCTTATCTTCTAGCTAAACGGCGTAGGTGGCGTTATTTAGGGCAGTCTGCGGTGGGATTTGGCCTTTTATTTTATGGAGTAATGACTATGTCTTCAGCAGTACAGCCTTTAAAGGAATTCCCGGCTTGGGTTCTACAATTTCAATATTTGGCTTCTCATCCCTGGCTTTTGTTTGTGGCTGCCACTTTATTTACTGCTATTGTACAAAGCAGCGCTGCCCCGGTTGCTTTAGCTATCTCCCTCGCTGGGCAGGGGGTGCTCTTTTTGGAACCTGCTTTGGCCATAGTATTGGGGGCCAATGTGGGTACTACAGCTACAGGGTTGTTATCTAGCCTGGCGGCTTCTTGGGAAGCCAGGAGAGTGGCTTGGGCCCATTTCTTTTTCAAAATTATAGGAGCCCTCCTCTTTTTACCGTTTTTACCTAGCTTTGGTCGACTAGTAGCCTGGACCTCTCCTCACCTGGCCCGACAGGTAGCCAATGGGCACACACTTTTTAATGTGGTTAATATGCTTATTTTCCTCCCTTTTACTCCGTATATAAGCAAGCTGTTGGAAAGACTTTTACCTGAACACCCCCGAGAAGAAAAAATAGCCAAATATTTGGATGAAGCTCTCCTGGAAGTACCTGAGCTGGCACTAAGCCGGGTTCGACAGGAAATTTTACGCATGGCAGGCATAATTCGGGAAAAGATGTTTCCCCGGATTATGCAACCTTTACCTTTGCGAGAGGAGGGATTACTCCGGAAACTTAAGGAAGTGGATAATGTACTAGACTGTCTTTACCAGGCCATTGCCCGGTACCTGGCCCGTATTTCTCCAGGAGATGAGAGGGAAGAAGTAGAGAAGGCCCGGCTGTTATATATAGCCAACGATCTAGAACACATAGGGGACGTTATGGTCCAGATGGCTCGGCAGTGGCGGAAGGTGGAAGAAACTGGCCTTGGATTTTCAGCCCAAGGCCAGGCTGAAATAGAAGAGATGTATAGGCTGGTCCAGGAAAACTTTGAGAAAGCCGTAGAGGCCTTTGCTTCTGCAGATTATAGGCTCGCGGTTCAAGTTATAAAGCAGCATCCTGCACTCCTTAAGATGGAAAAGACCTTGCGCTTCAGCCACTTTCAGCGCTTACAACAGGAAAATCGCTTGAGTTTAGAAACTACAGCTGTACACATGGATCTTATAAATCACCTTCTACGGCTCAATAGCCATAATGTAAGCATTGCCCAGGCGGTCCTAGGGATCATTTAAAAGTTGCACCCTGGGTGGTCATAGTGTATCCTTAAGTCGGCAGGAAAATGAATGGTAGCAGGGAGGTAAGTTTCTTTATGCAGGGCATATGGGTAACCGAACTTCAAACTCCACATTTAGCTCTATCATGTCGCGTTAAGAAAACCCTGCATTGGGAAAAGACACCTTACCAGGAGCTATCCATAGTGGATACGGAAGCCTTTGGCCGGATGTTGCTCTTAGATGATGTGATCCAGACCACGGTTAAGGATGAATTTGTGTATCATGAGATGATCGCCCATGTTCCCTTAAATACCCATCCTCATCCCCGGGAAGTCCTAGTAATAGGTGGTGGGGACGGAGGGGCCATTAGAGAAATTATAAAGCATGCTAGTGTTACCCGGGCTGTTTTAGTAGAAATCGATGCCCGGGTGGTGGCCACCGCCCGAGAATACTTGCCAGAGATAGCTTGCGGTCTGGATGATACCCGGGTAGAGATAAGGTTTGAGGATGGTATTGACCATGTGCGCCGTTTTGAGGCCCAGTATGATGTAATAATAGTGGATTCCACAGATCCTGTGGGACCAGCAGCGGGGCTTTTTACCCGCGAGTTCTAT
The DNA here is from genome assembly GCF_900176005.1 of Thermanaeromonas toyohensis ToBE. Taxonomy (NCBI): domain Bacteria; kingdom Bacillati; phylum Bacillota; class Clostridia; order Neomoorellales; family Neomoorellaceae; genus Thermanaeromonas; species Thermanaeromonas toyohensis. The sequence goes on along the minus strand of NZ_LT838272.1, from coordinate 2,702,142 downwards.
CAAAATGTCTTTAAGGCTTTAAAACCCGATGGATTGTTTGTTGCTCAAACGGAATCTCCTTTCTTTAACGCCGAGTTTATCAGGCGTGTATATCATGATATTGCCAGTGTTTTTCCGATAACCCGCATATATCTAGCTACGATACCGACTTATCCCGGCGGTTTATGGACTTTCAGCCTAGGGAGCAAGGAGTACGACCCCTTAGCTGTGGACCCCGCTCGCATACCGCGGCTCCCTACCCGTTACTATTCTCCGGAGGTGCACCGGGCAGCCTTTATCCTACCACCCTTTGTACAGGAGATACTCCATTCTGAAGAAGAAAAGGAAAAGATTTAGGTGGAGGGTTTAAATGGGGAACTTAAAGGATAAATTTACATTTTTACAAGGAGGAGTGTTCTTAGGGAGTACCGACAATTATGTAGACTCGTGGATATGTATTTTGGGTCTTCCCTTGGATGTGACTAGCACGTTCCGACCGGGTAGCCGTTTTGCACCCCAATCTATCCGATCTGTATCTGAGGTGCTGGAGGAATTTAGCCCTTTCCTAAAGCGGGACTTGAAGGAGGTGGCCTTCTGCGACCTAGGGGATTTGGAACTCGTTCCCGGACGAATAAGGGAAAATCTTACTCGCATTGAAGAGGTGGCCTCTGAAGTGTGGAAAGACGGCAAACTCCTCCTAAGCCTAGGAGGTGAACACCTAGTAAGTTACCCGTTAATCCGCGCGGCCCGGAGCCATTACCCCGAGCTAGCTGTATTACATTTTGACGCCCACGCAGACTTGCGAGAGGAATACCAGGGTGAAAAGTATTCCCATGCTACAGTCATGCGCCTGGTGGCGGAGGAGATAGGACCTAGCCATCTCTATCAATTAGGTATTCGTTCCTGTACTTGGGAAGAATGGGTTTATGGGAGTGAGAACACCAACCTTTTTTTAGATCACATTGAACTACCTTTATCCAGGTTGCTACCTGAACTTAAGGGGCGCCCCTTGTACCTTACTTTGGACATAGATGTAGTTGACCCGGCCTATGCCCCGGGTACTGGTACCCCAGAGCCAGGCGGGTGTAGGCCCCAGGATATTTTTTCCGCTCTATACTTGCTTAAAGATGCTCACATTATAGGGTTGGATATAGTAGAAGTCTCTCCAGCTTACGATATGGGAAATATAACTTCTATCTTGGCTGCCAAACTTGTCCGTGAAGCTATCCTGGCTTTTGGCCCCTCTTATCAGAACAAAATGCATCCCTATTAGGTTCCCCAGAGGGGCCTAATAAACCAAACTAAAAGCCTCCTTCCCGTAGCTGGCAGGAGGCATTTTTATGAACAGAGGATTCGCTTTTTACCATAGTCTCAATAAAGCTAGCGAATCCTTAAATTCTTTATGGTGCCCCAGGGCGGAATCGAACCGCCGACACGAGGATTTTCAGTCCTCTGCTCTACCAACTGAGCTACCGGGGCTCGGGTTTGGCGGAGCCGACGGGATTCGAACCCGCGATCTTCGGCGTGACAGGCCGACATGTTGAACCGCTACACCACGGCTCCACCACTGGTGGGCGATGGTAGATTCGAACTACCGACCCCTTGCTTGTAAGGCAAGTGCTCTCCCCCTGAGCTAATCGCCCATCTAGTACTCACTGCGAGCTTTATTATATCACGGCATAAATTCTAAGTCAACGGTAGTCCATATCTGGCAATTTTTGCCCTTCCGGTAAATCTAGTTTCCATGTATCTCGCCCCGGGCCAGCGAGGGTAAGATACCAGCCGCAGATAGAACGGCAAAAGCTAAAAAGGAGATATGATTACTTGTAAGAAGTAAGGAAGAAGTTTCCGGAGTAATAGGGATGCCTTTAAAGTAAAAAGAAAAGATCAGGGCCACGACAGCCATGCTGAAGGCTTGGCCTACAAGGCGCATGGTCCCTAGGGTAGAAGAAGCTATACCATAATAAGCCTTAGGGACGGAACTCATTACAGCATTGGTATTGGGTGAAGAGAAAAGGCCGAAGCCTGTACCTAGAAGTATCAAGTTAGTTATTATCGCTATTAAGGAAGAGTAGGGTCCCAGAAAAGCCAGGATAAATAGCCCCAAGGAAGTTAGGGCCATACCAGTGGAAGCCACTAGCCTGGGTTCCATTTTATCGGAGAGATAACCCGCTATCGGAGATAGAATGACCTGGATTAAAGATTGTATTAAAAGTACAGAACCTGCCACTTGCGGGTCTAACCCTTTAACTAGCTGAAGATATAAAGAAAGGAGAAAACCGCTACCAAAGGTAGCGCTATAGTTGATGAGGGCTGCCAGATTGGAAAAAGCGAAAGGCCTGTTGGAGGTGAAAAGCCTAAGATTTAATAAGGGGTAGGGGGTGGTCCTTTCGTACCAAACAAAGATACTTATCCCAGCTATCCCTATAAATAGGAGGACCACATGCGCGACCCCTGAGGAAAGGGTAGAAGAACCATATATTAAGGCTCCCAAACTAAAAACAGAAAGGAAGGAACCCGTAATATCGAACTTTTCCTCGCGGTTACCCACCCATTCACTTTTGAGTTTAGTTCCTGCCAGGGTTAGAGTGATAGCCCCAACCAGGAAGGTGGCTAAGAAAATGGAACGCCAACCGAACTGATGGGTTAACAGGCCTCCCAGGAAAGGTCCTAAAGTTAAACCAGTATAGACTGCCGCAGCATTGATTCCCAGAACCCGGCCTCTTTCCTGGGGCGGGAAAACGGAGGTTAAGATAGCTACTGCTGTTCCAAAAATCATGGCACTACTTATCCCTTGCAGAGCACGGAAGGTTATTAAAAGTAAAAGATTGGGGGCCAGGGCTGAAAGAAGGGAAAAGAGAGTATAACCGCTTATACCGGCCAAGAAAATTTTTTTCCGGCCATATAAGTCAGCCAGACGTCCAAAGGGCAAAAGGAAAGCTGCCGAAGTTAGTAAAAAGGCCGAAACTACCCAATTAAGGCTCATAGCGTCGGCCTTAAATTCAGCTCCTATACTGGGGATGGCCAGATTAAGAGAACTGCTTGTGAAAGGAGTAAGGAAAGAGGCGAGGGTAGCTGCTATCAGGGCGAAACGAGGCTGAACTACGTCCTGAGAGAGGGTTGACATCGCTAGCCTCCTTTAATGTAAGCCTAAATAATCGGTTTAGTCTTTATTATAACACAGATAAAGTACTTAGAAGAAAAAAATTAAGCGCCCTGGCGCAACTTACGCCTCGGCGCTATTTTCATGCTTTTGTTTGCTAGTGACGGAAAATGTGACCGTAATTAAAATCATCCCTTAAGAGAAGGTGGCGGAAGGGCCTAACCTCGGCTTTTTTCTTAATGAGAGCACCATAGACTCCTGCTTGGTGGATATCCCCTACTAGGATCATACCTATGAGGATATTATCCCGGAGCACCAATTTTTTGTATCGATTGCGGTCCGGCTGGTAATCCACCAATATTTCATATTCACCCTCTGGCGGTTGCGTTAACCCCATGGCGATGGCCGGGACCTCCCGAAATTCTACTGCATTTTGCATACCTACCATGCCACTATAGGGCCGTCTGATGCCTGCCATATTATAAGCAGCAATGCGCCCTTGAGCGCAGGCATTGGGCCAGATAGGCGTCAGGACCATTTGACCAGTTACTACATCCTTTGTTTCTGCTACATCTCCGGCGGCGTAGATGTCCGGAATACTTGTTTCCATATACTCGTTGACCGGGATACCGCGATTTATTACCATTCCACTGTCCCGCACCACCTCTACATTAGGGCGGGTTCCGGTGGCAATCACTACTACGTCGGCCTTTAATCTTTCACCATCCTCTAGGATTATCCCTTTACCAGGCCGTCCAAAAAGACGGCTCCATAATCCAGGGGGAGCGATCTCTTTTATACCTTTGCCCAGGATAAAGCGGATTCCTTCAGCTTGCATATCCCGCATTAGTATACTGGCGGCCAGGGCATCAAATTGCTGCGGTAAAATATGGGGCATCTTTTCTACTACAGTAACCTCCAGCCCCCGTCCATAAAGGGCGTAAGCTGTTTCTAAGCCCACGAAGCCCCCACCTATGATAACTACTTTGCGGGCGCCATTACAGGCACGCAGGATACCTTTAGCATCGGATAAATGTCGTAAGCCAAAGACGTTTTCTCCTTTAACCCCCGGTACCGGGGGGAAGGAGCTGGAAGCGCCAGTAGCAATAAGCAATTTATCGTAAGGGACTACCGTACCGTCTTCCAGCTTAACTTCCTTGGATTTAGCATCCACTCCCACTGCCCTCTGGCCGAAAAGAGTCTTAATCCGGTTCCGGCTATAGAAGTCCCTGGGGCGGATACGCAAATTATCTTCTACCCTGGTGCCGGCCAGGAAATTGGGTAAAAGGCAGCGGGAGTAAGCTGGCAGGTTTTCCTCAGCAATCATAACTATCTCTGCATTTGGATCGAGAGAGCGCAAAGTCTCGGCCGCCCGCACCCCAGCAGCACTGTTACCTATGATAACGTGGCGCAAAGCTCCTCGCCCCCTCTCCTTTAGCCAAGCGCAGCCAAAGCGACAGCAGCCCTCATAGCACGCTCCCTGGCAAAGGTATCTACCTCCACAAATTGGAGGGCATTATTAGGACAGGCTTCCACACAGGCTGGCACTTTCCGGCCTTTACAGCGATCACATTTTAATGCAATCTTTTTGGCGGGATGTTGGGTAATGGCTCCGTAAGGACAGGCCATAATGCACATCCAACATCCTACACAAGTCTGCTCGTTTCCCTCATTAGTCACAATCCCTGTGACTGGGTCCTTTTGCATAGCTCCCGTCATACAGGCATCCACACAAGCTGGTTCCTCGCAGTGACGGCACATGAGAGGGATAGCTTTCCCTTTTACTGGCAGTACCTGTATGCGGGAAGGTACTTTTTCAGTCAGGGCCCCTAAGATAGTTTGGCTTAAAGAGTGGGCAGCAGCACAGGCCAGGGTACAGGTTAGGCAACCGTTACAACGTTCAGCATCGATCATGATTTCTTTCATAGGGAGTCGCCTCCTATAAGCCTAAGGCTTTCCGTTTGGCATCTATATGGGCTACCATGGCCTCTACTGCCTTAACAGGATCCTCCTCTACTAGTACCTTACCGCCCTGCAACTGTTCGATATCCTGGGTTAAAATTTTGGTTACTAGTTCGCTTCCGGTTACCGGCGGTATCGGGCCTATGTGGGTTAAAAGCCCGAAGGAAACGGCAAAGATACCATCGGCCACTGCCTTTTGCTCCAAATACTCCGGTGCCGAAGCTACCACTGGTAGCTGGCTCGGATCTACTCCTAAAGCGCTGGCGATGGCGGTTACTGCTACTCCAATACGGCCGATATCCACGCAGGAACCAAAGTTTAATACTGGAGGTATACCCACCATCCGGCAGACGGTTTTTAGATGATCTCCGCAGAGCTCAATAGCTGTGGGGTCCATTAACCCTTCAATTTCCGCTGCGCTGCTCATACAGCCAGCAGAAATGACTAGGACATTGTTCTTGAGGAATTCTCGCATAATGGTAAGGCCTTTAATATCATGGCCGTTTCGGTTATTAGTGCACCCAACTACCGCCGCTATTCCACGGATAGCACCTTTTTTAATCGCATCTAGTAGGGGATCAAGGCTACCACCCAGGGCCTTTAATATAGTCTCTACCCCAAAGCCAGCTACTACCTTGGATTTGTAAGGCGGTATATATACGTTATGGCTACGTTCCTTGTATGCTTCTATAGCCATCTTAATTAATTGCCGGGCTTGTTCTGCCACCTTTTCCGGAACGTAATCTACATGGTCTTCTACTCCGGCCATACGGACAATCCTGTCTACGCAGACCAACTTGGTGTGGAAGTGGTCGGCCACTGTTTTAAGACCGGGGATGGAGCAGTTCATGTCCATCATTACTAGGTCCACGGCGCCAGTAGCTACATAGTATTCCTGGGGAAGCCAGTTGCTGAGCTGCCCGGCGAAGCCCTTGGCGCTGGTAGCTGAACGCTGCATAAGCTCTTGGCCCGTGCACATGGAACCGTAAACTTTAATGCCCTTGGCTCCTGCCTGGCAGGCCAGTTCTTTAAGCTTCGGGTCTTCTGCGGCCTGGATAACTGCTGTGGCCATTAACGGAACGTGACCATGGGCCACAATATTCACTGTTTCGGGGTCAATAATACCTAGATCAGCTTGGCTTTCTACCAGGGACGGCGTACCTAGGAGGATATCCTGTACTGTAATGGTACCCACCAGCCCCATATAGCCAGTGGCCAGGGCGAGACGTACTACGGTTAGTAAAAGATCTACAGGATCAGTATCTATACTGGTCATAGATTTAGTCAGGGCATCGCGGATTTCCGATAAGACGCCACCGGGTATTACCCCTAGTTTCTTCCATACTTCTTTACGGGAAGTAAGGGCGAAAACCTCAAGCAGAGCCAAAGGATCTTGGCTATCTTTACGCAACTCGGCCAGTACATAATCAGCCAGGGCTATGGTCAATTCCTTGGTGGGCCTTTTAGTATCTAACCCTAAGACACTGGCAATCTCCTTTAGCTTTTGTTCATCGCCGATTTGAAAAGGTGTCTTCCCTTGGGCAGTAGCTTTTAGAGTTTTAGCTAGTTCTTCTAGGTGATGGCTGTAAGCTGCAGCCCCATGAACGGCTAGGCGTACCAGGTTGCGGGCTACGATGGTGTCGGCTGTTGCCCCACAGATAGCCCGTTCGGCTCTTGCCGTAATGCGGCAAGGTCCGTGGCTACATAGCTGACAGCATACCCCCTGCATCCCGAAACCGCACTGGGGTTGCTGCGCTTCCCAGCGGTCAAAAATGGTGGTAATACCCATCTTTTTGGTACGCTCATACATTTCATTAGTACTTTTATGGGCGGAGTAACAAATAGAAGAAGTACAGGTATGACAAGCGCTCATAAATCTAACCTCCTCGGATTACTTGGATTTGATTTAATATATAGCAGCTCTATACCGGCATTGCTGTGATGGTTTTCCTCTTTCTTAAGTGATCTGCATCACACTAGAGGAGGAAAAAATTCCTGGATGTCGAATGAAGCATAAAGCTTTTATATTCTCAAAGAATGGGAGGCTAGATTTTTGCCTTATTATTTTTTTGATGGCCAGGATTTTAAAGTAATGCTCGTGGGAGCGGCCAATCTCTTAGGGCAAGTGCGGACGGAAATTGATAATTTAAACGTATTTCCCGTGCCGGACGGGGATACAGGGACTAATATATACTTAACTCTCTTAAGTGGCGTTAAAGAGATGCAAAGCCTCGCTACCTCCTCCTTGGGGGCGGTGGCTGAAGCCTTTGCTCGAGGGTGTCTTTTAGGAGCCCGGGGAAACTCTGGTGTGATCTTATCTCAAATAGTACGGGGTTTTGCCGACGCTTTGTCCGGTAAAGAGCGGGCAGGGGTTCACGAGCTTGCGCGGGCTTTTAGCCTAGGTACCGAGTATGCCTATTGCGCTGTAGATAATCCGGTAGAGGGTACTATCCTTACAGTTTGTCGGGCTATAAGCCAGGCTACATTGGAAGCGTCGGTTAAGACTAGGGATTTACTCCGGGTAATAATATATACTTACCGGCAAGCTCAGCAGGCCTTAGACTACACCCCTGAACTTTTGCCGGTTTTAAAAGAAGCAGGAGTGGTGGACGCAGGAGGTAAGGGACTAGTTGTAATACTTGAGGGGATTATCCAGGCCCTAGAAGACTTGGCGGTTAAAAAGGATATACAGCTCTTCGATCTAGCTGCCTTCCAACAGAGGCAATTTGCTCCCTCAAGAAAGGCTATATTATCAGCAGAAATAGATTATACTTATTGTACCGAATTTGTGTTGGTAGGCCAAAATATTCCTTTAGAGACCCTAAAGAAGGAACTAGCCCCTTATGGAGATTGTCTTTTAGTAGTGGGGAACGAAAAAACAGCCAAAATCCATATCCATTCTAATCATCCAGGGTTGGTACTAGAATGTGGCCTCAAGTACGGCAGTTTACGTTCGGTAGAGATAAACAATATGGAAGAACAATACCTGGAGTGGAAACGATCTCCCAAAGAAGAAAAACAACCTCTAGGAATAGTGGCCGTGGGTCCAGGGGAGGGCCTTAATGCTATATTGGAGAGCCTAGGGGCCAACGTAGTAGTGGATGGCGGGCCGACCATGAATCCCAGCGCCCAGGACTTAGCCACGGCCATAAAAAGTGTAAAGGCCGACATAGTTATAGTTCTGCCCAATAATAGCAATATACTTCTTGCAGCCGAACAAGCCGTCCAAATAGCAGGCCGATCTGCACGGGTAATACCTTCGGTAACTGTACCCCAGGGTATCGCAGCCCTTATGGCCTTTAACCCTTGTTCTAGCCTTATGGAAAACCTATCCAAGATGACAGAGGTTATGAAGAAAGTCAAAACCGGCGAAATAACCCGGGCAGCCAAAGATTCTCATATAAACGGCTGGAAGATTCGAGAAGGAGATTATCTGGGTTTGGTGGAAGGACAAGTGGTAACCTGCGGTTCTGATCTGGCAGAAGTTTTGCAGCAAACCTTGAAGGAGATGATTGAGGAGAACTCGAGCCTAGTAACCTTGTATTTTGGAGGCGATCTTTCTACTTTAGAAGCAGAAAGCTTTACCGAAGCTATGCGGAGGCGCTTTCCAGAAGTAGATTTTGAACTCTATTATGGAGGACAGCCATTATATCAATTTATTATTTCAGTGGAATAAGGGGGGTGCGGTAAAATATGGGCAAAATAAGAATAGTTACTGATAGCACGGCCGACCTGCCCCGTGAGCTAATAGAGAAGTACAATATCATTGTAGTACCTTTAAAAGTAATGTTCGGACAAGAAATTTATCGGGATGGAGTAGATCTTACCTCCCGTCAATTCTTTCAAAAACTTCGCAGCTCTTCTACCTTGCCCACTACCTCCCAACCCTCCCCTCAAGAATTTTTGGAAGCCTATCGACCCTTGGTAGAAGAAAGGGCCAGTATCGTCTCTATCCATATTTCTTCGTACTTAAGCGGCACTTTGCAGTCAGCCAAACTGGCTAAAGCTATGTTAGGTTATGAGGATTTAGAGATAATTGATTCCCGGTTGGTAAGTTTGGCTTTGGGATTGGGCGTCTTGGTAGCGGCTCAAAAGGCTTTTGAGGGTTGCTCAAAAGAAGAAGTGTTGGGAGCAGCTAGACAAGTTATGGATAATATACAAGCATATTTTTTAGTAGATACTTTAGAATACTTACAGCGCGGAGGACGTATTGGGAAAGCCCAGGCTTTTTTAGGAAGTCTGCTCAATATAAAACCCCTTTGTACCCTGAGGGAAGGTATTATATACCCTTACGAGAAAATCCGGGGTAAGCTTAAGGCTATGGAGCGGCTAGTAGAGGTTATAACGGAAAAGTTCCCGCCAGGTTCACCCTTATGGTGTGTCCTTGTACACGGGGATGACCTCGAAGGGCTTGAACAATTAAAGGAGAGGTTAGAAAAGAAGGTTACCATTAGCCAACTGATCACAGGAGAGATAGGGCCGGTTGTAGGTACACATGCTGGACCAGGCTTATTGGGGATTATAGCTTGTCCTATGTTTTAAATAGATATATCCACATAATGGATACATTTGGGGTGTTTATTTTAATGGGAGACCAGAAACGTGATGTGCGTTTGTTGCTTTCTCCCCTCGAGTTACGGGTTGCCCTCTTAGCCAGGGCCGGGCTTAAACGCTGGGAAATAGCCCGGGCCTTGAACCTTAAAGAGGGTACGGTAAAATCCCAACTGAAACGTATCACGGCTAAACTTCGGCCTGGGTGGAAAAAGGACACCTTTTGGTTATGGCCTGAAGTATCTCGTGAGTTGGAAGAAGCTATAAACGAACTACAGTCTCTTCATTACAAGAAAGATAAGAAAGCCTCGAAGGAAGTGGCTAGTTCCCGTCCATCAGAGTATACTTTGGTGCGTAAAGCTATTGAGGGGAACTTAGCAGGGTCCCAGGCAGCTATACTCTACTTGTTAGGGCATCCTTCCCTTAAGGGTCGTAAGTTTATTGCTGAGGCGCGTTCCTTGCAGTGGAAGTTAATCCAGCTAGGAGACAAAGGAGAAGCCCTTGCCTTGAGTGCCGGGGCCCGCTTTTGGTTGAAACCTGCTTTGGAGACCCTAGTAGAGAACAGATACCTTAAACTGTTACAGAGCGACGGGACGAGCTTTTACCGTCCTTCCTGGCTACCGTATTTAACTCCCAATCGAGCCCGGGGTACACGAGGAGCCTATTATAGGATTGCTGGGGGAACCAAGGAATATGTTCAAGGATTTCTGCTAAAGTGGCTGGCTACTGAATTAGAACCCTATATAGCCCGCATACACGCTAAGATGTTTAAACGATGGCAGGCTTTAAGTCGCATGGCCTGCTTGGCCGGTAGGGAGCCTCCGGAACCCCCTCCTACTTTAGAGATGCTTTGGCGGGAAGCCCAATCCTTTCTTTTTTCCCCAGAACAACATAGAGGATAACTTATAGAGTGGGGGGTTATATGATAAAATTAAAGTACAAAATACAAAAAGTGATAACAAATATTATATTGTTCCTTAAAGGCTTAAAGGATTGAGGGTTATGGTCTTCCGGGAAAAAGGTAATAAACACCGTGCTAAAGGCACCCTGTTTTATGTAACTACCAGGCTAGTTATGGTAACTATTTTAACTTTGGTTTTATTCTCCCGGATGACTATAGCTCATTCTAGCGAAGTCGAACGCTCATCTCCTTGCATATATGTATTGCGGGTAGAGGGCCCCATAGTCCCAGTGACGGCTGATTATATACAAAAAGGGATTAGAGAAGCTTATGAGGATGGAGCCTGCCTCTTAATTCTTGAACTTAGTACGCCTGGTGGATTATATAGCAGCACCCAAAAAATAGTAGAAAGCATTTTAAATGCCCCCTTACCGGTAGTAGTGCATGTTTGCCCAGCTGGGGCTTGGGCGGGATCAGCGGGGACTTTTATTACCATAGCTGCCCACGTAGCTGCCATGGCTCCGGGAAGTAGGATAGGAGCTGCCCATCCTGTAGCGGTAGGCAGTGAAGGAGAACTCCCAGAAACGCATAAACAGAAGATAGCCCAGGATGCAGCGGCTTGGGTTCGGAGTATTGCTGAGTGCCGTGGGCGAGACCCGAGGGAGGCGGAATTGGCTGTACTAGAGAGCAAATCCTTTAGTGATTCTGAAGCTCTAAAGGCTGGACTTATTGACTTGCGGGCGACTACGCGAGAGGAACTTTTACAACAACTGGAGGGTAAGAAAGTCAAATTAATAAATGGTGAGGAAGTAACGTTGCAGGTAATAGATAAACCGATCCATCTTTTAGCCATGACTTCAGCCCAGCGTTTACTCTTGGCTGTGAGTGATCCCAACATAGCGTATCTTTTTATGACTTTGGGTACCTTGGGGCTACTTGTGGAGTTGTATCATCCAGGAGCTATTTTTCCAGGTGTAGTAGGGGGGATAAGTCTTCTCTTGGGCCTTTACGCTCTAGGAAGTCTAGAAGCTAGGTTTAGCGGCCTTCTCCTGCTCCTCCTTGGGCTTATCCTTATGGCCGCGGAAGTTTTTGTAGTAAGCCATGGCCTTCTACTAGGTGGAGGACTTATTTCTTTTATACTTGGTTCTATTCTCCTCTTTAACGAAAATCCTTTTTATTGGCGATTGAACCTGGTCTTGGTTACTGTAACTTCGTTGATTTTAGCCAGTTTTCTTACTTTCCTTTTAGGAGCGGCTATAAAGGCCCAGCGGCGCAAGGTCACTACCGGAAGGGAGAGCCTAATAGGAACTCAAGGAGTAGCACTTACGGAGTTAAAACCGGAAGGGACGATACTGGTGGAAGGAGAACGCTGGAAGGCGGAAAGTACAGAGCCTGTTAGCCCTGGTGAAAGGGTGGTTGTTACAGGAATAGAAGGGTTGAAGTTGAAGGTCAAAAGGCAAAGTAAAACAGATGGGGAAACATACTAAATAAAGAAAGGCAGGTATCGTTATGGAAGCTTTTATCTCCTTTGTAGTCTTATTGGTTATCCTTATAAGTCTGGTTTCGGCTTCTGTCCGGGTGGTCCAGGAATATGAAAGAGGGGTTATTTTCCGTCTGGGTCGTTACGTGGGCGTACGTGGACCTGGTCTTTTCTTTCTTATACCTTTCATAGAGCGTATGCAGAAGGTAGATCTTCGTGTGGTAACTATGGAGGTTCCTACCCAGGAAGCTATTACCAGGGATAATGTGACAGTCAAAGTTAATGCAGTAGTTTACTTTCGAGTAGTAGAACCCGCCAGCGCGGTTATTAAGGTTATGGACCACATCCGGGCCACTTCCCAGTTGGCCCAGACCACCTTACGTAGCGTTCTGGGGCAGTCGGATCTAGATGAACTCCTGGCGCATAGGGAACAGATAAACCAGCGGTTGCAACAGATCATCGATGAGGGTACCGAACCGTGGGGTGTGAAGGTTAGCCTTGTGGAGATAAGGGATGTGGAGCTTCCCCAGAGTATGCAGCGGGCTATGGCTGCCCAGGCTGAAGCCGAGAGGGAACGACGGGCTAAAATAATCCATGCTGATGGTGAGTTCCAGGCGGCAGAGAAGCTGGCTGAAGCTGCGCGTATTATCTCTTCGCAGCCCGCCTCTTTACAGCTACGCTACTTGCAGACTCTTACTGAGATAGCTTCCGATAAGAGCAGTATATTAGTCTTTCCCGTGCCTATAGAGCTTTTTAAACATTACACCGAAAAGGAAAAAAGAGGGGAAAATTAACGGGAAGAGCGATCTCCCGGAGGAGAGGTCTCCTTGCTAGGAAAGCGTTATACCCATGTCCAGCGCCTGCGCAAAATAGCCAATACCCTAGCCAGGTATGGTTTTGGTTATTTTATAGATCAATTAGGCTTTAGCACTTTGCTTAGCAAGGTGGCCAAGAGAGACAAACTTAGGCTTTCACCGGGTCAGAGGCTGCGGTTGGCTTTGGAAGAGTTGGGGCCTACCTTTGTTAAGCTCGGGCAATTTTTAAGCACCCGGCCAGATATATTGCCCCGGGAAATAATAAACGAACTTTCCCGCTTGCAAGATGAGGTTTCTCCCGTTAGCACAGAGAATATATATGCTGTTCTTCAGGAGGAGCTAGGGCAAGCTTGGGAAAAGATTTTTGTTAGTTTTGATCCCCAGCCCTTGGCAGCTGCTTCCATTGGCCAGGTTCACCTGGCCTCTTTACCTGGAGGCCAACGGGTGATAGTTAAGGTCCGGCGTCCGCGGGTGGAACAGGTAATCCAGGTTGATCTGGAGATCCTCCATTATCTTGCGCGCGTGGCCCAGCGTCACACTGTCTACGGCCAAATTTACGATTTTGTATCCATAGCGCAGGAGTTTAGTCGGGCCCTAAAACAAGAGTTAGATTATACCTTGGAGGGGCGCAATGCTGACCGGTTACGCCAGGTACTAGCGGGTGAGGCCCAGGTGTATATCCCCCGAGTATATTGGGAATATACTACCAGCCGTGTTCTCACCATGGAATTCGTGGAAGGTATAAAGCTTAACAACTTGGAAGAACTTAAGCGGAGGGGATACAATCTTAAACGTATTGCTAGGTATCTGGTACAAGCCTTTTATCGCCAAATTTTAGTGGAAGGTTTTTTCCACGGAGACCCCCACCCTGGAAATTTAGCTGTGTTACCGGGGGAGAAAATAGTTTTTATGGATTTCGGGCTTATGGGAAGCTTGTCTGAAGAACATAGAAAGGAGGCTATCCGGCTGGTATTAGGTTTGGTCAGGCGTCGTAGCCAGGAGGTAATCCAGGCTATGCTCAATCTAGGTGTTATCCCTCAGGACCTCGATTTCAACGCTTTGCGCCGGGAAATAGATAGGCTGCGGGAGCGGTATTTGAATATACCTTTAAAAAATATAAAGTTGGGTCAGGCTATAAATGATCTTCTAGAAGTAGCTTTCCGTTTCCGCATCCAGATGCCGGTAGAATTTTCTCTTTTAGGCAAAACTCTCCTTTCTTTAGAGAGTTTGGTGACCCAGTTGGATCCTGAAATTAGCTTGGTGGAGATGGCTGGTCCTTACGTAAAAGAGCTTATCCATAGTAGGTACCGGCCGCGGGAACTCTGGCGACAACTAGAAGAAAATTTCTGGAATTACCTAGACCTGGCCCATGAACTTCCCCAACAGGTAAAGGGTGCTTTATTAAGGCTTAACCGTGGAGATCTTACTTTGAAACTCGAACATCGAGAACTTAGGATATTTTTCCGGCATCTAGAAGGAGCAGTCAATAAACTAAGCTTAAGCCTTATATTTTTAGCCTTTAGCATTTTAATGGCTGGCCTGATTATTAGCGCAGGGTTAGGGGCTATACCTTTAACGGGTGGTAGATTGTTTTTCCGGCTACCGGTGCTAGAGATAGGTATCGGGATAGCCTCAGTAGTTTTTATCTGGCTTTTAGTAGCCATTTTAAAGGGAGGCCGGTTCTAAAGCAGGTTATGAAAAAGGACATGAGGCAGGATATGCAAGGGCAACTTGTACAGAGGCTTTTAAGGTCCTTTACCGAAGCTACAGGAGTACGGGCCGCGGTCTTCAATGCCGAGGGAGAGCCGTGGCTCGAGGTAGAAGATTATCATTATCATTCACCCTTTTGCCAGATGGTAAATTCTGTATCTGAGGGTAATGAGCGTTGTAGGGAAACCCATATCAAGGCCTGCCGCCAGGCTTACGGTCTATGTGATCCCTATATTTTTTTCTGCCACGCTGGACTTGTCCACTGGGCAGTACCTATCCTGGTGGGGGACCAGGTGAAGGCAGTTATAATTTGTGGCCAGGTATTGATGTGGGAGCTGGATGACTTGGCAATAGAAGAAATACTTAGAAAAGTAAAGGATCTGGAGCTTCCAGAGGAGGAATTAAAAGAGGCTATACTCCGCATTCAAGTAGTTTCACCCCGTAAAGTACAGGGTGCAGTAGAACTGCTTAAACTAGTGGCCAGACATATTGCTACCTCTGCCCTCCCCATCCCCTCGCTGGCCTCAAACAATAATATACCACCGGCTGACCCAAGTAGAGGATGTAGATTTCCAGCAGTCAAATCTGAACAAATCACTGGAGGTTCTTTATGGTCTTGGCTGGTAGAAGCCCAGCCTTGGCGCCAGGGGGATTCTTACCAGCTAGAAAAAGAACAAGCTTTAATAACCAAAGTCCGTCTGGGAGATCGTGAAGGAGCTGAAACCGTCCTGGAAGAGTTGTTAGGCAATATCCTATTTGTAGGGATAAACCGAGCAGAGACTATCAAGTTCCGGCTTCTCGAACTCCTGGCTTTGCTTTCTCGGGCTGCCCTAGCTGGGGGTGCTACAGCGGAAGAGATTTTAGAACTGAGCATGAAATATATGGAAGGTTTGAGTAAACTTTCTTTAGAAGAAAGTATTCTTTGGATTTTCCAAGCTTTGGAAGATTTTATTAATAGTACCTGCGCTAGGTCAGGTAAAACACGGATTTCCTCTCCCTATATCAAGCAAGCTATAGCTTATATTAACAAAAATTTTTCCCGCAACATCGGGGTAGAAGATGTAGCCCGGGCAGTAGGAATAAGTCCAGCTCATTTAAGTCGGCTTTTCAAACAAGAACTAGGCCGTACAGTTATCGAGTATTTAACCCTAGTGCGCCTGGAACAGGCTAAATTGCTTCTACGTAAAGGGGATTTAACTTTGGAAGAGATATCCCGGAGGGTGGGTTATAATGATGTAGCCTATTTTTCTCGGGTATTTAAGCGAGAGGTAGGTGTAACACCCGGCATTTTCCGAAGTACGACTGTAATGTAGGATTTTGTATTCCTTTGAGTACAAGTATATCATCAGGTGGTCAGGCCTTGTGGTATATAGAACAAATCATAATTGTACAAAAAAATGAAGGAATTGTTCAAAGGAGAGAACAGGGGTATAGCGAATATGTAAAATGCAAAAGGGCATCTAAAAAATATTAATCAGGAAGGAGGTTTGTTAATAAAAAAGCCAAAATACTTTATAAACCCAAGATTACAAAACTAGGAAAAAAGGAGAGGGGGGAATTATATGGCCCAATCTGTGAGTAGGAGCGAACGTATTGGTATTCCTCAAAGATTAGAAAGACTACCATTGACTTCCTATCAAAAGAAGATTTTTCTAATTATAGCTACGGCCTGGTTATTCGATTCTGTTGATTTAGCTATGCTCACCTTTGTTTTGGGTTCCCTCAAAACTTACTTCAATTTATCCACTGCCCAAACAGGATTACTCTCCAGCATGAGTTTTTTAGGTATGTTTCTAGGAGCGGGTACGGCAGGTATGCTGGCCGATAGGTTCGGCCGGAAGTTAGTCTTCCAATGGAGTATGGTGATTTGGGGTGCGGCTAGCATCCTGTGCGGCCTAGCACAGACGCCTCAACAGTTGGCTTTGCTCCGTATTTTACTAGGCTTCGGTATGGGTATGGAATTCCCCATTGGGCAGTCCCTCGTTTCCGAATTTATACCAGCTCAACATCGCGGTAAGTATATTGCCTTGTTGGAGGGGTTCTGGCCTCTGGGTTTCATTACTGCTGGCCTCCTAGCCTATATTATCTTGCCCATAGGTGGGTGGCGTTGGGTCTTTATAGCGGAGGGGATTCCAGCTATTTTCGTTCTTATCATCCGGCGGATTGTACCAGAATCCCCGCGTTGGCTAGAAGATAGAGGTCGACTAGAAGAAGCTGATCGTGTTATGAGCGCCTTTGAAGAGGAAGTTAAGAAGGCACTTGGGGGGCAAGAATTGCCGCCACCCAAGCCTGTACCGTATACCACGGCGAAAACTGAACGTAAATTTTCTTTTTTCGACTTATGGGCTCCTGGTTACGCTAAACGTACTGTAATGATATGGTGTGTGTGGTTTTTCGGTCTGCTGGGCTACTATGGTTTAACCACGTGGCTAGGGGCTATGCTCCAGCTAAAAGGTTTTGCTGTAACTAAGTCGGTTTTCTATACCCTCCTTATTTCCTTGGCCGGTGTACCAGGCTTCTTTACAGCAGCTTACGCTGTGGAGGTTTTGGGGCGCAAGCCTTCTGCAGCTATCGCCTTTTTAGGATCCGCTATAGCGGCTTATCTCTATGGAACTGCGAGTACTATAAACACCCTTATCACCTTTGGCCTATGTATGCAATTCTTCATGTTTGGTATGTGGTCTGTTATATACGCCTATACACCCGAGTTGTATCCCACCCGGGCACGAGCAACAGGGGCAGGGTTTGCTTCTTCCATCGGCCGTGTAGGGGCCCTTATTGGACCTTATGTGGTGGGGGTAATATTACCGCGCGCAGGTCAACATGCAGTTTTTGCTTTAGGTGCTTTGGCTTTTGTAATTGCAGCTCTAGCAGTTATTGTATTGGGTGAGGAGACTAAAGGGAGAGTCTTAGAAGAAATATCTGCTTAAGATATCCACTAAACAAAAAGTGGTATTTCTTTCAAAGTTAAAATATGTTAAATTTTAATCAGGAGGTGAATACAAAATGTCAGAGATGACGCCGCGCCAACGTGTACTCACAGCGCTGGCCCGCGGAGTACCCGACCGGGTTCCCTTCGTTGAAAATGACGTTGAGGAACCTTTGCAGATCCAGATCATGGGGCGGGATAACTTTACACCCGATGAGCTGTGCGATGTCTTAGGTCTAGATGCCTTCGGGTATCACTATCCATCTGGCGGGCAGGCGGGTACAGGTCAATCTATGCAAGGTGCAGATGCCTTTCATGAGAATTATTATAACCCGCCGAAGATTACCTTTGACTTTTTCCCACCGTGGATCGCCAAGATGGGTGTAGACGCTGAAGGTCGTAATTTTATCGAGAAGGGCCTACTGGTCAACGAAGATTCCCTTAAATTATTCGACCAGTACCTGCCTGACCCGGATCACCCGGCGCGTTATGAAAAGGTAGCCGAGTGGATCGCTAAATATAAGGGCAAATATGCGGTTTTTGCCCGTATCCGGTTGGGGGCTGCTTCTACCATCAATAGTATGGGGCTAGATAATTTCGCCTATGCTATGTTCGATAACCCCAAGCTTATCCATGAGATCCACTCCCGCTTTTCTGAGTGGTCAGCTAGGGTGGTTGAACATTTAAATGAAATGGACTTTGATTTCTTCTGGGCTAACGATGATATCGCCGACAATAAAGGTCCTTGGCTCTCCCCCGATGCCTTCCGGGAGTTCCTCTTGCCCCATATGAAGGTGGTAGCCCAGGCTATCAAGAAACCTTGGATCTTTCATAGCGATGGGAACTTGTTTCCCATTATGGAGGATCTCTTGAGCTTAGGGATGAGCGCCATCCATCCCATCCAGCCGGCAGCTATGGATATCGGTAAGATGAAGCGGGAGTATGGGCATCGGGTCTGCTTAGTAGGGAATATAGATTTAGATTATACCCTTACGCAAGGCACACCGGAGGAAGTAGAGGCCGAGGTAAAGGAACGTATAAGGGTAGCGGGCCCTGGTGGAGGCTATATTTTGAGCAGCGCCAACAGCTTGCCGGCCTATGCTAAGGTGGAGAATGTTTGGGCCTTGGCCCGAGCTGTGAAAAAATATGGGAAGTATCCATTAGAGCTAGACTAATCTCCCTTGACCAGGGGCCTTCGCCCCTGGTCACAAACCTAAAGAAGCGGGCTGATGACCTTATGATGACACATAAAGAACGTATGCTTAGAGCTGCACGAGGGGAATGGCCGGACAAATTGCCCTGGGCACCACGGCTAGATCTGTGGTATAACAGCAACTCCTTATACGGGACGTTACCCCCTGAATATCAAGGTTATACCCTTGAACAGATATATGATGCTTTAGGTGTAGCCCATCACCGGATAGTGCCAGAATTTTTGAATGTCCGTTCAGAAGATGATAACATCGATCGCGGGCTTGGACTTTATCGCCTTTGGGGAATGGCTTACCGGGTTGAACTACAAAATGTAGAAAGGGTAGTTAAGAAAGAAAGCGAGGCTACAGTAGTAGAATACAGAACGCCTATAGGTAATGTTTCTTGTAAAATTTTATATACAGAGGAAATGCGAAAAGCGGGGGCTTCTATTACTTGGATTGAGGAGCATATAATAAAGAAGCCTGAAGACTACAAAGTGGTAGGATATATTTTCCGTAACCTCAAAGTTACTCCTGATTATGATAATTATAGGCAATATCAGGAAAAAGTCGGCGACCGTGGTTTTGCTGCCGCCTTCGCTAACCTTTCAGCCAGCCCCATGCACCACATCATGAAGGAGTTCATGAGTCCTACCCAATTCTACTTAGAGCTGTACGACCATCCTAAAGAGTTGGAGCAACTCTGTGAAGATATGGAACCATACTTTGACAGCGTATTCCGTATTTTAGCTGATTCTCCAGCAGAAGTAGTATTTTCGGGGGCTAATTTCGATGAAATGCTTACTTATCCACCTTTCTTTGAGAAATATATCATGCCTTACCTTCAAAAGCTATCCAGCTTACTTCATGAAAAAGGCAAGCTTCTTTTATGCCATTGTGACGGGGAAAATCAGGGATTATTACACCTTTTAGCCGAGAGCGGGATGGACATAGCAGAGGCCATATGCCCTCAACCCATGACCAAATGTACAATTTCGGAGATTAAGAAAGCTTTTAAGGATAAAGTGACTATCTTCGGTGGGGTACCGTCGGTGGTGTTGGAAGAAGAGAGTATGACAGATGAAGAATTTGAGGCCTTTATGCGTAGGCTCTTTAAAGAGATAGCACCAGGTTATCGGTTTATCCTTGGTGTGGCTGATACTGTGCCGGCTAACGCCAAGTTTTCTCGTATTAAGAGAATTGGTGAAATGGTGAACGAGTGGGGAACCTTACCTATGAAACTATAACCCCTAAATTGTTATATCGCTGGGTTCCGTTTACACTATAAATTTCCTGGGAGCCTAGAAAGGCTCCTTGTTTTGCTTTGGAGGTGCTCTATTTTTGCAGGTAGCAAGATATATTATTGCCTGCGAGGTTTTGCGCTACGAGCTAGAAAGCTTAGGGGTAAACCTTAAGGAAGTTACCTTTTTAAAGCAAGGTTTACACCGGACACCGGATTTACTCCGGACCACGGTGCAGGAAAATATTGAACGGCTGGAAAAAGAAGGATTTAATGGTGTTATTATTCTTGGTTATGGCTTATGTGGCAATGGTATAGCCGGTTTGCAAACCCGCCGCTGTCGTCTAGTGATTCCTAAGGCTGACGACTGCATCGGGTTGCTCTTAGGATCTCGTACAGCCCATGAAAGAGATAAAGAGAAGGGCAATGCTTATTATTTAAGCCGAGGCTGGATAGAATTCGGTTCCGATCCTTACAAAGAATACCAGCGATGTGTTTCCCTTTACGGTGAAGAGACAGCCAGGTGGATTTTAAAAGAGGTGCTTAAAGGGTATACCCGCGTAGCCTTCATCGATACGGGGCAAAGCCAGGGTGTGGAGGATCGGCAGTATACCCGGGCGTTTGCTGCTTTCTGTAATCTGCATTATGATGAATTGCAGGGTGATTTAAAATGGCTAGAGCGTCTCATAAATTTGCAATTAGATGGGGAGGACTTCCTAGAGGTGTTCCCCGGTCAAGCGGTAGACCCGAAAGAATTTAGAACAGGTAACTACTGGTAATCATGGTGAGCCCTCTGACAGGGGCTTCTATAAAACTTATAGATTGTTTAGCACGGTCCTTAGGATCTGGTACCATCAGCGCGATACATATATATGAGCATCCCGGGGTAGAGCCAGGCCTGCGGCTACTTCTATGGCCTTTACTAGCCCAGAAGGAACAGGACAGGCAGCATGGGGGCTATACCGCTGGAAGAACTCGCGAATACGGCTGCCTTCATTTTTATTTCCGATTTCTTCTAGGGGATTGACCTCGGTAAGCTCAGCAGCTATTTTTTGGATATTAGGGCAGGTGGTGTTAATTTTGACTTTAGCTTGCATTATGTCATGCGCGATTACTTCTACTTCAGTAATAAAGCCACATATACCCGCATCTATCTTAGCATAAGCCATGTTTATTTTTACCTCCCGGGAATATAAACCAGAATATAAACCAAGAGTTAATAATATTATTCGCGAAAAATTTTTTTAGTCCTCCCAAACTGAAAGAATCTATAACAATATCACAGTCCGATGGCAGTGGGATTCATGAGTGTTGTAGTCCTATTTTTGTAACACCCTTTTAAAAGGAGTGAAGTTCATGGATGCTATGACACCTAAAGAGCGTTTCTTAAGAGCTTTATATCGTCAGCGGGTGGATCGTATTCCCGTGGGGAATCCCACTTCGGTAGCTACTGTGGAGTCTATGGAAGCTTGCGGTGCTTATTTTCCTGAGGTACACCTAGACCCTGAAAAGATGGCCCGGCTAGCCGCTACGGGCTACGAACTTTTGGGCTTCGATACTATCGCACCCTATTTTAGTGTGGTACAGGAGGTAGCGGCCTTTGGGCTAAAAATAAATTGGGGTACACTTGACACTATGCCCGATGTGTTGGAAAACCCCTTTGGGGATCCAGAGGAAATAAAGGTACCCACAGATTTCTTAGACCGGCCACCAGTACGAACTGTACTGAAAGCCTTAAAAATATTAAAAAGAGAGTACGGTGATTACGTCTGTCTTATAGGAAAAGTTATGGGGCCGTGGACTTTATCCTACCACTTGCATGGTGTACAAAATTTCCTGATTAAAACTATCTTGGAACCCGACAAAGTACACCGTTTTCTAGCTAGATTAAAAGAGGTCTCGGTTATGTTCGCTAACGCCCAGCTTAAAGCTGGAGCGGATGTGATTACCGTAGCCGATCATGCCACTGGCGATCTGGTAAGTGGCACGTGCTACCGTGATTTTCTTTTACCCGTCCACCAGGAAATAACAAGACAAATCGAAGGTCCTACTATCTTGCATATCTGCGGCAATACTATTGACCGCTTAGAGTATGTTGTCCTAGCGGGGTTCAGTGGTTTTCATTTTGATTCCAAAGTTAATCCCCGCCGCGCCCACGAAATAGTAGCAGGAAGAATTTCTTTAATCGGAAACGTGAATAATCCAGTCACCCTCCTCGAGGGTACTCCAGAAGATGTACGTAGGGAAGTATTCGCCATTTGTGAAGCAGGAATAGAAATTATCGCTCCCGAATGTGCTGTACCCTTAAGAACCCCTAATACTAATTTAAAGGCTATTGTTGAAGCGGTAGTGGAATATTGTCGTGTTGCATAAACAAAATCTTTATAGTACATATGTTCAATAAGCGGATTTGATGTAGAGATGAAGTGGAGATGGTCCGGAGGGAATAGGAATGTCATTGGGTGGGTGTCCCTCCTTTCGGGTTTTTGGTAGCCACTTTGATAATACCCCTGGGATACCCACCCTTTTCAATACCTGTTTAACCCTCTCAAAGTACTGTAAACGAAACTCTGGCCTATCTACATTCTAGAGCCCTTTACTTCGGCTCTATGTCAATAGTTGTGGGATCAGATTTTGGGGGCAACATCCTAGGAAGATTTTTTTGATGAAATGAATGCGATTTCTGAAGCCGAAACTTAAGCGTTTAAGCATTTTGCTTAAGGTATTTTTACCTTCTATATAGCCATTAGTGTACCGGCGACCTTGCTGGGTATATCTTACCAGGTTTAATATTTCTGACCTCCAAGACTTGATAGTACGGGCCCATATCCGTCCCTCTGCATTTTCAGCGCATTCTGCATTTATAAACCAACGGCTCAAAGCAGCTTCTGCCTCTTCTACCCGGTCCATCCTTAGAATTTGCCTTAAGTCTTCCTTTAGCTGGTATAATTCATAGAGGGACGGGTATTTATCTTTAATTTTTTCTAATGCCTCTTGCTGTCTGGGAGTAAGTCTCTCTTTAGCTTTAATCAGAGGAAACCGGGGTATCTTCTCTTTGCTCGCTTCTTGCTCTATCCTTCTTGCCTCATCTAAACGACGGTTAGCATCCTGGATCACATGAAAAGGGTCTACTATTATCTTGGCTGAAGGAAATATTGCTTTGATTAACTTACGCCAAGAGTCTTTCATGTCAATTACTACCGCCTCTACTTTGACCCCAGCTTTCTTGAGCTCTTCTAGGTAAGCCTTTATAGTTGCCGTTCTCACATCCTCTAAAATAGTCAAAGGCCTCTTGTCCGGTTCCAACCTCCCTACCATGCATACAAAATCGTTCCCAGTAAAGGATAGCTCATCTAAGGTTAACACTATAGGTTCTTGAGTATCATCAAAAGGAAGATTAGGCTGGACATACTTGTCCACTAATCTTATAACCCTAGTGGGGGTAAGGTTTAACATTTGAGCCGCATAAGTAAAGCTCATCCTCTGGGCATAATAAACTACTGTCTGCACCCCTAATTTTGTAAATCTGGCCCAGGGGCTGGTACCCGGAGGACGAAGGGTATAAGTCTTGCCACAACGGTAACACTTATACCGTACGGGAACCCACAATAGAATGACCCATCTACTGTATAAGAAGGCATGGCGAATTCTTCTTTCTTTCGGCTTCTGGTTCTCCTTTAAGAAGCCATGCCTGTGTAATTTGCCTTCGTTGCATACAGGACATACCTCTGGAGGGTCTACGGTTACCTTTAACACAATATCTCCTGGGTCTTGGGGTTCTTCTAAAATGGGCTGTAGTATTTTCTCAAAATTCTCTTGCTCTTCGAGGGTGAACGTGCTAATCTTGTGCATGGGGGCACTCCTCTCTTGAAAGGGTTTTGGATTGCTAATATTCATTTGGATGTGCCCCCGTCCTTTTCCTCCTACAACCAAAATCTACCTTCCCACTCGCTTAATCCCATCTACCCCTATCCCACACTTTTTATTATAGAGCCCTTTACTTCTTGACAAAAGATTAACGACCAACTAAAATAGAAGATGCACGGGCGGAAGTAGCTCAGCGGTAGAGCATCGCCTTGCCAAGGCGGGGGTCGCGGGTTCAAATCCCGTCTTCCGCTCCATTTTATCTATAAGGCGCGGTGGCGAAGTGGCTAACGCTGCGGTCTGCAAAACCGCCATTCGCCGGTTCAAATCCGGCCCGCGCCTCCAGTATATACCCGTGCTATAAAACTGCCGAGAGCGATGCTCCTGAAAAAGACCCTCCACGGGCAACGCTCCAAAGTGAGCGATGCCACGGGAGGGATTAGTTTTTTATGGCCCGCGTGCTGCGTATAAACCCCAGAGAGAAATTTGCCACCTGGGAGGATGCTCTAAGCGCTTTCCTGCGGGAGAAGCAGGCCGGGGGTTTGGCGGAGCGAAGCCTTAACGATTACGAATGGCACATACGCCGGTTTTTCGCCCACAGGCCGGATGCCTGGTCCCAGCCGGAGGCGCTGGAGGAAGCCGTTCTCGAGTATTTCGCCAGGCTTGCGCCCAGCAAACCCAGCTTCTTCAATACCGCCCGGCGCAAGCTGAATACCTTTTTCCGCTGGGCCATGCACATAGGGATTATTCCCTCCAACCCTGTGGTAAAGGTAAGGCAGCGCCGTGAAGGCGAAACGCCCCGGGCAGCCGCGGAGGAAGAGCTAGCCGCTCTGGTGAGCTTCCTCAAGCGAAGGCAAGATACCTTCACGGGCTTGCGTGACCTCGCTTTGCTCCTTTTCTCACTCGATACGGGCACAAGGCCCTCTGAGGCCCTGGCCCTCCTGCCTGAGCATTTCAACCTCCGCAGTTATGAGGCGTACATACCGGCCCATATAAGCAAGACCCGCCTGCCCCGCACCGTGGTCTTTAACGCCCAAACGGCTAAGTACCTGGCCCGGCTCATCAATGCCCGGCCTGCGGCATGGGGTCCGGCAGTGCCCGTGTTTTGCAGCGAGAACGGCCAGAGGATGCTGGTCTCCTCCTGGGCCCACCGGCTAAAACGCTACTCCAGGGAATTGGGGATAAACGTGACGCCTTACACCCTACGCCACAGCGCGGCCATCCTCGCTTTACGAAGCGGTGCCACGGCTTTCTACGTTCAGAGGCAACTGGGCCATACTTCGCTCAACACCACCCGCCGCTATACTGTCCTCGTGGAGGCCGACCTTCACCGGGAAAATGCCCAGTGTTCGCCCGTTAACCGCCTCCTCCAGGTCCGGGAGCGCGTGAGGAAGCTCTAAGTTTAAAGCCCAGGCTTTAAGCCCTAAGCACGCCTTCTATTTTGGCCTACAAGCCCGTGAAAAAGGCCGGGCAGGTACCCAAAATACCTCCCGGCCTTTTCACGGCCTTTCTAGGGCCTTGTAGAAGGCGTTTTTGCTAGGCGAGCGGGCGGGAACTTGTAAACAGGCACACGCATTATCCTCTCTTCCGCTGGCGGGGCCTCACGCATAGCGTCTAAGATGCGGCAAACTTCGGCCTCAAAGTATTTTTCACCACAGTTCTCACATACCCAGGCCGGCACACCCTCCACTAAGGTCAGTTGGTCGCCCCACCAGTTTTCGGCGGTGACCAGGCGCTGAACTGTTTTACCTCCGCAAAGATAGCAACGGGTCACCATGTCGTTTTTCACCCCCTCGTTTTCTCGTCTACCCATTTCGGAGGCTGAGGCTCGTAGACAGTTATAATGAGCAGTGTTCCCGAAGGGTCGAAGGCACAAACGACGTGCAATGGCCTTTTGTCTTCGGTATAACCCAGAATAAGAGCGCTCGGCCCACGGGGGTCGTCAGGGTAATTCTCCAATATTTCCCCGTTGACCAGGGCATAAACAACTTCCTCATCCTTAATTTTGCGCTGTCCTGCCCTAGCCCTCGCGTGGGCAGTCATGGCCCATTTGCCCTCTTTTATACATTCACGTATTTTATCCAGCACTTGTGTTTGCTCCCCTTTACCCCTGTGGAAAACTCTACTTCCCATACGGGCCCACAAGCTCACTAGCCGGACCCATGAGCCACAGGCCCACGAGCCCATGAGCCGCGTTCCCTAGCGGCCTTGCTCTTCATCGGGCACAAAGACGAGCAGATCGCCGGGCTGGCAGTTTAGGGCCTTACATAGCTTCTCTAGTGTAGCAAAGTCTATTCGCTTAGCCCGGTCATAGTATAAGTCTGTTACCGTCGCCTTGGCTAAGCCCGTAGCTCTAATCAAATCGGCCTGCTTAAGCCGCCTAGCACCAAGGATAGTCGAAAGCCTGCATTCGATAGGCATAGCGCTTTCCTCCTTCCAGCTATAAGTTTATCATGTTTTACCGAAAAGCACAACTAGGCAGGAAAAATGCACATGAAATTTTTCTAATTGCCTATTGACGTAGGCCAATTTACCTGCTATAATTGCCTTAGAAGCTAGGCGATACGCCTAGTTAAAAACACCATATCAAAAGGAGGTAAGCCTTATGTCAGCCACAATTGAACAAGTCAGGGAGAAGCTAGAGGAGCGAGTAGCGGAGTTAGCTAAACACCTGTGGAGGCAACTCTACAAGGAGATGGCAGAAGGTGATGTTTTTCATATGCGGGCCTAACTACCGTACAGCAATTACTACCAAGCCTTGGCACGTTCCCATTTTGTGGGTTTTAATTCCACTATTGCCATATTGCACCAAATACGAACATTCTGCATTTGGTACTCCCACACTAAACGGCAGATTGTGGAAAGGGTCACGTGCTTTTGGGTTTGT
Source organism: Thermanaeromonas toyohensis ToBE (assembly GCF_900176005.1). Classification (NCBI taxonomy): domain Bacteria; kingdom Bacillati; phylum Bacillota; class Clostridia; order Neomoorellales; family Neomoorellaceae; genus Thermanaeromonas; species Thermanaeromonas toyohensis. The sequence continues at coordinate 2,675,528 of NZ_LT838272.1, read as the reverse complement.
CCAGCCAAGGTAGAAAACCTGCTGTTATTGCCTTGATTTCTATGTGTTGCACTACGCGCTCCCTGAAAGAGGCGGAATTAGCCGCTTTAAGCGAGCAGCGGTAGCAGAGAGCGTAAAGCACGAGCCGCTTACCTCCTGAAGGTTTGTCGTAAATGCCCATACCGGAACCGATACGACCATCCTCTAACCCCCTACCGCAATAAGCGCAAGTCTGCGCCAGGACGTGCACCCGCTGCCAGTGATCCTCAGGAATACCCAGGCGCCGCGCCAGAAGCCGACGAATTGCCGGAGGGAACGGTACAACGGGGAGCGGCGGGTTATCACCCTGCCATAGAATAAGCTCTAGATATTGGGCTTGCATATACGCACCCCCTTTTTGCACGCCATTTACTTTCCCACACGAGGGAGAGAAGCCATCTCTCCCTCGTGTAATCGCTGTAACCCTATTCCGTAAACACGTGTTACTTGGCCGTTTTGGGTGTTGGAAAGCCACCTAGGGTAAGCCGCTGCTTTAACCGCCCGGGTGTATCTTCCAATGCAAGGTAAAGGGCTGGTCCGGTAGCTGTGACTGGTTGCCCTAGAACTGAGCTGCCGGAAGCTAAGCCTGTGACGAGATCGAGTGCTAGCTAGGATTTGCCAATTTTGGGCTTACCTGCAAGGACAGCAAGGCCGTGATCAGGCAATATGCCCGGGACCAGCCAGGATGGTTCGGGGAGTTCTGTTGTGGACAGTTCTTGCGCGGACCAGATTTTCACCTGTAGCCGGGGTGGGTTCGCTACGGAGGCTTGCTCTTGTCCATTAACTAAGGCTAAAAGCTTTTCCTGGGTCATTTCTCCTCGTGCTATCAAATCTGCAATATCTTCTCCCTCCACGAGACCTGGAAGGTGAATAATTTTGCTCGGTACACCATGTTCCTGTAACGACTCCAGGACCTTTTCAGCGTGCCGGCGGCCGGCCACATCGTTATCTGGGAGGATAACGACCTCCCAGGCCATTACGCCGTAGCGGTGCTCGATGAATTCTTGCGCTATGACGATAGCAAAGGCCCTCCGCCATCCTCCCTCGTGAAAATGACGGGATTAACTAACGGACAGGACATCATAGCCCGCGTATGGCTCCTATGCATTATGGCTTTGTACCTTGCAGCAGGCAGGAAGTGGCGGGATATGGAAATAGTACCACGAAAGGGGGATGCAGAGCTGGAAGTGTACCTGAACGGTACCCGACCCGAGCTGTGGGCTGTCTGGTGTAGGCTCAAAATTCTGCCATTTTACGCTGGTTTGCCCAGAGGTAACGCCTTTGGGTGGTGGACGAGAGCAGAAACCGCCCTGGAAGCCGCTACTGCTGAGCTAGTCCTGGCCTTTATGCACGGTGTAAAGCGGCCCTTCAGGGCCTGTGAGAAGCACTTAGCCTTTTACCATAGCGATTGCCCTTACTGCAGGCCCGAAGGAGAGGCCAGGAAGCGCTTCTTCAGCCTGCTGAGGCAGCACAAGTATCGGATTATGCAGGGTATATTCCCCCTCGAGGAGGAAGTCAGGGAATACGTGCTTGGCGAGATTGCGGAAATACAGGCATTGGCCAGAAAAGGCCGGGCCCTGAGGCCGCTCATCGAGCGCTACCGTGAGCTGTGCGGGGAGAACGGCCTGCCCACTGATTGGGTAACAAATTACAGGCCCTTCCTCAAAAAGGCATAATGTTCGGCCATGACGAAAGTTTTAGCCATAGGCAGGAATACCCCTCCGGGTGGCGAAATTACTACATGAAACCCCTGTGGGCGTTGCTCGTGGAGAACGCCGGAGACTGCCAGGGCATTGAGGTACAAGGCTTAGAAGGCTCAGCGGTAGAGCATCGCCTTGCCAAGGCGGGGGTCGCGGGTTCAAATCCCGTCTTCCGCTCCATTTTATCTATAAGGCGCGGTGGCGAAGTGGCTAACGCTGCGGTCTGCAAAACCGCCATTCGCCGGTTCAAATCCGGCCCGCGCCTCCATTAATTTTTAAAACCCCCTTCACAGGCAACGCCTGAAATGAGCGATGCTTGTGGGAGGGGGTTAATTTTATGGCCCGTGTCTCGTGTATCAATGCGAAGGAGAAATTTGCCTCTTGGGAAGATGCCTTAAGCGCTTTCCTACAGGAGAAGGCTGGCCCAACTCCGACTTTTGTATTCTATTGTAAGAGCGGCTACATTGGCCAACCTTTCGTCACGTAGAAAATTGTAAAATATGGAGGTTCCCCATATAATGAAGGTAAGACCCAACCCTTTTGTAGATTCTTTAGGTATCGAATTCTTAAGTATAAGCCCAGGCCATGCAGAGGTAAGGCTTAAAGTAGAAAAAAGACATCTTAATCCTTGGGGAAATTTGCATGGTGGGGTATTTGCAACCTTAGCTGATACTGCTATGGGTGTGGCTGCCCGAAGTCTGGGGAGAGTTGCAGTTACGGTGAATTTATCCGTAAATTATCTCCATGCCGTCCAGGAAGGTGCAGAGATAATTTGCGAAGGGAAAGTAATTCATGAAGGTAAAAATATTATACACACCCAGGCAGTATTGATGGTAGAAGGTAAAAAAGTAGCTGCTGCCAGTGGTATTTTTTATGTGCTTAACCGGCAGGGAATTATAGAAGACCGTTGAAAGGTTCTCCACGCTATGATATAATAACGTCACAAGATAATTAATACATCTCACATGCGAGAGTGGCGGAACGGGCAGACGCTCGAGACTTAAAATCTCGTGGACCTATGGTCCGTGCGGGTTCGAGTCCCGCCTCTCGCACCAGAATAAAAGGCTTCCCTTTAAGCTAAGAAGGGAAGCCTTTTTAATATGCAGGGACTAGCTTCGCTGGGCTTGTTGGTAGACCCGATACTGGGGCTCTTGACCTTCAATATAGTTGATGCGGCCTTTCAAGCCCTGGGCGATGTTTTCCAGCTGATTGGCGTAATCGGTAAACTGCTTCTGAGCGTTCTTATCCTGTGTCTCCAGAGCAAAGCTCTTAAGGTCTGCGATGGCCCCTTCTAGTGAAGTAAGGCACTGATGCATGCGGGTTCCAATGGTCATGGCCAAGCCTCCTTAATATAAGTTTAAGTCCCTGCGTTAATTATTTTGACCCTAAAAGCCTTAAATAATAAAAGGATATTCCTGCTCCTATTTGAAAGAGTTGACCGTTATTAGCAAAAGTAGGTATAATTTAAAGAGAAAATTGGTCTTTTGGGTCTAGGGTGGGTGTATATATTTACCAAAGAAACTGCGGCCGGAGGGGAGGAGCAAGGCATGAATCTGGCCGAAACTTTTGTGGGGGAAAAGCTACTGGAGCAGGGAGTAAAATTTATCCTCCGCAATCCAGAGCGTAACCTCCGGGGCATATTAGGGATCGCTGAAAAGCTAGCCCGGGAACCCCATCATCGTGAGATGGTGGCTGCAGTTAAGCGTGTGCTTCAGGATAAAGAAAGTAACTGGTATAAGTTTGCCCAGCGCCTTCTTACCCAAACCCATCCCAATATTCGCCAGCGCTTAGCCATTAACTTTTTTGTAAATTCAACCTTTATTGGTGTTCCCCGGCAAAAGGAATGGGCTACCAAGCTGGGTGTGTCTGTCCCTTATGCCATCTTAATGGACCCTACTGAAAAATGTAACTTGAACTGCTTAGGTTGTTGGGCCGGAGATTACCAGCGAACGCAGGAGCTGGATCTGGCTACTATGGACCGCATCGCTACTGAAGGAGAAAAACTGGGGATTTATTTTATCGTTTTATCCGGAGGCGAGCCCCTGCTACGGCGGCAAGATATCCTCACCCTCGCTGAAAGACACCCAGACCAGGTTTTTCACGTTTTTACCAATGGAACTCTGATTGACGAAAGCTTTGTTCAGGAGATGGTGCGCCTAGGAAACATCACGGTAGCTATTAGCCTTGAGGGTTTTGAGGAGACTACCGATGCCAGGCGCGGTAAAGGTGTTTTTAAGAAGGTTATGCGAGCCATGGATCTGTTACGAGAGAATGGTGCGGTTTTCGGTGCCTCAGTTACCTATACGCGTAAAAATACGGAAGAATTAGGTAGCGAAGCTTTTATTGATATGCTGGTGGATAAAGGTGTAGCCTTTGTATGGTTTTTCACCTATATCCCCATTGGTAAAGATGTAGATTTAGAAATGATGGCTACACCGGAGCAGCGGGCTTGGATGTTTGAACGTATCACCTACTTCCGTCAGACCAAACCCATTTTCCTGGTTGATTTCTGGAATGATGGTGAGGCTAGTAATGGCTGCATTGCCGGTGGCCGGCGTTATTTCCATATAAACGCTGCGGGAGAGGTTGAACCCTGTGCCTTTGTCCATTATAGCACTTGCAATATCAAGAATATAAGTCTAATAGAGGCCTTGCAGAATCCCCTTTTCCGTGCCTACCAGAAACGCCAGCCCTTCCACCCCAACCTACGGCGACCTTGTCCATTAATTGATAATCCTGAAATGTTACGGGAGATAGTACACGAATCTGGAGCCTACTGCACCCAACTTCACGATGAGGAGACTATAGATGAATTTGCGGCTAAGCTTACACCTTATGCCCAGGAATGGGGGAGGTTGGCTGATAATATCTGGGAAGAGAAACAGTCAACCTTGCGGGAAGCTCAGGTACAGTAGGGTGTAAAATCATTACGAAAGCCAAGTGAGCAGCACTTAAGGAACATCTGAAACCCGGACTGGTATAGAGTGCTGGTTTTAGAAGCACAAGTGTAGTGTGCACGTGCGGAGGACAGGTATAGTGGACGTGCACTAGGAGTACGTCATCGTACGGCCAGGCCCTTAAGGCTTCAAAGGAGGCTTGTAGAGAGGCCTGGTTTTTTTATACTATACATGCTAAAATGAGCATGTATATACTACCATTCTCAGGAAGGAGTTCCCATGTAATTATGGTAGCTGAGTACAATCTTTTAAACTTAGAAGATGCCTTACGCCTTTCCCGCCAGGAAATAAGGGAATACTATAAACGCTATATAAACCCCGGTTTAGCTAACCTTTTAAGCCTTCTTGATTTTGATAAACAATTTGTGCGTGCCGAAGGGATGTACGTTTGGGATCGCGAGGGCAGACGCTATCTTGACTTTTTAGGTGCCTACGGAGCCCTTAACCTGGGGCACAATCCTCCTAAAGTAATTGAGGCCGTGGAAATGGTTCGGGAGCGTCCCAACCTTCTCCAGGCTTCCCTCAATCCCCTGGCTGCAGCCTTGGCCCACAACCTAGCGGCGGTCACTCCCGGGGATTTAAGCCGGGTGTTTTTTTGCAATAGTGGAACGGAGGCTGTAGAGGGCGCCCTTAAATTAGCTCGAGCCGCCACAGGTCGGTTTAAGATCATATATTGTGAGAACTCTTTCCATGGTAAAAGCTTGGGGTCCCTTTCGGTAACTGGCCGGCGGAAATACCAAAAACCCTTTGAACCCCTGCTTCCAGGATGTGAGCCAGTCCCCTTTGGTGACGTGGAAGCTTTAGAAGAGAAGCTAGCCATAGGGGACGTAGCCGCTTTTATTGTAGAGCCTATCCAGGGAGAAGGAGGGGTTATAGTCCCACAGGATGGATATCTCGCCCGGGCCCGGGAGCTGTGTGATAAATATGGTAGCCTGCTCATTGTGGACGAAATTCAAACCGGCTTGGGGCGAACAGGGTATCTTTTTGCCTGCGAACATGACGGGGTGGTTCCGGATATTCTATGTCTAGCTAAATCCTTAGGCGGGGGCATAATGCCTCTAGGTGCTTATATCGCCCGGCCTCATATCTGGGATCGGGCCTATGGTGGAACAGAACGGTGTTTACTTCACACTTCCACCTTTGGAGGCAACACCTTGGCCATGGCCGCTGGCCTGGCCGCCCTTTCTAGCATCTTAGAGCAAGATTTAGCAGCCCAGGCCCGTGAGAAAGGCCAATTTTTACTGGAAGGTTTAAAGCGATTAAAAGAAAAATCTAACCTCATCAAAGAGGTACGGGGACGAGGGCTTCTTATAGGCTTGGAGTTTAACCAGCCCGCTGCCGGGCTTCTTGATAAGCTTAGCCTAGGTAAGTTAAATGAGCTTTCCCAGCAATATTTTGGTTCCCTTGTGGCTGGAGAGCTTATGAATAAGTACCAAATTATAACAGCGTATACTTTAAATAATCCCAATGTAATCCGCTTGGAACCTCCTCTAATAGTGGGTTACGCGGAGCTAGAAAAAGTACTGGTAGCCTTAGAAGAGATTTTAATAGGAAAGGGCTTTTGGGGTGTAGCTTTAAACAGCGCCCGTACAGCTTTAAGTTCTTTTCTTTCGCGGGGGAAAAATAGTTAGTTGGAAATCAAAGTATAGATGCGTGTTTTTCCTGGGGAAACTAAGAAAAAGCTCAAGTACGAGGAACCCCAGCGGGTTCGGTATTTACTTTTATGGAGGTGACGAAATGCTCCCAGAAATCATTGTCTATACCACACCCACTTGACCGACTTGCGCCTCGGTGAAAGAGTTTCTTTCCCGTAAAGGCTTTTCCTTTGAAGAGAAAGATGTTAGCCGGGACGATAAAGCGCGGGAAGAAATGTACCGGCGTTCAGGCCATATGGCGGTCCCCACTATTATAGTAGGAGAAAAAGTTATGGTAGGTTTCGATCCCCAGCGCTTAAGTAAGATGTTGTCTTAAAGAAAGGGGAAGTAACGTATAGGACGAAGTTAAAGGGGAAAACTTAGGGTAGTAAACTTAGGACCAAAGCGTTAAGGAGGGTTCCTATGCCGTTGACCCAAGCAGAACTGATGCAGTTAAGGGAGAACTTAAGTTCTGAGCTTCTTATGATCCAAAAATGCGGTGTCTATGCAGCCCAATGTACCGATCCCCAATTGAAACAACTTTTTAGCTCCTTACAGCAAGCCCATCAGCGCCATTACAATACTCTAATGCGCCACCTGGGTGGCCAGCAGTTGATGTAAGGGGGGAAAGGTATGCCCATTCCGGGAATGGATGATAAGCTCATGGCCAGCGATTGCTTGGCTAGCCAGAAGTTTTTAGCGTCTTGTTACAACATGGCTATCACTGAATGCGCAAACCAAGACCTAAGGCGGGATTTTTTTAATATTTACCAGGACGAGCAGAACTGCCTTAAAATGGTCTTTGATTCCCTAAACGCCCGGGGTTGGTACAACCTGCAGATGGCCAACATGCAGGATATAAATCAGCTCCAGCAACAGATGCGACAAGAGGCTATGCGGCTTCAGGCCCAGGTTGGAGTAGGCCCTGTCCAGATGGGACAGATGGGCTTCCAGCCCCGGGCTTAAAAGTATATTGTAAACTAGTCATATTATTAAAAAATAAAGGGCCCTTGCTTATTAAGGCAGGGGCCTTTTACGCTCTTGGCCTCTCATTTTCTCGCCCGTAAGGCAAAGGTATATACTGCACTGATGGGCGGCGACCGGCTGGTTGGGGATAAAGTTCCATAAGCTGATAGATTTCCCGGGGAAGCCCTACTTTAACCGGCAAGCCCATCTTTTGTAGCTCTTCTACGGTGATGGGATAATCGTGAGTCCAGCGCCCTTCACTTAAGATACTGGCCAATTCCTCTGCCTTGGAGTGCTCCATCTTTTCGCTTAAGATCTGGATGAGGCTTTCCCGTACCTGATTCATAGCCTTACGGGCCATATCACCTAGGATAAGGGTCCGGTCATCGATTTCATTGATGGGCTTTTGGGCCAGGACTTGCAGGATAGAGGCTGCTGGATATTGGCCCAGTTGAGGGTCCACAGGCCCCAACACAGCATTTTCATCCATAACGATTTCGTCAGCTGCCAGGGCTATGAGGGTGCCGCCGGACATGGCATAATGGGGGATGTATACGGTAACCTTACCCCGGTGTTTTAAAATGGCATGGGCGATCTGCTCTGCAGCTAGTACCAGACCTCCTGGGGTGTGGAGAACCAGGTCAATGGGCATATCCTCGGGCGTAAGCCTTATAGCCCGGAGTAGTTGCTCTGAGTCTTCTATATTGATATACCGCGTTAGAGGGATACCCAGAAGGCTTAAAGACTCCTGGCGGTGGATAAGGGTTATAAGGCGTGAACCTCGCTTCTTTTCGAAGCTTCGTATAAGCCGTAGCCGGGCTGCTTCAATACGCCGCTGGTGCAACATAGGTAAAAAGGCAGAGATAAGAAGAATAAGCCATATAAGGCTAAGGAGATCCATATCTATGCCTCCTTTTCTTACTATATAGTATGGCATGGTCTTCTAAAAATCCTTCGCCTTAGTGCGGTGACAGAAAATAATTTTCGATAATGTAGAACAAAATTTCTTCTGGTTTTGCAGGAAAACCAAAAGTCATGTAGAAATAAATTAGTAATCGAATAGCATACGATATAGTCGAATAGGATGGTCCCCCTTGGATGTTAGGGAGTTCTTGTTAACCCCGCTGGGAGAGCATAAGTTTATACTGGAGATCACCGCTCTACAGCCAGGGATCTTGGCGGGGACGGGGAGGCTGAAGGAAGCGGCCCAAGGGCTAGGTTTAGATATACAATGGCTAATGCCAGAAGGCCAACGGATCACCCCTAATACCTGCATTTGTCGAGCCATGGGCACGGCCTGGCAGGTAACCCGAGCAGAGGAAGAGTTGCTAGGGTGCATTGGTAAGGCTTCGGGTGTAGCTACTGCGGCGTATGAATTAGTCACCTTAGCCAAGGGCCGGGTAAAGGTAGTATGTGGGGCATGGAAGAAAGTACCCTTGGAGGTCCGGGCAGAACTGCGCCAGGCCATCGCTACAGGTGGCGCAGGAATCCGGATAGTAGATGAACCCTTTGTTTATCTGGATAAAAACTACATCCGTATGTTCGGAGGTATAATCCCGGCGGTGCGCCGTGCCCGGGAACTCCAAGGGAGAGTGATTGTAGTACAGCTACGAGGAGAGGGTGAGCCTTTAGAGGAAGAGGCAAGGAAAGCTGTAACTGGAGGAGCCCACATCCTCATGGTGGATACGGGGAGGTTAGAACACTTAAAGGTAGTACAGGAAGTAGCCTTTAAAGAAGGTTTCCGCGACCGAATTAAACTAGCTTTTGCTGGAGGAGTTAATAAGAGGAATCTCGAAGAAGTTATCAGCGCGGGGGCTGATATCGTGGATGTGGGGCGCGCTATCATCGATGCCCCCTTATTGGATTTCCGGCTGGATGTAGTAGGTAAGACTAACGGGGAGAAGTTATAAATGGAATGGGACTTACTGGAGAAAACCACCTTTTGGATAGAAGATATAGAGCTTGAAGGTGTAGACTTAGCCCAGGTGGCGGCTGTTGCTGCCCGGGCTTTGGGGTTGGCTGAAAATGAAGTTATGGTAGTAGACGTCCGGCCAGGAGTGGTAGCTTTCGATGTGCTCCGCCGGCGCATCCAGGCGGAGATGGTGGCCGGTAAGGGTAAGGATATCTTGGAGAGATTAAGGAATCTCCCGGGAGTTACATTGGGACCTGGAGCCTCCCTCCATTCAGAAGGAGTACTAGGACTTATCGCCCTGGAACCCGCTTTAGCCCAGGAAATCTTAAGGGCTTCGGAGAAGATGTCCCGGGAAGTTGGGGAGGCCGTGGCGCGGCGGGCTTTGGTCTTCGCCTCCGGGAGTGAGCTTCTAGCCGGGAAAATCCAAGATACCAATTCTCCTTACATTATGGAAGCTCTCCGATCCGCAGGTTATAAAGTGAGCTTCGGAGGAATTCTGGAGGACGACTTAACCGCGGCAGTTAATAAGCTGGAAGGAGCCATAGAACAGGGATATGGTCTTATTATTACCACCGGTGGTGTGGGTGCCGAAGATAAAGATTGTAATATAGAGGCCATTCTACAGCTAGACCCTCAAGCCCATACGCCATGGATACTAAAGTTTACACCGGATAGGCGACGCCATCATAAGGAAGGCGTGCGCATAGCTGTGGGCCGTGTTGGGATTACCCGGCTAGTGGCCCTGCCGGGTCCCCATGAGGAAGCAAAATTGGGATGCCAGGCCCTTTTAGAAGGACTCGCTCAAGGTATAGATGACGCTTCCCTAGCCGAAAAGATCGCTTCTGCCTTGCGCCGCCGTTGGCAGGAGAAGGTGGGTAACTTCGCCCATAGTGCTTATGTGGAAAGATAAACCTTGGGAAGGGGCCATCATACCCTGGAAGCAGCGCCTTAAGGAGAATGGGGAGCTGTAACCAAAATATTAAGATTAGGAGGCTATACATGTGGATCTTCAAGCCATCGCCAAGGAATTACTCGAAGCTGAAATTCAAAGAAGACCCATCGAGCCCCTCACTTCTACTTACCCTGGGTTGACGGTAGAAGAGGCCTACCGTATTCAACTTGCGGGGGTGGAGATGAAATTAAAACAGGGCCGAAGGGTGATAGGGAAAAAGATCGGCCTTACCAGCAAGGCCATGCAGGATCTCTTGGGGGTTAAAGAGCCTGATTACGGGCACCTTTTGGACCATATGCTTCTTCTTGAGGGAGAGCCTTGTCCGCGGGATGAGCTATTGTGGCCCCGGGTAGAAGGAGAAATTGCCTTTATCCTTAAAGATACTTTAAAGGGCCCGGGGGTAACCATTGCCGATGTTTTCCGGGCCACAGAAGGCGTAATGCCGGCCATTGAGATAGTGGATAGCCGCATACGCGACTGGAAGATTAAGCTACCTGATACAATAGCTGATAACGCTTCCAGCGGGCGGTTCGTACTAGGTAGCCGTATGGTACCGGTTAAAGATCTTGATCTCCGCCTTATTGGTATGGTGCTAGAGAAGAACGGCCAGGTAGTCAATACCGGCGCAGGTGCAGCGGTGTGGGGCCACCCGGCCGCGGCTGTAGCCTGGCTGGCTAATAAACTAGCTGAATTCGACATTGCCTTGGAAGCAGGGGAGATAATTTTGTCCGGGGCCATAACTGCTGCGGTAGAAGCAGCAGCCGGAGATGTGTTTACCGTATCCTTCTACGGCTTGGGGACCTTAAGTTTACGTTTTATCTAGCTAAAGACGAAGGAGGCTTGTGGGGTGGATCGTATTAAGGTAGCCGTTATCGGCCCGGGCAATATCGGTTCGGATCTTATGTACAAGATCTTGCGCAGCCGGTACCTCAAGATGGAGCTCATGGCGGGGATTGTAGAATCAGAAGGGATAAAAAGGGCGCGGGCTTTAGGTATACGGACCACCACGGAAGGTATAAAGCCTGTGCTAGAGGATGAGAGTATAAAAATAGTTTTTGATGCCACAGGTGCGCGGCACCACCTTCAGCATGCGCCCTTACTTAAGGCGGCCGGAAAGATCGCCATAGACCTTACCCCAGCAGCAGTGGGGCCTTATGTAGTTCCGCCGGTTAACCTTAAAGATTTATATGAGGCGCCCAATTTAAACATGGTGACCTGCGGAGGCCAGGCTACAGTGCCTATAGTATATGCCATAAATAAAGTGGCCGGGGCGCGCTATGCTGAGATCGTCGCGGCTATCGCCAGTAAAAGCGCTGGTCCAGGTACGCGGCAGAACATCGATGAATTCACCCAGACTACGGCTAAGGCCCTCTGCGTCATAGGAGGTGCCCAGAAAGGAAAAGCCATTATTATCCTGAACCCAGCAGAGCCACCTATTATCATGACCAATACCATTTATGTAGAAGTGGAAAATCCTGACGAAAAAGCCATAAAAGAGGCAGTATTTAAGATGGTTAAAGAAGTCCAAAGTTATGTACCGGGCTACCGGTTGCGTGTCCCTCCCATCCTGGACGGGCATAAAGTTACTACCATCATCGAGGTAGAAGGTGCTGGAGATTTCCTACCGAAGTATTCAGGGAATTTGGATATCATAACCGCGGCAGCCGTAGCTGTGGGAGAAAAATTGGCTGCTAGGATGCTGGGAAAGGAAGCGGTAGCATGAACGGAGGTAATAAAGCTAAATTTATCCATATACTTGATACTACCCTACGGGACGGTAGCCACGCGGTAGCCCACCAGTTCACCCGGGAGCAGATCGCAGCTATAGCAGCCGGGCTGGATGCTGCAGGCATCGAGTATATCGAGGTGTCCCACGGGGATGGCCTAGCTGGCTCTTCCTATAACTACGGCTGGGCGGCTTTAAGCGACGAAGAAATGCTTAAGGCGGCAGCCGAAGTAATTAAGAAAGCTAAACTAACAGTTCTGCTACTTCCTGGTATAGGTACGCAAGAAGATCTGAAACTGGCCATCGACTGCGGCGCCAAGGCAGTCAGGGTGGCTACCCATGTCACCGAAGCCGATATCGGTGAACAACACATTGGCCTGGCTAAAAAGATGGGTCTGGAAGCTTTCGGCTTCCTCATGATGGCCCACATGGTCCCACCGGAAAAGGTGGTAGAACAGGCGCTGCTCTTTGAAAGTTACGGCGCGGACTGTATATATATAGGCGACTCCGCCGGCGCCATGCTCCCTGAGGATGTGAAGGCCCGGGTAGGAGCGGTGGTGGAGAAGGTTAAGGTACCGGTGGGGTTCCACGCCCACAATAACTTAACCTTAGCTACCGCCAATTGCCTGGCGGCCCTGGAGGCCGGGGCTACCTTCCTGGATGGTGCTTGCCGGGGCTTAGGGGCTGGTGCTGGTAATGCACAGACAGAAGCTTTGGTAGGAGTACTGGAAAAGGCAGGTTACCAGACAGGTGTGGATTTTTACAAGATTATGGATGTAGCGGAAGATATTGTAGAACCCATTATGCACCGGCCCCAAGTAGTGCGCAATGCGCCTCTGATGCAGGGGTATGCAGGCGTATATTCTAGTTTCCTTCTTCATACTTACCGGGCGGCCGAAAAGTTCGGCTTGGATCCCCGGGATATCCTAGTGGAATTAGGAAGGAGGCGGATGGTCGGGGGACAGGAAGATATGATCATTGATGTCGCTTACCAACTGGCACAAAAGAAAGGAGGGAATTAAAAATTGAAGGTCGTAAATCTTGTGGCGGTTGTGGACGAAGAAAAATGTAAAGCTTGCCGGACCTGCGAGCGGGTGTGTCCAGTTCTAGCCATCAAGGTGGAAAACCGTAAAGCGGTAGTGGATAAAGAGCGCTGCCGGGGTTGTGCGGCTTGTGAGCAACGCTGCCCGGATTACGCCATCACTATGGCCAAGCGGGAAGAACCCGTGGTGGTGGCCGTAAACGTGGATGCTGTAGATTATAACCAAGTGATAGAGCTATGCCGCCGGGCGAGGCTCCATCCGGAGCAGATAATTTGTTACTGCACCGCTACCCGGGCTGAAGAAGTGGCCGCGGCCATCTTACTTGGAGCGCGCTCGCCGGAAGATGTATCCTTCATGACGGGTGCCCGCACCGGTTGTAAAGTGGAGTGCATCCAGCCCATCTTAAGGCTCCTGGAGGCTGCTGGTATTAAGCCTGCGCCGCCTAAAGGTGGCTGGCAGTGGTACGGCCGGACTCCTACGGTGTGGGACATCCCCGAGGAAGTAAAACAGAAGTATGCCAGCCGTGGGTTCTACTTTGATGAAGATATTAAACTTTTCGAGCGGGTGATAGCGGCACCCCTGCAAGGAAGGAGGGAAGCTTAAATGCGTCCGCCCATACCGCCAATACCTCCGCGTAAATCCCAGTACGGTATTGATCCTTCCCTGGTGAGGAAAAGGGTGTGCGAGCTCCCGGGCATGACTTCGGTGCTCCTTAAGGAGCTCTTCCCGGATTTGCCCGAGGTTATATATCCAAGTGACCAGGGAGTAGCAGCCATTCGCAAGGCCACGGAGGAAGCCCTGCAAAAGATCGACATGAGCAAAATAAAGCCGGAGCACTCGGTAAATATTCTCGCCTCCCACCATGGTTTTACTCTTCTGGGTGGTGAGCCCTATGCCGAGATGCTTAAAACCATTAAGGATGTGATTGAGGCCCGGACGGGATGCAAGAATATTCGTCTCCGGGCCGGGGTGGGCTTACGCTTCCGGGAGACAGAGGAATATATTAAACGTTATGGTCTGGATGAATATTTCGGTGGCAAGGCTATAGGTGTAGCACCTATAGATGAGGGTATCCCTATTGAGACCGAGATCGGGACCCTGTATGGCATCAAAAAGATCTACGATGCCGACTGGATTGTCCACGCTCACAATTCTGATGTGCGGGAGGTCCACTTCCACCGGCAGGTGGACCGGGCGGTAAAGCCCTTCGGCATGTCCTATGCCCGTATCGAAACTCGCTCTACTTATCACCAAAACTTAGGTCCACGGGCAGCCAACTTTACAGCTCGGGCTATCTTCGATTCGCCCTTTGTCCAGAGTAAATTCGCTTTTGCTTGCTTCTTAATGGTAGCACCCAACGGTATTATGGGCGTGGATGCAGATACTGATCTCTACGCCTTAAATGACCGGGTAACCCAGCTAGGCTGCCGGTATTATGGGAAGATAATGACCCTCTTTGGCGAAATCGACGAATGCATAGTTGCCTTAGACTTCCCTTGTCCGGTGGTTTACGTCTTCTCCGCCGGAGTTATTTACGCTAACTTCGCTGGTGCTAATACAGATCTTTATGATCTCGACAAACCCTTGCCAGCCTATACTTGGTACACAGAAGCCTTCTACGGCAAGCAGGGCAAGCTCCTTCTAGATGATATACCACCCCTTAATCCGGCCATCAAGATGTGCGTCCACAATTACGCCTGGACAGGATATCCCAGTGCTTTCTTCAGCGAGCATATTCCTACGGTGGTAGTAGGCCGGGAGCAAGCTGATCTTTTCAACCGCGATCCGCAAAACCTCAACTATATGAAGTATGCCGTGGTGGCCGAGACTACGGAGGCGGCCATGGAATTCGCCTACAAGGTGACCGGCACCCGGAAGGTTTTAATCTTCGACGGTGCCATAGGCGGAATAAACCTAAGCGAGCCCTTGGCCGAGTTCCTGCTTAAGCGGGCACCAGCGGTGAGCGAAAGGGTAGAGAATGAGCTGTTACCCAAGTGGTTACGGCAGAGGGGAGTACAATTGTTCGCTTTGAAGAAAGCTGCCAGTTGAGGAAGCTTGTATTCGTTCGGTATATTGTTTTGATTTCGATTCGAATTACTTCCCCCTATGGGGATTGATGGTGTAGTGAAATTATCTGACTTAATGCCAAGCGGTATTTGAGCTTACTTGGCTACTATGCTTGAGGAGGATAAAAGTTTCTATATTGTCGAACAAAAATCCTAATGGCTCTGAAGGAAAAACCATGGGGAAGAGCGAAATATAAATACTCAAGATACAGAACCACATTCGGTAATAATGAACAAACTGCTCCGGCATGGAACGACGGACTGAATTGATGTTTTGATCGAGAGTAAGGACGAAGCAAGGCAATTTGAGCCGGAAGAAAGTATGGGCGCAAGGCGAGACTGGCTTTATTTGCACGTTTACACATATCCTTTCCCGCTAATGAATACGCGTAAAAAGATAATTGTGCGTATTAAGTGCAGAGGATCTAGAATTGGCTCTATATTCCGGAGTAATTCTATATTGTCGTGTGCAAAGACTTTCAAGGTTACCATCAGCTCCTGAAGCCCAACTTAATAGGTACTTTATTCTATAGTGTCTTGTAATATTTTCCGAATACTAGCAGATAAGGGCATATGAGAAGTTGCTATCAAGATTAATGGTGTGGAATAGGGCTATTAAGTCCATGCGCCCGCTGGGAATGAAGGTTATGGCCTGTCAGGGGGGTGAGAGAAATGAGAGGTTAGAGTGGAAGGAGGTGTAGGAAGAAGCGGAGGGTAAAGATGAGAGATATGTTTTTGAGAAGAAACAGAGGAGTCTAAGGACCACTATATTATACACGAGTCTATAATTTGCTAAAAAATAAATCAACCCGAAGGGGGATGTTCCTATGTTTCCAATGCTGAAAGTCGTTGAGTATTATACTCCTCAGCAGGTAGTATTTGGTGTCAACGCCGTAGATAATTTAGGCAGTTACATTAAAAACAAGGGTATCACCGGGAAGGCTATTATCGTAACTGATCCCGGAGTAGCTCAAGCCGGGATTGCCGACCGGGTAGTGCAGGCCCTTAAAAAGGAAGGATTTGACACCGCAGTTTTTGACCAAGGGAAACCTGAACCGGACAATGTAGTCTGTGACCAAGCTGTGGAATTTGCGCGCAAGGAAGGTGGCAAGTTTGTAGTTGGTTTAGGCGGTGGCAGTGCTATCGATATTGCTAAGGTGGTTGCACAACTTCTAGTGTTGCCTGGTAAGACTGAAGACTATCTGGTCAAGACCACCTTCCCTCAAAAGGGTGCGCCTATTGTTGCCATCCCTACCACGTCTGGAACTGGTACTGAATGTACAATGTATTCTGTAGTTACCTTTGCTAAAGATGGCATAAAAGGCTTTTTCGCGACGCCCTACATCCTGCCTGATTTGGCCCTGGTAGATCCTACTCTGACTGTAAGCATGCCACCTAAGGTCACTGCGTCCACGGGTGCTGATGCGCTAGCACATGCTGTTGAGACCATGATGGCCAAGCAGGAAAATCCTGTTACAGATGCACTCGCTTTAAAGGCTGTTGAATTTATAGGGGAGGCTCTCCCAGTGGCAGTTTATGAAGGAAATAACCTAGAAGCGCGAGTTAAGATGGCCTATGCATCAATGATGGCCGGTATGGCCTTTAATGATCCAGGCATTGTGGAAGGGCATGCTTTGGCACATACTTTAGGCTCTGTATACCACGTACCACATGGTGTGGGCTGTGCAGTTGCATTGCCTTACGTAATGGAATATAACATGGGGCATTGCATGGAAAAACTAGCTCGCATTGCTGCAGCACTGGGTCAAAATATATCTGGTATGAACATCCGTCAAGCTGCGCAAGCTGCTGTATACGCCGTCAAACAGCTTTTGGAAGATGTAGGCCTTCCTACTACCTGGGCTCCGTTTGGCAAAAAAGAAGATATTCCTAAGTTGGCTGACATGATGGTAGAGAGCCCGTGGATTACAGCTTTCTATGGATGGTGCAAGCGGAAGATGACAAGGGAGGCCGCTGTAGAGTTGCTTACAAGAAGCTACGAAGGGCGTCTGGGAGAGAAACTGTATTAAATCTGGCGGATCCTTTAGGGGCAGGGTAGACATGTTCTACCCTGCTACCCTTGTATCTACTGATACCAATAGACAGTTTCCTGGGGGTGACGACCTATGTCAAAGGTCTTAACAGTAGATCCAAGCTTATGTACAGGATGCCATCGATGCGAGATGTGGTGTTCACTTACCAAATATGGCGAAATTAATCCCTCTCGCAGCAATATCTATGTCTTACGTCGAGAGCCGGCTGTGGATGTACCGGTGATATGTGTACAATGTGGCTTATGTATAAATGCCTGTCCTACTGGGGCTCTTAAGCGGGATGGAGCTACTGATGCAGTGGTAGTGGATGCAGATGTCTGCTCTGGTTGCGGTACGTGTGTAAAAATTTGTCCTTATGGGGTATTGAGACTTGACGAAGATACGGGAGTAGCGGCTAAGTGTGACTTGTGCGGCGGTTCGCCTGCGTGTGCCAGCCATTGCCCTCAGGGCGCTATCAAATACGAAGATATAAATAAAGCTGCGGCGAGGCGCCGAGAGCTTTGGGCCATGGCCTGCGCGGTTAGAATTCGAGGTTAAACGGGGGTGGCTAATTGTGACGTGGTATGGATTTGCTGGTAAGCTCTTGCGGGTTAACCTAACAAACGGTGAATTTAAGGTAGAGGAATTGGATAGAAACGAGCTACGCAAGTACATGGGTTGTGTCGGCTACGCAGCTAAGGTACTCTATCAAGAGATGCCCGGTGGTATTGACCCCCTGGCTCCGGAAGCAAAAGTGGTACTAGCAACAGGTCCTGTAACTGGTACCCTTTGCCCAAGCGGTGGAAGTTACGAGGTGTGTTATAAGTCACCTTTGACCGGCACGTGGAATCAGGCGCGGTCAGGTGGATCTTTTGGTCCTAAGCTTAAGTATTCGGGGTTTGATTTTGTTGTTATCGAAGGTAAAGCAGCGGAGCCTGTATACATCTATATCCATAATGGCCAGGTAGAAATTAAATCTGCTAAGCACCTCTGGGGTTTAAACATTGAAGAAACTACAGATGCTTTGATCCGTGAACTTGACGACCCAGAAGTCTCTGTAGCTGCTATAGGTCAGGCTGGGGAGAATGGCGTTCTATATGCGGCTTTAATTAATGACAGGGGACGTGCTGCCGGTCGTGGAGGTATTGGAGCCGTATTTGGAAGTAAAAATCTGAAGGCGGTTGTAGTGAATGGTCGGGGTGGCATTAAAGTAGCCCGTCCGAAGGAGTTTGCTAGCGCTATTGAAAAGGCGGAGCAGTGGTTGCGGAACTATCCGTTCGCCTCTATTCCCACTTTAGGTACAATTGGGTTGGTATCTTTACTTAATAGCTTAGGAATGCTTCCCACGAAAAACTTTCAAACTGCTCATTTTGGAGGAGCTGACCGAATTTCCGGGGAATATCTCAATCGGAAGTACCAAATTAAACGGCGAGCTTGCTATAGCTGTACCTTCGCATGTGGGCGTTATACTTCGGTGAGCAGCGGAAAGTTTGCTACTCCCCCCATGGAGGGGCCAGAATACGAAACAGTTGACATGCTTGGAGCTATTTGTGGAGTAGATGATTTGGAGGCTGTAATTAAGGCCAATTATTTATGTAACGTGTACGGATTAGATACGATTAGTACTGGTATGAGTATAGGTTTTGCTATGGAATGCTATGAGAAGGGCCTGCTAACTGATAAGGAGACAGAAGGGATGGTTTTGCGGTGGGGCGATGGTGAAGTAATGGTAAAATTGGTAGAAAGAATCGCCCAGAAGGAAGGAATTGGTGCTTTTCTGGCCCAAGGCGTAAAACGTATGGCTGAGCATCTCGGTCCTGCGGCGGAAGAGATAGCTGTCCATGTTAAAGGCCTTGAAGTTCCGGCCCATGAGCCTCGCTCTGAATCCAAGGTGCTGGCAATCCAGTACGCTGTTTCCCCGCGGGGAGCTTGTCATATGCATCCAAACTGGGCCAGTACGTGGGATTTTGGTCAACTGGATTGTGGTATGAAGGAATTTGGGCTGCCGTGGCCGCCAGCTGCGCCACAGGACGAATCGCTCCAGAAGGGTGTCGTTTATCGTTATATAACGTTACAAGGTGAAATTAGTGAGATTTTGGGAGCATGTATTTTCTACTCTTGGGGTACCGAGGGTAGTTGTATTACA
Organism: Thermanaeromonas toyohensis ToBE; assembly: GCF_900176005.1. Classification (NCBI taxonomy): domain Bacteria; kingdom Bacillati; phylum Bacillota; class Clostridia; order Neomoorellales; family Neomoorellaceae; genus Thermanaeromonas; species Thermanaeromonas toyohensis. Next base: position 2,656,375 of record NZ_LT838272.1, on the reverse strand, counting down.
CCACAGCTTTATGCTGAAATTGTTAGTGCTCTTACTGGATGGGACGTGACGGCTGCAGAATTAATGCTAGCGGCAGAACGGTCGTGGAATCTAAAGCGCTGTTTTAACGCGCGCGAGGGGTTCACACGGAAAGACGATCGGTTACCGAAACGCTTTTCACAGGCTATTCCGGATGGTCCTTCTGCGGGAGCGAAGGTGGTGGGTTTGGACGCTATGCTAGACGGATATTATGAGGCTATGGGGTGGGATAAGAGTACGGGACTGCCTACTCCTGAGAAGTTAAGGGAGTTGGACTTAGAATTCGCAATCAAGTTGTAGTTGTGTGTCGCGGCGTGATTATTATATAGTTCATAGATGCAACTACGCAACTTACTCAGTTTGGTACCCGAATCTCCTAGTAAGGAAATAGTGGCTCTTTTGTGTAAAAAGGTGAGAAGGTGTTAGTCTTTAGGATACACATATGTAAATATATAGTTAAAGATATAGCAATGTAGGATGGTCGAGTGGAGGTATGCCCGTAGGAGGCATTCCTCTACTCGAACGTTATTTTGTGGTGTAAGGCCTAACACTGTTCTAGGGAAGAAAGACAACAAATTGTCACTAAGTGCAATTGGCGAGATATAACATAACTTATTTGATGTTTTGGGAAGTAAAGGGGAGACGGGATAAAAAAGAAGTAAAGAAGGGCTTAGTAAGGAAGGAATTCATAAACGTAAGATTATCCGTTAATCGTTTTTAGTTCTTAACAAGCTCCACCAAATCGCTCTTGGGGGCGTACTGGCAAATGAAAGTAAAAGTAAAATTGCTCGGCATACTTTCGTTTCGTTATCCAGCGCTTAGCAAGTTTCAGTACATTGAACTGGAAGAAAGAAAGACAATTAAAGATTTACGAGAACGCTTGGGGTTATCGGGAGAGGTTTGCTTTGTGTCCGTCAATGGGAAAGTGGTTGGGGAAGGACATGAGTTGGAAGAAGGAGACGAAGTCATATTCATCCCAGCAGCGAGCGGGGGATAATAAAAGACCAGTCGAAGTAAAGGTAGCAGCCTCGAATAGGGAGTTGCTGACCCACGACAATTAACGCTGTTGCACGAACATTCGAAAGCTGACGAGATCTAACTCCTTTCTGGCATAGTAAGCATTTTTGTAACACCTTAAAACAGGTCCTGCACAAAAGAAGCCTCCTGCCACAATGAGTAACTAACAAAGGCCCGAATAACTAGGAAGCGAATGAGTGATGTAAAAGCGGAAAAAGAGTTTTGGTTTGTGACAGCACGCTAAATCCAAGGGTGTATATCGCTTATGAAAAGCCATTACGCTAAGATATCCAAACTCCATTAGGTATCGATGCAGTAAAATCCTCCTCTCCAACACGATGCAGGTTTCGCATTGGTTATAGGGGATATTTGATAGACACCCATAAGGAATTTAACCGTAGCAAATCCTACCGGTAGCTATTACTACTGAACGGCAGCCTTGCATAAAAAGTTATTGAGGCTCCAGGAACTTAGAACGGGTGAAGACAGTTAAAATGGCGAGAAGGGGGCTATCAGCAATTCTACGATACTAACCACATACGTTTTTAAAATGTTAACGCTAACTTGAGGAGGGCGGTGGAGTGGCCCAGCTTTTTGCCCAGCGGTTTTAAAAGATCCAAGCCCTCATAGCAAACACAGACCTGGACTTATTGATGGTGGTCAACTGCGAAGACCTGATTTATTTCATCGGTCTTACTCAGAATAGAATGTTTAGCTATTCTTATACCCTGTGAAGGAGAGCCCTGCGTGGTCACCTTCTGGCTAGACGCCGAGTATGTAGAGCAGGAGTCGGGCCTAACCACTTACGGCTATTTCTTCCCCCGGGAGAGTCTTGGTAGTAAACTTGTGGAGAGGATCAAGGCTTATGGGTTCAAGGCGACGCGTATAGGATTTTGAAAGGTATTTTGTACCCTACGCCGTGTACGATGCCTTGCGTCAGGCCTTCCCGGATGAGAACTTCGTAGGCGCTGCAGATCTCTTTTACCGTGTAAGGTCCATCAAAGAGCCGGAAGAGGTAGAGATGATGCGGCGGGCGACATAGGCCGCCTGCCGCGGCATGGAAGCAGCTATCAAGGCGGTAAGGCCGGGTGTAACAGAGTTGGATATTCTAGCAGAAGCGGAGTATGCCATGCTAAAGGCCGGCTCAGGAGGCTCTCCCTTCCGGCCCCAGATAGTTTCTGGAGAGCGAACCCTTCTCACCTACCCTTGCGCAAGCCACAAGAAGGTTCAGCCTGGGGAAGTGGTGGTCATACACCTGGGGCCACCTATGAGGGCTACTGTGCCAAGATATGTACTGTAGCCGTGGGGGACATTTCTCCGGGCCAGGAAGAAGTATATAGAGTTTTAGTGGAGGCTTAAGAGAAGGCTATAACCTCTTTAAGGCCAGGAGCCAGATCTTGGGAGGTAGATGCTGCTGCCAGGGAAGTTATAAGAAAGCCAGGGTATGAGGAATTTATCTCGATGTAGTGGGTTATGGAGTCGGGCTTAGACAATCAGAGTTCTACCCTATCATAGGAAAGGGGCGGACGGAGATTATTGAAGCAGGCATGGTAGTGGACTTGCTACTACCCACCATCTACCGCCGGGACATCGGTGGCCCCAGGATAACGGATGTAATTTATGTCGGTGAAGAGGGGAATGAGATTTTGACTTCTTATCCTGGGGAACTGATTAAAGTGTAAAGTTTAAAAGTGGTTTAGTGCGATAATAAAAAGGGGAAAGGGACTATAGTTTCCTTCTTTCCCTTTTTTCTTCCTGAGATAAGCCTTTGCGAACTGAAAGAGGAAAAAATAGGGATTAAAAGAAAGTTTTTTATTGACAAAAAGGATATAGTATCTTACTCTGTAGTAAGAACACACTTGAGAGGTGATATCCGTGGCAGTTACATTTCTGTCAACTAAAGGGCAAATAGTGATACCTAAATGGATTAGAGATACCTTAAAACTTAAGTCCGGTACTAAATTTATAGTTGAGCTGGAAGGCGATAGGATAATTTTGAAACCTGTAAAAGAGAACATAGCTGACGAACTATACGGTAAATACAGAGGGGTCGATTTGCTGGGCGATTTAGTGCGAGAACATCAAAAGGAGTTAAACTGGTATGATCAAAGAAAACGGTAACACACAAATTGTCGCTGTTACCCTTGATTCGTGGGCAATACTTGCTTGGTTACAGGGGGAAAAAGCCGGTAAGTTAGTTAAAAGTCTCATTGCTTGGTGCAACGGTGAAGGCGAGATACTTAAAGAAATTCAACTCTTATTAGGGGATACTTCCGAACCTCCACGCCTTTACCTAAACCTGATTAATTTAGGTGAGATTTTTTATATTTTGGGCCGTAGACAAGGTGAAAAGGCGGCCCAGGAAGTAGTTAACCGGCTTTACCTGTCCCCCTTAGAGATCATCCCCGTTACAGAAGAGCTGGTGATTAGAGCAGCTAAGCTAAAAATAAAATATCCGCTAGCTTATGCTGATGCTTTTGCCGTGGCGACAGCACAAGTAACAAATAGCGCCCTTCTTACTGGTGATCCGGAATTAAAAGACATCAAAGAAGTTAGGATTTTATGGTTACAGTAGACGATAGCACATATTACTTGCTAAGAGTACAACCCGTGCTCTATCGTTATCCAAACAGTCATCCCGAGAGAATACTACCAAATGCCACGGCGTGTAGTGGCCGGTATTGCTCTGGGTATGGGCCATGCCTATTGCCTATACCCAGGAAGGCCAGAGGGGGAAAATGGTATGGCAAAGAACCCTCTTTAAGCCCTGACTTAGGTTATTTTTGGCCCAGACAGGGCTTTTTTATTTAGGGAGAGACGAGAAGAGAGGAAAACTTAATGGAAGAGGCGAATTTATTATCTATATGCCCGAATACTATACGGTTATAACGTATAACTATAACGGCAACAAAGAAGAAAATGGGGGAGGGCTCAAAATGGAGAAAACTCCTTCACAGATAAGATCAGTGGCCAAGGCCTTAAAGATCATTGATATTCTAGCGGAAGCCCGGGGGGAACTGGCTTTGCATGAGATAGCCGAAAAGTTGGGGTTAGCTAAAAGCACTGTCCACGGGTTGCTCGCTACTTTAAAGAGTTTTGGATATGTAGAACAATCCCCTTTTACGGGCAAATATAAATTAGGGGTACGCCTATTTGAGATAGGGAACATTGTAGCCCATAGCTGGGATGTGCGGGTAGTGGCGGCCCCCTATATTCAGAAACTGGTAGACGACTTAGGGGAAACAGTTCACCTGGTGGTACTGGATAAAGGGGAGGTACTATATATCGATAAAAGGGAAAGCCAACAGTCTATACGTATAGTATCCCAGGTGGGGATGCGCCTACCAGCCCACTGTACAGGTGTAGGCAAAGTATTGCTGGCCCACCTTCCATCTAGCGAAGTAAAACGGATTATCGCTACTAAAGGACTTCCGCGGTTTACTAAAAATACTATAACTGATCCCCAGGCTCTGGAGGCTGAGCTGGCTAAAGTACGCGCTCAAGGATATGCCATAGATAATGAAGAAATCATGGATAGCTTGCGTTGTGTGGCTGCTCCCATCCGTGATTATACAGGTAAAGTTTGTGCTGCTATAAGCGTATCTGGACCTGTAGCTAGGCTGGAGGGAGAAAGACTTAAGCTGGCCATAGACCTAGTAACCCAGACAGCGGCAAATATATCAGCTGGCCTAGGTTACCGGGAGGAAGCTATTAAGCCAGCCTGTTCCCCATAGCAACATTCAAGTTACAATCCTTAGTTGTATGGATTATTTGCCGGCTGGGTACACTTTCCTATGCCGGAGTAGGCTTTAAAAGAGCCCCTGTAGTTTAGGCGGGGGGTGTTTCTTTGGATATTGGGGAAAGCCTGGTGGGCTCTTATTTTAAATATGTAGAAGGCTGCAAGATAGTGGTATATAACTGCCACCTAGAAGAAGAACAGGGTGAAATAGATGTTATAGCTTTAGATCCCCAAGGAGAGAAGGTATACCTTTGTGAAGTGGCTACCCACTTGCGAGGCTTGGTGTACGGTAACGGAACCCAGGACACCCTCTCCCGCGTAGAGTATAAAATATGGCGGGCCTTCCGTTTTGGAAACCATAACTTTCCTGACCGGCAGTGTATTTTCATGCTCTGGTCACCGGTGGTTTCCCGGGGATTAGCTGGGAGTTTCGCTCAATTAGCCTCTTCTTTCGCCCGTCAAGGGTTGCCTGTGGAGTTCATTATTAATAAGGAATATACGGCGCGTATAAGGCGTCTACGGGAAGTAGCCCGGGAAAATATTAAAATTACAGATGAACCCGCCTTCCGGCTACTGCAGATTCTAGAACACTTGCGATAAAAAGCGATAAAAATTTTGTTGAAGCTTACTTTAAGATAATGTTATAATCGTGACGAAATGAGGGCGCCTAGCCGGGCGCTTTCATAGTTTGGGAGGGGGAACCAAAAAAGGATGTCCGAAGTAGAAGCCCGGGAAAGAATCTTAGAGCAAGCCGAAGAGCTAGGGGTAAAATTTGTACGGTTGCAATTCACAGACATTTTCGGGGTCTTAAAAAATGTAGCCATTCCTGTAGACCAGCTACCCAAAGCGTTAAATGGCGAACTAATGTTTGATGGATCCTCCATTGAGGGTTTTGTACGTATTGAAGAATCCGATATGTATTTAAAACCTGATCCCTCCACTTTTACGGTTTTTCCCTGGCGTCCCCACGAGGGGACAGTGGCCCGCCTTATCTGTGATGTATATAACGCCGATGGGACCCCTTTTATCGGGTGCCCTCGGAACACTTTAAAAAGGGTTATCGCCGAAGCTCAAGCCATGGGCTTTACCATGAACGTAGGACCGGAAGCCGAATTCTTTCTTTTCCACACCGATGCCAATGGACGCCCCACTTTGGAAACCCATGATCGGGGCGGCTATTTTGATTTAAGCCCGGTAGATTTAGGAGAAGATGCCCGGCGGGATATGGTATTGACTTTGGAAAAGATGGGATTTGAGATCGAGGCTTCCCACCACGAAGTAGCACCGGGGCAACATGAGATAGATTTTAAATACGCTGAGGCTCTAAAAACAGCAGATAATATAGTTACTTTTAGATTCGTAGTTAGGACTATAGCCCAGCTCCATGGCCTTCATGCTACCTTCATGCCCAAACCCATCTATGGTATTGCCGGCTCGGGGATGCACTGCAATATTTCCCTCTTCCGGGGAGACCAAAACGCCTTTTATGACCCTAATGATGAGTTGGGCTTAAGCGAAGTGGCCTATTACTTCTTGGGCGGCCTCATGGCCCATGCCCGGGGGATGACGGCCATTACCAACCCCACAGTAAATTCCTATAAACGGCTTGTTTCTGGCTTTGAAGCGCCCATCTACATCGCCTGGTCGCCCAAGAATAGGAGCCCCTTAATTCGTATCCCGGCCAAGAGAGGCTTATCCACTCGGCTGGAAGTGCGCCATCCCGATCCTTCCTGCAATCCTTACCTGGCCATAGCTGTTATTCTTAAGGCTGGCCTGGATGGGATTAAAAAGAAGATAGCCCCTCCGCCGCCGGTGACCAGCAACATTTACCATATGAGCGAGGAAGAGCGGAAGAAGTTAGGGATTGAAACTTTGCCCACCAGCCTCAAGGAAGCCCTGGACGAGCTAGAGAAAGACCCGGTCATCATTGAAGCTTTGGGCCCCCACATCTATGAACGTTTCATGGAAGCCAAACGTATTGAATGGGAAGACTATGCTACACGGGTCCATCCCTGGGAAATTGAACATTATTTAACTAAGTTCTAAGCTTAAAGTGGCCTAAAAACTGTAGTTAACCAAAAGGAGTGATTTCCTTGGAGTATCAAATTGCTATCCTTGGGGCCGGTCCAGGCGGTTATGTGGCGGCCATCCGGGCCGCCCAGCTGGGAGCCAAGGTAGCGGTAATAGAACAAGATGCTTTAGGTGGTACCTGCCTTAATCGCGGATGCATTCCCACTAAAGCCCTCCTGGCTGGTGCCTCTCTAGTGGAGACTATAAAAAAGGCGAGCTCCTTTGGAATACAAGTGCAAGGGTACCAGGTTGATTACAGTCGTCTGGTAGCCCGCAAGGACACAGTGGTAAAACAACTGCGCCAGGGTATCAGCTACTTATTCAAAAAGAACAAGGTGGATCTCTTCCCTGGCAAAGGTTATCTCACCGGCCCCCGGCGGGTGGCGGTCACTGGTCCCGGTGGCGAAGTCCAGGAGATAGAGGCCCAGAATATCATCCTTGCCACCGGGTCAGAACCAGCTCTGCTTCCTGGCCTTGGCTACAATGGCCGTACTGTAGTAACTAGTACCGAAGCTCTGGCCTGGGATAGCCTGCCAGAGAGTATAATTATCATCGGTGGTGGCGTTATAGGGTGCGAATTTGCCACTCTATTTAACACCTTAGGTGTCAAAGTAACCATAGTGGAGCTACTGCCCTCCATTTTGCCTATGATCGACAGCGAGCTATCCCGGCGCTACCAGATGCTCCTTAAAAAGGCTGGTGTAGAGGTTAAAACCCAAGCCCGGGTTACGGCAGTAGAGGAGGAAGGCGAACAAGTTAAAGTAACCCTGTCCAGCGGCGAAACTTTAATTTCTGCTAAAGTGTTAATTTCCATTGGCCGGAAGTTTAACACTCAAGGGCTGGGGCTAGAAAATGTGGGAGTAGCTCTAGGGCCTAAAGGGGAAATCGTGGTAGATGATTACCTGCGCACCAACGTAGAGGGCGTATACGCCATAGGAGATGTAACGGGTATGATACAGCTGGCCCATGTGGCCTCGGCCCAGGGTATTGCGGCTGTACAAACTATACTTGGGCGTCCGACCAAAGTAAACTATGATGCTGTGCCCAGTTGCATTTTTACCTCTCCGGAGATTGCCACCGTAGGCCTTACCCAAGAGGAAGCAGAAAGGCGGGGATTTAAGGTTAAAGTAGGCAAGTTTTTCTTCTTGGCCAGCGGGAAAGCGCAAGCCACTGGAGAAACAGAGGGGTTAGTGAAGATAGTAGCTGATGGTTCTAGTGACAAGGTTTTAGGGGTTCACATCATGGGTCCCCATGCTACAGAGCTTATTGCTGAAGCAACTCTTGCTGTAACTCAAGGAATCAAAGCTCAAGAGCTAGCTGCATGTATCCACGCCCATCCCACCCTCTCCGAGGCTGTAATGGAGGCGGCGGAAGCAGTCCACGGGCTAAGCATACATTCTTAGGCCCTCTTAAGGCTTGTAGCAACAAGAGCTACTTGCCTTTTAACCCCAAGCTGAGCAAGTCGGATTGGGGGTTGACCTAGTTTAATGCCGTTAAAAGAAGGGGAATGGGTTATCTTCACAGATAACCGAGTCACCTTTTTAGAACGGTTGGTACCAGGAGCCCGCTTGCATACCCATTGGGGTTACATCGAGCACGATAAGGTAATAGGTTGCGAGCCGGGAACGCGTGTAGAAACCTCTACAGGGAAGAAACTTTACGTTTTTTACCCCACCCTTTCCGACTTTATCATGAACATGAAGCGCAAAAGCGGCATAATTTACCCCAAGGACGCCAGCATTATTTTGTTATGGGCTGATATATTTCCGGGTGCCCAAGTTTTAGTGGGTGGGGTAGGTAGCGGTGCTCTTCTTCTTACTGTGCTAAGGCAGGTAGGCCCTGCGGGGAGAGTAGTAGGCTACGATGTGCGTCAGGATATGCTCGATTGCGCCGAAGAAAACGTCAAGGCCTATTTTGGCTACGTACCGCCTTTTCTAGAACTAAGGCTGGGAGACATCTACGAAACTGCTGTAGAGCCTGGTTTTGACCGGGTGCTCTTGGATGTATCAGAACCCTGGCGGGCCTTAGAGACCTCCTACCAAGCCCTGATACCTGGGGGAATAATCTCCTGCTACCTTCCCTCCATCACCCAAGTCCATACCTTTGTAACAGCCCTGCAGGAAAGTAACCTTTTCGCCTTGGAGGAGACCATCGAGGTAATTCTTAGGGGTTGGTATATAGAAGGACGGGCGGTCCGGCCTGAACACCGCATGGTGGGACATACAGGCTTTTTAGTCTTTGCCCGCCGGTTGGGAAGATAGAATGAAGAGAAAGGAGAAAAAGGACTTGGCTCGGCGACTACCTCCTTGGTTGCATAAAAGAATACCTGCCTCCGGAAATGTGGAAGCCACGAGGCAGCTTCTAGAGGAATTGAAACTCAATACTGTATGTCAGAGCGCCTTATGTCCTAACCTAGGAGAATGCTTTGCCCGCCGGACGGCTACCTTCATGATCCTGGGTAATACCTGTACCCGTAACTGCCGTTTCTGTGCAGTTCAGAGCGGGCAACCCCAGCCCCCGGATCCGGATGAACCGCAGAGGGTGGCCTTAGCTGCGGCAAAACTGGGTCTTAAGCACGTAGTAGTAACCTCGGTTACCCGGGATGACCTGCCTGATGGGGGAGCAGGACACTTCGCAGCTACCATCCAGGCTATACGGGAACATTTGCCAGGGGCGATAATAGAAGTGCTTACGCCCGATTTCCAGGGCAAAAGGGAGGCCCTGGCGAAGGTTTTGGAGGCAGGTCCCCATATTTTTAACCATAATATAGAAACTGTACCTCGCTTGTATCCTGAAGTACGCCCTGGAGCCAACTACCAGCGTAGTCTAGAAGTTTTAAGACGGGTCAAAGAAATGGCGCCTGATATTTATACCAAATCAGGTCTTATGGTTGGTTTGGGGGAAGCGAGGGAAGAAGTAGAACAAGTTATGGCTGATCTTCGTAAGGCAAATTGCGATATCCTGACCATCGGCCAATACTTGCGTCCTTCTCCCCAGCACCTGGAGGTAAAAGAGTACATCCCGCCGGAAGTTTTTGATTATTACGGGACAAGGGGCCGGGAAATGGGTTTCCTTTACGTGGCCGCAGCTCCCTTTGTGCGCAGCTCTTATAACGCGGCTGAATTCTCCCTCTTTTATTTTAAGCCTTGACTCTGCCTAAGTTTTAGGGCATAATAGGTACTGTCAAGGCGTGGGCTCGTAGCTCAGTGGGAGAGCACCTCCTTGACGCGGAGGGGGTCGCAAGTTCAATCCTTGCCGAGCCCACCAGCGCAAGAAGGCAACCTCAGGGCTATAAGCCCGGGTTGCCTTTTCAAATTTTTATTTAAGGCTCTAAAAAGTTAACGGCTCGGCCCCAACTTCCCCCTAGGTTTGGTGCGCGGGTCCGTTACTTTAGGGAGCTTAAAAACCCAAAGAGAGGAGTTTTAAACAATGTTCAAAGACAAGGTGCTAACTTGTAAGGACTGTGGGGCCGAGTTTGTGTTTACGGCTGGACAGCAAGCATTTTTCCTAGAAAAGGGTTTCACCAACGAACCCTCCCGGTGTCCGGCCTGTCGAGCAGCCAAGAAGCAGCAGCGGGGTCATAACAGCCGTGGAGCTTATCCACGGAAAATGTATCGCGCTACGTGTAGCCGGTGTGGAGCCGTTACAGAAGTGCCCTTTGAACCTCGTGGTGACAGACCCGTTTACTGCCGAGCTTGTTACCAGATGCGGGTTGAAAGTTATCGGTAGACCAGAAAACTTAGTAGAGTAAAAACAAGTAGCACAAGAAGGCCGGGTATACCCGGCCTTTAAATTTTCTCCTGTATACAACCGCGAAGGGACACATATAATATCACCACAAGGGGGTGCAACCCGGCCATGGTGATACTTCTAGCTAGCAGTAGGCCGCTAGATTTCCTTTTGCAAAAACTAAGAAGCCTAATAAATACACAGCTTACCTTTAACCAATGGCAGACCGGGCGGTTTAACTTTTGCCGGCTTTTCCTTCCTGACCAAAAGAAAGTACGGGAGCAGGTAGCTACCAGTGTGGCTGCTTTTATTATCGAAATCATAGAGAAGGAACTCCTAGAAGATATTTTATATAGCCAATACGACCTTGAAGATACCGAACAGGCGCAGAACCTCTGCCTTCGAGCTAAAAGGATTTTAGAACAGGGAGCCCAGGGATTATCCCAGGGCTATTGGAGGGGGCAACCCCTCACCTTACGCATTAAAGAGTATTTGGAGGAGAGTTCCTATTTAAACATCGATGGCTTTGTTCAGTTTCGCCTCCCAGACTACTTGTTAGAATTAGAACAGGCTATAGAAGAGGCCATCGATGAATACATTATGGAGAAAGAATATGATGAATTCGTAGGAGTGCTTAGGTATTTTCTAGAAATACAGGAACCCCGGATTGAAAAGGTCCATGTAGTATTAAGCCCCGGTGGCGGGTTTCAGCTCTACGATGGCAAAAATAAAAGCCTAGAGAAAGAATACCTGGATGGTTTTATGGTGGATATTGGGGATAATGACCTGAACTATGAAGATCTTTTACTTAGCGCCCTGATCACCTTGGCCCCCAGGCAGGTGGTCCTCCACGGGACAGATAAGGGTAAGGCCTGGGGTACTGTTAACACTATCAAAAACGTGTTTGGAGACCGGGTAACAGTCTGTAATGGATGTAGCCGCTGCCGCCGTATCTTGCGCAAGTTCTAACTCCTCTTGTTTTGCGCCCCGCCATCTGTTATTATCAGGCGGGGTGAGCTTGTGATTAGTAGATGGTTAATAATTCCCCTTCTAGGCGCTTTTATCGGTTGGATAACTAATGTATTGGCTATCCGTTTGCTTTTTCGCCCGCGTAAGCCTTACAAATTTTTGTTCTGGACCCTGCAAGGGCTAATCCCCAGAAGGCGGGACGAGCTGGCTACCCAGATAGCTATTGTTTTAGATCGCGACTTACTTCCTTTGGAAGAACTGGTAAAGAAGTTTAAGAACAAAGTTGTGGAAGACAAGTTAGCCGCACTGGTGGGGGAAATAGTCCGTAAGCGTATAACAGAACGGTTGCCCAATTTTGTCCCGCTAGGTTGGAAGGCAGCTTTGGGCCACGCCTTAGAGGAGGCGGCTCGCCGGGAAGTCCCCCTTCTTTTGGAAAAAGTGGAAAAGGAATTGCTGCTCCAACCGGACAATTATTCTTTAGGAAATATAGTGATGGAAAAGCTTAAAGCCCTGCAGCTAGAACAAGTAGAGGAACTGGTCTTAAAGGTAGCAGCGAAGGAGCTCCGGTATATTGAACTATTAGGCGGAATCTTAGGTTTAGCCATTGGATTTTTTCAGGCCCTCATTAGTTCTTGGTGATAATTTCCCCGGAACGCACCTACAAATAGTTTGCATTTAATGGTAGATGTGCTACTATATCATCTAGATGCAAATGATTTGCAACTGAAGGTGAGGATACAATCATGAGTAAACATCTTAAGCAACGTTTCCGGGAAAGGGGGTATAGGCTCACCCGGCAGAGGGAGGCCATCCTAGAAGTTCTGGCCACTACTGGAGAACATCTTACCGCCGAGGAAGTACATCAGCGAGTACAAAGTATCTGCCCCGAGCTTAACCTAGCTACAGTCTATCGGAACCTCAATCTTTTAGCTGAACAGAAAATAATCGGCAAAGTGGATTTCGGTGATGGTCGGTCCCGCTTTGAGGCAAGAAGCGAACACCACCATCATCTTTATTGCCTTAAATGCGGCCGGGTGGTGGACCTTTTTTTCTGTCCAGTACATCTTTATGAAAGCATATTCCAAACTTATCGCTTTCGAGTGACTGCACACCAATTTGAGGCTTACGGTTACTGCATGGGATGCGAGCTACTTAATGGAAAGGTGGGTAAGCCTTGAGCCATTTACATATCCCTGACGGTGTTATCCCTCCTGTTTGGTTGGTTTTAGGTTTTGTCGGGGCAGCGATACTCCTAGCCCTCGCTATTGTACGTACTAGAAGGGAAGACATTAACAATAAACTTCCCCGCTTAAGTGTAATTTGTGCCTTTATGCTGCTGGCTATGAGTGTACCTTTAGGGTTTCTCCCCACCCACCTTAATCTTACAGTACTGGCTGGAATACTTTTAGGGCCATGGTTGGGCATAATCGCGGTTTTTGTTGTTAACCTTATTCTAGCGTTATTGGGGCACGGAGGGATTACTGTGGTAGGACTTAATACCCTGGTGGTAGGTAGTGAGGCCATCCTGGGTTATCACCTGTTTAAAGCTTTATACCAGCGGTTGTGCCCCGTAATAGCAGTAGCTACGGCCACTGCCCTTGCCCTTTTGTTTTCTATGTCATTAATGATAGCTGTAGTTGGTCTAACCCAGGTCGAACCTGCTATAGGACTTCACCATCAGCATAATAACCATCACCTTTCTTTGGAAGAAGGTCATGAGGTAGAACCCCCAGGAGAGATTTCCCTTGTCAGGTTTGCCCATATTGTTTTACCTATTGGTCTAGTAGGTATTATTCTAGAGACCACGGTTACTAGCCTTTTGGTAAGTTATCTATGGAAGGTTAAACCTGATCTTATTGATATAGTAAACAATAAGGAAGGGCGAACTGAAGGGAAAGAGGGCTTAACGAGGTGACAAGATTTGTATCTTGAAGATATTGATTACTTGGCTTTCCAAGGAGAAAGTTTCTGGCACAAAGCCTCGGCTTTATCGAAAATATTTTTTGCTGTGGTTGTAGTTGCTGTAGTAATTGTCACTCAAAAACTTTTACCTTTGGTGTTAACCTTAAGTTTCTTGCTCGGGCTGTTGCTCCTAGCCGGGGTACCCTTGACCAAGTTCGGCCACCTGCTGTTTTTCCCAGCCTTATTTGGAAGCATCTTTGCCTTTAGCAGGATAGGTGATTCCTGGTGGCAGGCGGTCCTTGTGATTATTAAATCAGTAACTGCTGCCAGTTCCCTTCTTTTGTTGATAGCCACCACCGGTGCACCGGCTATTTTTGCCTGTTTACGCTTAATTTTCCCTCCAGTAATTGTTGACGCTCTCTTTATAACCTACCGCTCCTTTTTTATTCTTTTAGGCAAGTTAAATAATTTCTTTACCGCGCTTAAAATGAAAGGCGGGTATTCCCCTACTAATTTGGTCCTCAACCTACGTAATACTGCTGGTGCCTTAGGTGTACTGTTGATTCATTCCCTGGAGACCAGTGAGCGAATGTACAAAGTGCTGGCCTTACGAGGATATCAGGAGGGGTTACTCTTCAGCGGTAGATGGTACCAGCCTACTAAATATGATCTGGGTCCGCTACTTTCTAGTACTTTGGTCCTACTGTGGGTGGTGATGCTATGACCGAGGTGGTCAAGGTAAAATGTCTCCGCCATGTGTACCCGGACAAAACAGAAGTTAAATTATGTGGGTTAGACTTCGTGGTCAGGGCTAAGGAAAAAGTGCTTATCTTAGGTCCCAATGGTTCGGGCAAGACCACCCTTCTTAGTCATATTATTGGACTATTAAAACCCGTAGAGGGCGAGGTACGCGTACTGGGCGTTGATCCAGTAAAGGAATTTAATATCCTAAGGAAACGGGTGGGTGTGGTTTTTCAAAATGTAGATGAGCAAATCATTGGGCCTACAGTATGGGACGATATTGCCCTGGCCCCCAGGAATCACGGCTTAAATCCCCAGGAAGTAAGGGAAATGGTGGAGAATATCTTAAAAGAGATAAATATTTGGCACCTTAAAGATAAAATCCCCCACTACCTTAGCGGGGGTGAAAAAAAGAAGGTGGCCCTAGCAGGGGCTATGGTTATGCGGCCTGAGCTGCTAATTATGGATGAACCCTTTGATGGATTGGATCCCAGGTCAAAAAGGGAGATTATTCATCTTTTGCGGAAATTTAATCAAGAATTCGGCACTACCATAATTATGGCTAACCATGATGTTAACCTTGTACCCTTTATTGCAGACAGGGTATATGTTATAAGTGACGGTATGATCCGGCTCCACGGTAGCCCACGGGAGATCTTTAGCCGTCCAGATATTTTGCGCCAAGCAGGGCTGGAACCCCCACTTCTGGTGGAGCTCTTTTCCGAGCTTGCCCGGGAAGGTGTACCTGTGGAGATACCTTTAACTTTAGAAGAGGCGCGGCGGCAGTTGCTCCCGTTACTTTCCCCTAGCTCTCCTTGACAATTTTCTTTTCGTCTAGCTATAATCGAAAACGTAAATTAAAATTTGGCTGATAAAGGCAAGGAAGGGGACATAAGGCCTTCTTGCCTACCCCCAGAGAGGGGGTGCCATGGGCTGGAAGCACCCCTGGGACCAAAGGGGAAGCGCCTTACCACCCTGGAGCTGCTGGGCTGAAAAGGGAGTAAGCCTGGCCGGTAGCCACCGTTATCGGGCAATAAAGGGGAGCTGGCCAGAAGGTGCCTGGACAAAGTTGTTCTGGCTCCCGAAGAAGGGTGGAACCACGGGATGGACTCCCGTCCCTTTAGGGCGGGAGTCTTTTAATTTTTGGATGGCAGGACTTTTTACGGGTTCAGTTGCTAAAGGGGAGGATGAAGATGCGCATAAGATTCCTTGATGGTACTCCGAAGGAATACCCTGCTGGAACTACTCCTTTAGAGGTAGCCCGAGATTTATCTCCACGCTTGGCCCGGGAAGCCCTGGTGGCTAAAGTGGATGAAAAGATATGGGATCTAACGCGCCCCCTTCCAGGGGACTGCCGCCTGGAGCTTCTTACCTTTGAACAAGAAGAGGGACAGCTGACTTATCGGCATAGTGCAGCCCATGTACTGGCCCAAGCCGTGAAGCGTCTTTTCCCCGGGACTAAGCTCGGTATTGGGCCAGCCATCGCCGAAGGATTCTACTATGATTTCGACAGCCCCCATAAATTTACCCCCGAGGATCTGGGAGCGATTGAGGAAGAGATGAAACGGATTATTCAGGCGGATTATCCCTTTGAGCGTAAAGAAGTAAGCCGGGAGGAAGCGGTGGAGATCTTTAGCAGACTGGATGAACCCTATAAACTAGAGCTCATCCGGGAGCTGCCGGAGGGCAGCACCATTACCGTCTACCGGCAAGGGGAATTTGTGGACTTATGTACCGGGCCTCATCTCCCTTCTACCGGCTATCTCAAAGCCATAAAGCTTACCTCCCTTGCCGGAGCCTACTGGCGGGGTAAAGAGACCAACCCCATGCTCCAGCGTATCTACGGGACGGCCTTCCCCAAGGCTTCCCTTCTAGAGGAATACTTGCAAAGGCTGGAGGAAGCCAAAAGAAGGGATCACCGCCGCTTGGGAGCGGAGCTAAGGCTCTTTAGCCTTGAAGAGGAAGGACCCGGATTTCCTTTCTTCCTTCCCAAGGGCATGATCCTACGGAATGAGCTGGAGCAGTTCTGGCGGGAGGAGCACCGCCGGGCAGGGTATCTGGAGATCCGTACCCCGATTATCCTTAACCGCTCTTTATGGGAGACGTCAGGCCACTGGGAACACTATCGGGAGAATATGTATTTCACTAAGATAGATGAACAGGATTACGCTATTAAGCCCATGAACTGCCCCGGTGCTATCTTAGTATATAAGAGCGAGCAGCACAGTTACCGTGACCTTCCTTTGCGTTTGGCGGAGCTAGGCCTAGTCCACCGTCACGAAAAATCAGGTGTCCTCCATGGCCTAATGCGGGTGCGCGCCTTCACCCAAGACGATGCCCATATTTTCTTAAGGCCTTCCCAGATTAGCGAGGAGATCCAGCGCGTAATTGAGTTGGTAGACCGCTTCTACAGCCTCTTCGGCTTCCCCTATTATGTAGAGCTTTCTACCCGGCCGGAAAACGCCATGGGCTCTGAGGAAATCTGGGAGACAGCTACCCGGGCTTTGCAGGAAGCCTTAGAAGCCAAAGGGATGCCGTATACGGTCAATGAAGGGGAGGGTGCTTTTTATGGCCCGAAGATCGATTTTCATCTAAAG
Organism: Thermanaeromonas toyohensis ToBE; assembly: GCF_900176005.1. Lineage (NCBI taxonomy): Bacteria > Bacillati > Bacillota > Clostridia > Neomoorellales > Neomoorellaceae > Thermanaeromonas > Thermanaeromonas toyohensis. Next base: position 2,639,593 of record NZ_LT838272.1, on the reverse strand, counting down.
GATTCTTTGGGACGTACCTGGCAGTGCGGGACCATACAGCTCGACTTTCTTATGCCTGAGAAGTTCGATCTCACCTATATCGGCGAAGACGGCCAGAAGCACCGTCCGGTTATGATCCACCGGGTGGTGTTCGGCAGTATTGAGAGATTCATTGGAATCCTCATCGAGCATTACGGCGGCGCTTTCCCGGTGTGGCTGGCTCCAGTGCAGGTTAGAATCTTACCCATTGCCGACCGGCATCACGAATACGCCTATAAGGTACGAAATAGCTTGCTTCAGGCCGGCGTCCGGGCGGAGGTCAACGACCGTAACGAAAAAATTGGGTATAAGATCCGGGCAGCGGAGGTAGAAAAGATACCTTTTATGCTGGTGGTGGGCGACAAAGAAGTGGCGGAGGGCACCGTATCCGTACGGGAGCGGGGGAAAGGAGATACCGGCAGTGTACCTTTGGCCGATTTTGTAGCCCGGGTCACGGAAGACATAAGGGAACGGAGGGGGTAAAATGGTTCTTAAGGAGGCATGTTTATGAACTGGCGCAGCAAAAGCTTTCTTGGCGCTCCCGAAGGCGCCATGGCCCGCTCTTTTTACAAATCCATGGGCTACACTGATGCCGATTTAGAGAAACCGGTGATCGCAGTAGTTAACACCTGGAACACCGTCTGCCCCGGCCAGTATAATCTCCGCAGTGTGGCGGAGGCAGTGAAAGAAGGGATCCGCGCGGCCGGCGGCATGCCGGTAGAATTCGGAACCATTGGCCCCTGCGACGGAATAGCCCAAGGCCATGAAGGAATGCACTATATCCTACCTTCCCGGGAAATAATTGCCGCAAGTATTGAACTCATGGTAGAGGCCCACCGGCTGGACGGCATGGTCTTGCTAGGCTCCTGCGACAAGGTGGTACCCGGGCTTCTGATGGCTGCTGCGCGGCTTAACCTTCCGACCATCTTGGTTAACGGCGGCCCTATGTATCCCGGCGAGTACCGGGGAAGGCACATAAGTGGTAACGAAGTCCATATTGCCCTGGGTGCCTTAAGGGCAGGAAAGATAAGTAGTGAGGAGTTTAAGGAGATAGAAAATTGCGCCTGTCCTACTCCAGGCTCTTGCACCATGATGGGTACGGCTAATACCATGTGCTGCCTGGCGGAAGCCTTAGGATTGAGCTTACCCGGGTCAGCTACCATCCCGGCCATAGCCTCGCAAAGGCTGCAAGTAGCCCAGGAGGCAGGCCGGCGGTCTGTGGATCTTGTCCTTAAAGGGATTAGAGCGCGAGATATCATAACCAAAGAATCCCTGGAAAACGCCATCCGAGTGGGCCTGGCCATCGGCGGCTCTACTAATTTTGTATTACACCTTTTAGCCCTAGCCCATGAAGCGGGCATTGATCTCTCCATAGATGATTTTGACCGCTTAAGCCAGGAAACACCTTATATAGCCTCCCTTATGACGGCCAGTGAGTATGACATGATTGACTTCCACCAGGCAGGCGGAGTACCCGCAGTCATGAACCAGCTCTTGCCGTTGCTTCACGGCGCCTGCTTGACTGTCAACGGCAAGACCGTAGCTGAAAACGTACAGGGAGTGAAGATAAAAAACAGTGAAGTAATCCGTACCCTGGATAATCCCTTTTTACCCACCGGGGGTTTGGCAGTGCTCAAAGGGAACCTGGCTCCCCTTTCGGCCATATGCAAGCCGGCGGCCATAAAGAAGGAGCGTTGGTATGTCCGGGGACGGGCCAAAGTTTTCAATAGCGAAGAGGAGCTGGTCCAGGCCATTCACGCCGGTAGAATACAGCGGGGGGACATGCTAGTTGTGCGCTATGAAGGGCCTAAAGGTGGACCCGGCATGCGGGAGATGTACACGGCCATGGAGATGCTTGCGGGCTATGAACTTGCGGAATACGTTTATGTATTGACCGATGGTCGTTTCTCTGGTTCTAACTTTGGAGGTTTCGTAGGGCATATCTCCCCTGAAGCTGCCGAAGGGGGTCCCTTGGCGCTAGTAGAGGATGGGGACCTTATCACCGTGGATATTCCCCACAGGACGCTTACCCTAGAAGTTTCTCAGGAGGAACTAGAAAGAAGGAAGCAGGCTTGGCGAAAGCCTGCTCCCAAGATAAGGAGCGGTTTCCTGGGCTTGTACGCCCAGCTCGTCAAATCGGCCCATTATGGAGCTGTTTTGGGTTTTTAATACCGTTTCGTAGCTATGACCTGCCGGATTTTATCAATGGCCTCGAGGCTTTCTTCCTTCCGCAGCAAGGATACTCCTACAATGATAGCGTCAATTAGACAAAGCTGGGCGATCCGCGCAGCCGTAGCCTCACTTCTAAACGTAGTCTCGCGAGCTGCTACTACAAGTTTAATATCGGACACCTTAGTAATAGGCGACTTCATAAAACTCGTGATACAGATGGTGGTGGCACCGGCCTCCTTAGCCACCTTGAGGGATTCTATAGTGTCTTTGGTGCTCCCCGAATGGGAGATCCCTACCGCTACATCCTTTTCGGTAAGGAAACGGGCGGACATGATCTGCAGGTGGGGATCGGTATAAGCAGCGCTTAAGAGGCCGGCCTTAAACATTTTATGGTGGGCATCTAAGGCTACAAAGCCGGAAGAGGCTACACCGTAAAAGTCGGTCTTGCGGGCGGAAGCTATGGCGCGGATAGCGCGCTCCAGTTCATTATAGTCCAGAATCTTAAGGGTATCAGAGAGGCTTTCGGCAGCGCTGTGGAAGACTTTGTGTGCCATGGTACGGATGTCATCAGTGGGCAAGACTTCTTCATGAATGCTTTTTATGGGTTCCACCAGATCCCGGGCCAGGGATATTTTTAGCTCCTGGAAGCCGTTGTATCCGAGCTTTTTACAGAGCCGGACAATGGTGGCCTCGGCCACTTCACATTTTTCAGCTAGCTCTGTGATAGACATGTGCATAATTTCGTGGGGGTTATTGAGTATCCACTCTGCCACCCTGGCTTCGGCGCTACGCAAGGAAGGATGGATGCTGCGTAGTTTAACCAGGGTACCGTCTAGATTTGGTAAGGTGTTTCTTGCGGAAAGTAACACGCCTGTTCACCACTTTTGAGGGTGAGTTTTTCATAATTAGTTTCGACATTTTTATTGTGGTTTCCTGCCATACGGAGAGGATTTTCATTAACTTTTCTTCAGGAAAACATACAACAAGAGCCTTACGTAGCTGTATATGACTATTCTCCTTGATGGATGGAGTATTTTAGGCTATTTGACACACTTACTATTGAGATCATTTTACTTTAACCATGAACCAAAAGAAAAAATTATTCACTCAATGCAGGAATTTTTTTTCTCACATCGAATTATCTTTTGAGACAAGAATTCAGTGGGAGGTAGTTGAGTGTTGATAAAAATCGTCCAGTTTGGACATAGGATACTGGAATATGTATCGGCTATCCTCTTGGGATTGATGGTGATTGTAGTTTTTACCAATGTTTTATCCCGGTATTTTTTGAATTTCTCCCTGGCCTTCACTGAGGAACTCTCCCGGTTTATATTCCTCTGGATAGTATTTATAGGTTCCTTGCTGGCTTTAATTAGAAACGAGCACCTGGGGATCGATATATTGATAATGCGCTTTCCACCACGTATCCGGGAATATTTCTTGTTATTTGACGATCTTTTGGCGGGCATAGCTGTATTGATTATCTTTATAGGCGGTATCCGTTTGACAAAGGGTAATTTTTCCTGGCCAGCGCCGGCTACGGGAATCCCCTACGGAATAGTAGAAAGTATCATTCCTATTATGTCAATAGCCATGGTATTGATATTAACTGCTAGGATAATCGGTAAAGTTAGCGCCCTGGCATGTTCGAGGGGGGTTAAGAGATAGGATATGCTCGCAGTCTTTTTGATTTCGCTATTCGGGCTCTTACTTTTGGGGTTACCTGTAGGGTTTACGTTAATTCTAACTTCCGTTATTATGATGCTTTCTTTAAATACACTGTCTTTTGAGATAATTGCCCAAAGTATGATGCGCGGTATCGATAATTTTCCTCTTTTGGCTATTCCCTTTTTTATGCTCGCAGGGGAAATAATGAACGCGGGTGGGCTTTCTGGCCGGATTGTGAGCTTTGCTAAATCCTTAGTCGGGTTTCTGGCCGGGGGCTTAGGTTATGTGGCCGTAGTAGCCAGTATGATTTTTGCTGGGATTTCGGGTTCCGCCATTGCTGATACCTCGGCTATAGGTTCCGTGCTTCTTCCGATCATGAAGGAAGAGAAATATGACATGAATAAGAGTACTGCTTTGATAGCTGCGGCTGGTACTATAGGACCGGTGATCCCGCCAAGTATTCCTATGATCCTTTATGGGGTAGTAGCTGGGGAATCTATTGTTAAGCTCTTCCTAGGTGGAGTTATCCCGGGTATTTTGATAGGCTTAGGGTTAATGTTTGTCTGGTACTTTATTTCCAAGAAAGAAGGGTACAAAGCAAGCGAACGCATCTCGTTAATTCAAGTATGGTGTTCCTTTAAAGAAGCTTTTTGGGCTTTACTCCTTCCTGTGATAATTCTGGGAGGTATTTTAGCTGGCATTTATACTCCCACTGAAGCTGCCGTAATTGCTGTGGTCTATGCCTTGCTGGTATCTGGTTTAATTTATCGATCTTTGCGCCTTAACCAACTCCTTCCTATCATGGTCTCCACTGTTCGCGGGACGGCCATGGTCCTTTTCGTGTGCGGTGCGGCTACAGCCGCGGGTTACTTAATGACCGTGGCCCAGGTACCCAAGATGTTAGCCGGCCTTCTACTTTCCATTTCGAACAATCGGTATGTCATTCTCTTTCTAGTAAATATCCTATTGCTATTAGTAGGAATGGTGATGGACCTTACTCCTGCTCTCCTTATTCTTGCTCCTATACTTTTGCCCGTGGTAACCCACGTAGGTGTGGATCCTCTTTTCTTTGGGGTAATCATGGTGGTTAACCTCTGTATAGGCCTTATAACTCCACCTGTGGGTACAGTGTTATTTACAGCCTGTGGGTTGAGCAAGCAGAAGCTTTCTGAGGTTGTACGGGAACTGATGCCGTTTATTGCTATCATGGTGGCTGTGCTGTTCCTGATAACCTATATCCCTTCCTTAGTGATGTTTATCCCACAGTTGAGCCGCTAAAGAAAATTAAGGGTACTCTTGATGGGAGGTGGTAGATGGAGAAGTTTTTGCTACGGATTAATTTGAGGCATCGAGCAAATCTCAAAAGAAATATTGCTAAAGAAATCCAAAGGGGGTAAGGTGGCTTTGCTTAAGAGGATTGCAGCCTTGTTAATGGCTACCAGTCTGGTACTGTTGCTGGCGGGTTGTTCGGGCAAAACGGCGGGCAACCAGCAAACTTCCTCTACAGGCCAACCTCAAAAGAAGATCATCAAAGTGGGCATAGGATTAAACGAGAAGAGTCCGCAATATAAAGGGCTGGAAAAATTCAAGGAAATGGTAGAAAAAGGCTCTAATGGCCGGTTTGAAGTGCAGCTTTATGCCAACAGCCAACTGGGCGATGACGTCAAAATGATGGAAGCCCTGCGCATGGGCACCCAGGAGATGACCTGCCCTTCTACAGCTCCCATAGCAGGTTTAAGCAAGAAGTTTATGGTTTTTGATTTGCCCTTCCTGTTCCCCAATGAAAAGGTGGCTGACCAGGTTCTGGATGGCCCTGTAGGCCAGAAGATTCTGGATAGCCTGACAGATAAAGGTATAATTGGGCTGGCCTACTGGGAGAACGGTTTCCGGCAACTCACCAACAACAAGCGGGAGGTCAAGACTCCGGCGGACTTGAAAGGGCTTAAAATCCGCACCATGGAGAATCCGGTACATCTTGCTACCTTCAGGGCCCTAGGTGCCAATCCCACTCCTATGCCCTTTGGTGAACTGTTTACCGCCATGCAACAAGGCACCATCGACGGCCAGGAAAATCCGCTAACTACTATCTACCTACAGAAATTCTATGAGGTACAGAAATACGTAAGCCTCACCAATCACTTCTATAGTCCCTTCGTTTTCATGATCAGCAAAAAGTTTTGGGATGGACTCTCCAAGGAGGATCAGGAGCTTATAAAGAAGGCGGCCAAAGAGGCCGGCGCCTTCCAGCGGCAGTACAACCGGGAACAGATGAAACAGATGGCGGACAACTTGCGTAAAGCGGGGATGGTTGTTACCGAGCTTACACCGGAGCAGATGGAAGAGTTTCGGAAGGCTACAGAAGGCGTATACAAGCAGTTTGAAAACGAGATAGGTAAAGACTTGATTGAAGAAGTCAAAGCTGAAATTGCGAAGTACAATAAGTAATCTTTTTTACAGAGATGTTGGGGTGCTGGCGCAGAGGACCTTAGGCAAGGATTGTACCCATGATGCATTGTACCAAGACTCTCGCCGGCACCCCGGAACGAGTGTTGCATAAATACCTATTGGGTAGGAGGTAGAAGCTGATGCTAAAAAGGTTAGGTATAATTTTTGCCCTTCTCCTCCTGGTTGGTGTGCTTATTACGGGCTGTGGGGGCAAACAGCAGATCGGTGAGGGCTCCCAAAGTGGGCAAGGAGGTAAAAAAATAACTATCAAGGTAGCTCACTACTTCCCCGAAACCCATCCTCAGAATAAGGCTCTGATGGAGGTGTTTAAGCCTGAAGTTGAAAAGAACAGCAACGGAAAGTTTGTGGTAGAAATCTATCCTAATAACCAGCTTGGGGGAGAAAAGGAGTTCATTGAAGGTGTTAGAAATGGCACAATTGAGATGGCTATGCCGGGATTGTTACTCGCTGAGAACTTACCGAAATTGCGGATAGCAGAGCTACCTTATTTGTTCCGAGACTATGATCACGCCCGAAAAGTCTACAACAGCCCCATTAAAGAGCAAATGCTGGAAGGGCTTATTAATCAAGGTATTAGGCCTCTAGCTATCACCCTCAATGGCCTTAGAGCAGTATCTAATTCAAAGCATCCCATAAATAGCATCACGGATACAAGAGATATCAAGCTGCGGGTACCCCAGAATCCCATCTTTATCGACGGCCTAAAGGCTATGGGTTTCAACGTTGTTTCTATGCCTATGTCGGAACTTTTTAGCGCTTTACAGCAGAAGGTAGTGGATGGCCAGGAGAACCCGCCAACTACGTTGCTTACTTCAGGCTGGTATGAAGTACAGCCATATCTAGCTTTAACCAACCACATTTTAGGTCCCAACATTTTCATCATTAGCGAGAAGTTTTGGCAGACTTTAACTTCAGAGGATCAGAAAGTGATTAGCGAGGCAGCCAAGAAGACGGCTGAATATGAATGGGATCTTTTAATTAAAGCGGAGAAAGAGGCCATCGAAACCTTAAAACAGAAGGGTATCCAGGTAACCACTCCAGACCTGGGGCCCTTCCGGGAAGCCGTCAAACCAGTATATGAAAAATGGATGAAAGATTACCCTGAAGTTAAACCGGTAATCGAGGCTATCCAAAAGATGTAGTTAAAACTGGCTTAAATAGGTCCGGAAGGCATGGCCTTCCGGACCCCAATCTATAAGCTTTAGGAGGGATACAGACTTGCCCAAAGGTGGGGCAGCTTTTATCCGGCTGCTGGAATATATTGTTGCCACATTGCTGGCAGGCATGGTAGTGGTTGTATTTGGCAATGTTGTCTTGCGGTACGTCTTCAATAAAACCTGGGCTTGGTCGGAAGAGATCGCCCGCTTTATGCTCGTTTATCTTGTGTTTTTAGGAGCTATTATAGCCATGTATAGACGACAGCATTTAGGGATCGATATCTTATACAAGATAATTCCACCCAAAGTACAAAAACTGTTCAGGATAATCTCCGGCCTCTTAGTTAGCCTTGTCTTAATTGCCATGGTCGATGGTGGGAGAACCATGGTGGAGCTAGGTATGACCTGGCCTGCTCCGGCTACCCGCATTCCATATGGATACATTAATGCAATTATCCCCTTAAGCGCTGCTTTTATGCTATTCATCGTAGCCGGTCACCTAGTCCAGGAATTTAGGGGTAGGAGTGAATAAAGGCGTGCTCGCTATATTTTTATTAAGCCTCTTTGGCTTTCTGCTCGTGGGAGTCCCCATAGGTTTTTCTCTGGCGTTAACGGCTATTGTATTGATGATAGTGAAAGGCACCCTGGCTCCGAGCACTATTGCCCAGTATTTCATGTATGGGGTTGATAACTTTCCCCTGATGGCTATCCCCTTTTTCATGCTGGCCGGAGAAATTATGACAGTCGGTGGTCTTTCGCAGCGCATAGTTAACTTCGCTAAGGCCTTAATTGGCCATATTAAAGGCGGGTTGGGTTACGTTTCCGTATTAGCGTGCATGATCTTCGCCGGTGTTTCCGGTACTGCTGTGGCCGATACTTCCGCCATCGGTTCCATTATGCTTCCGGTTATGGAAAAAGAAGGATACGATAAAGGGAAGAGCACGGCCCTGATTTGTGCAGCAGGGTGCATCGGTCCTATTATTCCGCCTAGCCTCCCCATGATCTTGTATGGTGTTATTGCTGGTGTATCGGTTACTAAACTCTTCTTAGGAGGCATTTTCCCGGGAGTCGTTATTGGGTTAGCGTTGATGGCTCACTGGTACTTTATTGCTCGGAAGAGCAATTATCCAACCACAGAGAGGACTTCTTTTAGGGAATTTTTAATGGCTACTAAGGACGCTTTTTGGGCCTTGATAATGCCCTTAATTATCTTGGGGGGAATCATTAGCGGGGTGTTTACCCCCACAGAGGCTGGGGTTATAGCTGTTGTTTATGCCTTCGTTGTTTCCGGCCTAGTGTACCGGGAGCTGAAGCTTAGAGATCTTCCTAAGGCTTTGACTGAAGCAGCCATCGGGACCGCCATTGTGATTTTTGTCTGCGGTGCGGCTACAGTGGCGGGATACTATATTACTGTGGCCCGTATTCCCTACCTGTTAGGCGAGATGGTGAAAACACTGGCTAGTACCCAGTTCGGTGTGTTAGTCATTATAAATATTTTGCTTCTCCTCGTGGGAATGGTTATGGACTTGACACCCGCGCTTCTTATTCTAGGCCCCATCCTAGTACCCCTGGCTAAGAGTTTTGGCATCGATCCGGTTTACTTGGGTGTAATAATGACCGTCAATTTGGCTATCGGCCTTCTCACACCACCCGTCGGCTCGGTACTTTATGTCGGGTGCCGCCTGGGGCGTCTCAATATAGTGGAGCTAAGCAAACATCTTTACCCCTTTGTTTTTACCATGGTAGTTGTTCTTTTCATCTTACTGTTTATTCCTAAAGCTGTTATGTGGATACCTAGCTTGATATCACGTTAGAGGAGTGAAGCAGGGCAGATGCAGGTTAGCTTTTCTTACGTTGATGTACCAGGTGTAGAAATTGAACCCGATAGCTTATTAGGAGTTTTTGAACCCCAAGAGCTTTCCCTTGAAGATAGCGAGGAAGAAATTATCGCCCGCGCCCTGGCCAATCCCATAGGCACGCCTAGGATCGCCGAAATGGTAAAGGGAAAGAAGAGAGTTCTTATTATCGTTGATGATAACACTAGGCTTACACCAGTCCATAAGATTCTTCCTTACGTAATTGGGGAACTTAAACAGGGCGGCGTAAACGATGAGGCCATCAATATATTGATTGGCCTCGGAACCCATCGTCTTATGACCGAAGAGGAAATCAAGAAGAAACTTGGAGAAGAAATAGTAAGTAACTACCCTGTTCAAAGTCATAACTGGAAGGATCCTTCCTCAATAGAATTCTTTGGCCAAACCGAAAGCGGTACGGAAATATGGCTTAATAAAGAGGTTCTGCGGTCTGATTTTGTGATCGGCATTGGCCACATCGTTCCCCATAGGGTGGCGGGTTTTAGCGGTGGTGGGAAAATCATCCAACCAGCAGTGTGCGGTCCTAAGACCACAGAACAAACCCACTGGCTCAGTGCCCTCTATCCAGGTAAGGACATAATGGGACAACCTGAGAATCCCGTGCGCTGCGAAATTGAGACTGTAGCTAGGCAAGCGGGCTTAAGGGTGATTTTCAATGTGGTGCAGGACCGGCGGGGCCGGATAGTGGAGGCTGTGTGCGGCGATTTGGTGGTAGCCCACCGCAAAGGGTGTGAAACTTCACGGAAGGTATTCGGCGTAAAGATTCCTGAGCCTGCGGACATAGTCATCACTGATTCGTACCCGGCTGACGTGGAAATGTGGCAGGCGGCCAAGGGTATTTACTCTGCGGATCTGGCTGTCAAGGAGGGTGGGGTAATTATCTTGGTGACACCCTGCCCAGAAGGCGTCGCCTCCCAGCACCCGGAGGTAGAAGAGTTTGGTTACCGGCCCCTGGAAGAGGTTAAGCGGCTGGTGGAGGAAGGTAAAATTTTAGATCTTACGGTAGCTGCCCACCTTGTACATGTAGGAGAAGTTATCCGTAAGAAAGCCACGTGTATCTTGGTCTCCCCTGGTATTACCCGTGAGACAGCCGAAAGGATCGGATTTAGAACAGCACCTACACCTCAGGAGGCCTTAGAGATGGCTTTTAGCCTTAAAGGTAGAAAGGCTAAAGTGCTGTGCTTTAGGCATGGCGGCGAGATTCTGCCCTATTGCTAGCTACTTTAAGGAGGCTTTACCCATGAAAGCAGTGGTTTATGAAGGGCCTAGGAGACTTGAGGTTAAAGATGTACCAGTTCCCCAACCGGGGCCGGGGGAAGCGCTCTTAAAGGTATTTTACGGTGGCCTTTGTGGTACTGATATGCATATTTACCATGGGGTCCATCCCCGGGCTAAGCCTCCTCTCATTATGGGACACGAATTTTGCGGTCAGATTGTAGCTCTAAATGGCGAAGCTGCCGGAGTGAAGGTAGGGGATAAGGTGGTTGTAGAGCCCCTGCTCTCATGTGGTAAGTGTGCAGCGTGTCTTTCGGGCTATTATCACGTCTGCGCTAACCTGGGATTGCTGGGCATCGACAGAGACGGGGGTTTTGCCGAGTACGCTCTGGTACCTATTAGCAGAGTTCACAGGCTTCCTCAAGATATGCCTATGCTGGAGGCTGCGCTAGTTGAGCCAGTAGCGGTGGCTATTCACGCGGTCCGTATGTCTAGACTTAAGATTGGCGATATAGTAGCCATACTCGGGGCGGGCCCCATAGGTACCTTAGTAGCGGAGACATGCAGGGCGTCGGGGGCAGAAGTGATTATTACCGAGGTGGCTCCGGAGCGCTTAGAAAGGGCTAGAGCTCGAGGGTTTTTGGCCCTTAATGCGCTTGCGCAGGATGTGGAGGCTGAAGTAAGGGCGGTCACGTGCGGAAAAGGAGTTGACGTAGTCTTTGATGCAGCAGGGGTGCCGGCTACGGCGGAGCTTAGTACTAGGATTGTAAAAGTTCGGGGGCAGGTTGTGGTGGTGGGGGTCTTTAATGAACCTCCACCAGTGGATTACCGTACTGTCAGTTTTCGGGAGTTAGACATAATTGGGGTTAGGGTTTATAACTTCGAAGATTACCAGATTGCGGCGGATATGATTTACAAGAGGAAGATAAAGGTGGACGGTATAGTTACCCACATATTTAAGTTAGAGGAGGCTGAAAGGGCTTGTGAGATAATGGAAAGAGGGGAAGGAATGAAGATCCTTTTTAGGTTGGATTGAGTATGTGGGGGTTTAGATGATGTTAGATTTGTTTAGTCTACATGGCAAGGTAGCCATAGTTACTGGGGCTAGCCGGGGGATAGGACAGGCTATTGCGGTTGGGTTAGCCAGGGCAGGAGCCGACCTAGTAATTACGAGTCGTGGTGGGTTGGAGGAAACTGAAAGGAAAATTGTGGAGGCTGGGAGGAAATGTTTGAAAGTAAACGTCGATCTATTCGATCTTTCTAGAGCTAAAGACCTCATAATAGGCGAAACTATGAAGACCTTTGGGCGGCTGGACATCCTGGTAAATAATGCCGGCATACAAAGGCGTAATCCGGTTCTAGAATTCACGGAAAAGGATTGGGACGAAGTGATCCAGATAAACTTAAAGGCCGTCTTCATCTTAAGCCAGGCAGCTGCCGCTATTATGAAAGAAAACGGTTGGGGCAAAATAATCAACCTCGCCTCCATGCTATCCTTCCAGGGAGGCTATACGGTTCCAGCTTATGCGGCCAGCAAGGGTGGTGTGGCCCAGTTGACTAAGGCCTTTGCCAATGAGCTAGCTCGATATGGGATAAATGTGAACGCCATTGCCCCGGGTTATATTGACACAGAAATGAACAAGGCGCTAATACAGGACCAGGAACGCAATAGGCAAATCTTAGAGAGGATACCCGCCGGCCGGTGGGGGAAGCCGGAGGACTTGGTAGGGGCAGCCATTTTCTTGGCTTCCCATGCTTCGGACTATGTAAATGGTCATATTTTGTGTGTTGATGGTGGGTGGCTGGCGAGATAGAGAGTAGAGGAGGGTAAAGTTTAAATTGAGAGAGCTCTATTTCCTCGGTTTAGATATAGGTACCGGTGGGTGTCGGGCAGGACTTTTCGACCTTAAGGGAAGGCTCATAAGCCTTGCCACAAAGGAATATCCGTTGATCCAGCCCAGGCCTGGATGGGCTGAACAGGAACCGGAAAAGGTTTATGAAGCTGCCTGCCGGGCGGTAACGGAGTGCGTAGAGCTTTCAGGGGTAAAAACCCCCAGCATCGTTGGATTGGGCTTAAGCTCCGTCTTTCACAGCCTTATTTTGCTCGACCGGCAAGGAAACTGTTTAAGCAACGCTTTAATCTGGGCAGACACCCGGAGTTTAAAGCAGGCTGAATTCCTTAAAGGCGACGATAATGGTTTCCAGATTTACAGCCGGACCGGCTGTCGCGTGCATCCCATGTATCCCTTAGCCAAGATCTTGTGGTTTAAAGAGGAAAGGCCGGAGGTATTCCGGGAGGCTGCCAAGTTTATTTCCCTGAAGGAGTATATTCTGTTCCGGTGGCTGGGTCGGCTGGTAATTGACCAGGCGGTGGCTTCTACTTCTGGGCTTCTCAATATCCATTCTTTGCGCTGGGATGAAGAGTGCCTGGATGTCTTAGGTATTAAGATGGAAAGCCTAAGTGAAGTAGTTCCACCCCAAGAGCTGGTGGGAAGGCTTAAAGGTGAAGTAGCCCGAGAACTGGGCTTGCCAGAAGGCTTGCCAGTAGTAATAGGCGCTGGCGACGGCATGTTATCCAACTTAGGATCGGGAGCTTATGGCCCCGGGCAGGTAGTGGCTATGGTGGGGACCAGTGGAGCCATAAGAGTGTTTGAGAATAAGCCGCTTATTGATCCCCAAGGCCGTACCTGGTGTTATGCCTTCACAGATAAGTACTGGGTAGTGGGTGGGGCCATAAACAACGGCGGCATAGTCTACCGTTGGTTCCGAGACAACTTAGCCGAGAAAGAAGCTGAGGAAGCTCTTAAGAAAGGCATAGAAGCCTATGAAATCTTGAATGAGCTAGCGGCTAAGGTGGGGCCGGGTGCAGGAGGGTTGATTTTCCTGCCCTTCCTCACGGGGGAGCGAAGCCCTCACTGGAACCCCGAAGCCCGAGGGGTAATCTTCGGGCTGGGCTTACACCATGGTAAGCCCCACTTGGTACGGGCCCTGATGGAAGGTGTAATCTATCGTATGTACAGTGTTTTTGAGGCTATTGTGGATCTGGTAGGCGAACCTCAAGAAGTGCGGGCAGCAGGCGGGTTTACCCGCTCCCAAGTATGGTGCCAGATTATGTCTGATGTGTTCGGGTACCCAATTAAGTTACCAGAAGTAACCGAAGCCTCCGCCTTCGGAGCTGCCTTGATGGCCATGTGGGGTTTGGGTTTCATAGAGGGGATAGAAGCGGTAGGAAGGATGGTAAGGGTTAGGGAGGAAATAAAGCCCCGGGAAGAAGCCCGGAAAGCTTACCATGAGCTCTACGGTCTGTACCAAGATCTGTACTGGAGGCTTAAAGAGCAGTTTTCCCGGATAGCCGCGTTTCAGAGGCACCATAACCCACATTAAACGCGGACATCTTTGCACCATCTCCCCACCTTTTCCGCTTTCCCTCCGCCTTTGTGATGGAAAGCACAATAAAGTAAGATTTAACAAAGTACAATAATGGTTCGCCAAGAAAGTATCAGAGATTGGGGAGGTAATCGTCTAAGGTGGCTAGTTTAAACGGGAAAGTGTTTGTCTCTGCCCTTTCTTTTTCTCGCTATTCATCAGAACCCAGGAGGCTTCTAGAGGAGCAAGGTCTTGAACTTATCTTGAATGATACAGGCCGGCCTTTGACAGAGGTTGAAATGAAGGAAGCCTTGAGACGATGGCAGCCAGTGGCACTCATTGTGGGCGTGGACCCTGTAACCTGTGAGGTAATGGAGGTGGCCACGCAGCTAAAAATTATAGCCAAGCACGGGGTAGGTGTAGACAATATCGATATCCCTGCTGCCCAAAGGCAGGGTATTGTAGTGACCAACGCGCCAGGTAGTAACGCCCAGGCTGTGGCTGATCTCGCTTTCGGGCTTCTTTTGGCTTGTACCAGAGAGATCATTTTAGCTGATAGAACTACACGGCAGGGCCGGTGGGATAGATTTGTGGGGGGGGAGGTATGGGAGAAGACCCTGGGTATTATTGGGACTGGGAGAATAGGGCTGGCGGTAGCACGCCGGGCGCGCGGCTTTAATATGCGCATCCTAGCTTATGATCCTCGGCCTAATTTGGAGGCTACCAGTGAACTGGGGATAGTTTATACAGATCTGGAAAAGCTTTTACAGGAATCTGATTTTATAAGCCTCCATGCGCCCTTGACTGAAGATACTTATCACCTTATAAATGAAGGACGGCTAAGGCTTATGAAGAAGGAGGCTATCCTAATAAATACCGCTCGGGGGGAATTAGTGGACGAAGAAGCTTTATATCGAGCTTTAAAGGAGGGTTGGATTAGAGGTGCTGGCTTAGATGTTTTTAGTGAAGAACCGCCGGTAGGTAGTCCTTTACTTGAACTAGATAACGTGGTAGTTACGCCCCATATAGGTGCTTACACCCGCGAGGCTAACTTACGGATGGGCTTAGCTGTAGCCAAAAACATTCTTAAGGTTTTGCGAGGGGAGAAAGCGGATTCTGAAGTAAATCCTACGTGAAAGCCCTTCCTTAAGGCGGGATCTATGTCTCAACATAGTAATCTTGGGTACTGAGAAGCTTCTACTGCTCGCTTTTGAGGGAAATCATCAAATTAAGATAGGAGGTAAGTTTGAAGTGCAAGTCGGCTTAATAGGTTTAGGCAAAATGGGGCTCAATTTAGCACTTAATATGCGTGACCATGGCCATGAAGTCATAGGTTATGCCCGGACTAAAGAGACGGTGGATCGGGCTAAGGGAGAAGGTATTAAGGGAGTCTATAGCCTTGAGGAGTTGGTGAAGAAGCTTATCCCTCCCCGGCTAATCTGGCTCATGGTACCGGCAGGAGAAACAGTAGATATGGTGATAAATCAGCTAATACCCTTCCTCTCAAAGGGCGACATTATTGTAGACGGGGGTAATTCCTACTACCGCGATACCTTGCGCCGTTATGAAGTTTTAAAAGCCCAGGGCTTGCGCTTTGCCGATATAGGTACCAGTGGTGGTATAGAGGGAGCCCGCTGGGGGATATGCGCCATGGTAGGCGCGGAGGAAGAGCTTTTCCAGTATCTTGAGCCTTTATTAAAAGATATAAGTGCCCCTGGCGGTTATCTTCATACGGGTCCCTGTGGTAGCGGCCACTTTGTAAAGATGGTGCATAACGGCATCGAGTATGGAATGATGCAGGCCATAGGAGAAGGCATGGAGATCCTGGCTAAAGGCCCTTTTAAACTAGACCTTCCTGCTATAGCCCGGGTATGGCGGCACGGCTCAGTTATCCGGGGCTGGCTTATGGACCTCACCGAAAGGGTCCTGTCCAAGAGTGGCGACCTTAAGGATATTAGGGATGTTATTCATCATTCAGGTGAGGGCCTGTGGACGGTGGAAGAAGCTTTGCGATTGGGGGTTCCAGTGCCGGTGATCTCTTTAGCTTTGATGGTACGGTTCCGTTCGGAACAGGAGGAGAGCTTTGCTGGGAAAGTAGTGGCAGCCTTAAGGCATGAATTCGGCGGGCACGAAGTAGAAAGGAAAGCACCATATTGACGGTACTTCGGGCCTTGTGCTATACTACCCCCGGAAGGAAAAGCCATCCGAAGCGGGTGGATAACCCCGCTTTCTTTTTGGCTAGGCGGCAATTTCTACAGGAGGTGACGAATTATAAGCAAGGACTGGAGGGTTAATGCAGAGATCCGGGCTCGGGAAGTGCGCTTGGTAGGTACTGATGGCCAACAACTTGGTATTATGCCTTTGAGAGAGGCGCTGCGTATAGCTCAGGAGCAAGGATTAGATCTGGTGGAAGTGGCTCCCCAGGCTCGCCCGCCGGTTTGCCGTATTATGGATTTTGGGAAATATAAATATGAACAGAGCAAGCGCGAGCGGGAAGCCAGGAAGAAGCAGCGCACGGTCGATATCAAGGAGATAAAGCTACGGCCCGGAATTGAGGAGCATGATTTTAAGGTAAAGGCGCGCAATACCCTCCGCTTTTTAGAAGATGGAGATAAGGTTAAAGTTACAGTTATGTTCCGTGGCCGGGAGATTTCCCATGCCGAGCTGGGCGAAAAGCTATGCTGGCGCCTAGCTGAGGAAGTGGCAGAGAGAGCCTCTGTAGAAAGGCCGCCTAAGCTGGAGGGACGTAACATGGTTATGATCTTGGCGCCTAAAAATTAGTCCAAGGGGTGGATTTTACTGTGCCTAAAATGAAAACCCACCGGGGAGCCGCTAAGCGTTTCCGCGTAACGGCCAGGGGGAAAATTAAGCATTCCCGGGCAGGGAAGAGCCATCTTTTAACCGGTAAAACGGCTAAAAGGAAGCGGCGCTTGAGTAAGCCAGCTATAGTTTCAGGGGCGGATCACCGGCGCATCGCGAGGCTCTTGCCTTATGCTTGAAGCCGAGGTAACGATAGGTAAAGGAGGGAAGACAAATTAGATGGCTAGAGTAAAACGGGGAGTGACTAAGCGGCGCCGTCATAAGAAAATACTTAAATTGGCTAAAGGCTATTATGGGGCTAAGTCGAAGCTTTTCCGGATAGCTAACCAGCAGGTTATGAAATCGCTGGCCTATGCTTATGCCCACCGGCGGAAAAAGAAGGGGGATTTCCGGAAGCTGTGGATCGCCCGTATTAACGCTGCGGCCAGGCAAAACGGGTTGACCTATAGCCGGCTAATTAACGGATTAAAGCAGGCTGGAGTAGAGATCAACCGGAAGATGTTGGCCGATATGGCTGTTCATGATGCTGCAGGTTTTAAGCAGTTAGTCGAGGTGGCTAAAGAAAACTTGGGAGTTGGTGTTTAAAATCTATGAAGCAATTTGCTGTTATTGGCCTTGGGCGTTTCGGGTCTAGTGTAGCCACTGCTTTGGCCAGGATGGGGTGTCAAGTCCTGGCTATTGATTCTGATGCGGAAAAAGTAGAAGCTATAATGGACGAGGTCACCCACGCCATCCAAGCTGACGCCCGGGATGAGGAAGCCCTTAAAGCTGCTGGTATCCGGAACGTAGATGTAGCTATTGTAGCCATCGGGGAGAATGTGGAAGCTAACATTCTCGTTACTTTAATAGTTAAGGAGCTAGGGGTAAAGTGCGTAGTGGCTAAAGCCCTAAACGACCTTCACGCTAAGGTCCTGGCCAAGATCGGGGCGGATAAAATAGTGTTCCCTGAGCGGGATATGGGGGTGCGGGTGGCCCGTACCTTGGCAGCTGGGAATGTATTGGAACATATAGACCTTTCACCTGATTATAGCATTGTGGAGATCGCTGCTTCCCACCGGCTGGCGGGAAAGACTTTAGGCCAGCTTAATTTAAGGGCTAGACACGGTATTATGGTGGTGGCCATTAAACATGGGGATAATATTGTGGTAGCCCCAGGTGCGGAGGACGTGGTAAGGGAGGGCGATATATTAGTCCTCATCGGTCCCACCAAAGTCCTAGAACGATTGGAGGAGAGAGAATAACTCCCGATAAGTATTTAAAGTTGGCGCACTCCCTAAAACGACGTTCCCGGCGGGAAAAAACAGGGCTTTACCTCCTGGAAGGGGAGCACTTGGTCCTTGAAGCTTTACAATCGGAAGCGGAGCTAGAGGTAGTATTGTATGATAGGGAGTTTGCTGCTTCCTCCGAGCATACGAAGCTTTTAAAGCGGTTAGCCCGGGCTGGTTACCGGTGCCTGGAAGTACCTAGTCCGGAGCTCAACCGGGCAGCTGCTACAGTTACACCACCGGGGATTCTGGCCATCGCCCGGCAACATAAAATCAATTTGGAGAGCCTGCTGGCTAACCAGGAGGTTTTTTTATTGGTGGCTGATGGCGTACAGGATCCTGGCAATTTGGGGACTATGCTGCGTACAGCGGCTGCCGCTAGATGTACAGGGGCCCTTTTGACTACTGGAACTGTGGATCCTTATAATGAAAAAGCAGTACGCGCAGCTATGGGCGCCCTTTTTTACTTGCCCGTAGTTACTGGGCTAGGGCCAGGAGAAGTTGTAAAGCACCTGGAAGGCCGGGCTAAAATCATAGTGGGGCACGTAGCCGGTGAGGTTTTCTATCACGAATGTGATTATAGGGGTAGCCTGGCTTTGGTAGTGGGAAACGAAAACCGCGGTCCCAGCCCAGAAATCTTAGCTCAAGCTTATGCGCGGGTTAAAATCCCCCTCTGGGGGCCTGTAGAGTCTCTAAATGTGGCTGTGGCGGCAAGCCTTTTATTATATGAGGCCGCCCGCCAGCGTTACAATTTGGGTACGGTTTAGGAGGTTAACCTTATAGGTTTATGCTGCGCCTCAACCCTACTCAAGTGGTGGTCCTAGGTTTTGCAGGGCTGATCTTGACTGGTGCTCTTTTTTTGATGCTCCCTATTTCTTCTGCTTCTGGTATCTGGACGGACTTTTTAACCGCTTTATTTACAGCTACTTCGGCTGTGTGCGTGACTGGCCTGGTGGTAGTGGATACAGGGACTTATTGGTCCTCCTTTGGGCAGATGATTATTTTGTTGCTGATTCAGATAGGCGGCTTGGGATGGATGAGCGTGGCCACCTTTTTGGCTTTAGTAGTACGTAAGAGGATCTCCTTACGAGAGAGGTTACTCCTCCAGGAAGCTTTAAATAGAGAAACTTTAGGCGGAGTAGTAGACCTTGCTCGAAGGGTTATTTTTATTACGGCAATTATTGAGAGCCTAGGTATACTGATTTTGGCGGCCAGGTTTACCCTAGATTTTGGTTGGAAAAAAGGATTATATTACGGCTTGTTCCATGCTATCTCTGCTTTTAACAACGCAGGTTTTGATGTTTTAGGAAAGGAGTTCGGCGAGTTCACGAGCTTAACCCATTATGTCGGGGACCCTGTAGTGAGTCTGACCGTGGCTACCCTCCTTGTTCTAGGTGGTCTCGGCTTCCCAGTTCTCATGGACGTAGTAAGGACTAAAAAGTTATCCCGTCTGAGCTTACATAGCAAACTGGTGCTCCTTACCACGGCATCTCTTATTATAGTGGGTACCGCCTTGATCCTGATTGTAGAATGGGATAATCCCCGGACACTTCATCCTCTAACCTTACCCGTGAAGATACTGGCGGCCTATTTCCAGGCTGTAACCCCCAGGACCGCCGGATTCAATACCATTGATATTGCCGGGTTAGAACCTGCTACCCAGTACTTGCAGGTAATCCTTATGTTTATCGGGGCCTCTCCCGCAGGAACCGGTGGCGGTATAAAGACGGTTACCTTTGCGGTGTTAGTGCTGGCCGTAGTCACTATAGTGCGGGGAAGGCAGGAGGTAGATTTTGGTGGTCGGCAGATCAGCTGGTTTAGGGTTTTTAAGGCCCTTAGCATAGCAGCTATTTCCTTCGCTTTGGTCAATGCCGTTACCTTTATACTTTTGATAACTGAAGGGAAAGGTTTCTTGCCCGTGTTATATGAAGTAACCTCGGCCTTCGGTACCGTGGGTCTTAGCACGGGTATTACCCCGGAGCTTAGCCCTATAGGCCGGTGGTTGATAATCTTTACTATGTTCGCTGGCCGGGTAGGGCCTTTAAGCCTAGCTATGGCTATTTGGCATAAACAGGCTAAAGTTAATGTTCACCTTCCCGAGGAGCAGGTGATTTTAGGCTAGCCAAGGGATGGCTCCTATGCTATAATCTATTTTGGGTTAGCCTTATACCAGGTACACAACCCTTGGGAAAGGTTGTGATACTGTGTTCCTGCCTGCGGAGTTTTTCTGGCGGCTTTTTGAGATGACAGGCTCCATAGCGGCCTACATCATCTACCGCAGGCTGGCCCTGCAGTGATATGCTATTAAATAATAGAAGTCTTCGTCCCAAGGGGGCGAGGGCTTTTTTTATGGGGTGAAAATGGATTGGAAACCTTAGAGGCTTTAAAGTCCTTAAAGGAAAGGGCATTGAGAGAGCTTGCTCAAGTTAAGGATTTAGAAGGATGGGAAGGTTTAAGGATAAAGTACTTAGGCAAAAAGGGGGAGCTCACCCAGGTTTTACGCGGTATGGGAAAGCTCCCACCTGAAGAGCGGCCGCGGGTGGGACAGCTAGCTAATAAGGTCAGGGAAGAACTAGAAGAAGCCTTAAGGCGGACCCGGGAGACCTTAGCCCGGGAGGAAAAGGAGCGCCGCCTGCGGGAAGAAAAACTAGATGTAACTTTGCCCGGACGGCCTTTACCGCGGGGATATTACCATCCCATCCACTTGGTCCTGGAGGAAATTAAAAATATCTTTATTGGACTAGGTTTTGCCGTGGCTGAAGGGCCGGAGGTAGAGACTGATTACTACAACTTCACTGCTTTAAATTTACCTCCGGAGCATCCGGCCCGGGACATGCAGGATTCCTTCTATATCACCTCTACGGTTTTGCTACGTACCCATACTTCTCCAGTTCAAATCCGGGTTATGGAAGCCATGCGGCCGCGCCTTCCTATCCGCATTATAGCTCCCGGGAAGGTTTACCGGCGAGATGACGATGCTACCCATTCACCCATGTTCCACCAGGTAGAGGGCCTAGTGGTGGATAAAAGGGTCACCTTCGGAGACCTTAAAGGAACCTTAATGACTTTCTTACGCCAGATGTTTGGTCAAGATGTAGGTGTGCGTTTCCGCCCCAGCTATTTCCCTTTTACAGAGCCCAGCGCCGAGGTGGATATTTCCTGCGTTATCTGCCAGGGAGAAGGTTGCCGCGTTTGTAAGCAGAGCGGGTGGCTGGAGATCTTAGGTAGCGGCCTGGTACACCCCAAGGTTTTAGAGATGGCAGGATATAACCCAGAGGAGGTTAGCGGCTTCGCTTTTGGGCTAGGGGTAGAGAGGGTGGCTATGTTAAAGTATGGTATTGATGATTTGCGGCTGTTTTTTGAAAATGATCTACGGTTTTTACGGCAATTTTAGTTTCAACAGAAGAGTTTTTGTAAAAAGATGAGGTGGTATGCGAATTGCGAGTACCTTATAGCTGGTTAAAGGAATATGTGGAGATAGAACTTTCGCCCGAGGAGCTAGCTCAAAAGCTTACCATGGCTGGCCTTCCTGTGGAAAATATAATCAACTTACATCCTGGTTTTAGCGGAGTAGTAGCAGGAAAAATAATAGCCATTGAGGAACACCCCCATGCTGATCACTTAAAGGTTTGCCAAGTGGATGTAGGCGGCAAGTACCTTCAGGTGGTATCTGGAGCTCCCAATATGGCTGTGGGCCAGTGGGTGGCAGTAGCCCTGGAGGGGGCCAGGCTACCGGGAGGCCGGGAGATACGCCGGGCTACTTTCCGGGGTGTGGATTCCTTTGGTATGTTATGTTCAGCCCAGGAGCTAGGGCTGGATACGAGCCTTGTAGCGCCTGAAGACCGGGAGGGTATTATTACTTTGCCTCCGGATGCACCCTTGGGGCAGGACGTAGCCCGAGTGCTAGGACTGGAAGAGATAGTCCTTGAGCTAGAGGTTACTACTAACCGGGCGGATTGCTTAAGCATCTTAGGTGTTGCACGTGAGGTAGCTGCTCTTACAGGTGCTCCAGTGAAGGAGCCTAATGTGGATCTTAGGGAAGAAAACCCTCCGGTAGTAGAACTCGCAAGTATAGAAATTGAAGCTCCTGATATGTGTGGCCGCTACGTGGCCCGGGTGGTGAGAAATGTTACTATAGGGCCTTCCCCTGGCTGGATGCAGGCCAGGCTGCGGGCCTGTGGGATGCGGCCTATCAATAATATTGTCGATATCACTAACTATGTAATGCTGGAGATGGGCCAACCCCTGCACGCCTTCGACTACGATTTGCTTAAAGGGAAAAAGATTATCGTGCGCCGGGCAAAAAGGGGAGAAAAGATAGTAACCTTAGATGGGCAGGAACGAGTTCTGGAAGAGAATTTGTTAGTCATCGCTGATAAAGAACGGGCTGTAGCTGTGGCAGGGGTAATGGGCGGATTAGAAACAGAGGTTACCAGGCAAACCAGGAATATTTTGATTGAGTCTGCCCACTTCGATGGAGTAGCCATTAGAAGAGCTTCACGCTATCTCTCTTTACGTTCGGAGGCCTCCTTGCGGTTTGAGCGAAGTGTAAACATAGAAGGAGCCCCCCGGGCTGCTGACCGGGCAGCAGAGCTTATGCAGAAGCTGGCCGGGGGTAGCATTGCCCATGGGCGGCTGGATTGTTATGTGGCCCGCAAGAGCCCGGTGACTATCCGGTTCCGGCCAGAGAGGGTAAATTATTTCTTAGGTACTGAGCTCTCCAGGGAAGAAATTAAGGAGATACTAGAGCGTCTTAAGCTTAAGGTAAAAGAAAAGAGCCCGGATACCTGGCAGGTGGAGGTGCCTTCCACCCGCGGTGACCTAACCCAGGAGATTGATTTGGTGGAAGAAGTGGCCAGGCTTTATGGGTACGATCGTATTCCCATCACCATACCCCCTGGTGTAGTACCAGGTGAAAAAAAATCCCGGCGCCAGGTATGGGAGGAAGCTGGCCAGGAAGCTGCTGTAGCTTGCGGCCTTACCCAGGTGATAACTTATAGCTTTATAAACCCCAAAATTTGGGATATATTACGGCTCCCCCCCGGCCACAAGTGGCGTAGAACCGTAGTGTTACAGAATCCCTTACGGGAAGAGCAGAGCATTTTAAGGACTACGTTGCTACCGGGACTCCTAGAGGTAGCGGCCCGCAACGCTAACCGTCGGGTTATGCCGGTGGCTATTTTCGAGCTAGGACGGGTCTTCATACCCCAAGGGAATGAATTGCCCCAGGAGCCCTTGCGGCTCGCCGGACTTGTCATGGGAACCCGGGAAAGAGGTTGGGACTGGCCACCGGTGGAAATGGATTTCTATTACCTAAAAGGTGTGGTAGAGGAGATTCTAGAACGGGTGCGTGTACCTAAGGTACGGTGGGAACCCACCACAGCTTATCCCTTCCTTCATCCTGGCCGGAGCGCAGAGATCTGGGTTTATAGGGACGCAATAGGCTTTGCTGGTGAGTTGCACCCCGACGTGCTAAGTGCTTTTGATTTACCTGCCCGAGCTTACATTTTTGAGTTAGATTGGGAAATCTTAATGGAGTTGGCCGGGGGGATACCCGCGTACCAGCCGCTTCCGAAGTTTCCGGCTGTAGAGAGAGATTTGGCGGTGGTGGTATCCGAAGAGGTTCCTTCTGAAAAGGTGCGAGAGGTTATTTTAGCCGCCGCAGGTCCTTATTTAAAGGAGTGCCGGCTCTTCGACCTTTACCGCGGACAACAGATAGGAGAAGGTAAGAAAAGCCTTGCTTTTACCCTAAGCTTCCAGCGTGAAGACCGGACCCTCACAGACGTAGAGGTAAATAGCATTATGCAAGAGATAGAGAAGGAGCTAGGCCGGCGTGTGGGGGCGGTACTCAGGCAGGAGTGAGTTTGTCCCCTATAAGGGGAAGGATTTTCAGCTTCTAAAGTGAGGTGGCACCTTTTGGCGGAAGCCAAGGCTAAAGAAGAAGGAGTAAACCGGATCCCCGTTACCATTTTTGATCAGGAATATATCCTTAAGGGTGCCGAGCCCCCCGAGTACTTGCAAGCTTTAGCTGCTTATGTGGACAGGAAGATGCGCCAGATCAGCGAGAGATGCCCCCATTACCCTCCGGTGAAAGTAGCGGTGCTTGCGGCGCTTAATATCGCAGATGAGTTAAACAAGATTCAGCAGGATTACGAAACCCTGATTAAATTAATCCAGGAGGAAAGAAAAGCTTGACCAACCTAGAGTTATCCTGGGCTTTGGAGGAGATGGGGGATCTTTTAGAGATAAAAGGGGAAGAACCCTTCAAAGTAAGGGCCTATCATAGGGCAGCCAGAATCCTGGAATCCCTAGAAGAAGAAGCAGCCCAGCTCCATGCCCGGGGAGAGCTGGAAAAGATTCCTGGGGTAGGTAAGAACCTGGCCAAAAAGATTGCGGAACTTTTAGAAACTGGCCGTTCCACTTTCTTAGAGAGGTTACGCCAGGAAGTTCCCCCAGGACTGCGGGATATGCTATCTATCCCAGGACTGGGAGCGAAATCTATTCGAACTATTTACCAGCACCTCAAAATAACTACGCTGGAAGAGTTAGAACAAGCTGCCAGAGAACGCAAGATTCGGACCCTCCCTGGCTTAGGAAGCAAAACGGAGTTGGCTATCCTACGCGGAGTGGATATGCTTAAAGAAAGCCGGGATAAAGTACCTTTAGGGGTGGCCCGGCCCCTGGCGGAGCTGTTTTGCCGACAACTTAGGGCCCTACCAGGGGTAGACCGGGTGGAAATGGCCGGAAGCGTCCGCCGGGGTTGCCCTATGGTGGGAGATGTAGATATCTTAGTAGGGATGGTTTCCGCAGAAGCTAACTCCCTTTTTGAAGTAATAGAGCGTCACCCCCAGGTGAAAGAAGTGATCAAGGTAGAAAATAACCACCTTTCTTTGCGCACCTGGACCGGGGTTAAGGTAGAGATCTTCGTAGTTCCGGCAGAAAAGTTTGTCGCTAGCTGGTTATACCTTACAGGTTCGGCCGCCCACCGGGAAGAACTTGGGATTTACGCTAAAGAGGCTGGGTTTTCTTTAGAGGATGCGGGCCTTCCCTCAAGGCTAGAGGAGGTACACGTTTTCTTGACCTCGGAAGAGGAATTTTATAGCCGCTTAAGTTTGCCCTTTATCGCGCCGGAACTGCGGGAGGGTAGGGGAGAGGTAAAGGTAGCTAAAGAAGGGCGCCTGCCCCGTCTCGTTACCCTGGAGGATATTAAAGGCGATCTACACTGTCACACCCGCTATAGCGATGGCCTCCATACTATAAAGGAGATGGTAGAGGCGGCCCGGGCCCGGGGTTATCGGTACCTGGCTATTACCGAACATTCCCGGTCTTTGGCTGTAGCCCGGGGATTAAGCCTAGAGCAGCTTCTGGCCCAGAAGGAAGAAATAACCCGGCTAAATGAAGAGTTAGAGGATTTTACTATCCTTGCGGGGATCGAGGTAGATATCCTCCCTGACGGGCGGCTAGATTACGAAGATGAGATATTAGCCCAGATGGATCTAGTTATAGCTTCCATTCATTCGGGTTTCCGTCAAGACGAAGAACAGATGATGGCTCGCCTGGAAGCCGCCCTACGCCATCCTTATGTAGATATCCTGGGGCACCCCACTGGTCGCATGTTGGGACGCAGGCCAGCCTATGCTATAAATTTGGAAAAGGTCTTGGAGCTGGCCGCCGAGACAGGTACTATCTTGGAGATAAATGCCTCGCCTGACCGTCTTGATTTAGATGAAGTAGCTGCCCGCCGGGCTAAGGAATACGGGATACCTTTAGCCATCAACACTGATGCCCATGATGCCGGCCGTCTGGAAGATATGGAATACGGGCTGGCTGTAGCCCGCCGGGCCTGGCTAGAACCGGAGGATATTGTAAACACTTGGGATTTAGATAGGCTCCTAAAGAGGCTTAAGCGTAACCGTCACTTGAAACTTTAACAGGGTTAACAAAAGCTATTGCCGAGGAAAAAAAGCGGAGTGTAAGTGGCCCTTATATCCCATATTTTATTTACTTCCATAATATAGCCCCGGAATTGGCTTCTAAAGGGATTATAAGCTGCCCTTTCTCTACTTCAAAGGACCGACCACTTAAGCCTTCCTGCCATATCTCCCCTTCGGTCAGCTCTAACTCCTCGGAAGCCAATATTACTGTTTGGGGGAGATCGCTGGCATTGAGCACTACTATAACTTTATCGTCTCCCAGGCGGCGGGCGTAAGCGTAGACTTCGGCTGTATCATCGGTCAGCAAAGGCTGGAAAAAGCCCCGCCTTAAGGGAGGTAACTGATGCCTTAAAGATATAAGCTGGCGGTAAAGACTAAGGAGGTCCTGGTTCCAGGCCTTAGGGTCCCAAGGCATGGTGCGGCGGCAATCCGGGTCAGGTCCGCCGGTCAAGCCCACTTCGTCCCCGTAAAAGATTAAGGGAGCGCCCACATAGGTAAACTGCAAGATCAAGGCCGGGCGCAGGTGAGATAGAGCTTCGGAAAGAGTCCCAGAATGACCAGGCAGCTCTTTTAATCCTTCCTGGAAGGCTGTGATCACCCGGGCAGTATCGTGGCTTCCCAGGAGGTTAAGTAGAGCAAAGTTGGCCGCTTCCGGGTAGCGAAGCCTTATAAGCCCTAAAAGGAAATCCAGCGTGGAAATGGGGAACCGGCGGCGGGCAAAGAAGTTTAGCACCAGGTCGCGAAAGAGATAATTCATCACGCCATCGAAGTAACGGCCGTTAAGCCAGAAACGGGCATCATGCCAGATCTCGCCTACAATATAAGCGTTAGGGTTAGTGGTCTTTACTTGCTGCCGGAACTCCCGCCAGAAAGAAGGCTCGACTTCGTTAGGCACATCCAGGCGCCAGCCATCTATACCAGCCTCCCGTAGCCAGTAAGTTCCTACCGCCAGAAGATAATCGCGCACTTCCGGGTTGCTCACTTTTAATTTAGGTAGGCTTGGTATATTCCACCAGCAGGCGTAGTTGGGTTGGGGTTCACTTCTTACAGGGAAGCTTTGGATATAGTACCAGTCTTTATAGGGAGACTCTGCGCCGTGGAGGAGGACATCCTTAAAGGCAAAGAATTCGGTACCCGTATGGTTAAACACTCCATCGAGTATAAGGCGTATCCCAGCTGCGTGCAAAGATTCTACCAGGCGGCGCAAAGTAGTGTTATCCCCTAAAGCAGGATCTACCTTAAAATAGTCAGTAGTGTTATAGCGATGATTGGAAGGGGAAGCAAAGATGGGGTTAAGCCATAGGGTATTAATGCCTAGAAACTTAAGGTAGGGGATCTTAAACCAGATACCGTCAAGATCGCCGCCGAAGAAGCTATCCCGGGTAGGAACCTCCTGCCAGGGTCGGGTACCAGGGGGATCATTCTCTGGATTGCCGTTATAGAAGCGATCCGGAAATATTTGATAAGATACGGCATCATAAATCCAGTCAGGCACTGTAAAAATATCCTGGGCTGTCCAAGAGAAGCTAAAGGCATGAAGGGTCTTTTGACTACCAGGAGCCATAATATATACAGGTTCTTCATCTTTGGCTAGGCATTGGAAGAAGTACCGGCAGCGCCAAGGCTTAGAGAGGTTTATTTCTGCCTGGTAATATAGGTAATGGGGTGTCCGGGCGTAGACATACATAGGGGCAACTTTGAACTCCTCACCGTCTTCATAGATGACTGAGCAGCGCTGTCCTTCCCGGCGGGGGGC
This sequence comes from Thermanaeromonas toyohensis ToBE, assembly GCF_900176005.1. NCBI lineage: Bacteria > Bacillati > Bacillota > Clostridia > Neomoorellales > Neomoorellaceae > Thermanaeromonas > Thermanaeromonas toyohensis. The sequence continues at coordinate 2,611,879 of NZ_LT838272.1, read as the reverse complement.
TTTCAGCCTCAAAAGGAGCCTGTTGGGGCCTAGGGGCTGGCAGAGACGGAAGATCGGGCGGTGAAAGAACAAAGCTAGTCTCCCCTTTGGTGATGTGGCCTAATAAACAACCGCTTATCCACCATTATGAACGTATCTTTGCAAGATTGCAAGCTAGAGCGATTTTACTTTGCTCCTCCTAATAATACTACCAATGTGATTGACCGTCATCTGTTAACGTGTTATAACAAAGCCAGGAGAAGAGATTATCATTATTTCCATTAAGAAGGGATGAAAATAAACTTAGTAGATTTTGAGTTGGCCAAACGTTTGGGTAAAAACTCCAAAACAAAAGCGAACAATATTAAAAAAATTATTAAGGAACACTTAGCACAGCACCACTATATATAAAGTTTGCCTATATACATGGTTCCTTTTTGGAAGAACTGCCCATTCATGATATAGATATCGCTATTTATTTTGATAACTCTCTTTCCCTTGAGGAACAACTAGATTTGAGCTTAACGTTAGCAGCGGAATTAAGTCATAAGTTACAGCTACCAGTTGATGTGCATGCTTTAAATAAAGCTTCGATAGCTTTCTGTTATGAAGTTACCAAGGGTATCGTAGTTGTATCCAAGGATGAAGAAGCCAGATTAACTTTTGTAGAAAATACTTGGGAAAGATATTTTGATTTTGAGCCTTTAATAAAAGAGTCCTTGTTGGATATGCTTAAACCATAATATCTGTCCGCACTTTGTAATTAACCTGGCCGCATGTTGGGGTACCGACCACTCCAAAACCTTGTTATGCAGGGAATTGAAGTTATAATATTGAGCGACTATGGATTTGTAAGCGGGTGGAACTATTTAAGAAACTTAGAGTATAAAATGGGGTTCAGCAATTTGGACGACAGAATACTGAAGAAGTAGGAGGGATTAAGAGAGATTATGGCATTGAAAGGGGCTCTGATTGCGCCATACGAGGATCTATTGGAACTTGTTGAATACTTAAAAAGGAGAAGGAAATGGAACTTAGAAGTTGTGTTAGGTGATCTCTTTGAAGGGGTGAAGATTGCCCGTGAGTTGGTTGAGGATGGAGTAGCATTTATTGTAAGTAGGGGTGGTACGTTTGAGTTGATAAGAAAAGCTTTTACAGAGTATTTGGTCAGGGGAGGTAGGGTACCAATAATAGAAATTAAAGTGGATGCCGAAGACCTCCTTCAGGAGCTTTCTAGCTTGCGGCGGGATCATGGTCAAATGGCTCTGGCAGGTTTCGAGAATGTGATCCGAAGCTATCGTGGTCTGGCGAGATTCCTCGAATTACCACTGGACTACGTGGTTTTTAACGATCCAGAGAAGGTAGAAGAGCTAATCACCCAGGCAGCAAAGCGGGGAGTAGAGTTCTTCTTGACGGATACAATTGGTAGTAAAGTAGCGCGGAGTTTGGGACTTAAAGCGAGGTTAATAAGATCGAGTGACCGAGCTGTCATAGAGGCAGTAGAGATGGCCATATATCTGGCTGAAACCCGTGGATTTTCAGGGACTATTGCCGAAGGGGGAGCGGCTCTACCAGGTAGAGCAAGGGAAGAACTGGCGGATAGATCTTATTCTTATTTTGTACCTAAAATCAGGGCTAGAGAGAAATCTAGTGTCCCTCCGGAGGTTCCAACCGTTGCACGCTTTAGTTTTGAGGATATTGTTTATTCAAGCCAGATAATGGAGCAGGTTATCGAAAGAGCACGGATCTTCGCGGCCACGGATTCCCCAATTCTTATAACCGGGGAGACAGGTACAGGCAAAGAACTTTTAGCTCATAGCATACACCTGGCGAGTTCGAGGAGGAAAGGCCCCTTCGTAACGGTGGCCTGTGGGGCTATTCCTCCGAGCCTCCTGGCTGCTGAACTTATGGGGTATTCTGGAGGTGCCTTTACTGGCGCGAGGAGAGAAGGACGAATAGGTCTCTTTGAAGCGGCACACGGGGGGACTATTTTTCTCGATGAGATTCAAGACCTGCCTCTTGAGGTGCAAGGGATGATTCTTCGTTTTCTCCAGGAGGGTGAGGTACGGAAACTAGGAGAAAACCGGGTGTTTCGCCTAGATGTAAGGATTATTGCGGCAAGCAATCGCGATTTACTTTCTCTCGTGCGTGAGAGAAAATTCCGCCAGGATCTCTACTACCGGCTTAACGTACTCAACCTTCATATTCCACCCTTGCGCGAGAGGAAAGAAGATATCATTCCTCTAGCGTTTCATTTTCTTAGGCTATATGCGCGTCAGTTAAACAAAGACATTGTCAGGATCGCTCCTGAGGCCCAGGAAGCCCTTCTGACCTATGATTTCCCGGGAAATGTTCGGGAGCTGGCGGCTATTATAGAACGAGCCGTTCTTCTTTGCAATGGATCTGAAATCAAACCTCAGATGATAGAATTGCCAACTATTAAAACACCAAATAATTACTTTGTTGAGAGAAATGATTCTACTGGGCAACTCCCTGTATACTTCTCCGGCCCAGGAAATTATAACGAGAACCTAAGAGGGATACGACCTCTCCGGGAAGTGGAACGGGAGCACATCGTTAAGGTATATCAGGCGACTGGTGGGAATATAAAAGAAACGGCTCGCCTACTTGGGATAAGCCGAACTACATTGTGGCGTCGGCTTAAGGAATATCTTTTGTTATAATCGATCAGGCCCTTACGAAAAAGCGCTCCCTCCAACTGTTGGTCGGGAGCGCCAGCCCTTGTTGGGAAGAACTATTCTCCATAGTATAAGTGGCGATTTACTTCTTCCCAGGATGGAGCGAGACGGGCTGCCACCTTGACAGCTTGCATCAGACTTTTCTCTTTTGCGATTCCTTTCCCGGCAATGTCGAAAGCTGTTCCGTGGTCGACGGAAGTACGAACCACAGGGAGACCAACTGTAATATTGACCCCTTCATCGAAGTAAAGAGTTTTAAATGGGACGTGTCCCTGGTCATGGTACATGGCCACCACAAAGTTAAATTCTCCAGCCCTTGCTTTGGGGAAGAGAGAGTCGGCCGGCCATGGGCCGGTAACATTGATCCCTAAAGTTTTAGCGGCCTCGATAGCTGGCTTTATTATCCGGATTTCCTCATCACCGAATAAGCCTCCTTCCCCCGCATGGGGATTAAGACCAGCAACACCGATGGGTTTACTCTCCATATTCAGGGCTCTGGCCAGCGCAGAGGCGATCTGTATTCGTTCCAGAACTTTTTCCCGGGAGAGGGCTTTGGGGACTTCGCCTACAGCAATGTGAGTGGTAACATGGAGAACGAAGAGTCCCTCGTGGGCCAAGACCATACAATATTTCTCGCGGTTAAACAGCTTTGCTAATAGCTCAGTATGGCCAGGATAGGTGTAACCAGCCAGGTGCATTGCCTGCTTATTGAGGGGGGCAGTAACAATAGCGGCGATAAGGCCTGCTTTAGCCAACTGGCTAGCATAGGTTACGTAGGCCACGGCAGCGGCTCCCGCCTCTGCCGAAACCCTTCCTTTGACGATTGGGTTAATCAATGGGGAAGGGTCTAAAACGTTGACAAAAGGGAACTGGAACCGGGCCTGTGACAGGTCCTTAATTTCGTTGATCTCCAGCTGTCCAAAATTTTGCGGGAGGGTTTTTAGCTCCTCTTTTAAAGTTATCGAGCTACCAATAACTAGAGGAGAAGCAATTTCATAAATCTCCTGATGGCTAAGGGCTTTGAGGATTATCTCCGGGCCGATACCCGCCGGGTCGCCCATGGTGATGGCCAATACTGGGCGTGGGGAAAACGGGTTTAAGCTTTCCTTCTGCCAGGCTTCGCCTTTGGTTTGGCTTGATTGTTGATAGTTGGCCGTTTCGCTAGTTACAACATTTGGGGTGGTGTAAAACTGTTTCTTTTGGCCACTTAAAGGTTTCTTAGCTTGCCAACTGCTTCCCATAATACCTCTTTTCCTCCAAAACCACCAGCCTTGGTTACAACCGGGTAGTGGTTATATTTTCCCCCTACAAACCTGCCAATGGGTACTCCAGGTGAAACTTCAGCGAAGAGGTCCAAGCTTTTACTTCCAAAGGCCTTCATCACTGCGGTAGCGGTATCACCGCCAGTAAGGATAAAGCCTTTCACCGGGACCAATTCCAGGGTCAAGAGGGTTGCTTGAGCCAGAGCCAGAACGACTTTACCAGGAAGATCCGGTAATGAAAGACCAAGTTGGATAGCGGCTTCCTTTACTTTGGCTACCTCATCGGGTGTCCCGGGGGTAGTAAGGATGAGACCTTCAAGGTTAAAGGAATTGAGGATACTATCCAGTTCCCTTTTAAGAGAGTCCTGCCAAGAACTTTCATCCCTAAGATAGCTGATAGGGTTAATTGTTATAATCTTCCAGCCAGCCTTTTGGGCCACCACATCAATCTGTTCCCGTGACCGTGGATTAACCGAACCGCAAACCAAAAGCATTAGCTGTTTTGAGCGCTGGCGATAGGATGTAGCCCAGGAGCGGGCAACGGGGAGAGCCAGGCCTGCAGAACCGACATAAAACAGATTTACCCCTGAGAGACTGGCTCCAACTACGAGGCTTGTTAGATCTTGATCGCTTATGGCATCAGCAACAACGATCTTTATCTTTTTTTCTCTGGCTTCCCGTAAGAAAGAGGCAATTGCTTCAGAACCTTGACTTACGAGCGAAAGAGGAAGGTGGCCAACCTGATAACGGCTTTGATTAGACAGTAGAGCAGGGATATAGCTTTCCCTAACCGGGAAAACCGGGTCGTGGGCTAAGGCGGTACGCGATACAAGTTCGCCGTTTACGAGGAGATACCCGCCGACAACAGTCCGGCCGTTTGCTGGGAAGGAAGGACTGATCAGGGCAAGGTCGAAATCAAACTCATTCAGGAGGGCATCGATCTCTTGTCCGATGTTACCCCGCAAGGTGGAATCGATCTTCTTATAGATTCCAGTAACCCCAAGCTCCTTTAACCTACGACTTGCTTTTTGAACCCGGGTATAGGCCTCCGTTTCATTAACAGCCCGGGAATCGGTATTGAGAACGATAACCTCCACATCATTTGTAGGTTCCACGTCCGTCCACTGCAGAAAAACCCTGGTCTTAAAGCCAGTGTTAGCGAACTGGATGCCGGTATCTCCGGCACCAGTAAGATCATCAGCGATGACAGCTAAAAGTGACATAATGGTCCTCCTTCAACTCTTTTCCTAACGCTTTTACCTTATAGTTTGGACATGGATAGGTCAGTACGGAGACAAGCCCTTTCGAGAGAGATTACTTTAGCTGGCCCTCAACCTCCGGTCCAGATAATGGGTAAAAATAGGAACAAGAATAGCCGTAACCAGGACAGAGGCGGCTACCTGAGGCGTGGCCACGGCAAGGAAAGGCTTAAATGACGGATCGGCATCAGCAACAATAGCTGGGGTGGCAACGGAGTTCCCGGCCGTAGTTCCGATAGCAAAGCCGATAGCTGATTTTTCACGTAAGAGATACCGGTAACTCAGGTAACCCAGGGTACCGGTAATAATAGTTACAGCCACGCCAATAATAATCCCTGTGAAACCTCCAACAAATAGAGAACGCAGATCAATACCAGCGCCCAAAGAGAAAGAGAAGAAGGGAATAGTGATCCTAGCGGTAGGCTTCATCATTTCTGCGAACTTCTTGTCGAGGTTACCCCAGATAAAACCGACAAGGAAAGGAATGATAGCAGCCACAATATATTTCCAAGGGATGGAGCCGAGGCCGCTCAAGCCTAGGAAAAGTAAAGTGAAGAAGGGCCCGTCGTTTAGAGCACTGGCAATATAAGCGCCCTGATCATTGCTATCACCATAACGGGCGGCCAGGGCAAGCCAAAGGCCACCGTTGGAGTTAATAAAGGCCACGAGGACAGCCAGCAGAGAAAAACCCAAGATACCGGCCTTACCAAAGATATAGCCGTATATAATGATGAGAAAGCCAGGTATAATGGTTTTGGCTAGAAGAAGAACACTTGTCTTTACAAGAACAGCTTTACTTTGGCGCAGAGAAATCTGCGCACCGGTAGCGACGATTAAAAGGGCAATGAGCGGTAAAGCACCATTTTTGAAAAGGGCGGTGGTGAATGAGCCGTATTCAAGGAAGCCGGGGAAGAAGGTCTTGACAACAGATCCGAGGAGGAGAGGGATAAGCATCATGCCTCCAGGGACCTTTTCGATGGTTTCAACGATCCTCATAGAAGCACCTCCAAAGAGTTTTTTGTAACTGGTATATTAATAAAGCAAAAATTATGCCAGAGTAAAATTGATAACATGAGAGGTAAGAAGTAGATACTTGGAGGCCTTTGCTGGACTAAACCAGGACAAAAATCGAACGTTTTTGGGAATTACTTAGTGCGGTGGGGTTGGAGTTTATTTTTGAAACTAGAGATGTTTTTAATGTTGTAGAATGAAAAGGTTGGAAACAGATAATGCACTTTGATTAATAAAGATTGACTGCTACCCATGGACATGCTATAACAAAACCAAGAGAAAGAATTATCATTATTACCATAAAAAGGAGGGTGGAGGATGAGTGGAGTTAAACTTATACGAACCGAGGGGATATAATCATGGAAGACTTCTGCGCCCTCTCGAATGATCTGGTGTGCTTGCCACAGGATCCGCAGACCATCTTTGTGTACTGGATTTTTACCCCCCAGAGGATAAAGGCCTTGCAGGAATTCCTGGCTAAGCTTAAGCCAGAGGCTAAATTGTCTTTGCGCCTGCGCTGTCCTAGTTCTCCCTCCTTGGAACAGGAAATTATCCTATCTTCCTGGGAAAAGGGAAGCCATTATTTCCGCTTGATCGATCCCCACTTGGTTTACTGCCTGGAACTCGGGGTGAGGACTTTAGAGGGAGATTTTGTCGTTTTTACCCGTAGCTCAGAGATTAAGCTAGGCCCCCTCGAGGGAGAAAAGAGTGCTCTTTTTCCGGCTGGCGAGAAAGAAAGCTCCCAGGAGCCTCCTTATCCCCTTCCTTCTAGCTTTAGTTTAAGGAGTTGAGGCCTGTGGCAGGGCACCTGGCCATCTTGCTCCATGCCCACCTGCCCTATATACCCCGCCCGGATGGGGCCGAACTCACCTGGGAAGAGAAGTGGCTGTTTGAAGCTTTAACGGAATCTTACCTGCCCCTTATAAGGAGCTGGGAAAGGTTAGCCCAAGAAGGGATAGGTTTTAAGCTTACCCTCTCCCTTTCTCCCACTCTTTTAAGCATGCTTATTGACCCCCAAATCCAGGAACGCTATGGCCTTTTCTTAGATAAAATGATTGAGCTAGCCGAGCGAGAAAGGGAACGTACCTCTCAAGACCTTAAGTTTTCTCCTGTAGCTGAATTTTATTTTAACCGTTTAAAAGAACTGGCAGTAGCCTTTAAAGAAGTATACCAGGGGGACCTAGTTACCCCCCTTAAGAAGTTGCAGGCACGAGGCAACCTCGAGATAATCACCACCTGTGCTACCCACGGGTACTTACCCTTGATCCTTACTCCTGAAGCCCAGCGGGCCCAAGTGAAGGTAGCGGTGGATTTCTTTGAGGAAATCATGGGATTAAGTCCAGCGGGCTTTTGGTTGCCCGAATGTGGCTACGCACCAGGTATAGAGAGAATATTAAAAGAAGCGGGGATTAACTACTTTATAGTAGCAGCCCACGGGCTTCTTAATGCCCGCCCCCGGCCCCAAGCAGCAGTTTATGCCCCGGTAAGGGTTGGGGGGCTAACAGTCTTCGGCCGAGACTGGGAGACTTCCCATCAGGTCTGGAGCCGTACGGAGGGGTATCCTGGGGATCCCGTTTACCGCGAATTTTATAGAGATATAGGCTATGACTTGGATTTTGAGTACCTAGCACCTTACCTCCTGGGCGGTATACGGGGAGACACGGGGTTTAAATACTATCGCATTACTGGCTCAACCGAAAGCAAGGAACCCTATGATTACCAAGCTGCTTGTTTAAAGGTTAGGGAGCATGCTTATGATTTTATGGAAAAACGGGACCAGCAGGCCCTTTACTGGACCGGGCGGATGGAAGGGGAGCCGGTGATAGTAGCGCCCTATGATGCAGAGCTTTTTGGCCACTGGTGGTTTGAGGGTCCAGACTGGCTGGAAGAAGTTTTAAGACTTGCAGCTTCTTCAAACTATCAGGTGCAGCTTACTACTCTTTCCGAGTATTTAGATAAGTACCCGCCCCGGGAGGAAGTAAACTTAGGATTTTCTAGCTGGGGGGAAGGGGGTTATAACCAGATGTGGTTAAATCCCACCAATGACTGGGTATATCCCCTTCTCCACCAGGCCGAAAAGGCCATGCAGGCCATGGCCCAAAAAACTAGGGACCCTTCGCCCTTAGAAGAGCGCGTTTTAAGGCAGGCGGCGCGGGAGCTTCTACTCGCCCAAAGCAGCGACTGGCCCTTTATCTTGACGACTAAGACAGTGATGGAGTATGCCCAAGGCCGCTTAAAAACACACTTGCAAAACTTTTTTAGGCTCTACCAGGGCTACCAGCAAGGTGGCCTAGAGGAAGATTTCCTCGCTTGCTTAGAAGCGCGGGAAGGTCTCTTTCCTAACCTTGATTATTCTCTGTACCAGCGGGAAGCGAAGAAAGAGACTGGCCAGGGCCGGGTTTCGGTCGTGAATAAGCCGGTAGTACTTATGCTGGCCTGGGAATTCCCGCCCCAGCATGTGGGGGGCTTAGGGATTCATGTGCGCGACTTGTCTTTAGCTTTAGCCCGGGAGGAAGTGGAGGTCCATGTCCTCACCCTAGCCCCTGGGGAAGAAGCTTCTTCTATAGTTTATGAGGGTGTAGAAATTCACTATGTTCCCCGCTACCAGGGACCAGGGCAAGGAGTAGATTTTCTTTATTGGGTATTGCAATTCAATTTAGCCCTAGCCGATAAGGGGTACGAATTATTTTACCGCTTATCTCCACGTAAAGTTATCTTACATGCCCATGATTGGCTGGTAGCTAGCGCTGCTCAGGAACTTAAAAGAGCTTTTGGAGCACCTCTAATTGCTACTATCCACGCCACTGAATATGGCCGAAACCGGGGATTGCATAATCCCTTGCAGGAGATTATCCACGGGATGGAGGGGGAACTTGTAGCGGAAGCGCAAAAAGTGATCTGCTGTAGCCAGTATATGGCCAGGGAGGTAGAAGAGCTTTTCCACCCTCCTTTGGGTAAGGTTAGGGTAATCCCTAACGGCGTGCGGCCTATAGATATCACGCGCGAAGGAGAGAAAGGACCTATAGTGCTTTATGTGGGCCGCTTGGTAGTAGAAAAGGGGGTCCAAGTGCTCCTTAAAGCCTTTGCCCGCCTACTAACACTTTTCCCAGAAGCCCGCCTGGTGGTGGCCGGGGCAGGCCCCTATGCTCCAGAGCTTAAACACTTAGCTGCTCTTTTAAACATAGCCGAACGGGTGGAGTTTGCCGGTTTTGTTTCGGAGACGAGGCGCAATGAGCTTTTAGGGCAAAGCTATGTAGCTGTTTTCCCGAGCCTATATGAACCCTTCGGCATTGTAGCTTTAGAGGCTATGGCGGCCGGCGTACCTGTGATCGTTTCGCGCACCGGCGGTTTAGCAGAGATAGTAGAGGATGGAATGACGGGTTTGTCCTTTGCTCCTGGTGATGTAGAGGATCTTTTGCGCTGCCTAGTGTTTATTTTGCAAAATCCTGCTAAAGCGGAAGAATTTAGCCGCCAGGCCCGCGCTAAAGTAGAGCGTGATTATACCTGGGAGGCGATAGCGCGGCATACGCTAGAAGTTTATAAGGAAATAGGGAAAGAAGAGTAGGAGAGGATAAAATGGCAGCTCACACCTTTTTCGTTCAACCTCGTATACCAGAGAAACTTAAGCCCCTTGAACTTTTAGCCCTAGATCTTTACTGGAGCTGGCTAAAGGAGACGGAAGAACTTTTCTTAAGGCTAGACGAAGATATATGGGAGGAGTGCGGGCATAATCCTAATCTTTTTCTTTACCAGGTGCCGGAGGAAAGATTAGCAGCAGCTAGCCAGGACCCCCATTACCTGGCCCGGTTAGAAAAGGTATGGAGGGAATACCAGGATTACTTCCGTTCGCCCGCTACCGAAAATTTAATCGCTTACTTTTCGGCTGAATTTGGCCTGGCGCAAGTTCTGCCTATTTATGCCGGGGGGTTAGGGATTCTAGCTGGGGATCACTTAAAGACAGCTAGCGACCTTAAGATTCCCCTTGTGGGGGTAGGGCTCTTATATAGGCAGGGCTATTTTCGCCAGAAGATAGATGGTCTGGGTGAGCAGAGGGAGATCTACCCGCGTTATGATTTTTATGAGTGGCCTGTGGTGAGGGTGAGGGGGTCGGATGGTTCTCCCTTGATGGTGGAAGTAGATTTTCCAGACCGTCCGGTAAAAGTTTACGTATGGGAGGCCCAGGTGGGTAGTGTAAAGCTATACTTGCTCGATACTGATGTACCTGAGAACTGGGAGGCCGACCGGAATATCACTGACCAGCTCTATGGGGGCGACCTAGAGAAGCGCCTCCAGCAAGAAATAATCCTGGGTATAGGTGGGGTACGGGCTCTAAAAGGTTTAAATCTGGAGCCCCATGTCTATCATCTAAACGAAGGCCACTCAGCTTTCCTGGCCCTGGAGCACATACGCCAGCTAAAAGAAACATATAACCTTGATTTTGCTGCTGCGCGGGAGTTAGCTTCTCCCAGCCATATTTTTACTACCCATACCCCAGTGCCTGCTGGTATAGACCTCTTTCCCCCGTATCTGATGGACAAGTATTTTACTGAGTACTACCAGTCTTTAGGGCTTTCCCGCCAGGAGTTTTTGGCCCTGGGACGGAAAGACCCTAATAACCACCAAGAACCCTTCAATATGGCTGTGCTGGCCTTGCGCTTGTCAGCTTGGGCTAATGGTGTGAGCCGCCTGCACGGATATACGGCCCGGAAGATGTGGCAGATGATATGGCCGGAAGTGCCAGAGGAGGAAATACCCATTGGCGCCATAACTAATGGGGTGCATGTTCCTACCTGGGTGGGATCCCCCATGGCCGCCCTTTTTGACCATTACCTAGGCATTACCTGGCGAACGAACCCGGCGGATAAAGAAGCCTGGAGGGCAGTAAAGGAAGTGCCGGATATAGAGCTGTGGCAGGCCCGGGAGAAACAGAGGGAGGCCTTAATTAAGTTTATACGGAAGAAAATGGAATATAACCTTAAGGAGCAAGGGGCAAACCCAAAAGAGATAGAAGAAGTAAAAACTATTTTGAATCCCCGGGCTTTAACTATAGGCTTTGCTCGCCGTTTTGCTGCCTATAAAAGGCCAGACCTCCTCTTTTATGAGCTGGAAAGGCTAGCTCATATAGTAGGCGATCCTGAGCGACCAGTGCAAATCATATATGCTGGCAAGGCCCACCCCCAGGATGAGGAGGGGAAAAAACTAGTCCGCCAGATTGTAACTTATGCCCAGAAAGAAGAATTCCGGGGCCGGGTGGTCTTCCTGGAAGATTATGATATGGAGCTAGCTCGCCTTATGGTACAGGGGGTGGATGTGTGGCTGGCTAATCCCCGCCGGCCCTTAGAAGCTTGTAGCACCAGCGGAATGAAGGCTGTCCTCAATGGTGCTCTTTACATCAGCACGCTAGATGGGTGGTGGGATGAAGCCTGGGAGATGGGGGCAGGTTGGGCTATCGGGCAGGGTGAAGTTTATACTGATCCTTCTTACCAGGATGCCCTGGAAGCCAGTTCCCTCTATAGCCTGCTGGAAAAAGAGGTGATCCCCCTCTTCTATGAACGCGATGAGCAAGGGATTCCTAAAAAGTGGCTAGAGCAGGTTAAAAACTCTATTAAGGCTTACGCCCCCATCTTTAATAGCCACCGCATGGTGGAAGAATACGCAAAGCAATTTTACTTTCCTGCAGCCCGCCTGTTTTCAAGGCTTAAGGCCAATGATCAGCAACGGGCCAGGGAATTGGCTGGCTTTAGGAAACGGGTGGAGATATCTTGGGGTAAAGTGCAGGTGGAAGAGGTTAAAGAAGGGAAGGATAGCCCGCTGATAGTCGGGGAAGAGCTGCCTTTGCAAGTGAGAGTTTCGTTAGGGGCCTTAACGCCTAGAGATGTTAAGGTAATGGCTTATTATGGGAAGATGGATAGCTGGGGAGAGATTGGAGAGGCGGAGAAGGTAGTTTTAAAGGTTTCCCAGGATCTAGGGGAAGGAAGATACCTGTATGAAGGTACTATTCCTTGCCGGCAGAGCGGCCGCCAGGGATATAAGATCCTCGTGGTGCCCTATCAAGAGGATTTTCCCCACCCCTACTATACGGGATTGGTTTTATGGGGGTAAAAGCTACTATCTTGGTAAGCAAGGGCTGTTCGTTTTAATTAATCTGGTTTAGTTACTTATGGCCGTAAAAATATAGCTGGAGGTAATTTGATTTTTCTTAAAAAAGAGGAAAGGAGGGGGGAGCTGTGCTGGCCAAGGATATTATGACCAAGGAAGTGATTACCATCAAGGCCTATGCCCGTATTTATGAACTAACTAAGCTTCTAGCTGAGCACCACATAAGCGGCGTGCCGGTATGCGATGAAAGTGGGAAAGTAGTGGGGATGGTCACAGAGGCAGATCTTATAGAGTTAAGAAACGGTACCCAGGTTAAAGATATCATGACTCGGGAAGTAATCAGTGTCAGTGTCGATACTCCTATTGAAGAAGTAGCAGCTATCTTACACACCAAAAAAATAAAGCGGGTACCAGTGTATGACCAAGGCCGCCTTGTGGGTATCATCAGCCGGGCCGATATTGTAGCGGCTATGGCCCAGAAGCTTAGCAGATAAAAAAGCTTTTACCACTTTTTGCTTTCGTTTGCGGTACCGCTAGAGTTGATTAAAATTTATGAACGTGTTATAACAGAGGTGAGCTATTTTGAGCTGGCCATCGCGGTACCCTTTGAGGATAAGGTGGAACTTTATATGCAGGTTAAAAGCGGGGGCACAACTTGTTCGAAGTACTTCTTTATTTGGGGCCAACTAACAGGGCGCAATAAGATAGGGTCCTTTTCCTTTTCAGCATCGGCAAAGTAGGTAAGGCTTTTCAACACGTGATATAAGTTAAAGTTGGTTCCTGCAAACTTACGCTGGTAGAGTTCCAGGCACTGGCGTAAGTTTGCAATTTCCTGGGCGATAAAATACAGGTCGTAAAAATCTTTTTTGCTGCCCCGCGAGGCGATGGCTTCTATTTTCATGGGGGCAATATCTTCAGGAGATGCCACTGAGCAACCCCTGAATGTAGTAAGTGGAAAAAGAAGGGGATACCGGTAATATAGGAAACTGACTTTGGTTTCCCGGAGAATTCCATGAAGGGTACCCCATTTTTCTTCCAGCACTTGAAAATCCCCTAGGTCCTGGAGCCTTTGTTTGAGCATAAAGGTATCCACTATAGCAGGGGAAAAGAAGTCCAGGTCTTCGGAAAGGCGATGGCCCAGGTGCAGGGCCAAGGCAGTACCGCCTGCCAGATAAAAATTTTGCAATAAACCACTAGTGCTTAATAATTCCAGTACTTGCTGTCCCTGCGATGGGAGGGCGGCTGCAAACACTTAAGCTCATCCTCCTGAAGATGGTAATAACAACACCAAAAATGGCCAGTTTTAGCAGATAGCCTAGGGCTGGTTTTGATTACTCTCAGGAGCTCTTCATCTCTATACTGGCTCAAAACCCACTGAATGGCTCGGGCATCGCCGTATTCCAGTAACCGTTCGAGGATAAAATACGAGTCGTTCCGACTATCCAGGCTGTCAAAAGAGACGTCCCAAAAATATTTTCTTAAAAAAGACGGCAACCTCAACGGATATCTCCTGCCTTTTTATTACTGGCTTGAGGACAATTTTTTCGGCCTTTCTTTTAACTTTTTCACTATGATAATTATACCATTTTTTGTGGAACGTAAAAGTTTACCAGGAATATAAACGAACATTTTAAAGCGGCTATGGAACTGTGCGGCTTCCCCATGGGTCCCTAAAGGGATTTGTTTTTGGCGGAATACGATTACAATAGTGTTGATGCATAATAAAAATAAATGCTTATACCCACTTTAACTTGATTTTTTATATATGATTGTGCAAAATAATACTAGAACAATCTGACTGGGTGGGTTAAGGGTAGCCAAACTCGAAAGGGTTATCCTAGCGACAGAAGTATTAACAGAGGTATTAATTTGGCGACAAATTTAGGCTAGGGATGCCCGCCTGGGAGGATGGAGACCTTAATCCTGCGATGAGGGGAACCAGGGAAGAGCAAGTCTCTGACCTTAAGCTTCCATGGGGTCCTGAATATCAAGGGGAGGGAAAGGATATGGATTATGGGTAACAAGGGCTTACCCAGCTATTCCCAGGTAGTGGGTAAGCTTTTTTATTTTTAGTAAGGAGGGACGAGAATAGAATGTATATTCCGAGGCATAATTACCAGGTAGATTTTATACCTCAGGAAGAGATCGAAGGGCTGTTGGCGGAAGCTTTAGGTGCACCTTCTGAGTTAGCCGAAAAAATTGTGGAGAAAGCCCGGGAAGCCAAAGGCCTTGAGCCTAATGAAGTAGCAGTGTTGCTTCAGGCCAAAGAGAAAGCCTTGTGGAAAAGGATTTTTGCTGTTGCAGGGGAGATAAAAGAAAAGATCTATGGGAAGCGCATGGTGCTTTTTGCTCCGCTATATATTAGTGACTATTGCATTAATAACTGCCGGTATTGCGGGTATCGCCGGGATAATAAGTTCACTAGACGTCGCCTCGCTTGGGATGAATTGGAACGGGAGGTACGGATTTTAGAATCCCTTGGACATAAACGTCTGGCTGTAGAGGCGGGGGAAGACCCTCAAAATTGTCCTTTGGATTATGTGGTGGAAGTTATCCGCCGGATATACCGGATAACGGAAAAAAACGGAAATATACGCCGGGTGAATGTAAACATCGCTGCTACCACGGTGGATGAGTACCGGGAGCTTAAAAAAGCAGGTATCGGTACTTATGTGCTCTTCCAGGAGACTTACCATCGACCCACTTATGAATATATGCATCCTTCCGGTCCTAAAGCCGATTACGACTGGCATACTACGGCCATGGACAGGGCTATGGAAGCAGGGATTGATGATGTAGGGCTAGGAGTATTGTTCGGACTTTATGACTATAAATTCGAGGTGCTAGGCCTTCTTTATCACGCAAGACACCTCGAGAAAACCTTCGGAGTAGGCCCCCATACCATATCTGTCCCACGTCTACGCCCGGCTAAGGGCGTATCCCTTGAGGATTTTCCTTTCTTGGTTTCTGATGAGGAGTTTAAAAAGGCTGTGGCAGTAATCCGCTTAGCGGTGCCCTATACAGGACTTATCCTTTCCACCAGGGAAAGCCCTGAATTTCGGACTGTACTGTTTAGGCTAGGAGTTTCCCAGCTCAGCGCGGGCTCCTGTACAGGGGTAGGTGGCTATGGGCGGCATTATACCCAGGTACAAGAGGAAACGCCCCAATTTGAAGTGGAAGATCGTCGGCATCCCGACGAGGTTATTAGGGATCTGTGTCAGCGGGGTTATCTGCCCAGCTATTGTACTGCTTGTTACCGGCGGGGCCGCACGGGGGAGCGTTTTATGGCTCTGGCCAAATCAGGCGAGATCCAGAACGTATGCCAGCCTAATGCCCTCCTGACCTTTAAAGAATACCTCCTTGATTATGCTACTCCAGAGACGCGTAAGATAGGCGAGGAAATCATAAGTCGACATCTTGAGGAGATACCTAATGAAGCTGTGCGTAAAGAAACCCTAAGGAGGCTTAAGCGCATAGAAGAGGGCGAACGAGACCTTTATTTTTAAAGGCCATTCAGAAGGCGCAGCAAATATCCACGGCTAAGTAGAACCTTTGTAGAAGGGAGGAGTATTGACCAGGTGGAGCGGAGGATTGGTGTTATAGGGATAGTTATAGAAGATCGGGAAGCGGTAGCGGCGCGGGTAAATGCTGTCTTAAGCGATTACGGCGACTATATTGTGGGCCGTATGGGTGTCCCTTATCGCGAGAGAGGGGTAGCGGTCATCGCTTTGATTGTGGATGGAAGTACAGATGTTGTGGGTGCTCTTACGGGCAAGTTGGGGAGCCTACCGGGGGTAAAGGTACGGGCAGCCCTAACGGGAAAATGAGGTGAAACGCGATAGCGTGCTGATGTGAAAGGGGAGGGGTTTATAGTAGTCTTGACAGGAAAGTGAGGTGAAAACTTTTGCGTAAGGAATTTGCTACTGCTCTATCTAGGATAATACAAGGGGAGGAACCTGACAAAGCCTCTCTTATAATCCTTCTTTCAGCTCGGCCCGGTGAAGAAGAGGAGGCCCTTTACCGGGAGGCCGATAACTTCCGCGCCCGGTATGTAGGTGAAGAGGTACACTTGCGGGGGGTCATAGAATTTTCTAACCACTGCCGGCGGCTTTGCCACTATTGTGGACTACGGGCGGATAATAGGCGTCTGCGGCGCTACCGCATGGAAAAAGAGGAGATCCTTAAGAGCGCCCGGATGGCCGTGGAGCTGGGCTATGGTACAGTAGTGCTCCAGTCCGGAGAAGATACGTGGTATTCGGCAGAGATGCTAGCCGAGTTAGTAGCTACTATTAAGGGAATGGGTCTGGCGGTGACCCTTTGCGTGGGAGAAAGATCGCGGGAGGAGTATGCCCTTTGGCGCGAGGCTGGCGCTGACCGGTACCTCCTTAAGCATGAAACGGCTAATCCTAGGCTTTATCATAGGCTGCATCCCGGCATGAGCTGGGAGGAACGGATAACCTGCCTACAGTGGCTACGGGAGCTAGGTTACCAGGTGGGCTCGGGAAACATCGTAGGCCTTCCCGGCCAGACCTTGGAAGATCTGGCCGATGATCTTCTCCTTTTACGTAAGCTTAGGGTAGAGATGGCAGGCATAGGTCCCTTTATCCCCCATCCAGACACTCCCTTAGGAAGTTATCCGGCTGGTAGCTTGGAATTGACCTACCGGGTATTGGCTGTGGCTCGTCTGGTCTTACCATGGGCCCATCTACCAGCTACCACCGCTGTAGGTACTTTGTCACCTAATGGTCGGCAGCTCGCCCTCCAGCGTGGTGCGAACGTAGTTATGCCGAATCTTACCCCCAGGAAGTACCGGGGAGACTACCAGATTTACCCTGGCAAGATATGTGTCAATGAAGAACCTGCGGATTGCCGTTATTGCCTGGAAGGGATGATCCACTCTTTGGGCCGTCGGATAGGCCGGGGTCCAGGTCACGCTCTACGACCCCTCACAGAAAATTGAACGTCTATATTTTTGGACAAAGATGTTCGTTGATTTGAACAAATACAGGGAATTTTGTTGCTTTAGGGAGGAAATAAGAAGGGGATAGCGAATAAGATGAAATGTGAATGAGTTCACAGTCACCTTAAGAGTTAATTGGTAAAGCTTGGTGAAGCGCCATTGCTCCTGGAGCTGGTATATCCTGTCCAGGGTAGGAATTTTAAGGCCGCTGGAGAGGTGGCCGGGAAGTTAAAACGAGTACTACAACAGGTAGGGTTTTCCCCGGAGCTAGTTAGGCGGGTGGCCGTGGCTACCTTTGAAGCGGAAACTAATGTGATAATCCATGCTTACCGGGGGGAACTAAGGGTTAAGATAGAACCGCAAAAAATAGTCCTTGTAGCCGAGGATGAAGGCCCTGGTATTCCCGATATTGAACTAGCCATGCAAGAAGGATACTCTACGGCACCCCCGGAAGTGCGGGAAATGGGGTTCGGGGCAGGAATGGGGTTGCCTAATATTAAGGCATGTGCTGATGTGTTAGAGATAAAATCGGAGGTTGGCCGGGGGACTTCTTTACACATAGAATTTTATCCTACGGGTTTCCGGGATTGAGGTAGAGGAGGATGGAATACTTTCATTCCGTCCGCCTGGATCGGGATAAGTGTAAGGGTTGCACTAACTGCATAAAGCGTTGCCCTACCGAAGCTATCCGGGTGCGGGACGGAAAGGCCCAGATCATAGAAGAGCGGTGTATTGACTGTGGAGAGTGTATTCGGGTTTGCCCTAACCATGCCAAGATAGCTGTGGGTGATAGCCTGGAGGCAATATATAATTTTTCCTATGTAGTAGCGTTACCTGCTCCATCCTTTTATTCCCAATTCCAGGCGTCTGGCGGTATACCTCAGATTTTAGGGGCTCTCCTTAAAATCGGCTTTAATGCCGTTTTTGAAGTGGCCCTAGCAGCAGAAGCAGTATCCTGGGCTACGCGAAAGCTTTTACAAGATCTTGACCGGCCGCGGCCTATGATTTCTGCAGCCTGCCCGGCGGTAGTGAGTCTAATCCAGGTCCGGTTTCCTTCTCTTATTAATCATGTGGTACCGGTGGAGCCACCGGTCAATGTTGCCGCACGTCTCGCACGGTTAGAAGCCACCACCCGCACGGGGTTACCCCCAGAAAATATTGGAGTGTTTTTCCTTTCTCCCTGCCCAGCTAAGATTACTGCTGTTCGCCAGACTCAAGGGGCAGGGGAAAGACTGATCGATGGCGTTATTCCCATTCTCTCCATATATGGCCAAGTTCGCGAAGCCCTTAAAGAGGCGAAGAGCCTGGAAGCTCAAGCGGGGGCCTATGGGGTGGGATGGGGGAGAAGCGGTGGAGAAAACGCAGCCCTGGGGTACGGGAAGCTTTTAGAGGTAGATGGTATTCACCATGTTATCGAAGTATTGGAAGCTATGGAAAAGGGGCAACTGGAACCTTTCGATTATCTGGAAGCCCAGGCGTGCCCGGGCGGTTGCGTGGGAGGGGCCTTAATGGTGAGCAACCCTTATGAGGCTAAACGGCGGCTAGGGGAGTTACTTCAAGCCTTGCCTAAGCAAAAGGTTGAAGAAAAAATTCTAGCTGATATGGCAGCCCGGGGGAGTTGGTGGAGGGAAAAGGATTTGGAGCCTCGTCCAGCCTTACGCTTAGATGAAGATATTGCCAGTGCTCTTCTTAAAATGCAACGGCTGGAGGAAACGGTGAAGCTTCTTCCTGGCCTAGACTGCGGGGCCTGCGGCTCCCCCAATTGCCGAGCCTTAGCTGAAGATATAGTACGGGGCTATGCGGTGGATACAGATTGTATTTTTCTTCTCCGGGAAAGGGTGCGTGTACTGGCAGAGGAAGTTGCGGAGTTGGCTAGGAAGCTCCCGCCCTCTATGGCCGAGCCAGAAAGGAGCAGAGACCTCCCATGAAGGTAGGGGAGATAGCCTCGCGCTTGGGTTTACAAGTGGTAGCCGGATACCAGGGTTTGGAGAGGGAAGTACTAGCTGGTTACGCGGCGGATCTTTTGAGTGCAGTTATCGCCCACGCACCTCCCGGGTGCTTGTGGGTTACCCTTCAAACCCATGAAAACATAGTAGCCGTAGCCCTTCTGGTGGATGCTGCAGGGATAGTAGTAACCAGCGGGCGCGACCCCGAAGAGGCTACTCGCCGACGCGCTGATGCCGAAGGGATACCCATCTTAACTACAAAGGAAAACACGTTTATTGTGGCGGGGGAACTGTATAAGCTGCTCAATTTTTAAGCTTTATTTCGTGAAAAGGAGGTTTTTCACTTGATGCAACCTTGTCAATGTGAAGAGAAGTGGGAGCAATTGGAACAAATTATCGATGCTCACCGCGGCCAACCTTCAGCCCTTATTGAGGTGCTTCACCAAGCCCAAGAGCTCATCGGTTATCTGCCTAAACAGGTGCAGATGGCTATAGCCGATGGCCTGGGAGTTTCTTTGAGCGAGGTTTACAGCGTAGTTTCCTTTTATTCCCATTTTACCACCAAGCCTAAGGGCAAATATCAAATTTCTGTGTGCAAGGGCACGGCTTGCTATGTTAAGGGGTCTCCGGAGATCTTGGAAAGGCTGGAAAAAGAACTGGGCATCAAACCCGGGGATAGTACCGATGATGGCCGCTTTTCCCTGGAAGTAGTGCGGTGTTTGGGAGCCTGCGGCTTAGGTCCGGTTATGATGGTTAACAAGCGCGCCCATGGGCTTCTTAAGCCGGATACGGCTGTCGAGGTACTTAAATCTTATAAGTAAAAAAGGGAACTATGGGGATGGAAGAGCTGGCCTTACACATCCTAGATCTTATGGAAAATTCCCTCGCAGCGGGAGCCTCTGTTCTTGAACTGCACATCGTTGAAGATAAGGATGCTGGGCAGGTGTACATTGAACTTAAAGATAACGGAAGGGGCATGAAAAAGGAAGAAGCCCAGGGATGCCTAGATCCCTTTTTCACTACGCGTAAGACGCGGCGGGTTGGTCTTGGTCTTCCCCTCTTCCGAGCTACGGCGGAAGCATGCGGGGGCTTCTTAGAGGTGAAATCTTGCCCAGGGGAAGGGACGCGGGTTTTCGTTGCCATGCAGCTAAACCATGTGGATTGTCCACCCTTGGGGGATATGGGTGCTACCATAGCTGCTATATTGAGCCGGGAGGAGCCGGTGGAAATTTGGTATTTGCACCGGGTAAATGAGAAAGAGTTTACATTCTCAAGTAAGGAAGTAAAAACCATCTTGGGGGAAATCCCCCTAAACTTAGCTCCTGTTCTTAGGTGGATTAAGGACTATATTAATGAGGGTTTAAGGCGACTTCAAATGGAGGTGGAGGGCAATCATGAAATCCCTGGAGGATCTGCTAAAGCTTAAGGAGGAGGCCCAGAAGGCTATTGCCCTGCGGGAAGAAGGGGCCAAAGTTAAAGTAGTGGTGGGTATGGGTACTTGCGGCATTGCGGCCGGTGCCCGGGAAGTGATGACTGCTATCCTGGATGAGTTAAGTAAACGCAGGCTCACCGATGTGGTGGTTACCCAGACTGGCTGCATAGGTCTTTGTGCCCAGGAACCCTTAGTGGATGTTTTTGTCCCTGGCAAGCCTAAAGTGACTTACGGCAAAGTGGATGCGAGGAAGGCACGCCAGATCGTGGCCCAGCACATTGCGAATGGCTTAATAATCGGTGATTGGGTGATCAATAAGTAACCCTTAATTAATCAATAACATCCCCGGTACAACTGATTTCTAAAGCAGCGCTATTCTTTCAAGGGAGGTTAAGGAGGTCATGGAGTTCTATCGCGCCCATGTATTAGTTTGCGCTGGCACCGGTTGCACAGCCTCTGACAGCCAAGCTACTAGGGAGGCTTTGATCCAGGAATTGGCTAACCGGGGGCTGGATAGGGAGATCAAGGTAATAGAAACTGGTTGTTTTGGTTTTTGCCGTTTTGGCCCTAATATGATGGTCTACCCTGAAGGTGTCTTTTACTGCACTGTCCGGCCCGAAGATATACCTGAGCTTGTAGAAGAACATTTTATAAAGGGACGGGTACTGGAGCGATTGCTTTATAAGCAGCCGGAGACGGAAGTGCCTGTCTCAAGCTTTGAAGAGATACCTTTTTTTAAGCACCAATTACGTATAGCCCTACGGAACTGTGGGGTGATCAATCCAGAATCCATTGAAGAGTATATCGCCCGCGACGGGTACCTAGCCCTGGCCAAGGTACTTACCGAAATGAAGCCTATAGAAGTTATTGAGGTTATCAAAAAGTCAGGGCTCCGGGGACGGGGAGGGGGCGGTTTCCCTACCGGCCTTAAATGGGAATTCGCCTACCGCGCACCCGGTCCGGTAAAGTACATTATCTGCAACGCTGACGAAGGCGATCCTGGAGCCTTTATGGATAGGAGCATCTTGGAGGGCGACCCCCATGCTGTCCTGGAAGGTATGGCTATTGCCGGGTATGCTATTGGAGCAAACCAGGGCTATGTATATGTAAGGGCCGAATATCCCATCGCGGTGCAGCGCTTGAAAATAGCCATAAGCCAGGCCCGTGAGAAGGGGCTTTTGGGTAAGAACCTGTTTAATTCTGGTTTTGATTTTGACATCGATATACGTTTAGGTGCCGGGGCCTTTGTATGCGGCGAGGAGACGGCTTTAATAGCCTCTATTGAAGGGCGCCGGGGTGAACCGCGGCCGCGTCCACCCTTCCCCGCTATCTCGGGCTTGTGGGGGAAGCCCACAGTAATAAATAACGTAGAAACTTTTGCCAACATCCCCACCATTATCCGTAACGGCTGGGAATGGTTTGCTTCCATCGGAACAGAGAAGAGCAAGGGTACGAAGGTTTTCGCTTTGGCAGGGAAGATCAAAAATAATGGCTTGGTAGAAGTACCCATGGGTACTACCCTGGGTACGGTTATCTACGATATAGGTGGAGGTATACCAGGAGGTAAAAAATTCAAGGCCGCCCAGACTGGTGGTCCCTCCGGAGGCTGTATACCGGCTGAACATTTGAACGTACCCATCGACTATGAGTCGCTAACCGCTTTGGGAACTATCATGGGTTCAGGCGGCCTTATTGTCCTGGACGAGGATACCTGCATGGTGGACTTGGCTAAGTTTTTCCTGGACTTTGTTAAAGACGAATCCTGCGGAAAATGTACTCCTTGCCGTATAGGTACCACCAGGATGCTGGAGATTCTGGATCGTATTACTAAGGGCCAAGGCCAGGAAGGAGATATCGAGCTACTTATAGAGTTGGGACAGAGAATAAAAGATACTGCCTTATGCGGGCTAGGACAGACAGCGCCCAATCCAGTATTGAGTACCATCCGATACTTCCGTGAAGAATATGAGGCCCACATAAGGGATAAGCGTTGCCCGGCTTCTGTATGTGCTGCCCTCTTTAATTCACCTTGCCAGAATACCTGTCCGGCCAATGTAGATGTTCCTGTTTATATTGATCTTATCCGCCAGCGCAAATTTTTAGAGGCATATGAAGTTATAAAGTATGAAAATCCTTTCCCTGTAGTCTGCGGCCGTGTTTGCCATCACCCATGTGAGGGTAAGTGCAATAGAGCCAAAATGGATGAGGCAGTGGCTATCCGGAGCCTTAAACGTTTCGCAGGAGACTTTGCCTTGTCCCTTAACGGCAAACTACCTAAGCTTGAAGTGGCTCCGACCAACGGGAAAAAGGTAGCTATCGTCGGTTCTGGACCTGCGGGCTTGACAGCAGCCCATTACCTGGCCCTCAAAGGCTACCAGGTTACCGTCTTTGAAGCCTTGCCGGTGGCTGGTGGCATGATGGCCGTGGGTATTCCTGAATATAGGTTGCCGAAGGAGATTTTAATGGCGGAAATAAAGAATATCACGGAGCTAGGGGTGGAGATCCGTACTAACTCGGCTTTAGGTCGAGACTTCACCTTGGAGGACCTGCGCCGGGATGGATATCAGGCCATTTTCCTAGCTATAGGTACCCACCGGGAACTAAAGCTAGACATACCGGGTGAGGAATTAGAAGGAGTCTATTCAGGGGTCAGTTTCTTGCGCGAACTCAATTTGGGCCGTCCTGTGGATGTAAAGGATAAAGTGGTAGCCGTTATAGGTGGTGGTAATGTGGCCGTGGATGCTGCGCGGTCAGCCCGCAGGTTAGGGGCTAGAGAAGTGTATATCTTATACCGGCGTACCCAAGAAGATATGCCAGCCATCCGGGAGGAGATACATGAAGCGGAAAAAGAAGGGATACACATCACCTGCTTAACAGCTCCTGTAGCTATTCTGGGTGAAAAGGGACGGGTAAAGGCTATTAGGTGCCAGAAGATGCGCCCAGGGGAATTCGATAAGAGCGGCCGCCGTAAGCCCGTACCCGTGGAAGGTTCCGAGTTTACCATGGATGTAGACGTGGTTATCGCAGCTGTTGGTCAGACGGTGGATAGAGAGGGCTTGCCAGCGGATATAGAAGTTACTCGGGCCGGAACCATAGCGGTTAACGAGAAGACCTTGGCCACCAACCTTCCTGGTGTATTTGCCGGCGGTGACTGTGTGAGCGGCCCTGATACAGTCATAACTGCGATAGCCTCGGGTAAGAAAGCTGCTGCTGCCATCGATAAGTATTTGGGTGGAGATGGCGTGGTGGTACCTGAATATAAAGTGGAGCGTAAGCGTACTGCACCAGTGCTAGAAGAAAAGACGGCGCGGGTTTGTTCCGGTCTTTTGCCGGTGGAGAAGCGCCTGGATAGTTTTGCTGAAGTGGAACTAGGCTTTACCGAGGAACAAGCAGTTATGGAAGCGGCCCGTTGCCTACGTTGCGATGTACGAGACTAACCTTTTCTATGGGTGGCCTATGGTAGATTGTTACCCAAGGCTTAAATCTAGTATCCATTGGGGAGGCGAAAGGATGAACAAAATGACCCTTACCATCGATAACCTCCAGGTAGAAGTAGAACCCGGTACTACCATATTGAAAGCGGCCCAGAAAGCCGGTATCCATATTCCTACCCTCTGCTACCTAGAAGGGATCAATGAGATCGGGGCTTGCCGGGTGTGCGTGGTGGAGGTAGAAGGAGCTAGGAATCTTGCGGCTGCTTGTGTTACGCCGGTGACCCCGGGCATGGTGGTGCGCACCAATACCCCGCGAGTCCGGGCTGCCCGTCGGTTGAACGTGGAGCTCTTGCTTTCTAACCATAAAATGGAGTGCCCCACCTGCGTTCGCAACTTAAACTGTGAACTCCAAGCTCTAGCTCAGAGCTTAGGTTTAAGGCAAGTGAGGTTTAACGGCCTGGTGAACTATCAAGCGCCGGATACTTCTACGCCAGCCTTGGTCCGGGATCCTGCTAAATGTGTTTTGTGCCGCCGTTGTGTGGCTGTTTGTGAGAAAGTCCAGGGCGTAAAGGCCATAGCTCCCTTGGAGCGGGGGTTTGATACAATAGTTGCTCCAGCCTTCCAGGATAAACTAATGGATGTGGCCTGCGTAGAATGTGGTCAGTGTACCCTTGTATGTCCTGTAGGCGCCTTATATGAAAGGGATTACACGTCAGAGGTATGGGCTGCCTTAGCTGATCCAGAAAAGTTTGTTGTGGTTCAGACGGCGCCGGCTACTCGCGTTTCCCTGGGTCAGGAGTTCGGATATCCTCCGGGGGCCATCAATACAGGGAAGATGGTGGCCGCTTTAAGGCGTTTGGGCTTCGATCGGGTATTCGATACAAATTTTGCAGCGGATCTTACCATTATGGAGGAGGGTAGCGAATTTATCGAGAGGTTTAAAAAGGGAGAAAGGCTACCCCTTCTAACCTCCTGTAGCCCAGGGTGGATAAAGTTCGTGGAGCACTTTTATCCGGAGTTCCTCCCCCATTTATCCACTTGCAAGTCGCCTCAGCAGATGTTTGGAGCTGTAGCCAAAACATATTACGCTCAAAAGGTAGGGATTGATCCGGCCAAGATGGTGGTAGTTTCCATCATGCCCTGCACAGCAAAGAAGTTCGAATGCCAGCGGCCGGAGATGAGGGCGAGCGGTTACCAAGATGTTGACTATGTCCTTACTACCCGGGAGTTAGCCCGTATGATAAGGGAAGCCGGGATAGATTTCGAAAGCTTACCCGAAGAACAGTACGACGATCCATTAGGGGAATCCACCGGCGCTGCGGTGCTGTTCGGGGCTACAGGTGGTGTGATGGAGGCTGCCTTGCGGACTGCCTATGAACTTATAACGGGGAAAGAATTGCCTCGTCTAGAATTTCACGAGGTACGGGGTTTAAAGGGCATTAAAGAAGCTACGCTAGAAATCGACGGAACTCCTGTAAGAGTAGCTGTGGCCCATGGCTTAGGGAACGCCCGTAAGATTTTAGAGCGGGTCAAGGGTGGGGAGGAATATCATTTCGTTGAGATCATGTGCTGCCCTGGGGGTTGCATAGGTGGCGGTGGTCAACCCATTCCTACTAATGAAGAGATCCGAGCCCAGCGCATGGCAGGGATATATACTGCGGATGAGCGTATGTCCATACGTAAATCCCATGAGAATCCTTCCATCCAGGCCTTGTACCGGGAGTTCTTGGGCCATCCTTTAAGCGAGAAATCCCACCATCTACTGCATACCCATTATACACCGCGAGGGAAATATTAGAAGGGACACGAAAAGGGTGGGGTCAAGAGAGATAAAGAGATAAAAAAGAAAAAGCAAGTAAGAAGTAAAAGGGGGTTACTCACGGCAAAAATAGGGGTTTTGGGGAGGTACTGTACAAAGGTGGCCTTCCCTTTTTTATTCTTATGGTTCAAATTTTTGACTTCCCTAAAACAGGCGCTTTATTATATAATACTTTAAGGAACAAGAGGGGGGATATTTTACTTGTGAGTGGTATAGTGAGAACAATCACAGGTAAATGCCGTATGTGCTATGCCTGCGTTCGCAACTGCCCGGTTAAAGCTATCAAGGTGGTGGATGGGCAGGCACAAGTAGTACCCGAACGGTGCATCGCTTGTGGATATTGCGTGCGAGTTTGTTCTCAACAAGCCAAAATGGTAGAAAGCGAAATAGAAATAGTAAATAATTTCCTTCAACGCGAGAAAACAATAGCCTGCCTGGCTCCCTCCTTTGTGGCCGAGTTTCATCCAGCCTGGCCTGGACAAGTGGTGACTGCCTTACGTAAATTAGGTTTTTATGAAGTGCACGAGGTAGCCTTTGGTGCCTATCTGGTGACCCAAGAATACCTAAGGTTCTTGGAAGAGGTCGGGGAAAGCCAAGGTCTCATCAGTACCCCTTGCCCTGCAGTAGTTAATCTAGTACAGAAATATTTCCCTCGCCTTATTCCCCAACTTGTTCCCATCGTTTCTCCTGCTGTAGCCTTGGGACGCTATCTTAAAAGGAAGCTAGGTCCAGGTATCAAAGTTGTATTCATAGGGCCTTGCGTAGCTAAGAAAGACGAAGCAAGGGCTGAAGAAGTAGCGGGTGCCATAGATGCAGTGTTAACCTACCCAGAGCTTAAACAGATGTTCACAGAGCGGGGAATAGAGATAACCTCCCTGGGAGACGGAGAATTTGATAATCCCCCACCCCAACTGGGGCGCCTGTATCCCATTGGCGGAGGGCTTTTGCGTAGTGCCGGTATGATGGCGGATGTGCTGGAAAGCCGGCTGCTAGTCATCGAGGGGCGGGAGGATTGCTTGGAATTCCTTAGGGCAGCCAATGAAGGTAAGATGGTACCCCAGCTTGTGGATATGCTGTTCTGCAAAGGTTGTATTGAAGGCCCCATGATGCAAAATGAATATTCCTTTTTCCGCCGCCGGCGCCTGGTAGCTGAGTTTACCCGCCAGGGTCTGGCTTTGGGGAAGCAAGGGGAAGTTCGGCCTCCGGAGGTAAGTTCGGCTATTACCCAGGTTCACCTTAATGGGGTGAACTTGCGCCGTGAATTCCGGGACCACCGGGTACATCTACCGCAACCTAGCGAAGCTGATATACGGGCTATCATGGCTGAACTAGGTAAGATGGGACCGGAAGACGAACTAAATTGCGGTGCTTGCGGCTATTCCTCCTGCCGCGAGAAGGCTATAGCCGTTTATCAGGGACTTGCAGAAAATAAGATGTGCTTGCCTTATTTAATTTTACAGTTACAAAAAAGCAACCTGCGGCTTAGGCAGGAGCTTAGAACAGTACGCAAGCAATTCGGCGATATTGTAGGCAAGAGCTTGGTCATGCAAGAGGTATACCGGCTAATTGAAAAGGTGGCTCCTACCGATGCTACAGTCCTCATCCGGGGGGAAAGCGGTACGGGAAAGGAGTTAGTGGCCAGGGCTATACATTACCGGAGCCTCCGCAGTGACGGCCCCTTCGTAAGCATTAACTGTGCTGCCCTGCCTGAAGCCCTCCTGGAAAGCGAGCTTTTTGGACATGCCAGGGGGGCCTTCACCGGTGCTATTACCAGCAAGCGGGGCCTTTTTGAGGAAGCCCATCAGGGTACCTTATTTCTAGATGAGATAGGGGATATAAGCTTGAGTTTACAGAGTAAACTCTTGAGGGTATTACAGGAAGGAGAGTTCATCCGTGTAGGGGAGACCAGGCCCCGTAGAGTGGACGTACGGGTTATCGCCGCCACCAACCGGGACCTGGAAAAGGCCATTAAGGAAGGGAGCTTCCGACCCGAACTCTTTTACCGCCTAAATGTGGTTACCATATGGCTACCTCCCTTGCGGGAGCGGCGGGATGATATTCCGTTGCTCGCCCGGCATTTTTTAGAAAGAGCTTGCCAAAGGTTAGGTAAAGAGATTAAAGGATTCACTGCCGAAGCCATGGACGCCTTGGTGCGGGCGGATTGGCCGGGTAACGTACGGGAACTGGAGAACGTAGTGGAACGGGCAGCTATTCTTTGTGAAGGAGATAAGATAGAACTAGGGGACCTCCCCCGGGAACTCCGTAACCGGGCGGCCAAGGCGGCGGGCTGGGCTTATACCCAAGGGATGACCTTCAAGGAAGCTGTAGAGGCTTACGAGATCCAGCTACTCCTTAAGGCTTTAGAAGAGAGCAAATGGGTACAGGCGCGGGCAGCCGAAATTTTGGGATTGAAACGCAGTACCTTAAATGAGATGCTTAAACGATACCGCCTTTCTCCCAAGATGGCCAAGATATATTCGGAAAACCGAATGTAATACAAAAAACTGAATCCACCTAACATCACCCCTAACCCGCAAGATACTTTTGAACGGATCTCCAGGGAAATTCAAAATTATGAACCACCTGCTTTCAGGTTGGCTAGCTTAAAGCTGGCCAGCCTTTTTTATTTTCTCGGTGTGACCCCGCTTTGTTATTGGACTTTCCATCCTTGGCATGATTTTTGCTTAGGAGCTTAAAGTAGAGCTAGAAAGGCAGTCTTAAAGAAAAAATTCACAATCCCGTTTATCCTGGTTTTTCTACCTTTGGGCGTTAAAAATTTGCTTCTGAGGGGAGGCAATTCTAAAGTGTAGTAAAAATATGTTAAAATAGAAGCACTAACCGAGGGATAAGTTTATTTAAAGGGTGGCTGGGTGGTATAAGGTTGATACCTGGAAGTTATCTTTACCAAAAATTTTTAGGAGGGCAGAATCATATGTGGGGGTTCCAGGTAGAGCTTAGGGAGCTAAATGAAGCCTATGGCCGGTTGGAAGAAAAATATAATAACTTGCGTTCTAATTGGGAGTGGTTTATAGGGGAAAATAGCCTTAAAGACCCTATATACCAGATACTAGCCAGGATAGAACAGAACTGACATTAGAAATACCGAATACAGAACTACCAGGTGGAGGTTAGTTAGAAGCGCGGTCGTTCGCGCTTTTTTGTTTTTTGGGACCGGGATGTTAACTGGTTAAGGGGGCCATATCGAGTTGTGGTAAAATAAAAACAAACGCGGTATATCGTAAGGAGATGTATAAGGCTTGACTTTAGTGGAGCTTATGTCCCCCGCTGGAAATAGGGAAGCGCTGCGGGCTGCTATAGCTAACGGAGCGGATGCCGTTTACTTGGGCGGACAGGAGTTTAACGCGCGGCAGCTGGCGGAAAATTTTAGTCGGGAAGAAATAGTAGAAGCTATAGAATATGCCCATGAGCGGGGCGTTAGAGTATATGTAACAGTAAATACTCTGGTAAAGAATGTGGAAATGGAGGAGGCTATAGATTACTTATATTTCTTGGGCAACAGCAGGGTCGATGGGGTTATAGTCCAGGATTTAGGCTTGGCCTGGGCGGCTCGGCAGGTTTTACCGGATCTTAAGCTTATGGCCAGTACGCAAATGACGGTCACTAATGCTCTTGGGGCCAAGCTTTTGGGTGAACTAGGTTTTAAGCGGATAATACTAGCCCGGGAATTATCCCTTAAGGAGATCGCTAGTATAAGACGTGAGTGTCAACTTGAGCTTGAGGTTTTCGTTCACGGCGCCCTTTGTTTCTGCTACTCCGGCCAGTGTCTTCTAAGCAGTATGGTGGGCGGCCGGAGCGGTAACCGCGGCCGGTGCGCTCAACCCTGCCGGTTGGCCTATACTCTAGTAGATGCTAAAGGGCAGGAGCTAGAACCAGGGGCGGAACACCTTTTAAGTACCCGGGATCTCTGTACTCTGGAACTGGTGCCCCGTCTTATAGAGGCGGGAGTCAATGCCTTTAAAATCGAGGGCCGGATGCGCCGGCCCGAATATGTAGCTGTAGTTACCCGGGCCTACCGCCGGATTCTTGACCGGTATCTAGAAGATCCCCAAGGCTTTACTGTAGATCCAGAGGAGATCCGGGAGGTAGCCCAGGTTTTCAACCGGGATTTCACCCCCGGCTATCTTCTGGGTGATCCTGGGGCTGAGCTGATGAGCTATGGCCGCCCCAGCAACCGGGGGATCTATTTAGGGAGAGTGGTGGAAAGGGAAGGCGGTCGCTACCTTGTTAAGCTGGAAGCTCCCTTACGCCAGGGAGATGGGGTGGAGGTTTGGGTACGTGGAGGAGGACACCCAGGGCTTGTAGTGGAGGATATAAGGCTTTGGGGGAGGAAAGTGGAGGAAGCACCAGCGGGAGCCTTGGTTTCCCTGGAACTACCTCCTCAAGCTCGCCCAGGAGACCGGGTATTCAAGACCAGTGATGCCTCCCTCCTGGCCTGGGCCAGAAGAACTTATACTTCCCAGCGGGAAATCCGGAAAATACCTATCCATATGGAGGTATGGGCTTCTCCAGGACAACTTTTCAAGGTGAAGGTAATGGATGAAGAAGGTCACATAGGAGAGGCGGCTTCTTCTGCCCCTGCGGAAATAGCTATAAAACACCCTTTAACAGAAGAAGTTTTAAAGGAGCAGCTGGATCGGCTAGGCAATACCCCGTATGAGCTTAAAAGCTTGCAAATTAACCTTCATGGTACGCCCATGGTACCTTTAAGTATAATTAACCAGGTAAGGCGAGAGGCCCTAGCGAACTTAAGTTTAAAACGCCGGGAAGCCTTTCCCCGCTCTGTACCGCCACGCCAGGAATTTGTGACTACCCTGGCTAGCTTGCTAAGGGATAAAGAGGGAAAACAGGCCTCGCGGGTGCCTTCCCTTTCTGTAGCGGTAGGAAGCTACGAGGCCGCCCTGGCCGCCTTAGAGGCCGGTGCTGAAAGGGTGTATCTGGGTGGGGAAGTATGGCAAGGGCAGAAGGCTATCTCTATTTCGGAGTTACAGAGCCTTTGTAAAGCTACTGAGCGGCAGGGCAAGGAATTTTTTATAGCCTTCCCCCGGCTATGGCAAGAGAAAGAGGAACTCCATATCCGGCGGGAGTTAGAAAGGTGGCTGCAAGCGGGAGGACAAAAGTTCTTAGTGGGTAATCTAGGAAGTTTACAGTTGCTTAAAGAGTACCGGTTAACCGGATGGGGGGATTATACCCTTAACATATTTAACGATTTTGCCCTTCAAAACCTTAAGGCTTGGGGCCTTGAGGGTGCCACCCTATCCCCGGAATTAAACTTAGAAGAGATAAAAGGGATTAAGGCCCTTCTACCATTAGAGGTAATTGTCCACGGCCGCTTGCCTTTAATGCTCTCTGCCCACTGCGTGCTGGGAGCAAGATTGGGTGGCAAGGAAGGAAGGAAGCCTTGCTTTGCCCCCTGCCGAAAGGCCAGGTATGGGTTAAAGGACCGCTTGGGGTTTGTTTTTTCCATAACCACAGATACCCGCTGCCGGTTTTACCTGTACAATCCCAAAACCCTGGATTTCCTTGCCCACTTAAGTCTTTTAAGGGGTACAGGAGTTACCCTGGTACGCCTCGAGTTGCGGGAAAAAGAAAGTTCTTATGTACGCCGGGTAACAAGAATCTACCGGGAAGCCCTAAACTGTTTGAAAGAAGGAGAGATAGAGGCTTTATCTGTACTGGCCGGTGAGGTAGAAAAATATGTGGGCCGGGAAATAACTAGGGGGCATTACTTCCGGGGCGTAGTATAGGAAGACTATAAAAAATATCAGCAACTGATGGGGAAGCATGGGGGAATAGCAGTGGAAGCAAGTGACTTGATCTTTAAGACTATAGAAAAACTGGAGTTGGGTAAAATCTTGGCCCAGCTTAAAGATTGCTGTAGTTCACCGTTAGGGCAAGATCTGGTGGAAAGATTAGAGCCTACAACGGATGAAGAAGAGATTAAAGTGCGGCAGGCGGAGACAGAAGAAGCTTGCCGGTTATGGCGCCTTTTTCCGGATTTTAACCGGGCAGGTATTAAGGATATTCGGGCTTTGGTAGAGAGAGCTGGGGTGGGAGGAGTCCTTACTGGAGAAGAGCTCTTGCAGGTGGCCAGTACCCTGGCTGCAGGGAGGCGCCTTAAAAAAACCCTTTTGCAAGTAGAAGGGGCTTTCCCGATACTTAAGTCCTGGGCTAGCCGAGTAGGAGAATTTCCACGTCTGGAGGAAAGAATAGCCCGGACTGTCCGGGAGGACGGTGAGATAAAGGACGAAGCCACCCCTAAACTTTTAGCCTTAAGGCAGCGCATCTATGCTCTACAAGAAAAAATAAAAGAGAAACTGGAGGGGTACTTGAGATCCTCTGAGATACAAAAGTATCTCCAGGATAACTTATATACTATACGGGCAGGCCGATATTGTCTTCCAGTTAAGCAGGAATACCGTAACCAGATACCTGGCCTAGTCCACGACCAGTCAGCTAGCGGTGCTACTCTCTTTATTGAGCCCTTAGCTTTGGTGGAACTAAATAATGAGCTTAAACGCTTGGCTGCTGAGGAAGAGCGTGAGATAGAGGCTATCCTTTACTCCTTGAGCAACCTTGTGGGAGGAGAGAAGGAAGAACTTACCCGAACTTTGCAGGCCCTAGCTAGAATAGACTTTATCTTGGCTAAAGGCCTTTTAAGTCAAAGAATGGACGCCGTGGCTCCCTCTCTAAATACTACAGGCCGTTGGAAGATCGTGGCGGGGAGGCACCCCCTCCTAAAAGGAAAAGTGGTGCCTATCACTTTATGGTTAGGTGAAGATTTTGACATTTTGATAATAACAGGGCCTAATACAGGAGGTAAAACGGTAACTTTAAAAACTTTAGGGCTTTTTACTTTAATGGCCCAATGCGGACTGCACTTACCAGCCCAGGAAGCTGAAATATCGGTGGCAGGTCCTGTTTTTGCTGATATCGGGGATGAACAAAGCATCGAACAATCCTTAAGCACCTTTTCTTCCCATATGAGCCATATCATATCCATTTTATCCCAGGTAAGGCCCGGGACCTTAGTTTTGCTCGATGAATTAGGAGCGGGGACGGATCCTACAGAAGGCGCTGCTTTAGGGATGGCTATCTTAGATTACCTAGCTTCTCAGGGAGCCAAGGTGGTGGCTACCACTCACTATAGTGAGCTAAAGGCTTATGCCTATGTGACTTCGCGGGTAGAGAATGCAGCGGTGGAATTTGATAGCCAGACCTTAAAGCCTACCTTCCGGTTGCTTATAGGTACGCCAGGTGAAAGTAACGCTTTTATTATTTCCCAAAGGTTAGGTTTACCTGAAGAGGTCCTTAAGCGAGCCAGGGCTTACCTTTCCGAAGAGCAGGTCCAAATAAGCCAAATGATCCAGGCATTGGCTAAAGATCGCCAGGCTAGCCGAGAGGCCCTCCTAGAAGCAGAAGTATTGCGCGAGCAAGCTAAGGAGATAAGGGAAAGGGCAGAAAAAGAGTGGGAGGAAACCCTAAAGAAGGCTGGTGAGCTATTAGAACAGGCCCGGCGTGAAGCTTATGATTTAATCCGGCGGGTTAAGTTAGAAGTCCGGGAAATAAGGAAACAGGTAGAGCGAGCTCTAGCGGAAGAAGGATACAAAGATAAGATAAAGACCTTGGACAAGGTTAGGACACAGCTAGGTCTTTTAAGTAAAGAAATAACAGATAAGGCTTTAGAGTACCAACCGGAGGTAAATGGTGTCCCGCCTGTTATGGTTTCCCCTGGTGAGAGGGTTTGGGTTGTAGCCCTAAACCAAGAAGGCCAAGTCTTGACTTTCCCCACTTCCCAAGGAGAGGTATTGGTCCAGGTAGGCTCCCTGAAGGTAAACGTAAAGTTAGATGAACTGCGGCTGCTTCCAGAAAAAAGGGAAAAAAGTAAGGAGCAAGGTAGATGGGTAGTCCAGGTGACTACCCGGTCTTTAAGGCCGGAGATCGATCTTAGAGGCTTATCTATAGAGGAGGCTTGCCACCAGGCAGATAAATATTTAGATGATGCTTACCTTGCTGGTCTCAAGATAGTGAGCCTTATCCATGGGAAGGGGACCGGTGCCTTGAGGGCAGCCCTGCACCGGTATCTTAGCACCCATCCCTTAGTTAAGAGTTTCCGCTTCGGTAATGCTGGGGAAGGAGGCAGCGGGGTTACAGTGGTAGAGTTGAAGTAGAGTTGAAAAAATAGGCTGCCATTAAAGCCTCCCCCTTACGGAGGCTTATTTTCTGATTTGGCACTGGGCGGTATATTAACTGTAACTTCATTGGAAGAGCTACTAACCTGGGTCAGGGGATCGATGGCTATAACCCTATATATATATGTCTTTCCGGGCTTAACAGAGCTATCCACGTAAGAGGTTTCTCGGGTTATAGAGAGATTTTTGCGGCCGTTTTCGTCCCTGCGTTCCACGGAATAAAGGTATTCTATTTCACCACCGCTGGACCAAGAGAGTCTTACCTGGGCCCGACCCTGTCCCAAACCTACATCCACTTGAACCTGGAGTTCCGGCGGTGGGGGGGGCTTAAGACTACCAGGCTGGCCACTAGACTGTTGGTTAATCACTTGATGATCGGGGAGGCTGCACCGCTCAGTGGGTACAGCGCCTGGAGGAAATTCTCTCTCTTGAACGTACTGGGGCGGGCACCCACCCTGCTGGCCTGGGCCCGGTATATTGGCTAGGACGGGTTTACCCTTATGGCGCGGGTCGGTACATATTTTAACCTTCACAGCCTGGCCAGAAGTATGCAAGGTACAAACTTCTTTGGGAGCCTCTAGATACGCATCTTCCGGCTGTATAGGCCCGTTGTACGGGACCGGACGCTTCAGGAAAACGCCTGTAGTTAGTTGCGGGCAATAGGGCGAAGGCAATTGCCCGGTAGTAGCGCAGACTTCTAGCTTAACCCATACATCGGATACCTTTTTGGGTACCATGTCGGCAGTGAATATCTCTTTAACTATAAACTCTTTAGGAGTTAAATCGCTGGGTAGGAGACCAGACTTAGCATCCACATCAGCATAAACTATTCCTGGTGGCCGTGGGAAATCTTTAACCGGTACGCCTTTTAAAGCCTCCTGCATCACTTGCTTCCATATGAGGGCCGGATAGCTACCACCGGCTACCCCTTGTAAGTAATGCTTGGGGTCCGTCTCGTCATACCCCATCCAAACAGCAGCTACTAGCTCGGGAGTGTAACCCACAAACCAGGCATCCTTTTCTCCTGATAAACCTTTAAAAGCTGGGAGATCGGGGAGGGATGTAGTTCCAGTTTTTCCCGCCGCCGGACGACCTATTTGGGCCCGCTGGCCCGTGCCCGATTTTATTACTGTCTGTAACATATCGGTCATGAGATAAGCCAGTTGCTCGCTCATTACTACTTTTTGTTTAGGCGTGTTTACAATTAGGTCCCGGCCAAACCTATCTGTAATGCGGGTTACAGTATGAGGGGGGATATAAACACCACCATTAGCAAATACTGCATACGCTGCTGCCATCTGCAAGGGGGTTACCCCAGAAGTGATCCCACCCAGGGCTAGGGCTAAATTGCGATCACTGTCCTTCAAGGGTAAACCTAGCCGGCGGCCAAATTCAAATCCAGTGTCTACTCCAATAGTATAAAGCATTTTAACAGCTGCCACATTAACCGACCAGCGGAGGGCTTCCCGCATACTGATTAAACCTCGGTAGCGACCGTCGTAGTTTACAGGGGTGAAGGGTTTAGGGGAGCTGGGGAAAGTGGTAGGTACATCGTCTATTACTGTAGCCGGTGGAAAACCCTTTTCTAGTGCCGGAGCATAGACCACCAGGGGTTTGATAGTGGAACCAGGCTGGCGTTCGGCCTGAGTAGCTCTATTTAAGCCCCGGCGGGCGGTGTATTGCCTTCCCCCAATAAGCCCTCTTATTTCCCCAGTATGGGGGTCAAGGACTACCATGGCGCTTTCAATTAGGCGGTCAGGCGCGCTTTTGGGGAAATTGGCCGGGTTGCTATAGACTTCTTCTATTTTGGACTGGATCTTAGG
The DNA here is from genome assembly GCF_900176005.1 of Thermanaeromonas toyohensis ToBE. Classification (NCBI taxonomy): domain Bacteria; kingdom Bacillati; phylum Bacillota; class Clostridia; order Neomoorellales; family Neomoorellaceae; genus Thermanaeromonas; species Thermanaeromonas toyohensis. Next base: position 2,575,946 of record NZ_LT838272.1, on the reverse strand, counting down.
ATCTAAAGTGGTATACACATGGAGGCCGCCTCGGAAGAGCTCCCCAGCATCGATACCATTTTCCTCTAGAAGGCGGCTGGCCTCTTCGATTACGGCATCCACAAAATAGGGGTGTTTAGGTGTAGTTTGAGGTGGCTTAGAATTAAATACAAGCTTTTGTTTCAGGGCTTGGTCAGCTTGTTCCTGGGTGATAAAGCCATACTTAACCATATTGGCCAAAACCAGGGCTTGGCGTTCTTTGGCTGCTTCTTCATTGCCTTTGATTAAGGGTGAGTAACGGGCAGGGCTTTGAATCACCCCAGCCAGGAGAGCACTTTCAGCTAGGGTTAGGTCTTTAACATCTTTTCCAAAATAGACTTCAGCAGCAGCTTTAACTCCGTAGGCTCCGGGGCCGAAATAAACTATGTTGAGGTATTGCTCTAGGATTTCGTCTTTAGTATATAGATGTTCTAACTGGAGGGCTAGAATAGCTTCCTGTAGCTTACGTTTCAAGGTTCGTTGGGGATTTTCTATAAAAGCGTTTTTAGCTAGCTGCTGGGTGATGGTGCTCCCGCCCTCTTTTATCTGGTGGTGTAATAGGTTGGTGATTGCAGCCCGGAGGATAGCCCTGATATCGATACCGTGATGCTGGTAAAAACGAGCGTCTTCAATGGCTATTACTGCTTTTTTTAAATGATCCGGTATTTCTTCTAGGGAGGCAGGAAGGCGGTTTTCTCCTCCATGGAGGGTGGCGAAGGGCCTATTGTCTTTGTCATATAAAGTGGTAGTAAGATCCATTTTTATATTGCCTGGCTCCCATTGTGGTAGGCTCTTAAAAATTCCAATAGCAAAGCCGGTCCCTGCGCCAAGGAGTAGAAGGAAAAGTACCCCTAAAAGCAAGAAAAGGAGCCGCACGATATTTAGCCGCCGTACTTTTTTCTTTTCTCGGGCCATGACCCTGGTTCTGACCTCCTTACACTCTTCCATTATAACATAGCACGCAGGTAGCTTGAACCCCGTTATACCTTATGCTAAACTTTGAGAGACAGGTTGGTAGAAAGGAAGGCTGATCTTCTTTGGAGCAGGAAGTAGCCAGGCAATTAGCGGTTATCCGGCGAGGGGCCGCAGAAATAATTCCGGAAGAGGATCTAGAAAAAAAGATTCGGCATTCCTTACGGACTGGGCGACCCCTCCGGGTCAAGCTAGGCCTCGACCCTACGGCTCCTGATATCCATCTGGGACATACTGTAGTACTGCACAAGCTACGGCAGTTCCAGGAACTGGGGCACCAGGTGATCATTATTATCGGGGATTTTACAGGCCGTATTGGAGATCCTACCGGAAGGTCTGAGACGCGGCGTCAGCTTAGCGAAGAAGAAGTTAAGGCTAATGCCGAAACCTATAAGGAGCAGATTTTTAAAATTTTAGACCCCCAGCGTACCGAGGTTGTTTTTAACAGCAGCTGGCTAGGAAGGCTGACTTTTAGCCAAGTCATAGAGCTGGCTGCTAAGGTTACCGTAGCGCGTATGTTAGAAAGGGAAGATTTTTCCAGACGTTTCCAAGAAGGACGACCCATCGGTATACATGAGTTTTTTTACCCTTTAATGCAGGGTTATGATTCGGTGGCGCTGAAGGCCGACGTGGAACTCGGGGGGACAGACCAGAAATTTAATCTGCTCATGGGGCGCACGCTACAACGGGAATACGGCCAGGAACCCCAGGTAGCCCTTATGATGCCCATTCTGCCCGGCCTGGATGGGGTACAGAAGATGAGTAAAAGCCTGGGCAACTACATTGGTATAAATGAGCCGCCTAAAGAAATGTATGGTAAAACTATGTCCCTGCCTGATGAATTGATGCTTTTATATTTTGAGCTAGTTACTACCCTTTCCCTGGAAGAGCTGGAAGACGTGCGCCGGGGATTGGCCCAGGGTACGCTCCATCCGAGGGACGCCAAAATGTACCTGGCCCGGGAGATCGTTAAGCTTTACCATGGGGAAGCTGCTGCCCTACAGGCCGAGGCTGAATTCCGGAAGGTGTTCCAGGAAAGGGAGCTACCAGAGGAGATACCAGAAGTGGAGGTATTAGAGGCCCGGATGTGGGCTCCCCGCCTTCTGGTTCGTTGCGGTTTAGCTCCTAGCACGAGCGAGGCTAGAAGGCTCATCCTCCAAGGAGCGGTAAAGATGGACGGCGTTAAGTTAAAAGATCCGGAAGCTGATATAGAGATTTCGCCTGGAGCTGTCCTCCAAGTGGGCAAGCGAAAATTTGTGCGCCTGGTGCGTAAGGTATAACAACGCCATGGCCGGTTGCTGCGTATACTTTCTATGGAGGTGAAAGTATGCGACGGCGCCGGCCAGGGCGGATACCTTGGAGAGCTTGGGCCCTTGTGGGTGTTATAGGATTTTTTCTTTTTTTCTTATTGGTATTGGAGTGGAGGCTTAAACCTGCCCTGGCCAGATTGGCTATAACCCAAGCCCAGTGGGTGGCTACAGAAGCCATTCAAAGGGCGGTGCTGGAGAAGGTAACTGAAGGGATAAAATACCAGGACCTTATCCAGCCTGCGGCCGATGGTACCCGGCAGGTGGTATTTATGCAAGCCGATGTAGCCCGCTTAAGCCGGCTCCAAGCCCAAGCCCAGCTAGCCATTCAAGAGCGATTATCTGACCTTAAAGGTAGGACCTATACTTTACCTTTAGGTCAGATTCTAGGGCTAAAGCTTCTGGCTGCATACGGGCCACGTATCCCTTTAAGCTTTATTCCTGCAGGTACTGTAAATATTACCTTAGGAGATACCTTTGAGGCTGCTGGTATAAATCAGACGCGTCACCGCATTTACTTACAGGTGGAAAGCCAGGTCCAGGTATTGGCTCCTCTGCTGGCTGAAAAAGTTAAAGTGGAGTCCCAGATACCGGTCGCTGAGGCCATAATTGTAGGCCCGGTACCCCAAGCTTATCTCTCCTTGGGGCTGGAGTCTGGAAAAGGTATATTGCGTTCTCCTAGGTTTTAAAGCTTTTTTGCTTCTCTAAGCAGGATTTTTGTTTCCTAGGGCGAATAATGAATCATAAAAAGCGGTCAGCGGAGGCCGCGCTGGATGTCTGGCCACGGAGGTTGCCAGCCGGAAGGAGCCGGCGGGAGTCCGGTGGCCTTTTTGTGTAAGGGGAGATAGTTTTTGCTACGTGTAGCTGTAGTTGACGGCCAAGGGGGCGGTATCGGTAAGCATATCACGGCGAAGATACGCAAGGAATTACCCCCGGAGGTGGAAATCCTAGCTTTAGGAACTAATGCCATGGCCACGGCGGCCATGCTTAAGGCAGGGGCTAACGAAGGCGCTACCGGGGAAAACGCCATTGTACGCAATGTTGGCCTGGTAGATGTTATAGCGGGTTCTTTAGCTATCGTACTAGCAGAAGGGATGCTAGGTGAGGTTACGCCTCGCATGGCAGCTAGTATAGCTGCTAGCCCGGCTTTGAAGTTGCTCCTTCCCCTGAACAGGTCAGGGGTGGAGGTTATAGGAGTAATGAGCGAACCCTTGCCCCACTTGATAGATAAGCTGGTGGCCCGGTTAAGGGAGTGGGCTGAAGCTACAGGTAAGCTACAAGTCCGTCCTGGCGGGCAGAAGGTGGAGGAGGGAGAGAAAGATGTGTGAAGCTAATGCTTATCTTTTAAAAGGGGGTAAAGAAGAGCTGGTTTTGGAAAGCGTAGATCGTATAGTGCCGCAAGAAGACGGCCTTTTATTAGAAGACATCTTTGGTAAGAAAAAGATTTTGCGGGCTAGGATCAAGGAAATGGCTTTAGTAGATCATAAAATACTCCTGGAAGAGATAAAATGAAAAATAAAGTGAAACATAATAAGAAAGTAGGGTAAAAAGTTGCCAAGGAGGCAACTTAGCAAGCCACGGAGGCTTAAAAAGCTTACGTGGCTTAATTTTATTTATTTAAAAGGAGGCGTTGCTCGGTGCATATACCGGATGGGTTCCTAGATGCCAAGACCTGGCTAGGAGCGGCAGCCTTAAGCGGAGCTACATTATATTACGGAATAAAGAAGACAAAGGAAAGGTGGCAGGAACGCCAGTTACCCACCTTGGGGGCCATGTCTGCCTTTATTTTCGCCGCTCAGATGGTTAATTTCCCTGTAGCAGGGGGGACTTCGGGCCACCTCCTGGGGGCAGCCCTGGCTACCTATTTCCTCGGACCTTGGGGAGCTGGCCTGGTACTCACTACTGTACTTGTTATCCAAGCCCTTTTCTTCGCTGATGGAGGTATAACGGCTTTAGGTGCTAATGTGCTGAATATGGCTGTGATAGGTCCTTGGGTAGCCCAGGCAATTTACAGGTTCGTGGGGTATAGACATTTAAGCATTTTTTTGGCGGCCTGGGCCTCCATTGTAGCAGCGGCCTTAGCCTGTTCCTTGGAGTTGGCCTTTTCTGGAACTGTACCCTTACGTATAGTCCTACCAGCCATGTTAGGCTGGCATTCCCTGATCGGTATAGGCGAGGGTTTAATTACTTGTGGGGTTGTGATTTTCCTTAAACGGATAGGGGTAGTACCTTTCCAAACCTTTACCTTGGAGGCGGGAGACAGATGAGGGACACGGTAAAAAGAGGAAGTTGGCTTTTCTTACTTTTAGCATTGATGATAGCTGCCTTCCTTTCACCCTGGGCTTCTTCTTACCCCGATGGATTAGAGAGGGTGGCCGAGGACCAGGGCTTTCTCGAGCGGAGTGAAGGTAAAGAAGTGATAAAAGGCCTCATGCCGGATTATATCTTCCCGGGGATAGAGAACGAAAAGTTAGCTACTGCTCTAGCTGGGATAATAGGTACCTCGCTAACCTTCGGCGCTGCTTGGGGAATAGGCCGGCTTTGGAGCGGTCATCGTGGTCAGGGCTACCAAAAACAAAGTAGCGCTTAAATAAACTAGGTTCCTAACCAAAACTTGGGCGATTTAGGAGAAGGGTGGGGCAGAAAGGTGTGTAATCCAGCAGCCAAGATAGAATTCGGGCAGGAAAAGAGAGGTTCTTGCCTTCACCGGCTTGACCCGCGGGTAAAAGTTGTGGCCCTGCTCGGATTTACTGCCTTGGTTACTACCTTAACTTCCCTTTTTTTACTTTCCTTAGGTATAGCCTTTTTAATCTTCCTGATAGGGGTGGCCCGTCTGGGAAGGCGAGGGGTGATAAAGAGGCTGTCCTGGGCGGGAGCAGTTAGCGGGCCCCTCCTTGTCCTGTTATCTTTAGTTACCCCCGGTACACCCTGGCAAGAACTGCGAGTAGGGACACTGATTTTTACTTTTACCTTAGAGGGAGCCAGGTTGGCCGTAGTATTAACCCTGCGGTTGGTAAATGCCCTACTTGCCCTTTACCTGTTAACGGAAAGCACTCCTTTTAGAGACCTCATGCTGGCTTTTAGAAGCCTTTATGTCCCACCCTTACTAGTATTATTGATAGAATTTACCGTAAGATATACTTTAGTATTTACTCAAGAATTAAAACGCATGATGCTGGCACGGCAGGCCCGGGGTTTTAGGGTTGGACGAAGTCTTCTAGATATGGCTACCTTTTCTACTTTAGGCCAGCTAATAGGGGCTCTTTTCTTACGCTCTTTCAAACGGAGCGAGCGAATTTATTATGCCATGCTGGCTCGGGGTTTTAACGGAGTTAGCCCTGCTGCTTGGCCAGCAGCGGCAGGGTCTCCAGCAGCACGGCTTAATAAAGAGGATTTAGCCTTAGGAGCTCTAATTTTAGCCTGGGCTTTAACCTTACGCCTATTAGAACTGGGGGTTGGGGAGTGGAGAGAATTATTGTTGTAGAGGATTTGCACTTTAAGTACCCTGATGGTACTTGGGCCCTGCGGGGCCTTTCTTTTTCCATTGCTCGAGGGAAAAAAGTGGCCCTTATGGGTCATAATGGAGCAGGAAAATCCACCCTGCTATGGCACTTAAATGGCCTCTTCTTACCCCAACAAGGGAAAGTACAAGTTGAGGGCCGGGAGATAACTCCTTCGACTGAAAAGTGGGTGCGCACCCGGGTGGGCCTTGTATTCCAGGATCCTGATGATCAGGTGTTTTCTACTACCGTTAAAGAGGATGTGGCCTTTGGGCCGCGTAATCTGGGTTTATCGCCGGCTGAAGTAGAAAAGCGAGTCCAAGCTGCCCTGGTTGCCGTTGGTATGCTAGAATACCAAGACCGCGCCCCCCAAAACTTAAGCTATGGGCAGAAAAAGAGGGTAGCTATTGCTGGTGTTCTGGCCATGGAACCTGAAGTTATCCTTTTGGACGAACCTCTAGCCTTTTTAGACCCGGCTGCCCAAGCTAATTTATATTTCCTTCTAGAGGAGCTCCACCGGCAAGGCAAGACTTTACTGGTAGCTACCCACGATGTAGATTTTGCTGCTTCTTGGGCAGAGCAAGTGCTAATTTTAAAAGAAGGAAAGCTTTTGGCCCAAGGGGAACCTGAACTGCTTTTAAATGAGGATATAGTAAGGGAAGCAGAGCTTCGCCTTCCCATCGTTGCCCAGATTTTCCAAGGGATGTTACCGGAGGGTTATCCCTTGCCCAGGGATATAGCTAGCGCTAGGAGGTTACTCCATTCTCTTTTATTTCACTCGACCCAGAGCAGCTTTAAATCAATGACCAGGCCGGGAAACAAGGGAGATGTTAGTTGACCTTCATCCTCATATTCGACCACCTTTACAAGGCGATTTTCCGTATCACGGCGATAAATTTCTGCTAGGCGAAGCTCCGGATCGAACAACCAGTATTCCAACACGTCGTAGCGGTTGTAAAGGCTGCGCTTGAGCTTTTTTATCTTTTTATCTTTCATTGACAAGAAAGTCTCGCCGGGTTAGCATGTACCCAGGAGATAGTAGGATAAGGGGGATGGCTATGCGTGTAGCAGAGAATATAGCAGAGCTCATCGGCCAGACGCCTATAGTTCGCTTGAACCGCTTGATAAGCGACGGCGCGGAAGTTTGGGTTAAGCTAGAGTTTTTTAATCCGGGAGCGAGCGTAAAAGACCGTATTGCCTTAAGTATGATAGTAAAAGCGGAAAAGGAAGGACGCCTAAAACCAGGGGATACTATCGTTGAGCCCACCAGCGGTAATACCGGGATAGGTCTGGCTATGCTTGCTGCTTCGCGGGGTTATCGGTTGATTTTGGTAATGCCGGAAACGATGAGCATAGAAAGGCGCAAACTCTTTAAGGCCTTTGGCGCCGAACTAGTATTGACACCAGGTTCTGAAGGTATGCGGGGAGCAGTAGAAAAGGCCGAGGAGTTAGTACGAGCGAATCCCCATTTCTTTATGCCTCAGCAGTTTGAAAATCCGGCCAACCCGGCTATCCATCGCGAGACCACTGCCCGGGAAATTTTAATACAGATGGGCGGCCAGTTGGATGCCTTTGTGGCCGGTGTGGGTACGGGAGGAACTATAACTGGAGTGGGGGAGGTTCTTAAAAAGGAATTACCCCATGTGAAAGTGGTAGCAGTAGAGCCTGCTGCTTCAGCGGTGCTTTCCGGTGGCCCGCCAGGGCCCCACAAGATCCAGGGCATCGGGGCAGGATTTGTTCCCAAAGTCTTTAATCGTGAAGTAGTGGACGAGATCCTTACGGTAGGCAATGAAGAAGCTATGGAGACGGCTCGGCGTTTAGCTCGGGAGGAGGGGATTCTTGTGGGCATCTCCTCGGGAGCAGCTGTTTATGCTGCCCTTCAGGTAGCTAGAAGATTAGGTAAAGGTAAGCGAGTGGTGACTATCGCCCCAGATACAGGGGAAAGATATTTGAGCACAGAGCTATTTAAGTTTAATTAGGTAAGGTGGAAAAGGCTTTAAAGGCCCTTCCCTTGAAGGGTAAGCTTGGCTTGTGCTAGAATGATGCACGGCAAATAGAGAAGGAGGGGAGGGATTAAAGCCTGTGGCTGGACATTCTAAGTGGGCTAATATTAAACACCGTAAAGCAAAGGTAGATGAAAAAAGGGGTAAACTTTTTACCAAAATCGGCCGTGAACTGATAATAGCAGCCAGACTAGGGGGCGGTGACCCGGAGGCCAATCCTCGACTTAAGGCAGCTATCCAGAAGGCCAAGGCCGCCAACATGCCAAGTGAAAATATTCAGCGAGCTATTATGCGTGGTACAGGCGAACTAGAGGGTGGCGCTAATTATGAAGAAGTTACCTATGAGGGCTATGGCCCAGGGGGCGTGGCTTTGCTTCTGAATATTGCTACGGATAACCGCAATCGTACGGCGGCGGAGATCAGATATATCTTTTCTCGTCATGGTGGGAACTTAGGTGAGAGCGGATGTGTGTCTTGGATGTTCCAGCCTAAGGGCGTTATTACTTTGGCTGTACCACCGGGAGATAAACGGGAGGAGCTGACGCTTAAGGCTATTGAAGCAGGCGCAGAAGACGTGGATGACAGCGACCAGGAGATGGTAGAGATTTATACCACGCCGGGAGATTTAGAAACTGTCCGCCGGGCCTTGGAAGAAGCGGGAGCAGAGGTTAAAGAGGCTGAGGTACGCATGGTTCCCAACACTACAGTCACCATTGAGGATCCCGAGACGGCGGCCAAAGTTCTGAAACTAGTGGACCTGCTAGAAGATCACGAGGATGTCCAGGCAGTTTACACTAACTTTGATATCCCGGATGAAATAATAGAACGCTTGAGTTAAGGGCTTAGAGTATAATTCATTTTAACGCCGGGAATGCTAGATTCTGGCAAACAAAGGAGGTTTGCCTATGAAATCTAGCTACCGGCATTTCTTATTGGTTCTTATATGCTTAGTGGCTACAGGAGCGGTCCTAACGTGTGGGTCAATTGGAGTGCGGATAGTTAAAGAGCGGATATTCGCGGATGCTTCCTGGCAGGTGCCAGTCTGGGCTTTGCCCCAGTTTTTGCGGCCTAAGCCCCGGATAGAAAAGCTTTATCAAGCTTGCGGTCACCGGGAGGAGATACCTTTGCCGGAAGGGGTAGACCTACGGTGGGTAGGTAAAAAGGAACTAGAGATCCTTTTTCCTCCCCAGGAGGGATGGACTATCCGCACAGAAAAAAATGGTCGGCTAGTTATACTTAAGAAGGTTCCGGGGCTCTGCCCCCAGGATGCTCCTAAGCGGCATTTGGCTGAATTAGATGGAAGGGTGGCTGTATACAGGGGACCTATAGGAAGTATGGGAGAGTTGGAGCGGGTTCTGGAGGTAAAAGTGGATGCCTTACCCCGGGCGTGGCAGGAACGGATACGCCAGGGTCGTGCTGAATTTCAGTCTGAGGAAGAACTATTGCAGGCCTTGGATAGCCTAGAAGAATATTCAGCAGATACGCGGTAATAGAAGGCCGCTTAAATAGTGGAGCTCACGAGTAGCACCCAGGGGAGTACGAAGGTAGACCCGGCCCGAACCTTCGCGTACTTCACCTATGAGGGTTGCTTCTTTGCTTAAGGGGTGCTGGCGTAAAAAGATCAGGGCCTGGTCAACCGCGCTTTTTTCCACCACAGCGCAGAACTTGCCTTCGTTGGCGAGGTATAAGGGATCAAGCCCTAAGAGTTCTGCAGCACCCCGGACCTCCTCCCGGACCGGGATGTCTTCCTCGTTTAAATAAACGTTTACCCGGGCGCTCGTGGCGAGTTCTTTTAAAGTAGTAGCGAGCCCCCCTCTAGTGGGGTCCCGGAGCCATTTTACCGCAGGACCTAGAGCCTTAAGAAAAGGTAGGATTACCTTATGCAAGGCAGCACAGTCGCTTTTTAACCCTTGAAGGCCAAAATTTTCTCGAGTAGCCAAGACAGTAAGACCATGGTCTCCCACGGGCCCACTTATGATTACTACATCCCCTGGTTCTACCCGGTGGGGGCCTAAATCAATATTGTCGGCTGCCACCCCTATTCCCGTAGTATTGATATAGATTTGGTCTCCATGACCATGTTCCACGACTTTAGTATCCCCGGCTACTATGGCGACTTCCGCTTCTTGCGCTGCCAGGGCTATGGCAGAGATCACTTTTTCCAGGGTACTATAGGATAACCCCTCTTCCAGGATAAGCCCTAAAGTAAGGTACAGGGGCCTGGCTCCAGTTACCGCTAGGTCATTGATTGTCCCGTTTACAGCTAGAGAACCAATATTACCTCCAGGGAAAAATAAGGGTTTGACTACAAAGGAGTCTGTAGTCACAGCTATTCGGCCAGCCGGGGGAGGAAGCAGGGCGGCATCACCTAGGGCTTGTAAGGCTTCATAGGGGAAGTATTTCAAAAATAGCTCGGAAATAAGTTTATGGGTTAACTCGCCCCCATCTCCATGGGCTAACGTAATGGTCATGTTTTTGTTGCTGACTTGGCTCTCTTTTATCATCTATTGGTTATGTTCCTCCTTTGGTGCATTAGATGTTTTGGGAGTAACGGTAGTAGGCAGCACAAGATCCTTCGGAAGAGACCATACAGGGACCTACCGGTGTAAGAGGAGTACACCGGCGGCCGAACAAGGGGCATTCTGGTGGAAGGGATAATCCTTTAAGGATAGCCCCGCAGCGGCACCCAGCCGGTGGGGGGGATGGCCTTACTTCTAAAGGATAACGCTCCCTAGCCTCGAAATCCTGGTAGCAGGCTTTAAGTTTAAGGCCGCTTTCAGGTATGATGCCCAATCCCCTCCAGTTGGCCGAGTGGGGAGAGAAAATTTCTTCCAATATTTTTTGCGCCTTTTGATTACCCGTCTCGGTTACTACCCGCGGATAAGCGTTGATCACCTGGGCTTCCCTCCTTAATATCAGGGGAAGAAGCTCCATCAAGGCTCCCAGGATATCTAAGGGTTCAAAACCGGCTATGGCCGCAGGTAAATTGTACTTTTCAGCTAAGAAAATGAACGCCTGGCGACCTAAAATAGCGCTTACATGCCCGGGCAGAATAAACCCATCTAAGCCCAACTCCGGGTCACTAGCTAACAGACTTAAAGCTGGGGGTACTAGCTTGTGGGCGCTGTAAAGGAGGAAATTTTTTAACTTTTCGGTTATAGCTTCCTTAAGGGCCAAAGCCACCGCGGGAGCCGTCGTTTCAAAACCGATACCCAAGAATACTACCGTTTTATCCGGGTAAGACTTAGCCAGTTCTACAGCTTCCCGCGGGCTATAACATACCTGGACTTGGCTACCTTCAGCCCTAGCCTGTTCCAGGGAGCCATAACTTCCTGGTACCCGCAGCATATCACCGAAGGTAGCTACCACTACATCTGGCTGGCGGGCTAAAAGCAGCATATAATCGATATCTTCGGGCGCGGTAACACATACTGGGCAGCCGGGCCCGCTCCTTAAGTCCAAATAGTCAGCCAAAAGACTACGGAGCCCCGTACGCCCCAGGGCCACAGTATGGGTACCGCATACCTCCATGATCACTGGCCGCCTACCTAATTTATCTGCCGCTTCTCGGGCTAAAGCTTTTACTTTAGCTAAGACGTTTTCACCCAGCTCCCTTTGGCGGTAGAGAACCCATAGTTTCAATTTTAAAGCGAGCTCCTTTCCTTCGAGTTAGCCAATTCTTTCCATAGGGAAAGCCTAGCTTTTGCTTCCTCTTCATCGATAACACTTATAGCATGACCGGCATGGACCAATACGTAGGTCCCGGGTTTACATCCTTCTACTAGGGCTAGGCTAACACTTGCTCTTACTCCCCACGTTTCTACTATAGCTTCGAGGCCATTAGGATCAATAGAAATAATCTTAGCTGGTACACCTAAACACATAGCTTAATCCTCCTTGGCTAGGCATCGGGCGATGGCGGCCTGTCCCAGGGCGAGCCCTCCATCATTAGTGGGAACTAGCCGGTGGACGTATACAGTGAAACCTTGGGTCGTTAGGTGTTGATATACCGACTCCTGAAGGAGGGCATTATGCCATACACCGCCGCTTAAGGCCACCTGACGGATTCCGGTTATTTCCGAGGCTTGTTTAACGGCTTGCACAAGCATCTCACCTATAGTGCGGTGGAAACGAGCAGCAATGATCGGAGAGGGTATCCCTTTTTTATAATCTTCCCAAAGGCCCTCTATCATGGGTCCGGGATCTATTTCCCTCCCTTCCAGCTTAAATGGGTAAGGTGGATATGTGGAAAGGTTCCCGGCAGACAGCGCAGCTTCTTCCAACTCGCTCGGTGCCTGGCCATCATAGGTGTTTTCTAGGCAAAGGCCTATCAGGGCGGCCACCGCATCAAAAAGGCGTCCTAGGCTAGAAGTGGGTACTAGGCCGAACTTACGCTTAAAGATGTTAAGGACCACATCAGCCGGTAAACCCTGGCTTAAAAAGCGCTGGGCAGCTTTTTCGGCCTCTTCAAGACCTAGATAATGGTAAAGGTAGCTTAAGGCCAAATACCAGGGTTTACGGACTCCTTGATCGCCTGAGGGCAAGGGCACGTATTTGAGATGGAATACCCTTTCAAACTCCTCATAGGAGCCTATTAAGATTTCTCCACCCCAGATAGCCCCGTCTAAGCCATATCCGGTACCGTCGGCGATGATCCCTAAGGCGGGACCTTTAGCTTGATTTTCCGCTAGGCAGCTAGCCAAGTGGGCATGGTGGTGCTGGATGCGAATGACCTTAAGGCCTAATTCCTGGGCTAAATGGGCAGAGTAATATCTAGGATGCAGGTCACAGGCGACAAGTTCGGGCCGGGTACCAGTTAAAATTTCCAAGCGCTCCCTGGCCTCTCTCCAGGCTTTCTGGGTTTCCAGGGTAGCAAGATCCCCAATATGCTGGCTAAGAAAAGCTAAGTTCTTTTTTAGGAGGCAGAGGGTGTTTTTAAGATCGCCCCCTACAGCTAGGACATCCGGCCCCTGAGGGAGGTCTAACTGGATAGCCTGGGGGACATATCCTCGGGAGCGCCGGTAGAAGTGGGTGCCTCCAAGCCGTAAGCTTACCACCGAATCATCACAACGGTTGACTATTTCTCGGTTGTGGCAGAGGAAATAATCGGCTATATTTCTCAATTCCTCTAGAGCCTTGTGGTTTTCTTTAACCAGGGGCAGATCGCTAGGATTGGCGCTGGTCATCACGAGAAGGGGAGGCCCCGCTTGAAGGATAAGCAAGTGAAGGGGGGTATAAGGGAGCATAACCCCTAGGGTACTTAAGCCCGGAGCTACCTCCGGGGCGAGATCTGTATCTGGCCTTTGGCGTAAAAGCACTATAGGGGCCGCTGGAGAAGAGAGGAGAGCCGCTTCTTCTTCGTTAAGAAAGCAATACTGTTTCACTGTGTCCAGGTCCCGCGCCATAACAGCGAAAGGTTTTCTAGGCCGGCCCTTGCGCAGGCGAAGTAGACTTACAGCGTGCTTATTTGTGGCATCGCAGGCTAGATGGAACCCGCCTAAACCTTTTATAGCCAGGATATAGCCTTCCTTAAGTAGTTGGGAGGCTTTTTTAAGCCAGTCGCCAGTTACCGGCTGACCTTTATTGTTGAGTAGTTCTACCTGTGGTCCGCAAGCAGGGCAGGCTATGGGTTGGGCATGGAAGCGTCGGTTGGCGGGATCAGTATACTCGGTAGCACACTCTGGACATAAAGTAAAAGGGGCCATGGCTGTACGGCTACGGTCGTAAGGTAAACTGAAAATTATGGTAAAACGGGGACCGCAGTTGGTACAGTTGGTAAAGGGATACAAGTAGTGGCGATCAGAAGGGTCCTCAAGTTCTCGACGGCAATCGTTACAGAGGGCCACGTCTGGAGAAGCTACTACTTGTTGCTCATCGCCAGTTAGGCTGGCTGTGATAGTAAAGTCCTTCCATCCATAGGGTTCTAGTTCTTCCTTCTGCCAGCCGGCAATGCGCGCAAGTCGCGGAGGCCGCACCAAAACCTCCTGGATAAAAGCTTCCACTCGGTCCTCTTCGCCTTCTACGTCGATGCATACACCCGAACTGGCATTATATACGGTGCCCCGTACACCCCAGGATTGAGCCAGACGGTAAACAAAAGGACGGAAACCTACACCCTGCACTATGCCCCAAAGGGTTAGGCGATAGCGTCGCAGGGGACGGCACTTTTCTTTTTGGATGCTACCTGCCGTTTTAGCCATGTGCACCATTCCCCCAGGCCTTCGCCGGTTCGCGCAGAAACAGGAAATATAGTAAGCTCGGGATTTAATTTACTTATATCTTGGCGGAAGGCCTCCATATTAAAATCAGTATACGGTAAAAGGTCTATCTTGTTCAATAGGAGAACCTGCGCTTCCCTAAAAATAAGAGGGTATTTTAGGGGTTTATCACTACCTTCAGCTACGCTTAAGATACAAGCTTTAATATCTTCACCCAGGTCGAACTCCGCTGGGCAGACTAGATTACCTACATTCTCGATGAAAAGGAGATCTAGTTTTTCCAAAGGTAGTTCTACAATAGCCCGGGATATTAGCCTTGCATCCAGATGGCAGGCACCATCGGTGTTGATTTGGACTACGGGTACGTTATACCGGGCTATACGGGCTGCGTCGCGCGTGGTAGCAATGTCGCCCTCTATTACCCCTATACCCATAGTCCCAGAAAGGTGCGCCAGGGTGGCTTCCAGGATGCTAGTTTTACCTGCTCCGGGGCTACTGATGAGGTTAACTACGGTAATTCCGAAGGAAGAAAACCTTTCCCTGTTTTCGGTGGCTTGTTCCTGGTTAGCCTGGCGCAGGTCCTGGGCCAGGATTACCTTGAAATCAGGCATCTTTTAAGTCCCTCCTGCTATAAGATGACTTTTTTAATTTTCCAATTGATAATCCTCCTATTGGGCTTTCTCTAAGGCTAGGCTTCCTTCATAAGATACTATCTGCATCTCCCGGCCGCTCAAAAGCTGGGCACCTGGGGTAGAACACCGGGGGCATAATAAAAACCATTCCTTAGGGTGGAATTCCAGCCCGCAGGTGCAGCATAGAGCGCGGGCAGGCGCTTCTTCAATTTCTAAACGCGCACCTTCTACTATTGTACCACGGCTTGCGCACTCAAAGGCTAAGCGGAAGGCCTCCGGCAGGACTGCTGTCCATTCTCCCACTAAAATCTTCACTAGGGTTACCCGCTTTAAACCCCTTCGGCTAGCATCCTGGACTACTAAGCGTATGGCTTCCTGGGCTAGGGATAGTTCATGCATATGGTCCCCCACCCTTTAGAATATTGTATACAGTATGCACAGCCAGGGGTAAAGCAGCTGCCACTAACGGGCTTAAATCAGCTTTTCCCCAGGTTATTTCGGCTATCTGCACGCCGACTATGTCAAGACGACGCGGGAAGGCTTCCGGTTCTACTAAGCGTCCTAAGCTCAAAGCCTCTGCTATACCTATATTGTGTAAGGAAAGGCTGCGGAAGGTAACCCGGGCCAGGTCCGTTTCTTTACAATGGATCACAGTACCAGGCTTTTGCCCTGCTTCCACTGCATCTACGATGATGACCTGGTCTGCGCCGCGCATAAGGTCTAGAATGGTAAGCCCCGGGAGCCCCGCCGAGATGAGCCTAACCCCCGGCGGAAGCCCCCAGCGCTTAAGCTCTTCTATGACCTTAAGACCTACTCCATCATCCCCAGCCAAGGGATTCCCGCAGCCTATAATTTTGACTAAAGCCATTTTTCGTTTATTCCCTCTCAATTTCCAGGCGCAGGAAGTGGACCGAACAAGAGATACATGGATCGTAGTTCCGGATAACCATCTCACACTTTAGAGTAGCTTCTTCCAAGGGAAGATCCAATACACTAGGAGCAAAGGCCCGTAAATCTTCCTCCATGTTGGCCACGTTATGGGCAGTGGGGCTAACTATATCTGCCTCCTCCACTAGGCCTTGGTCGTTAATCCGGTAGCTATGGTAGAGGACGCCTCGCGGTGCCTCAGTGATGGCGAAGCCCTGGCCGGCCTGGACCGTATAGGCTATATCCTCCGGCTGCGGGTCGAGGCGCTCAATAACTTCTAGGCAAGTATCAATGCTGTGAAGCAACTCGATGGCCCGGGCCAAGATGCTGTAGAAGGGGTTTAAAGTGGGGAATACTCCTGTACCTTCTGCTATCTTTCGCGCTGCAGGGGAAAGCTTATCCATGTTTAAGTTTACCCGAGCCAGCGGGCCTACCAGGAAACTGCCTCGGCCTTCCACATAGGAATGTAGAGCGTTGGAATGGGGTATATGCCGTTCCTTTATATGGTTACGGTACTGCCAAACTGGTATATCTAACCCTTTAGTAGAGACTAGGCGGCCGCTATTTACGGCGTAAGTGTCGTCGGCAGAAAGGGCGATGTGTTCACAGTCCCGTTCGAAAGCCGGTATCTTAAGGGAAGTTACTAGATCTATGGTAGCTAAGGCATCCGCCCGGGCTTCCTGGAGCCTTTCACCTATAGCTTGCAGCTCCTTTCGGCTGGGAATGGAGGTAAATCCTCCAATGGTCGGGGTGACGGGATGCACTTCCCGGCCTCCAACGAGGGCCGTAAGATCATTACCCAGCCGCTTAAGCTTTAAAGCCCTCTCTACTGCTGGCAGGTGATCTTTAGCCATAGCAATGGCGCTCTCATAGCCAAGGAAGTCCGGGAGGGCGAGGAAATAGATATGGAGGGTGTGGCTCTGTATCCATTGGCTTAAGGCCAAAAGCAGCCTTAAGTCCTTGGTCTGTTGGCTTGGCTCCACTCCCAAGGCGTCCTCTAAGGCTTGTATGCTAGTTATTTGATGGGAGGCAGGGCAGATACCGCATATGCGTGATACAATCCCTGGTACCTCATCGAATTTGCGGCCTACCAGGAACCCCTGGAAGAAACGCGGGGGCTCAAAGATCCTAAGCTGAAGCTCGGTAATCTGGTTATCCTTTACTTTAATCTTTAAAGCGCCTTCGCCCTCCACTCGGGCTATATAATCCACATGGATGGCCTGTTCTGTCATACGGCTTCCGCTCCCTTACTAAATTCTGGGGTCATACCCGCAAACTTCCGGAAATATCGGATGATATCGCTGCGGTGTAGGCCGTATTCAGCCATGGTCTGGGCCAGGGATACTGTATTAGCATCGTTGGCCGGGCCCCGGCAACCTTCACAGGGCCTCCCGCGGGAAGGACAGAGGGCACCGCAGCCTGCTGTAGTGACTGGCCCTAAGCAGACCTGGCCTTCGGTTACAAACAGGCATACATTTTCGTGAAGCTTGCATTCCACACATACGCTGTGGGGTCTAAGATAGGGTCTTATCCCCAGTAGAGCACCTTTGATAAACTCTAATAGTTCCTCCCGGCTTACTGGGCATCCCTTGAGATAGGCATCAACCGGGACATAATAATCGATACCATAGGCTGTGGTAGAATGGATAGCAGCTAAGTTCTCGTAGACCCGGCTTTCTACTACCCTCTGGGGCTGCCAGTTTTTAATGGAGGGGAGGCCACCGTAGCAGGCACAAGCCCCCATGGCTACTAAGATGCGGCATTCTTCCCGCGCCTTCTTAAGCCGCTCGATTTCTTCACCTGTAGTTATGGCCCCTTCGACTAGGCCGATATCATAAGGTCCGGGTTCATTGTCCCGGCGGGCCATGACGAAATAGCTAAGATCTACGGCTCCCAAAAGATCTAAAAGAATAGGTTCAAGGTTTAAAAGTTCTAACTGGCAGCCTGCACAAGAGCTCATTTTATAAACAGCTATACGGGGTTTACTCACCGGGCTGCACCTCCTAAAACTTCTTCGGGTAGGCTTAAGAGTTCAGCGTAGGCGAACACAGGGCCATCTCGGCAGACGAACTTAGGCCCGATCTGACATTTACCGCATTTTTTGACTCCGCAGTTCATACGGCGTTCCAGCGATACATAGATCTGTTCAGGCCGGAAACCGCGGGCCAAAAGCCCTTTAACTACAAAGGCCATCATTATCTCTGGACCACAAGTGAATACAGTAGTTTCTTCGGGGCGGGAAGACATTTTATCGAAGAGTTTAGTTACTACTCCGACCTCGTCTTTCCATTCAGTGCCAGGAGGTACCATATCCACTGTAAGGCGCAAGATGATATCTGACTGGCGCCATAACTGGTATTCAGGAGTGTATAGGAGATCAGCAGGGGTACGAGCACCATACAGGATTTCAACTTGCCCGAACTCCTTCCGCCGGTGGACAACTTCCCGGATGACCGGACGTAAGGGGGCAAGTCCAATACCTCCAGCCACAATGAGAAGGTTTTTTATGGGTAGCACATCTAGAGGCCAACCCGTACCATAAGGCCCCCTGATACCTACCACATCACCGGGTTTCATTCTAGCCAGGGCGTTGGTGACGTTACCTACATGGCGGATAGTATGTTGGAAAGTTTCTGTTTGGACTGGGCTGGAACTTATAGATATCGGGGCCTCGCCGATACCGAAAATAGTAAGCATATTAAATTGACCGGGTCGGAAGCGGAAATCCCGGCGCACTTCTTCATCGATAAAGCTAAAGGTGTAAGTAGTGGTATCGTGGGTTTCGCGAATGATCTCTTTGATCACAGCCCGTTCAGGCTTGAATGGATTGAACACCCTTTATTCCCCCCTGAGACGGCTAATAATATCTGTGATATCGATCTTCTTTACGCAGGCCTTTATGCAGCGGCCACAACCTACACAACCCAGGGTCCCGAACTGGGGCTCGTAATACACCAGTTTATGATAAATCCTTTGCTTAACCCTAGCATCCCGATCCTTACGGAAGTTATGTCCTAAGGCTACCTGGGCATATTCCAAAAGCATACAAGAATCCCATTCCCGCTGCCGCTTTCCACTCTTAAGATTAAGGTCGAGCTTATCCACCACGTTGTAGCAGAAGCAGGTAGGGCATACCATGGTACAGGATCCACAGGCCAAGCACTGATGCATAAGCTCTTCCCAAAGTGGATGGCGGAAATTCTCTTCTAGCAATTCATGCAGCCCTTGGGTATTAATTTTCTTTTGGAACCTGCGGCGGGCGTTATCTATTACCTTTTGTTTTTCTACCATGGCCACCCGGGGGGCAGGGGTAAGCTCCATATCCATATTTAGGAGGAGTTTTTTACCTACCTGGCTACCAACTTCTACCAAGAAGCCCTGGCCCAAGTCAGTAAGCAAAAGATCGTAACCTTCTCTTAAAGCAGGACCAGTACCGAAGGATGAGCAGAAACAGTGCTCTCCAGGGGTAGTACAGTTAAGGGCGATGATAATTGTGTTACGCCGTTTAGCCATGTAATAAGGATCGGGATATTCGGAGGTATAAGCTTTATCTAAGATATGAATGGCATGGACATCGCAAGGATGGATGCCCAATATTACCTGGGGTCGCTCAGGCGCTACAGCTTCTTCTATATGCTGGTCTTCGTGGAAGGAGAAGAGGACTTCGAAGGGTAGGTGGAGCAACTTCTTAGGAGGTAATAAAGTGGTCTGGTAGTGTAGGGCCAACTCTTCAGCGCTAGTTACTGGAGCGAAGACAAATTCTTTTCCTTTAGCTACCGGGCCAAATACATCATAGGCTTTGCGCAATTCCTGCACAAAAGCATCTAGTTTTGCCTTAGGTAAGTGATAAAGAAGAGGTAATTCCATCTCTGCCTGGCGGGCATAAGCTACTGACATAATTTACACCTCCAATAAAATGGTATACTTGCAACTACCTTCACAATAAAAGCCAAAAATAAATTTCCCTTTTTGCTTAATTTCCATTAAGGCAGCTTTATGCTTTCGCCTCCTCCCCAAGTCTAAATTTAAAGCCTGAAATCATTTTTCTTCTCAAAGTAATATAATCAGCGCCTTTTCCTTTACGTAATATCCGAAAGGACTATTTAAAAATAGTTCTTTCTGGCTATTTCGGCGCCTTTATCCAGCCTTGCTGGAGGGCATACTGGACTGCCTGTAAACGGTTTTTAGTTTGGAGTTTTTCTAAGATACTCCGAAGATGGTTTTTAACCGTGTTTTCGCTGATATAGAGCTTTTGGGCTATTTCCCGATTGGTAAAACCTTGGGCTACTAGCTCCAGGACTTCCTTCTCTCTGGCACTTAAAGAATTCAAGGTAGGCGTCCGGGTTAACCTAGGGAGCATCTTTTTTATAAGGGCCGGGGTCAAAGTCATCTCACCACGAGCCACTTCTTGGAGGAGGTAATAAAGCTGTTGGGGTTCTACTGTCTTAAGGAGGTAACCCTTAGCCCCGGCTTCTAAGGCAGCTAACAGAGTTTCGGGATTGTCATCTACCGTTAGGATGACTACTTTACTTTCGGGAAGCAAGGTTTTAAGGCGCCGTGTAGCCTCTAGGCCGTCGAGGCGGGGCATATATATATCCATGAGGACAATGTTCGGGCGAAGCTCAAGGGCCAGTTCAACGGCTTCCTCTCCATCCCTGGCCTCTCCTACTACTTCAAACCCCTCCCATTCGGCCATGAGGGCTCGCAACCCCTTGCGGATCAAGGTATGATCATCCACCAAGAGGATGCGTAAGTTGCAGGCCATACCTGTTCCCTTTCATTCAAAAATATGAAATTAAGCCCCGTAGATTGTTAACTTTCTAACTAGAGTATACAGGAAAGAAGGATATTGTTCAAGATGTCACATATATACACATAAATTTCAGATAATAATGGCATAACCGATAGAAGATACCACCCGGCAGGGAAAAAAGAGAAGGGATTGAGTTTAAGATGGCGAATTACGTAACACAGGAGGAGAGTTTATGCGTATTTTAGGGATTGACCCAGGTACAGCTACCACTGGTTATGGCATAATAGAGGCAGAAGGTTCGTGGGTTAAAGTGGGTGATTATGGCTTAATATCTACTTCACCGGCTCAGCCGCTACCCTTACGCTTGGCTTCCCTATATGAACAGGTTTTGAGCTTGATCCATAAGGAAAAACCTTCCTGCCTGGCTGTGGAAGAAATATTTTTTAACCGGAATACTCGTACTGCCATGGCCGTGGGGCAGGCACGAGGAGTGATTATTCTCGCTGCTATTCACGCGGGGTTGGAAATAGCCGAATATACTCCTTTGGAAGTTAAACAAGCAGTGACCGGTTATGGCCGCGCCCCCAAATATCAGGTACAGAAAATGGTACAAGCTATTTTAAACCTGCCCCAGTTCCCCGCACCTGATGATGCAGCCGATGCTTTGGCCGTGGCCCTTTGTCATGCTGCTCATCAAGGGTTACGGGGCTTAGGGTTGGATCTCGTATGATAACTTTTTTACGGGGGAAGTTAAGGCAGGTTACTCCTGGGGGTGTGGTTTTAGAAGTAAACGGTGTAGGTTTTTGGGTACATACCTGGGGGGTACAAGATTGGCCGCCCTTAGGCCACGAGGTAATCCTCCATACCCATATGGTAATAAAAGGAGAAACTATAGAGCTTTACGGATTTAAAACCCCAGAAGAGCTTAATATCTTCCAGCTCCTTTTAGGCGTAACTGGGATGGGCCCCAAAGGTGCCCAGGTACTAGCGAGCTCTGTATCGCCTTCACGGCTCATCCAAGCCATTGTAGAAGAAGATACAGGTTTTCTTACCGCTTTACCGGGTATAGGGCCTAAAAAAGCCAAGCGGCTGGTGGTAGAACTTAAAGATAGGCTGCTTAAGTCGGGATTCCAGATTTTAGAGGGGAAGGAGATCTCCCATACGGCTGAAGATGAAGTCCTGGGTGCTTTAGTCAACTTGGGCTATACGGCTTCCGAAGTGCAGGAGCCCTTGCGCAGAGCCCGAGAGCAATTAGGCCCGGGAGCTAGTAGTGCTGAACTGCTCCAGGCAGTGTTAAGGATTTTGGGTTCTGTTAAGTAAAATTATGTATGTTTAGGAAGGGAAAAGTTTTTTATGGAACGTCTTGTGGCTTCTGGCCTTCATTCGGGAGAACAAGAGATAGAAGCCAGTTTACGGCCCCGATCCCTGGCTGAATATATAGGCCAGGAGCACATCAAAAATACTTTGAGCATTTTTATTGCTGCTGCCAAGGCTCGTGGCGAAGCCTTAGATCATGTTTTATTATGCGGGCCACCGGGCTTGGGGAAGACCACCTTGGCGGGTATTATCGCCCGAGAATTAGGGGTGCCCTTCCGTATAACTTCAGGTCCTGCTATTGAGCGTCCTGGCGATATGGCCGCGATCCTCACTAGTTTACAGCCACGGGAAGTATTGTTTATCGATGAGATCCATCGTCTACCCCGGAGTGTAGAAGAGATCCTTTATCCGGCCATGGAAGATTTTGGGCTGGATATCGTTTTGGGGAAAGGGCCAGGAGCGCGATCCCTACGCTTGGCTTTACCCCGGTTCACCTTAGTGGGAGCTACCACCCGGACAGGCCTTTTGACTTCACCTTTAAGGGAACGCTTTGGTATCACAGCCCGCTTAGATTTTTACAAGCATGAGGAACTCGCGGCCATTATCCAGCGTTCGGCCGCCATTTTAAAGGTCCAAGTGGAACCAGGTGCGGCTTGGGAGATCGCTCGCCGTGCTCGAGGTACACCCCGGGTAGCTAACCGCCTTTTAAAAAGGGTACGAGATTATGCCCAGGTTAAGGCTCAAGGAACAATTACCCTGGAAGTGGCTAGGGAGGCTTTAGAATTGCTGGAGGTTGACGAGGCAGGCTTAGATACCTTAGACAGGAGGTTACTATCTACCATTATTGAACGCTTTGGGGGAGGTCCTGTAGGCCTGGAGGCCTTAGCCGCGGCTCTAAGCGAGGATCCGGGTACTCTGGAGGATGTATATGAACCTTACTTATTGCAAAAGGGTTACCTACAGCGGACCCCTCGGGGTAGATTAGCTACTAAACTGGCTTATCGACATCTAGGGAAGGAGCCTCCAGGAGAGACCAATGCCCAGTTAAGATGGTTTCAAGATACCTCTATCGAGGAGTAAAGCTTAGATTTTCCATTTTAAAGGGGGAAAAACACTTATGGGTGACTTTAGTTTCTTGGGCAAAATGCTTGTAGGAATGGGAATTTTTATAGCCCTCATGGGCCTTATGGTCTTAGGCCTGGGTAAGCTATTTTCCTTGGGCAGGTTGCCAGGGGATATATATATCCAGAAGGGCAACTTTACCTTTTATTTTCCTCTTGTTACCTCCCTGGTGCTAAGCCTTATCCTAACCCTAGTGTTAAATCTGCTCTTCCGGCGTTAACTTCTCCCTTTCCAGCGTCCCCTACCCTTTAAAAGCCAGGGTTTTAAGCGAATTTTTATATATGGGGTGAGGCAATTGCCACTGGGAGCCGATCCTAACCACCTCCTTTCTTTAGCCCGGAAGGGTAACGATCTAGCCCGGGAAGAGTTGATCCGGAAGTTCACCCCTTTTATCCTAAACATCGTCTCCCGACTAAGCGGCCGCTTTGTACGCCTGGGGGAGGATGATGAAGCTAGCATTGGGCTTATGGCCTTTAATGAAGCCATCGATACTTACGATCCCCGTAAAGGTGTTTCTTTTTTAACCCTTGCGGAGACAGTAATCAGACGGCGGATAATTGACTATTTCCGGCAGGAAGAAAGGCACCGCCAGCACCTCGCTACCCAAGATATACAGGTTTCATCCACTCCAGAAGACCACCACTGGGCTTGGGAACTGGTGGATCGCCGGGAAGAGATAGTCCGGTACCAGAAGGAGCTGGCCTCTTATGGGATCTCCTTTGCGGACCTGGTACGGAACTGTCCCCGCCACCAGGATGCCCGCCAACGGGCCCTGGCTTGTGCACGGACCATTGCTGATAATCCCCTTTTACGGCGCTATTTAGAGGAAAAGAAGGAATTACCTCTTAAAGCTTTAGGCCATAATCTTAAAACCAGTCGTAAAACCCTGGAACGTCACCGTAAGTACATAATAGCTTTAGCCCTTATAATTATGGGGGATTATGATTATCTCAAAGAATACATTAGTCAGGCCGAAAGGGGTGAAAGCAATGGGGGCTGATGAAAGGGGGCTCGTTTTGGAGATCCGGGGAAAAGAAGCGATAGTCCTAACACCCCAGGGAGAATTCCGGCGGGTCAGGGTTCCCCAACCTTTCCCGAGTATAGGGGAGGAGATAATGTTACCACCGGCATCTTCCTGGACGTGGGCTCGGATGAAGTTTGCTGCCACGGCTGTAGCTTTAGTTTTTCTAGCTTGGGGTCTTTCCCGTATCTTTAGCCCTGGTATACTAGCAAGACAGCAGCCTGCTTTTTACGTAGCTATAGACATTAACCCTAGCCTTGAACTGGTCCTGAATACCCAGGAGAAAGTGATGGAGGCTAACTCCCTTAACACTGATGGAAAAGTTTTACTAGAAGGGCTTAACCTAAGAGGGCAAGATGTACAAGACGCCCTAAGGACCTTAGCCAAGGTAGCTCTAGAGAAGGGCTACTTACGGCCGGGGGAAGAAGGGTTTCTTTTAGTTAGTGTAGTTCCTGGAAAAGAAACAGAAGAGGGGATAGAGGCTGGAGACCGGTTGGCGGGTAGGTTGGCTAAAGTGGCTGAGGAGGTATTACGGGCCGAACGTGTGGAACCTGTGGTTAAGGCAGGAACCTTTAAGGTAGAACTACGGAAACAGGCAGCCAGATTAGGTCTTTCCCCAGGAAAATACGCTTTGTTTTTAAAGGCTTTAGAAGCTGGACTACCGGTTACGGTGGAGGCTCTAAAAGAGAGAGGGGCTTTAAAGGCTCTCCGCCAGGCCGGAGCCGATCCTCAAAAGCTTTGGGATTCTATTGTACCGGATGTTAGGGACAAGGGGGAGCAGCATTTTAATCCAGTTAGTCCAAAAGAAGGAAGTCATGTCCTAGAAAGAGAAAATAGAGAAAATAAAGAGGGCCTACCTAAGAAGAATCTCCCACCACTGCCAGAAGGAAGGCTGGAGGAAAAGCCTTCAAGGGAGAGCCCAGGGGTAGAGAAGGAAGGTCAAGATATAGGAACAGCTCAGAAGAGGGGAGAAACGGGGAAGGCTCCTATAGTATTTCCAAAGAGAGAAGAAACCCCTGGGAAGAAAGGGGATGCGTTTAGCCCACAGGATATAAAGGTTAACCCCGAACACCCTAGTAAAGGTGTTAGAATCCCGGAAAGGATGGAGGAAAATAAAGAAGGGAATAGGGGAATAAAGGAACAAAGCAAAGAATAGAGCCAATGTATTTTAAAGAGTAAATGGAGGAGAATGAGGGGATAAATGGGGGAAGGGTTCTTGAGGGGTAAATTTAAGCGTTGGTGTTGGGTAATACTAGTATCCTTAGGGCTTGCTAGTTTTTCCCCAGGGGCCAGGGCAGATACAGTCCAGCCTCCTTACATCCGGGTTCTTTTAGATCAGGGCCTATCCCAGGTCAGTTTCCAGGTAATACAAGGTGGGTACCAATTGCTCGATGAGCAAGGGAAAGAGATCGCCCGGCCAGTGGTAGGGGAAGCTTGGGAAGCGCGGACCATAGATGGAAAGCTATTTCTTATACGGCAAGGGCAAACTTTGCCCCAGACTTTTACTGGGGTGGTAGAATTACGCCCCCAGGACGAAAAAACTTTTAATCTTTTCCTTTACCAGGGCGAACGCTTACGGGGTAGCCTAAAGATCTTTCTTAAGCCGGAAGGATTAGCTACAGTTAATACTTTAGATTTAGAGCAATATCTTTATGGAGTGGTGGGACCAGAGATGGCGGTAAGTACAGGGACTGGGGAGCCTGGACTTGAAGAGGCCCTTAAGGCCCAAGCAGTAGTTTCCCGGTCCTACGCCCTAAGTTGCTTAGGCTCCGGGGGATATTACGATGTAACTGATGATACCTACACCCAGGTATATCGGGGATATGAGGCTGAGCTTGTGCCTGGGGCCGATAAGGTTAAAAAGGCGGTAGATGCTACCCGGGGCCAGGTTATCTATTATGAAGGTAAATTAGTGAAGGCTTATTTTCATTCCAATGCCGGAGGCTATACGGAAGATAGTGAAAATGTATGGTCGGAAGCTCTTCCTTACCTTCGCGGGGTACCTTCACCAGAGGATGAATACGCCTTACGCTTCGGAGGTTGGATAGCTAGCACTTATAGCTGGAGCAAAACCTTGACCCGGGAGGAAGTACAAGGTATGATCAAGGCGTGGCTTGAGCGCACAGGGCAAACTGCTGAGCTAGGGGATATAATAGACCTCATTACTTCCCGGGAGCGGCGGGACGGGAGCACCCCTACAGTCTCTGGACGGGTGACCCGCCTAGAGATAGTGGGGACTAGGGGTAAGGCTATAGCCTACCGGGATAGGATACGCTCTGTCCTCGGCCTCCGCAGCACCCTCTTTACTTTAGAGATGGACTCTACGGTCACCATCCTGGACGGCCAGGGGAACAAGCGCGAGCTAAATTATGCTGGTGAGTTAAAGGCAGTAGGGGCCGGAGGAAATCCCTTAAGTTTAAACGGTCCTGCTAGCGAATATGCGGTAGCTGGTGCTGAAGGAGCACGTATGGTGCCTAAAATATTCCAGAGGGTGCTTATCCAGGGCCGGGGTTACGGCCATGGTTTAGGCTTAAGCCAGTGGGGAGCACGGGGGATGGCGGCTAAAGGATTTAGTTACCGGGATATTATTGAACATTATTATAATCAGGGAAGGTATGACGGTAAGCTAACTATTGGGCCCTATACCAGAAGATTATAGTAGGAGATAGAGATGCGGGTAGAGGATTTCGATTATTATTTGCCCCCTGAACTCATAGCTCAGCACCCTGTGGAGCCGCGGGATGCCTCGCGGCTCCTTGTGCTACACCGCAAGGCGGGGATGTTAGAACACCGGCGGTTTTATGAACTACCTTTGTATCTTAAGCCGGGGGATATCTTGGTTCTCAATGATACTAGAGTAATTCCAGCTAGGCTCTTAGGAAAAAAAGCGGAAACAGGAGGGCAGGTAGAACTTCTCCTCCTTAGGCCTTTGAGGCGAGACTGTTGGGAAGCCTTGGTTCGGCCGGGCCGCCGGATACCACCAGGTACAGAACTTCTTTTTGGCCAGGGAGAGCTTAGGGCTAAAGTCTTGGAACGTACACCACAGGGAGGTCGCTTAGTGGAATTTAAATATGAAGGAGAGTGGGAGGAAATATTAGGGAGGTTGGGAGAAGTTCCCTTACCTCCTTATATCAAAGAGAAACTACCTGACCCTGAACGTTACCAGACAGTTTACGCTTCCAGGCCTGGTTCCGTAGCCGCTCCTACAGCTGGCCTTCACTTCACCCCCCGACTGCTTAAAGAGCTTAAAGAAAAGGGGGTAAAGATTGTTTACATCCTGCTCCATGTGGGGCTGGGAACCTTTCGGCCGGTAAAGGAAGAAGTGGTAGAAAAACATAGGATGCATGCTGAATATTTTTGTGTGGATCCGGAGGCAGCCAGGACCATAAACGAGGCCCGGAGACAAGGGGGACGGGTGATAGCTGTAGGTACTACAGTTGTCCGCACCTTGGAGACAGCAGCTACACCGGAAGGAGAGATTAAGCCTCGAGAGGGTCTTACCGAACTTTTTATTTACCCAGGCTATCGCTTTAAAGCTGTGGATGGACTTATTACCAATTTTCACTTGCCCCGTTCTACATTACTTATGCTGGTGTGTGCCTTTGCTGGGCGAGAGAGGGTATTAGAAGCCTACCAAGTAGCTATTAAAGAGCGTTACCGCTTTTATAGCTTTGGCGATGCCATGCTAATTCTTTAGGATTTAATTCTGGAGGTGGACCCGTAGTTTGACACCTGTCTCCTTTGAAGTAATAAAGGTTGAGAAAACCTTTGGAGCCCGGCTGGGCCGGTTGATAACACCCCATGGAGTTGTGCATACACCAGTTTTTATGCCTGTGGGAACCCAGGCTACAGTGAAAACCATGACACCTGAAGAAGTAGAATCTCTAGGTGCGGAAATAATCTTGAGCAATACTTACCACCTTTACCTTAGGCCAGGGGCTGAAGTTATTCGCGAGGCCGGGGGCTTGCACCGGTTTATGAATTGGCACCGTCCTATCTTAACCGATAGCGGCGGTTTCCAAGTTTTTAGCCTCGCTAGTCTCCGGGAGGTACGTCCCGAGGGTGTTCTTTTCCGTTCCCACTTGGATGGTTCAACCCATTTTATGGGGCCACAAGAATCTATGGCTGTCCAAGAAGCCCTGGGCTCAGATATTGCCATGGCCTTTGATGAATGTGTGGCCTATCCAGCCAGTTATGAAGAAGTTGAAGCGGCGGTGGAAAGGACTACCCGTTGGGCTGAAGAATGCCTTAAGGTGCATAAACGACAGGATCAAGCTGTATTCGGTATTATCCAGGGAGGGGTTTTTCCTGATCTTAGACGGCGCAGCGCCCAGGAGATAACTTCTTTGGATTTTCCGGGATACGGTATTGGGGGCTTAAGTGTAGGGGAACCTAAAAGTATGATGTATGCTATACTGGAAGAGCTACGCCCCTTTTTACCGGAGAGCAAGCCCCGTTATCTTATGGGCGTAGGTTCACCCGACTGCCTTCTAGAAGGGGTAAAAAGGGGTATCGATATGTTCGATTGTGTACTCCCTACTAGGATAGCCCGCAATGGTACTGTCTTGACCAGCCGGGGGAAGTTGGTGGTACGGAACGCTATTTATGCCCGGGATTTCCGCCCTTTGGATCCAGAATGCGATTGCTACACTTGCCGTAATTTTACCCGGGCTTATATCCGTCACCTTATAAAGGCTAATGAAGTTTTAGGATTACGCCTTACAACTATTCATAACCTCTACTTCATTTTCCGCCTTATGGACCGTATAAGGCAGGCCATAGCCGAAGACCGCCTTTTAGAGATGAGCGAAGAGTTTTATTCCCGTTACCAGGCTACCGAAGGTGGGGAAGAAAATTTCTAAAGGGAAAAGAGGTTTTATCCTCCCCTTGTAGAAAGGAAATTAACAAGGGGGTGTTAAGCAATATGCAGCAGGCGCAAGCCTGGGGATGGACTATTTTCTACTTGATCTTTTTCTTTGCCATTTTTTATCTCCTGGTGATACGACCGCAGCAGAAGCAGCAGAAAAAGCGGCAGGAGATGCTAAGTAAATTAAAGGTGGATGATCGGGTCGTCACCATCGGTGGCATCCATGGCCGGATTACCAAGATAAAAGATAGGACGGTGATGATCCGGATCGCAGACAAGGTAGAGATAGAGCTAGATAAGAACGCTATATCCTATGTCCCTGGGCAGGAGGCGAAATAATTTTTGGCACTGGTTACCTTAGAGGATGTTAAAAGGGATCCTGAAGTAGAGGCTTTTGTACGCCAGGGTAACGAGCACCTGGGAGCTTTAGGTTATACTGAACATGGCCACCGGCATTTAGGGCTGGTGGCCAGCATTAGTCACAATGTCCTAGCTAGGCTAGGTTATCCGGAAAGGTTAGCTGAGTTAGCTTCCATCGCCGGTTATCTCCATGATATAGGTAATGTCATAAGCCGGCAAAACCATGGTCAGGCCGGCGCCCTTTTGTCTTATAATATCTTGCGAAGGCTAGGGATGGATGCTGGGGAGATGGCCCTGGTATTGGGAGCCATTGGAAACCATGAAGAAGAGTATGGCCAGGCGGTAAACCCCGTGGCTGCTGCTTTAATTCTGGCTGATAAATCCGATGTGCACCGTTCACGGGTAAGGAACCGGGAGCTAGCCACTTTTGACCTCCATGACAGGGTAAATTACGCGGTAGAACACTCTTTTCTCCGGGTGGACGAAAAGCACAAAACCATTACCTTGGAATTAGAGATTGACCTGGAGATAAGTAAACCGGCCGAGTATTTCGAGATCTTTCTTACCCGTATGATGATGTGCCGCCGGGCAGCAGCTTTCTTAAGTTGCCAGTTCGGCCTGGTCATAAACCAAACCAGGCTCCTTTAGAGCCGTTTATTTTAAGTTATTAACAAGGGGGAAGCTAGTTTGTCAGGGAGAACTGGAAGAGGAGGGAACCTCCTTAAAGTTATAGCTGTTTTTTTAGCTATCCTTGCCTTAGGTATAGGAGCGCTGCCACCGCTTCTTAAGGCCATGAAACTAGGTTTAGATTTGCAGGGTGGCGTTCATGTAGTGGTAGAAGCCAAAGATACCCCAGAGCACAAGGTAACTGGCGAGGATATGGAGGCCCTACAGCGGGTTATGCGCAATCGGGTGGACGAGCTAGGGCTGGCTGAACCCCTTATCCAGAGGGAGGGAAGCCGCAGGCTTATTATTGAGCTCGCAGGTGCGAGTGATCCAGAAGAAGCAGTTAAAGTCATTGGTAAGACGGCTTTGCTGGAGTTTAAAACCAGTGATGGCCGAGTAGTGGTGAGCGGTAAGGACCTTAAGGATGCCAAGGCCCTTATAGATCCGCGTACTCAAGAGCCTGAGGTGGCCTTAAAATTCAACACCGAGGGTACTAAAAAATTCGCCGAGGTTACCACAGAGCTGGTCCAGAAATATAACCATACCGATCCCCGGAGGAGAATCGGTATTTACCTGGATAATCAACTTCTGACCAACCCGGTAGTAGATGAACCTATTCCCAGCGGGGAAGCTGTGATCCGGGGTGGATTTGCTGACTTTAAAGAAGCTGCCAACTTGGCTGCTCTCTTGCGCGGTGGTGCTCTCCCGGTACCTGTACAGATTGAGGAACGCAGGGCAGTAGGCCCTACCTTAGGCCAAGATTCCTTAATTAAAAGCGAGAAGGCAGCTATTGTAGGGCTGGTGGCCATCGCCTTATTTATGCTGATAGTCTACCGCCTGCCGGGGCTAGTAGCTAACTTTTCCCTTATAGTTTACGCTGTCCTTGTCCTGGCTGCGCTGTGGGCTTTAAAGGCCACCCTGACCTTACCTGGTATCGCTGGTTTGCTTTTATCTGTAGCCATGGCTCTAGATGCTAATATTTTGATCTACGAGCGCCTTAAGGAAGAATTGCGTAATGGTAAGACCTTACGTGCGGCAGTGGATGCCGGTTTCAAACGAGCTTTTGTTACTATCTTTGATTCTAATGCTACAACTGTTTTAGCCGCCATCGTCCTTTACTTCTTAGGCAGTGGAACTGTTCGCGGGTTCGCCATAACCCTTTCTTTAGGTATCGCCATCAGCATGTTTACAGCCATAACCTTGACCAGAACCCTGCTCCACCTAATTATCAGCGTACCTCTTTTTAGTCGGAACTTGTGGCTTTATGGTGCCCATGTAAAAGCTGGGCCGGTAGAACTAGAAGGGGTGAAGTAATATGGATTTTGTAGGTAAACGCAAACTATGGTATATAATTTCGGTGTTGGTAATTATACCGGGGCTTATAGCCATGCTGGTTAACCGGCCAGCCCTCAATTTTGGCATTGACTTTACTGGCGGGAATCTCCTACAACTAAAATTTGAGCGCCCTGTAGAAAGCAGCCAGGTTAGGGAGGTACTAAAGGAGTTCAATTTAGAAAAGAGCTCCTTGCAGACAGCCGGGGAAAACGAGTTTCTGTTACGAACCCCTGTCCTGGGAGAGGAAGAGACCAGTAAGCTTTTTTCTGCTTTAAAAGAAAAGCTGGGAAGTTTTGAGATAAAGCGTAACGAAAAGGTAGGGGCTACAATTGGACGGGAAATAACCCGAAATGCCCTTTACGCTCTAATTATAGCTTCAATTTTAATGCTTATTTATATAGGATTCCGCTTTGAGTTTCTCTTCGGTATAGCGGCGGTCTTGGCTTTGGTCCATGATGTCCTAGTAACTATAGGGCTTTTTGCCCTTTTCCGCTGGGAAGTAGATAGTTCCTTCGTGGCGGCTATTTTAACTATTATCGGGTATTCTATTAACGATACCATTGTTATTTTCGACCGTATCCGCGAGAACTTGCGGATGCGCAAAAAAGAGAGCCTCGAGGAGCTGGTGAACAGGAGCATTAGGCAGAGCCTGACCCGCACTATTAGTACCGTAACTACTGTAATTATTGCCCTGGTGGCCCTACTCGTTTTAGGTGGAGATACTACTAAAGGCTTTGCCCTCGCCATGCTCATAGGGACCATAAGTGGGACCTACTCTTCCATTTTTACAGCCAGCCCCCTTTGGATCGATTTCCGGCACCTAGCTGAAGGACGCAAGCGAGCGGTCCAAGGTAAAATACGCCGGGCAACTTCTCCTTAAAAGGGGGCTACTTCCAAGAAGGGTCGGGTCTCTTAACTTCTTCCTTTGAAGGAGGTTCCAATCCTGGAAATTTTCTGGGGAGTATTTTTGGCTTGGTTACTCCTAGCAGGTCTGCTTCACCCTGGGGCAGGCCTGCTTGCCATTATAGCGCTCCTTCTTTTTTATATCCTGTATTATGCACCACCCCAGAACCTATTGTCTATACTATTACTGGTGGGAGGGATTATAGCAGCCTTAACCCTAGCCATAATAGGGTGGCGAAAGGCTCCTAGGGAGAGGCTAAACTTAAATAAATCCCTAGTCCTAGGTATTACTATTTTGCTCATAGGTAGTGCCCTGCTAGGGCCTAGGTTGGGCTTCGGTCTTGCCGGGATAGCCGGAGCAACGGAGTTAGGAGAGTTAAAGAAGGCAGGGGCTCGTTGGTACTGGAGGTATCTCGGCAGTATCTTTCTTCCTCGACTTTCTTTCTTCATACTTTGGCTTCTTTTGCTAGGGTATACTCTTAAATATCTTGCCGACCTTTAACTCTAGTGTTACAATGGGAACAAAGCGTGCTGCTATGGACTTCATCCCGGGGAAAGATGAAGTCTAATTTTTTGAGGTGGAGGGAGACGGTGGCCGTGGATGAACGCCTGCGAGCCGCCCGGGTATCGGTATTCTCTAATATTTCTTTAGTCGTTTTAAAACTTTTCACAGGGGTAGCCACCGGCTCCCTAAGTATAGTATCGGAGGCCATCCATTCTGGATTGGACTTAATGGCTTCCGTTCTCGCCTATTTTTCTTTAAAGGAGGCTACTAAACCGGCTGATTACGAACATCGTTATGGTCACGGTAAAATAGAAAACATAGCTGGAGCCCTGGAAGCCCTTCTTGTGTTTGTGGCCGCCATGATCATAATTATAGAGGCTTTAAAGAAACTTAAGTTAGGGGCAGAGGTCTCCCAGCCAGTAACCGGTATGGTAGTTATGGGTCTATCTGCTGGGGTGAACTACCAGATTTCCCGTCACCTCTTTAAAGTGGCTAAGGCTACACAATCGGTGGCCTTGGAGGCCGATGCCTGGCACCTTTTGACAGATGTTTATACTTCAGTAGGTGTAATGCTGGGGCTCGGGATCCTTAAGGTCACAGGTTTTAGCTTTATGGATCCTTTGGTAGCGCTTTTAGTGGCAGGCCTTATCTTACGGGCTGCTTACCAGCTGATGCGGGAAGCCTTCCTACCCTTGATGGATGTATGTCTACCAGCAGAGGAAGAACGCCTGGTAAAGGAGATCATTAGTGCCCATGCGGGAGAATATGTGGAATTTCATAAGCTACGTACCCGCAAGTCTGGGAGGGAGCGGCAGATCGATTTACACCTGGTGGTACCTGCCCGTCAGCCAGTAGTTGAGGCCCATAGATTATGTGACCGTATTACCTCGGAAATCAAGGCAGCACTCCCCTATACCCATGTGCTGATTCATATAGAACCCTGCCGGGAAGATAAAGATTGTGACCGGTGCCCCGGTTGCCAGGAGGAACGCTAAAATGGCCGAGATAATATGGGAGGTTTGTCCTTGCGATTATGACTTGCAGGAGGCTTTGGCTCAAGGCTTAAAGGTATCCCCCCTTACCGCTCAAGTTTTGATCAACCGAGGAATAAGAAGTGTAGAGGAAGGGAGGCTATTTTTACAGGGAGGTTTAAAGGCCTTAAGCTCACCCTATGAGCTTCCTGGTGTAAATGAGGCTGTAGCCCGGGTGGAAAAGGCGGTACATAGGAAAGAAAAAGTGTTGATTTATGGAGACTATGATGTAGATGGTCTTACGGCTTCTGCCCTTTTGGGAGAAATCTTAAAAAAGTTAGGCTTAGAAGTAGAGTATTATCTCCCCCACCGTTTAGAAGAAGGATACGGAGTTAAAATAGGGGGGTTGGAGACGGCGCGCTCTTTAGGATGCCACCTGGTGATCACCGTAGATTGTGGGATAACAGCTACAGAGGAGGCCGCTTGGGCTAAAAAGAATGACTTAGACCTTATAATTACTGATCATCACCGGCCCGGGCCGGTGCTCCCTCAAGCTTTGAGTCTGATTAATCCCTGGCTAGCGGGGGGAGGGGGAGCTCTTCTTGCTGGAGTGGGGGTGGCCTTCAAGCTGGCCCAGGCTTTAGCTGAATTTTTCTCCCTACCCCCCCAGGCGGGGGTAGCTGCGGGATGGGCTTTAGATCTGGTAGCTCTGGGCACCCTAGCGGATGCTATGCCCTTGCTAGGAGAAAATCGGGCCCTCGTCCAACTAGGGCTAGAGGAACTTAAAAAGGCAGAACGTCCTGGGATAAGGGCTTTACTAGAAGTGGCGGGTTTAAAATGGGATAGTCTCGATGACGAAAGGGTGGCTTTGGGGCTGGTACCCCGCCTTAATGCTGCTGGGCGTTTGGGTTCCGCCTGGCCGGCCCTGGAGCTTTTACTTACTTCTTCCTCCCAAAGGGCTTGGGAACTAGCCCAAGCCCTTAACTTGCAAAACCAGACCCGCCAGCTTTTGGAAGATCAGGTGTGGTCGGAAGCCCTTACTCAAGCGGAAGAAGCTGTGACACGGGGAGATCCAGGTTTGGTTCTTACGGGTTGGGGATGGCATCCCGGTGTATTAGGGATCGTGGCGGCAAGGCTAGTAGAACGCTTTAGGCGGCCGACTATCCTTATAAGTTTAGAACCTTCGGGAAAGGGGCGAGGTTCTGGACGTGCCCAGGAAGGAATAGACCTTTTCCAGATCCTTAAAAACTGCGCATCTTACCTTTTAGCCTATGGAGGGCATGGACAGGCCATAGGGTTAGAGATAGAAGCTGAAAAGATACCTGCTTTCCAGGAGGCCTTTTTTTACGCGCTGGAGGCAGCTTCTACCCGAGAAACCTTTAAACCTAGGCTTAAATTGGATGCTGAAGCCCGTCTAAGCCAATTAGACTTAAGTTTAGTAGAGGAACTTAAGGCTCTTGCTCCTTTTGGTACAGCTAACCCCCGGCCCTTGTTCCTCTACCGGGGTGCCAGGTTAATTTCTATACGCCAGGTAGGGCCCGAAGGAGCTCACCTTAAGCTTAAACTACAGGCCGAGGGTCGGGAAGTTTCGGCCATAGGGTTCCGGATGGCCTTACCACCGGATATAAGCATTGGTAGCAAGGTAGACTTGGCTTTCCGGCCAGAAGGGAATACCTTCAATGGGGAAACGGAACTGGAACTGGTAGTGGAGGCCATGCGGCCGGTAGCCCCTAGTCCAATCACCATCAAGGTGGATAGCCCTACTAGCCTAGAGGTGGACATCTGGCCTACTGGGGATAAAGACGGGACCGTATCTCGAGAGGCCAGGAAAGGTTGGATGAGTACCTGGTCTGGGGCTATACTAGAGGAATTAAAGGGATATTGGGAAGAAGGGTCTCAGCCGGTGACCATTATCCTGTCCTCTGGACTAGGGGTGTTAAGCTGCTACTACGGGCTAAAGAGTATCTTACCTCCTGAGGCGGGACCGCTGGTGGCCCGGGGACCATGGTTGCCGGAAGGAAAATTAGTTATCCCGCCTTCCTTGGGGATTCTCCTGGAGCCTTTCGAGCTTTGGCGGAAGGACAGGGGACAAAAGGGCCGGGAGGTATGGTCCCCAGGAGCCCGAGAGGCCGGTCGAGAGCTTTCTCTAGGCCATTTTAATTACGGGTTTACTCCCGATCCAGTAAAGCTGGCTTGGGAGATGGCTTCCCAGGCGAAGAGGGTTCTTATATATACTGAACACCCCTCGCAGGCACGTAGGCTAGCTCAGCTACTATGGCAGCGGGGTAAATTTAAGGTAGGCTTGGATGAAGGATTAATTTTTGAGGAAAAGCTTCTCCTCCGGCGGCAGGCGTTGGCTGGGGATCTAAAGCTTTTGGTAGGTGTAGGGTGGTGCCCGGCTTGGTTTTATCCAGCAGAAGTGGTCCTTTTCACCTACCTTCCCCGGGGGAAAGAGGAACTGGAGCTTGCCCTTCCCTTACAGGAAGAACGGCCAGAAGTGTACATAGCAGCACATGCCCTAAGTAAGGGGCCTCCTTTGCCTTTAGACCCAAGAGGTTTTCTTGCCCACCTGTATAAGCGTTTACAAGCTATAAGCTTGCGCAAAAAGGCTTTATATTTACATAATAATGTTGCCAGCAATTATTTATTCCGGTGCGGCTTAAATATCTTGGAAGAACTGAGGTTGATAAATATAGCTCCCCATGGTGAGGGGATCAAAGTCTGGGTTAAAGGTGTACCTAAAAGCAAACAAGATTTAAACCGCTCTTGGCGATATCGCCAGCTGTGCCGGGATTATGAGGAGGTTTTCGCTTTCTGGCGGGAGCTTACCCGGCGAAGGGGGTGAAAATTAATGGATCTCCATAGTTTAGAAAGACAGATATTACTATACTATCCGAACGCCGATTTAAAACTTATCCGGGATGCTTATGATTTTGCTAGCGTTGCCCATAAAGACCAGAGGCGGCATTCAGGCGAACCCTTTATCACCCATCCCCTGGCTGTGGCCGAAATACTGGCCGAGCTGCAGCTGGATTTGGTTACCATTGCTGCTGGTTTGCTCCATGATGTGGTGGAGGATACGCCCATAAGCATAGATACAGTCCGGGAAGTTTTTGGCGAAGAAATAGCTTTATTGGTGGATGGGGTTACTAAACTTAGCCGACTAGAGTATAAGACAAAAGAAGAGCAGCAGGCGGAGACCCTACGGAAGATGTTTTTGGCCATGGCCAAGGACATCCGCGTGATTCTTATTAAACTAGCTGACCGCTTGCATAACATGCGTACTCTGAAGCACTGCCCGGTGGAAAAGCAAAAGGATATCGCCCGGGAAACCTTGGAGATCTATGCCCCCCTGGCCCACCGTTTAGGAATTTTCCGTCTTAAATGGGAACTGGAGGATCTAGCTTTACGTTATCAGGAACCAGAAGTATACTATGAGCTGGTAAAAAGTATTTCCAAAAAACGGCAGGAAAGAGAAGAATATATCCAAAAGGTGGCCGCTATTTTGCGGGAGAAATTGCAAGAGAGCGGTATTGAAGCGGATATCCAGGGTCGCCCCAAACATTTCTATAGCATTTATAATAAGATGAAAAAGCAACAGAAGGAGCTAAACGAAATATATGATTTAATTGCCTTACGGGTCATTGTGGATACTGTTAAGGATTGCTATGCCGTTTTAGGGATAATCCATGCTTTATGGAGGCCTATCCCAGGCCGCTTTAAGGATTATATCGCCATGCCCAAGCCGAATATGTACCAATCCCTGCATACCACTGTACTGGGACCTGAGGGCGAGCCCTTTGAAGTGCAGATCCGGACCTGGGAGATGCACCGCACAGCCGAGTATGGTATCGCCGCCCATTGGCGTTATAAGGAAGGTTACACCACTTCCGATAAGGAGTTTGAGCAGAAGCTCACCTGGCTGCGTCAGATTTTGGACTGGCAGCGGGAGCTACGGGATCCCCGGGAATTTATGGAGTCCCTTAAGATAGATCTTTTTTCCGACCGGGTATATGTATTTACTCCCAAGGGAGATGTGGTAGAGTTACCGGCCGGATCCGTCCCTATCGACTTCGCCTACCGGGTGCACACGGATATAGGCCACCAGTGTGTAGGAGCCAAAGTTAATGGCCGCATAGTTCCCTTGGATTACCAACTAAAAACCGGGGATATAGTGGAGATTTTGACCCAGAAAGGTAGTGGCCCTAGCCGGGACTGGCTCAAAATTGTAAAGACCTCCCAGGCTAAAAACCGCATTCGCCAGTGGTTTCGACGGGTGGAGCGGGAAAAGAACCTGGCCAAGGGGAGGGAACTTTTGGAAAAGGAATGTCGTAAACAGGGCTTAGAACCGGAGGAAGTCTTAAAGGCCGGGTTCCTGCAGGAAGTAGCCCGCAAGTTTAACCTTACTTCTCCTGAGGATCTTCTGGTGGCTGTAGGGGATGGAGTAGTCACCCCTTCCCAGGTATTGGGGGATCTTAAAGAAAAGGAAGAGGAAGAAAAAGGGGAAGAGTTACCCCCAATGGATACCCTTCCCCCAGCCAAATCCTGGACTGGGTTTAGCCGTCCTTCCCAAGGGGTAAGGGTTAAGGGCATTGATAATGTAGTAGTCCGTTTGGCTCATTGCTGTAATCCCTTGCCAGGAGATGCCATTGTAGGTTATATTACCCGGGGACGCGGTGTTTCTGTACATCGTAGTGATTGTCCCAATATCCTTCATCATTTAAGGCAAGAGGCTGAACGCATTATTGAGGTAGCCTGGGATCAGGAGGCCGAAGCTACTTACCAAGTACAAATAGAGGCTTTAGCCTTAGATAGGCCACGCCTGGCCATGGACATCATGTCTGCAGTGGCTGATACCAAGACTATTATCAATGCTGTCCACGCCCGGGCTACCCGTAACAATATGGCCACTGTAGACTTGAAACTAGAAATACGGAGTCTAGAGCACCTGCAATATATAATGGACAAGATCAAGCGCGTTAAAGATGTTATGGAGGTCAAGAGGGTAACTCCGAGCTGACAGGGGTAGAGGCTTCCGACCCCAAGACCGGAGGTGAGGGTTGTTTGCGGGCGGTTGTCCAGCGGGTCTTGTCAGCAAAAGTTAAAGTAAATGGTCAGGAGATAAGCGCCATAGGTCCAGGGCTCTTGGTGTTTCTGGGCGTTAAAGTTGGAGATACGGAGGAAGATGCCTGGTACCTGGCCGAAAAAATTGCCGGTTTGCGCGTGTTTCCGGACAGGGAGGGGAAGATGAACCTCTCTGTCCAGGATACGGGCGGAAGGGTATTGGTGGTATCCCAATTTACCCTGTACGGAGATTGCCGTAAAGGGAGGCGGCCAAGCTTTAGTGAGGCTGCTCCAGCCGAAGAGGCGGAAAAGCTATACCAATCCTTTGTTGAGGCCCTAAAGAAGCAAGGATTAGAGGTGGCCTGTGGTCAATTCCAAGCTTATATGCAAGTGGAGCTGGTAAACGACGGCCCTGTTACGCTCCTTCTAGATAGCAACAGGCTTTTTTAAAGTCTAAGCAAAAACCGTTTTTCACCCAGGCGGGTGGCTATAACCTTCTTTCGTAGACTCTGGATGACAGGAGGGTAGCCTTCACATGATCCTAGAAACCTTGGTGGTCGGTCCTTTAGCCACTAATTGCTATCTTATCGCGTGTCCCCAAACCAAAGAAGGAGCGGTCATCGACCCGGGGGCCGAAGGGAAAAGGATTTTAGCTTCGGCTGTGCGGGCCGGGATAAAAATCCGCTATATTATTAATACTCACGGGCATATCGACCATTGCGGTGCTAATGGAGAGATAAAAGAAGCCACAGGCGCGGAAATCCTGATCCATAGGGCAGATGCCCCGTATCTTACAGATGCTAGCAAAAATTTGCTCCTTTTTACTGGAGGCCAGGGAGGGAGCCCCCCTGCAGACCGGACCTTGGAAGACGGGGATACCATACAACTGGGTAAGCTAACCTTAGAAGTGATCCATACTCCGGGGCATACGCCGGGTGGCATCTGCCTTAAAGGAGAAGGCGTAATCTTTACTGGAGATACCCTTTTTGCTGGATCCATCGGACGTACAGATTTTCCAGGAGGATCCTTTAAGCAGCTTATAGACTCAGTTAAGGAAAAACTTTTCTGTCTCCCTGAGGACCTAGTGATTTACCCTGGCCATGGCCCTTCCTCCACTATTGGTGCAGAAAAGATGGACAATCCCTTTTTCTAAAAAGTTAAGGAGAGGAGAGGAGCATGTTAACCCAGAGACCCCGGGGGACAGAAGATATTCTCCCTGGTGACAGCGAGAAATGGCATTATATAGAAGAGATGGCTCGTTCCCTTTGCCGGCTGTACGGGTACCGGGAGATCCGGACGCCTATCTTTGAGCATACAGAGCTCTTCCAGCGCGGTGTAGGGGACACTACCGACATCGTGGAAAAGGAGATGTATACCTTTTTAGATCGCAGCGAGCGTAGCCTTACTTTAAGGCCAGAAGGTACAGCACCGGTGGTCAGGGCTTTTCTAGAACACCGCCTCTATAGCGGGATGCTCCCTGTAAAACTTTTTTACCTAGGGCCCATGTTTAGGTACGGCCGCCCCCAAGCTGGTCGCTTGCGCCAGTTCCACCAGTTCGGGGTGGAGGTTTTTGGAAGCCGCGACCCCTCTTTAGATGCAGAAGTAATCTCCCTGGCCATGGATTACTACCAGCGGCTAGGCCTTAAAGGTCTTGAGCTCCACATAAATAGCGTGGGATGTCCGTCCTGCCGGTCTCTCCACCGGGAAAAGCTTAAAAGTTACCTAAAGGATAAACTTAAGGCCTTTTGCACCACTTGCCAGGATCGTTTTGAACGGAACCCTTTACGTATCTTTGATTGTAAAAGCCCGGAATGCCAGAAGTTATTAAAAGGAGCACCCACTATAACTTCCTCCTTATGCCCGGATTGTAGCCAGCATTTTAAGGAGGTCTTACGCTATCTAAAAGAACTGGATATACCCTATCTCCTCGATGAGAACCTGGTAAGGGGCTTAGACTACTACACTAATACCGCCTTCGAGATAGTAGCTCCAGGTTTGGGCGCCCAGAGTTCTATCGGCGGCGGAGGACGGTATGATGGTTTGGTAGAGGCTTGTGGTGGCCCCTCTATCCCTGGCATAGGCTTCGGGTTAGGGCTAGAGCGTACTTTGTTGGCCTTGGAAGCCCAAAACAAAGAAATCAAAGTAGATAGCGGGATAGAAGTGGTGGTAGCTACTGTAGGGGAAGGGCTGGAGACGGCTGCTTTGAAACTTTTAAGCCTACTTAGGGAGCATAATATCGCTGCGGATAAAGATTACTTGGGCCGTAGCCTTAAGGCCCAAATGAAATATGCCCACCGGTATCCGGCTAGGTTAGTGATCATCTTAGGCCAGGAAGAGCTGGCCCGTGGCCAGGCCACAGTTAGGAACCTTAAAACAGGCGAACAAAAGGAAGTGCCTTGGGAGGATCTGGTAGCTTTCTGTCAGCAAGCAAAGGAGCGTGGAGAATGAATGATAGAGAACATGGGGACTTGGCGCCGTACCCACGGGTGCGGCGAGCTTAAGAAAGAATATGTTGGTACCCGCGTGGTGTTGATGGGCTGGGTGCACCGGACCCGTGATCACGGTGGGCTTATATTCGTAGATCTACGGGACCGTTCAGGCATAGTACAGATAGTATTTAGCCCCCAGGTTTCACAAGAGGCTTTTGAGATAGCCGAAAGCCTTCGTAATGAGTACGTGGTGGCTGTAACCGGCGAAGTACGGCTACGGCCGGAAGGTACCATCAATCCCAACCTTCCTACAGGAGAAATCGAGGTTTATGCTGAGGGAATAAAGGTACTTAACCGGGCTAAGGTCCCCCCCTTCTATATTGCTGATAACCTGGAAGTAGATGAAGCTTTAAGGCTGCGCTACCGGTATCTCGATCTGCGCCGGCCGGAGATGCAACGCCTAATAAAGATACGCTACCACACCACCAAGGCTATTAGGGATTTCTTAGACAGCCGCGGTTTCTGGGAGATTGAAACCCCTATGCTTACCAAGAGCACACCAGAAGGGGCCCGCGATTTCCTGGTACCTAGCCGCTTGAGCCCTGGGGATTTTTATGCTTTGCCTCAATCACCCCAGCTTTTTAAGCAAGTCCTGATGGTGGCCGGGGTAGAACGGTATTTCCAGATCGTACGCTGTTTCCGGGATGAGGACCTGCGGGCCGATCGCCAGCCGGAATTCACTCAGCTGGATATAGAGATGTCCTTTGTTAACCGGGAGGATGTAATGAAGGTTACCGAAGAACTTTTAGCCTATGTTTTCCGCACTGTTTTGGGAGTGGAAATTCAAATACCCTTCCCTCGTCTAAGTTACAAGGAAGCCCTGGAGCGCTATGGCTCGGACAAACCGGATCTGCGCTTCGACCTGGAGATCAGGGATATTTCGGATTTAGTTAGGAAAAGCCAATTTAAAGTCTTCGCTGAAGCGGTGGAGCGGGGTGGGGTGGTCCGGGGTATAAATGCTGTAGGATGCGGGAACTATTCTCGCCGGGAATTAGAAGACTTGACTAAGCTCGCCGGCACTTGGGGAGCTAAAGGCTTGGCGTGGATGATTGTAGAAGCTGAAGGTATCCGTTCTCCTATTGCTAAGTTTTTTACCCCTGGGGAGCTAGAAAGCATTAAAGACCGGATGAAGGCCCAAACTGGGGACTTGCTTTTATTTGTAGCTGATGAGGAGGAGAAAGCGGCTCAAGTTTTGGGGGCTTTGCGCCTGGAGATAGCTGGGAGATTAAAGCTCCTGGACCCCGAAAGATTCGCCTTCGTTTGGATTATAGATTTCCCCTTGCTAGAATATAGTGAAGAAGAGGGCCGCTACAAGGCCATCCATCATCCCTTTACTTCTCCCCGGGAAGAGGATATTTTTCTACTAGATAGTGACCCCTTAAAGGTACGCGCTCTAGCTTACGATGTGGTATTGAATGGTGTAGAACTGGGTGGAGGTAGCATCCGTATCCACCGGAGGGACCTCCAAGAGAAGATGTTTAGCCTCCTAGGTTTAAGCCCCGAGGAGGCCCGGGAAAAATTCGGGTTTTTACTTGAGGCCTTTGAATATGGTGCCCCTCCCCACGGTGGCATAGCCTTAGGCTTAGACCGGCTGATAATGCTCATGGGTAGGCGGGAAACCATCCGGGATGTTATTGCCTTCCCCAAAACCCAGAGCGGGACCTGCCTTTTGACCGGTGCGCCAGGACCAGTGGCGCCGGAGCAGCTACGGGAGCTACACCTTGTTCAAGCAGTGCCCAAGGGTAAGGGCCAAGTTTCTTTAGTTCGGGGTGCTAAGTAAACAGTTGTTAAATCAGGAGCACTCTTGCAACCGCTTTAACTTTGTGTTAATATAGAAGTGCCCTGCAATGCCCGTGAAAAGGCCGCAAGTTCTGAGCCAACACCA
Organism: Thermanaeromonas toyohensis ToBE; assembly: GCF_900176005.1. NCBI lineage: Bacteria > Bacillati > Bacillota > Clostridia > Neomoorellales > Neomoorellaceae > Thermanaeromonas > Thermanaeromonas toyohensis. Next base: position 2,533,111 of record NZ_LT838272.1, on the reverse strand, counting down.
ATACAAAGGGAGCCTGGTCTCTGGACGTGGCTTGTAGGCCCCTGCGAGGGGAAACAAAAAGCGTCCAGGAGGGCACCCACCTTTCGAGAGAGGGTTCATGGAAACTGCGGCACCTCACGGCATGTGTGGGGTTTTATTTTTATCTATGAAAGGGGTTCACCTTTATGAGCTCTTATGCTCCGGTAAAGGATGAACTTTTACTTCGCTTAAGGCGAATAGAAGGTCAAGTTAAGGGTTTGCAGCGTATGGTGGAGGAAGGCAAGTATTGCGTTGATGTTCTTACGCAAATTGCAGCTGTACGGGCAGCCTTGAAAACCGTAGGCACGATTATCTTTGAACACCATGTCCGGGGCTGTGTGCGAAATGCTATTGTAACAAAGCAAGGAGATGAAGTAATAGAAGAACTCATCGATATTCTAAACAAATTTATGGATTGAGCTCGGCCATGTAAGATTATTGGACTGTTAGATAGTAGGCCAAGCTAAAGCTCAAGAAGGTTTTTTGCCGCAACGCTCCTGCCAGGCGCGGACCAGATCCCTTTCCTTGCCGTAAGGAGACGGATGGTAAAATCCCTTGCCTTCCAAGGAGGGCGGCAGGTAGCGCTGTTCCACCCAGCCCCCGGGGAAATTGTGCGGGTATTTATAACCTTTCCCGTGGCCCAAAGCCTTGGCGCCGGGGTAGCTAGCATCGCGCAGGTGGAGGGGAACGGATGCGTTTTCTCCCTTTTGCACTTCCTCCAGGGCGCTATCGATGGCCTTATATACAGAATTGCTTTTAGGTGCCAGAGCGAGATATAGGGTAGCTTCGGCGAGTATCAACCGGCCTTCAGGTAAGCCCACCCGCTCTATGGCCTGGGCTGCGGCGGTGGCTACTACCAAGGCCTGGGGATCGGCCAGGCCAATGTCTTCGGCTGCGTGGATCATGAGCCGGCGGGCTAAAAAAAGAGGATCTTCTCCTGCGTAAATCATACGGGCCAGCCAATATATGGCAGCATCAGGATCCGAGCCACGGATGCTTTTGATCCAGGCCGAAACTATGTCGTAATGCTGGTCACCATCGCGGTCATAAAGGATGGGCCTGGTCTGTACAGCTTCCTCAGCTACGGCCAAGGAAATGTACCGCTTTCCATCTGGCGAAGGAGGAGTGGTGAGGGCAGCAAATTCGAGGGCGTTTAAGGCTATGCGCGCATCGCCCCCGGCAACCCGGGCCAGATGCTTTAGGGCCTCCTCTTCAGCTTCCACATTAAGATCGGCCAACCCTCTTTCTTTATCTTCCAGGGCCCGGCGCAAAAGCTTTAAGATATCCTCTTCCCGTAGGGGGTCCAGCCGGAAAATCTGGGAGCGGGAGCGGAGGGCAGGATTAACAGTGAACATAGGGTTCTCAATTGTAGCTCCGATTAAGGTTATTACCCCTTCCTCAACGCAGGGCAAAAGAGCATCCTGGATATTTTTGGCCCAGCGGTGGATCTCATCTACGAAAACCACTGTTTTCTGGCGGAGATAAATGCGCCTTTCCTTGGCTTTTTCCACTACCCGGCGGATATCGGTTATTCCATCTAAAACCGCATGTAAGGCTTCAAAGTGAGCCTTCGTCATGTTGGCAATTATGTAGGCCAAAGTGGTTTTGCCGCTACCTGGTGGCCCCCAAAGGATAAGGGAGCTTAAAGTATCGTTCTCAATGGCCCGCCGGAGGAGGGTACCCGGACCTACTACCTTTTCCTGCCCTACGAATTCTTCTAGGGTACGGGGACGCATACGTACCGCTAGAGGAGCTTGTTTTTTTAGTTCTTCCTGAGCCGCCTGCTCAAAGAGATTCATAATACAAATTAGCCCCTTTGAAGAGCGAAATCTAAAACAAAATCTAAATAGCTTAGCTTTATTATATCATTTCTTAAGACATGGTATAAAAAGGCTAGTCTGTGGGGAAATCTTAATAAAAGCAGAGTATTTCGCTCGGTTTTTTCTTGACAATATCCGAGTAAATTGCTAAGATATAATCGCTGAGGGAAAAGGTAGAGATTGGGGTGATTGGAATTGAAGCTCTCTACCCGGGGCGAATACGGCCTGCGCGCCATGTTCGACCTGGCCCAGCGCTATGGTGAAGGCCCCATTTCTTTAAAGAGCGTGGCCGAACGCCAAGATATTTCTGAACATTATCTGGAACAGCTTTTTGCTTCCCTTAGGAAGGCAGGATTGGTACGCAGTGTCCGGGGCGCCCAAGGGGGCTACACTTTAGCTCGGGAACCGCGGGAGATTAAGGTAGGCGAGATCATCCGGGTCCTCGAAGGCCCTATAGCGCCCATGGATTGCGTGAGTGAGGAGGAAGGGGAAGGGACTTGTGCCCGTGCGGAGACCTGTGTGGCACGTACCATATGGGAGAAAGTACGGGATAGCATAGCTGGCGTTCTCGATTCCATAACTTTGGAAGATATGGTGGCAGAAGCCCATAGACTCCAGCCTAAGGATAAGTATATGTACTATATTTAAAGGCTCTAAGAAAGGTGATCGAGGCATGCGTAAGGTCTACCTAGACCATAGCGCTACCACACCAGTACGGCCCGAGGTCCTGGAAGAGATGCTTCCCTATCTTAAGGAGGAATTTGGTAACCCCTCTACCCTTTATAGTTGGGGCCGGGAAGCTAAAAAAGCTATTGAAGAAGCTCGCGCTCGGGTCGCGGCCCTTATCGGTGCCCAGCCGGAAGAGATTGTATTTACCAGCGGGGGGACCGAGGCCGATAATATGGCTCTTATAGGTGCTGCCTATGCTAATCAGAAGAAAGGTAAGCATATAATTACGTCTAGCATCGAACACCATGCTGTACTGGATACTGCCCAGTACCTTCAGCGTCAAGGGTTTAAGGTGACCTTCCTCCCGGTAACCCCCGAAGGATTAGTACGGGTAGAAGACGTGGAAGAAGCCATCACGGATGAGACTATCCTTATAAGCATAATGCACGTAAATAACGAGGTGGGTACCATCCAGCCTATCCAGGAGATCGGGAAACTTGCCCGAGAACGGGGCATTATCTTCCATACGGATGCTGTACAAAGTGTGGGTAAAATCCCGGTAAATGTAGATGAGCTCAACGTAGACTTGCTTTCAGCCTCTGCCCACAAGATTTATGGCCCTAAAGGTGTAGGCTGTCTATACATCCGCAAGGGCACGCGTATCCAGCCTTTGCTCCACGGAGGCGGCCAAGAGCGCAAGAGGAGGGCGGGGACGGAAAATGTCCCGGGTATAGTCGGGTTCGGTAAAGCAGCAGAACTGGCTGGGCAGGAACTGGAAAGCGAAGGTAAGAGACTTAAGGCTTTACGGGACAAGCTCATCGATGGAGTTTTAGAGCGCATCGATCATGTGCAGCTAAATGGTGACCGGGAACGGAGATCCCCCATTAATGCCAACTTTAGTTTTAAGTACGTGGAAGGGGAATCTATCCTTTTAAGCCTGGATATGAAAGGTATAGCTGCTTCTAGCGGTTCAGCCTGCACATCGGGATCCCTGGACCCCTCCCATGTACTCTTGGCCATGGGCATACCCCATGAAGTGGCCCATGGCTCAGTACGTATGACTCTGGGACGGGATAACACGGAAGAGGATATTGATTACGTGTTAGAAGTACTGCCTGAGATAATTGAGCGTTTGCGGGCCATGTCGCCATTATATAAAAAGGCGGGTGATTGAAGATGTATAGCGCCAAGGTTATGGAGCATTTCACTAATCCCAGAAACGTGGGTGAAATACCCGATGCCGATGGCGTGGGAGAAGTGGGTAACCCTGTTTGTGGGGATATAATGCGGTTGTACATTAAAGTGGAAGATGGTGTGATTAAGGATGTGAAGTTTAAAACCTTTGGGTGCGGTGCGGCTATTGCTACTAGCAGTATGGTGACGGAAATGGTAAAGGGGAAAACCATTGAAGAAGCTTTAAGCATCACCAATAAAGCTGTGGCTGAGGCCTTGGACGGCCTACCACCCCAGAAAATGCATTGTTCTAACCTGGCTGCCGATGCTCTACACAAGGCCATCGAAGACTTTAAGAGGCGTAGCAAAAATCAAACGGGAGACAACTCAGACCGCAATAATTCTTAAGTAATAGTCGTTAAATAAATATAAAAGGGGTTTGAGTAGTTGGTCAGAGGTCATAAGGGGAAAGTAATGGTGGCCATGAGCGGCGGGGTGGACAGTTCCACTGCCGCCGCTTTGTTAAAGGAGCAAGGATATGAGGTTATCGGGGTAACTTTGGAGATCTGGCCCCTGGATGTCCCGCCGCCTCCAGGGGAGGTCGGCTGCTGCTCTTTAAGCGCAGTAGAAGATGCCCGTCGGGTGGCACACTTACTCGGTATTCCCCATTATGTGCTCAATTTCCGTTCCCTGTTTGCCGAGAAGGTTATAGATTATTTTATTACTGACTACCTAGAAGGCCGTACCCCTAACCCTTGCATAGCCTGCAACCGCTTTATAAAGTTTGAAGCCCTCTTGCGTAAAGCCCTGGCCTTAGGGATGGATTACATAGCTACTGGCCATTACGCCCGGGTATTTTATGATGGGGAACGCGGGCGTTATCTTTTGGCCAAAGGCCGGGACTCTTATAAAGATCAGAGCTATGTGCTGTATACCTTTACCCAGGAGCAGCTAGCCCATACACTCTTGCCTTTAGGAGAATACACTAAAGAAGAAGTCCGGGAAATTGCAGAGATGTATGGTCTTCCGGTGGCGCGGAAACCCGAGTCCCAGGAGATATGCTTTGTAACCGTGGGCGACTACCGGGAGTTCATCCGGGAAAGAGCCCGTGTACCTATCCGGCCCGGTCCCATTTTGGACCTTAAGGGCAAGATCCTAGGACAGCACCAGGGCTTGCCCTATTATACTGTAGGACAGCGCAGGGGTTTAGGGCTGGCTACTGGCCGTCCTCTTTTTGTAGTAGCCCTAGATCCTAGGCGAAATGCGGTTATCGTAGGAGATGAAGAAGACCTACTAAGTTATAAACTCCTGGCCCGTGATAACAATTATATTCTCTGGGATGAACTCCCACCCGAAGCCGAGGTTACAGTTAAGATCCGTTACCGGTCACCAGAAGCACCGGCCGTACTCCGGCCTAAAGCCTATGGAGTTGCCGAGGTGGAGTTTAAAGAACCCCAGAGGGCTGTAACCCCTGGTCAGGCCGTAGTCTACTACCAAGAAGACCTGGTGGTAGGAGGCGGTACCATAATGGCTCCTTGGGAAGAAGAGGTACCTAGCACTTAAAGGGCCTTTGGGTAAGACGTAAGCTTACCGAGAAACTTACTTTGGAAACCCCTAGCCCTGTTGACTTTGGAGGGGAAGAGATAAGCGTATGTTTTCTGGTGCTACAGGTAATAATATGGCCGGGTAGGAGGAGATGCGCGATTCTGGTTAAAGGGCGCGAACTTATGGGTTTACCAGTAATTAATTTGGCTGGAGAAGAGCTGGGCCGGGTACAAGACCTGGCCTGGGAGGAAGGAAATTTGTACTTAAGGGGGATATTAATATCCCCTGTTGGATTGTTTACAGGACCACGGTTCTTAGAACTTACCGAGATCCAAACTTGCGGCCCGGATGCCCTTACTATAAATAAAAATCAAGCTTTATCGAACGGCCTGCCAGAAGGCAGCTTAAGGTGGGCAGATTTTAGGGGGAAGAGGGTTTTAGATACTACAGGTAAAGAGCTAGGGATTTTAGAGGATGTGGAAATAGAATGGCCTTCTGGACGTGTAGTCAAGCTTGAGGTCTCTAAAGGATTGGTGGAGGATCTCCTTAATGGCCGCCAGTTGGTGGACATAGAGGGAAATTCGGTAACCTGGGGACCGGATGTTGTGCTGATAAACGTAAGAGAAAAAATTAAACCCGGATAAGGAGGTGTTATATTCTTTGAAAACCTGTCCTATATGTGGAGGGAAAGCTGTGGGGCGTATCGGGGTAGACCAATATTACTGCTGGGATTGTCTTCTGGAATTTAACGGGAAAAATGAGGTATTTGCTATTGCTGAAGATGGAACTTTGGTAGCCTACAACCCTCAGGAGGGTTTAAGATAGTGCTTGGGCGGAAAGGATTCTGGGGCGGGTTTATAACAGGGAGCTTGTTAGGCTTTATCTTAGGGATGATTTCCCAGCCTCACAATAAACCCCTAGAAAGGACTGATGAAAATACGAGCTTCCGGGAGCGAGGGAAACGGGCCAGTGGGATTATACGCTACCATAGATCCTAGCTCTCCAAGGTGGATTAATTCGGCCTACTGGAGGGAGTAGATGTTCCCTTTGGCTTTAGGTAAGATAAAGCGCCTAGGCTTGCTGGTGGTTTTGCTAGCCGGGGCTTTATTTTTTCTCTACTTACTTCGCAGGCTTCTTACTCCCCTCCTTTTGGGGGCCCTCCTGGCCTATACCCTTAAACCCGCTGTGGTATCCCTAGAAAAGCGCGGCTGGCCCCGGGTGCGGGCCATCCTTTTCTTATATTTTATAGGCTTGCTCCTTCTAGTTCCTACCCTTCTTTATGTCTTGCCCCAGCTTTTCCGTGAGTTAAACAACTTCCTTGATAAACTACCGGAGTTTAACCAGGAATTACAAGGCTGGCTTAAAATCTTCTATGAGCGCTACCAGCGGCCTGGAATGCCTTTAAGCTTTCGCCGGGTAGTGGACGAGACTTTAGCCCACCTCCAGGCCAGGGTTGAACATGGAGTACGGGGAGTGGCTACTCTTCTTTTAAGCTTGCTTTCGGGTTTTACGAGCCTGGCTTTAGCTCCAGTATTAGCCTATTATTTCCTTAAAGACAGTGAGGCCCTTAGCCGAGGAGCCATGAGGCTTTTACCTTCCACCTGGCGGGAGGATTTCTTAGGTTTATGGGCTAAAATTGACCGGGTACTTACAAGCTTTGTGCGTGGCCACTTACTGATCTCTTTATTAGTAGGTATACTGACGGGGTTCGGGCTCTTCCTTGCCGGCAGCAGTTATGCAGTGGTGCTGGGGATAGTTATGGCCATGGCCGATCTCATCCCCTACTTCGGTCCCCTTCTGGGTGCGATTCCTATAGTGGCCATTAGCTGGTTGGAATCCCGGAGGCTTGCTTTCTACGCTTTGCTAGTGGTAATAGCTGTACAACAGATCGAGGCCGCTATTCTGGCTCCCCGTATTTTAAGCCAGAGTGTAGACCTTTCACCTCTAGCTATAATTCTAGCTTTGCTTGCTGGGGAGGAACTGTTGGGAGTGGCGGGACTCCTGCTTGCCGTTCCAGCCTTAGCAATTAGCCGGATACTAATTGGTTTTTTGTGGAGTAAATTGATAGAACGCTAAGGCCCCTTTCTTATATTCAAAAAGCGGAAATAAAGCGGAGATGGTGTGGAGATACTCTGGGTAGGGGTATTAAATATAATTTACAATGAACCGTCCCCCTCCCTTAAGATTAAAGTACACCTTATTTATTGTGGGGCCAGTCGGGTTGTTTACGGAGGAAGCGGTCCCGAACTTCTAGCCAAGAAAAGCCCTGTCCATACCCCTCAGTTTCCGTTATCACTTATGATATAATAGGAGTATAATAATCAATTGGGATATTTTTCCTTAGGTAATTGTATACAAAAACTTTTTAAGAAAGGGGATAAATCTATGGAATGTTCAGTATCACGAGAAATGGTTTTTGTTAACACTTTTACCAACGGTATCTTGGATCCTTCCCAACCGATGCTGGGTCCTGTACGTGACAAGGGTTATATTGTGGCCCATACGGCTCCGGGGTGTTGGGGACCAATGATTACTCCGAGCATCCGTGGTGGCCATGAAGTAACACAACCGGTTTACGTGGAAGGGGCGGAGGTGGGCGATGCCATTGTTATTCGCATTCTCTCTATCCAGGTAACCTCTATAGTGACAGCTTCCGGGAATGACCAGGTTATAGAAGGTAGATTTTTAGGTGACCCATATGTTGCAGGCCGCTGTCCAGGATGTGGTGTACTATACCCTGAAACATATGTTGTGGGAACCGGCCCGGAGGCTGTGCGATGCGCACACTGCGGGACAGAAGCCTCGCCGTTTGTCTTCGCCCACGGATATACCATAGCATTCGATCACCGACATCAACTGGGTGTTACTCTTCACCGGGAAGCAGCAGGCCGTATCGCTAGTGACGGGCGCTATTATATGGCAATCCCGGGAAAGTCCAAACAAAACCCTATTGTTACATTTGCTCCTAGCGATTTAGTAGGAACCGTAGCTAGGATGCGTCCATTTTTAGGTCAGTTAGGAACTACGCCTTCAGTTCCAATACCAGATTCACATAATGCGGGTGATTTTGGGACATTTCTGATTGGAGCCCCCCATGAGTATGCTCTTACACCTGACCAGTTGGCGCAGGCCCGCACGGATGGCCATATGGACATTAATCGCGTGCGAGAGGGAGCTATCCTGATTTGCCCTGTTAAAGTTCGAGGAGGAGGCGTATATATGGGTGATATGCATGCCCTACAGGGAGACGGAGAAATCGCAGGTCATACTTGCGACGTCTCGGGTGTGGTAACATTACAGGTTGAAGTAATTAAAGGACTAACACTCGAAGGCCCAGTTCTCCTCCCAGTCCCTGAAGATCTCCCATATTTAGCACGCCCCTTGAGTGTGGTAGAGAAAGAAATTGCCTTACGTGAAGCCCGCCGGTGGGGACTAAACCATATCGAGGAGACGGCTCCAGTTTCTGTAATTGGCACAGGGCCAAACTTAAATGCGGCGGCTGAAAACGCTCTTGAACGGGCCGCCAGACTGTTTGATATGGCCATACCAGAAGTGAAGAACCGGGCAACTATTACCGGGGCGATCGAAATTGGGAGACTTCCGGGTGTGGTGACGGTCACTTTCCGGGTACCAATAGACCGATTGGAGAGAACAGGTCTACTGCCATTGGTCCGGGAACAATACGGGTTAGAATAGGCGAAAGCCTGTAAACCCGCTTGACATTTTGATTTATGCTTGACAACCGTCGTCTGATAAACAGAAGGCTGATAGGTAGGGGTAAAAACATATACTGGCAAGTGCCCGGAACGACGCCTCCTACTTTTGGTGGCTAGCTGCTATCTTATTGCCGGCCACAACACGTGCCAGATAATATCAGCCCAGAAATAAACGCCCACCGCAGCCACCAGGCCGCAGACACGCTTCTGGCTCGCAAGCAGAAAGGGACCAATCTCCAGGGTCCAACCACAAAGGCAGTAAACGTCAGGTAATTTGCGACATGAGCACACGGACCGACCAGGGATCTTCCCTGGGCTTTTCGACAAATTGCGAACACAGAAGACGGCCGCCAGCTAATAGTATTTTGTAGACGAAGAGACCAGACTGCTGACGGAACTAGAAGTTATCTAAATGTGTGGTAAAAAGGAGTGTTCCAGCACCTTATTCTAGCTTTGGTTGGGAATTGGGTGCGGCAATTCTGCCTAGTTAGGGGGTATGCGGCAAGTGGAGAGATGGTGGGTAAACTCAGGACTTTTAAGGGTTACTCAGGTAGCAGTCTTATTTTTATTGTTGGCCTTTTTCGCTCCCCAAGCAATAGCGGGCTACGATCCTTGGTCAGAGTGGCAGCGGGCTAGGGATGTTGAGGCCAGCGACCCGGCTGCTGCCGAAAACCTTTACCGGCGGGCTGCTGCTTATTTCGAAGAGCAGGGCGACTTTATAAATGCCGGGTTAGCCTGGCAGAAGATATTTTACCTTTGCGAGCACCAGGGGAAGACATCGAGGCAGGAGAGGCTTATGGTAAAGAGGCCACCCTTTTTGAGCAGGCAGGCAAGCCTGACTGGGCCTGGAGGGAGACGGCACGAGGAGAAGCGTTGCGACCTGTAGTACGCCTTTTTTACCAGGCAGAGACAGGAGGTATCCCTGCTTTAGCCAAGTTTGAGCCTCCTAGTGGCGCTTATTTAGGGCTTTATGAAGAGCGCGGGCAGGCCAGGTACGATTATAGCCAGGTAAAAAACCTGTATGGCAAACAGCACGCCCTCTTCTTAAGCTATGCCCATATCTATGGGGCGGGAGAGGTATTTTTGCCTTGGGATACCATACATAAGGTGCAGGAGGTCCCAGGAGCCGGGCTAGTCCTGGCCCTGGAGCCAAATTGCGGCTTGGATAAGTTAAAGGAAGAAGATATTGTAGCCGTGGCTAGACAGTTGGGGGATTTAAAAATACCGGTGTTCCTGCGCTTTGCCTCGGAGATGAATATGGAGGGCACTAATCAGTGGCATGGCGACCCCCAGAAATATGTTTTTTGGTTCCGTAAGGTTGCTTCTATTATACGGGAATACGCCCCTAATGTAGCCATGGTATGGAATCTCTTTGATATAGTACAGCCCGAAGGGGTTAAGGCCACCGCCCTTTCCTATTATCCGGGAGATGCCTACGTGGACTGGGTGGGAGTAAATTTCTACAGCGACTACTATTTGAGTGGCCAGGTAGATCAGCCCGGCGCGGGGATAGATCCCTTGCAGCGTTTGGATTACTGGTACCGCGTGTTTTTCACCCGCAAGCCCCTTATGGTGGGGGAGTTCGGGATCGCGCATACGACCCTTAAGCCTTACCGGGAGGATGTAAGCTGGTGGGCGGCTAACTATATCCGCAAGTTTTATAATACCTTGCCCCTGCTTTACCCCCGCGTTAAAGCTGTTGTGTATTTAGATCTCGATGAAAGCGACCCTCTCTATACCCAGGCTAAAGTGAGCGACTACCGTCTGAGCGATAAAGAAGAGATATTGAGGGCTTACCGGGAAGCTATAGCTAGTCCTTATTACCTGGAAAAGATTGGCCAGAGCAGCCCGGCTCCTTTTTACCAGGAGCTAAGAGAAGGCGAGAAACTTCAAGGCGAGGTTATCCTTGGGGCTTATGCCAAGATTTATGATCCCTTTATCAGCCGGGTGCAGTACTATCTTGATGGTATGCTTGTAGCCCAAGCTAGCCTTCCTCCTTACCTGGCCAGGTTTGATTTTAGCCGGGCCTATGGGCCATCATCCCTTGAAGTTAAGGTTTTTGATAGCCAGGAGAGGGAAGCCTTTAGGCGAACCTACCTGATAGAAGGAGGGGGTATCCCGGTAGCGGTCTTCACTTTAGGTGAGAAAAGCTATACCTGTAGGGGCGAGGTAAAGGAGATGGATGTAGCGCCTTTTGTTGAGGGAGGACGTAGTTTTATACCCTTAAGGTTTTTGGCCCAATCCTTAGGAGTACCAGGAGAAGGTATTCTTTGGGATGAGCAAGAGCGTTTGGTAAAAATTTCTTCCCAAGACCATACTATAGTGTTGCGGTTGGGGGAGAAAAAGATAAAGGTAGATGGGCAGATTAAGCCTCTGGATGTGGCCCCTGTTGAAAGGGAAGGGCGCGTTTTTTTGCCGGCCAGGTATGTGGCCGAGGTCTTGGGTTATGAGGTGGGATGGGTGGAAAGTAGGCAGCAGGTAGTGATGTGGCCCGGGAGATAAGAAAGCCACGGAGGCTATGGAGAGTAAGCAGAGAAAAAAATCTGGGAATGCGGAGCCCCCATTTTCCCAACGGGGGCTTTATACGTTAATATTAGGTAGCTATAGGTAGGCTGCAAGGGGATGATTACACATCACCCCTCGTCCAATTGCCTATCAAAATCTGGAAATCAGCAGAAGTGGGGGAACATAATCTGCAAGGGTAGTTTTTTGCCAGCGAAGTGGAGGGAAAATGCAAGGTAGACTAATGGTAGTACCGCCAAGCCCAGGGTAGCAAGGCATCCCCGAAAAACCACCAGACTTCTCTTGCCCAGAGCTGGTTAAGGCCAAGGGAGATGAGAACGATGCCCTCCAGATGTTCCTGAAAATACTGGCTAACTCCACGTCCTACGGCATATTCATAGAGCTTAACCGCGAGAAAGATGAAGAAGGATTACTCACAGTTTACTCAGGGGACGAGTGCTTCCATGTGGAGACTGATGTTTATGAGAATGAAGGATTTTACTATAACCCCCTTATTGCCGTGATGATTACAGGAGCGGCAAGGTTGATTTTAGCCATGATCCAACGGGTTATACAGGATCTGGGAGGAGATTATGTCTTCTGCGATACGGACTCCCTGTGCATATACGATCTCCAAAGCGACCGCCCTAATTTGATTGGCCGGAAGGTTGTGGAGAAGTTCAGGAGCCTCTGGCCTTACGAGGGGGAAGGCTCCCTCCTTGCTGCCGAGGAGTACAACTGGCGGCGGGTTGACTGGGATAGGGACACCGACAAGGGCAATATTGTTGAAGGCGAATATCATCCTCTTTACTGCTATGCGGTAGCGGCCAAAAGGTATTGCCTGTTCAACCTGCTTCCCGGCGGCAAAATCGTGTTCCGCAAGCTTTCCGAGCATGGGCTGGGCCACCTCTCCTCTCCTCCTACAGGCAAGAAAGGGGACCTCGTCAGGGCTTGCTGGGAGTACCACATAAGGCGGGAAGTGCTAAAGGAAGATCCGCCTGAGCCGGAGTGGTTTGGCCAGCCGGCAATGGCCAGGTTCACCATCGGCAAGCCTTACACCTACAACCTTTTCCGCCAGGGGAAACCACCTAAAGGAAGCCCTTGGATTGAGGATTACCTTAAGAAAGTAAAGCCCTTCAACTTTATGGTGGTGGCTTTCCTTGCTGAGGCCTTATTTCCCCAGAAAACGGTTGAACCTTATTACTGCCGGGTGGAAAAGAAGGAAAAAGAAGGGATATGTCGAATAAAATCAGCCTGTAGGTATAGTAAATCTTGCCTTGCCAATACTCCCTTGGTTCCGGTAGCTCCTTATGATTCATTGGAGAACTGGCGGGCTTTTGATTGGCAAGACAAAACAACCGGGCAGCCATTGGCGTTCTTGACTGAGGATGAGGCTTGGCATAAATACTGTACTCCATCCCTTGAACCTCATCCAACCCTTCAGCCGGAGGATGAAAAGCGGGCTGAGGTGGTTGTGCGGACATATGGAGACTTCATAAAGAAGCACATCAACCATCCTGAAGCTAAGTATGATGGTGAGGATGGCCAGCCATGCGGCGAAACCATTGTTGGCAGGCTCAAACCTTGCCACGTCTTGGCGAAGTGGATTAAGTACATTGGGAAGGAAGCTGACTCGTTCCTTGATAACCTGGTGGAGGAACAGGTTCTCCAGGAGCAGGAAAGGGTTACCTATGAGGCGAATACCAATAGTAACGTAACTTGGGAAGAACTGCGGAGGCTGCTTGATAAGGTTGCTCACCCTCGGAGGGGGTGGGCGAGAAGATTGGGGATAAGCTATCAGCATCTTAAAATGCTTCTTAAGGGAACAAAGAAACCGTCGAGTAGACTAATGCATCACGTGATTGAGAAGCTTGCAACTACGGAATTCTGCTGAGTTTATCGAACGGCACTAGGGTATAGAAAGTCTTGTTTGACAAATATAGGTTATCTCTTATTTGATCTTCGAACGATAATTCGTTGCAAGTTACTGTTGTAAGAAAGCAAGAGATTATAGATTGTCATGAAAGTTGGCTTTATAGTCTGTTGCGAAGTATAAACCTTTGGTTAGGAAGTGTTTATTGACTTATGGATAATAAGAGATCTAGCAGTAGGGTTAAAGTTGCAGCAGCAGTGATCAAGAAGAATGGGAAAGTGTTAGTATGTCGGCGGCCTGCTGGAGACAAATTAGCGTTTAAGTGGGAATTTCCTGGAGGGAAAATTGAAAAAGGGGAGACCCCAGAGTCATGCCTTGAACGAGAAGTGTTAGAAGAGTTAGGTATAAAAATTCGGGTTGGAGACCTGATTTGTACCTCAGCATATGATTACGAGCATATTTCCATAGAATTACTAGCCTTTTTAGCGGATTGGGTTAGCGGCACTATTATACCCTATGTGCATGATGAAATTAGATGGGTTAATCTGGCAGAGCTTAATTTGTTAGAGTTCGTTCCTGCGGACTTGCCTATTGTAGAAAAACTTATGAAGGAGAAAAGGGTATAACCATGGGTATTACAATCCCTTTGAGAAAAGGTGAAGTTATTAGTAATAATAGGTTACGAGAGAAATGTGGTACTCGGGGAGGTATGCGTTTTTCTAAACGTACAAATTGCTTGGTACTTATATCTGATCATACAAAAGGAATATATGAGGATAAATGGGTTGGAGATATTTTTCATTACACAGGTATGGGGTTACGGGGAAACCAAAGTCTCGACTTTATGGCAAATGCTATACTAGCTAATTCCAAATCAAATGGAGTGGAAGTTCACTTATTTGAAGTATTCGAGAAGGGAAGATATTTTTATCAAGGCAGAGTTAAACTAGCAGGAGAGCCTTACCAGACATACCAAACAGATATTGATGGAAATATGAGGATTGTATGGGTATTTCCACTCAAAATCCTTGATGGTCCACCTGTTTATGTACCTTGTGAATATCTCCAGCATAAGGAAGAACATCGTAAAAAACAAGCTAGGAAATTAAGTGAAAACGAATTACAAGAAAGAGCAGCAATAAGTAGCGGAACCCCTGGAGAGCGACAAGTAATAACAAAAGTCTACGAAAGAAACCAGTACGTGGCTGAATATGCCAAACGTAGAGCTAAGGGAAGATGCCATGAACCTTATTTAGAAACTCATCACATTATATGGTTGTCACGGGGTGGGAAAGACAGTATTGATAATACCGTAGCCCTTTGTCCCAACTGCCATAGGAAAATGCATATAGTGGACGATCCTGAAGATATTGAAACACTTAAGCGGTGTATCGCTGAGGACCTCAGTTCAAGGTGTGAAAGTTGACGTATTCTTCCTCTCCTGAGATGACATTCTTAATCGATAACCAATCCAAAATATCACCTAATAGATCGAGATACTGTTAATAATTAATACTGCTAGCTCGGCGAAGTTCCCGAGGAGCAAGTCCTCCGGGAGCAGGAGGCGGAGCCTACTTGATAACGTCGGTCAACTCCGGAGGTAGTGGGTAAGGAGGCTGGGGATAAAGTTTAGTCTAGTTTATTACCTTAAAGCACTTTTAAAAGGACTACGGAAGTCTTCATGGGGTTTATTAAAAATGAGCAGTAATAGGCGTATAAAAAAACGAAGGTTATTATATAACGTTAGGGGTGTTAATGATGATAGCAATTGCTATGACTGATTTGGACTGGTTTTTCTACTTGAGAGAGTTCACCTTTGATGAAGTTAACTTTTGGACACCTACACCGTGGAGATTTAGAAAGCTTAAACCTGGTGAAAAATTTTACTTCTTGCTTAAGTCTCCTATTAGAAGAATTGGCGGATATGGTTATTTTGGTTATTATGATGAAATGTCTGCTAGAGATGCATGGGAAAAGTTCGGTAAGGCAAATGGGGTTCCAGATTTTTCTATACTTGTTAAAAAAATCAATGACTATGCGAGCCGTAATTCAAATAGATATATTTACTCAAATAATCCACTGATTGGATGCATTATCATCGAAAAACCTGTGTTCTTTAACGATGACGAATTCTTCGAACCTGAGAGATATCAAAAACCCGTTCCTTCTTCTATTGTTAAGTTTAAAACTTTTACAGAAGATTTTCCTGGCTATGCTATAAGAAATCATTTAAATCTCCGTCAGTCTTTTCATTTAGTCGAAGATAATACAGGGGTAAATTACCGAATTAGCAAATCAAAAGATCGTTCCGGACAAAGTCAATTTAGGCAACAAGTTTTAGAAGCATATGGATATAAATGCTGTATATCAGGAGAAACATGCCTTGAGATCATAGAGGCTGCACACATACAACCATATATTAACGAAAATAGTAACCATGTTCAGAACGGAATCCCACTTAGAGTGGACTTACATAGGCTATTTGATTTGGGCCTAATTACAATAGATACAGAGTATAAGGTTAGAATTAGTGACCAATTGAGTTCATCAGATTATAATTGTTACAGAAATAGGGCTATCTACTTGCCGGAGGATCCCACAAAATACCCATCTAAAGAGGCTCTGACTTATCACAATAAAATGGTTTTTCGAGGAAAATTAAAATGAAACGTGGGTTATCAGAATATGCCTAAAGCAGTAAAGACTTATTCAGCCAGCTTATCCGAGAAATGCTTGAAGCCGAGCTTAAGCACGAGCTGGGTTATATCTAAAGCAGAAAATCCCCTCCCTGGTGGGATAAGAAGTAGAACCATCTCGACCACCAGGAGGTGGAAAGGAAAGTTTTTGTAAAGGTTTTTGGGATAGTTTGCTTTATAACGGAGGGTGAGTGGGTTGAAAGGAAAAGTCAAGGCAGGCCAGGGAACGCTAATTGGAAATGCTGGCGAATATTATGTAGTGCTGAATTGTTAAAGCGTGGTATAATTGCCGCACTGGCACCTAGAAATGCCCCGTCCTTTGACGTTCTAGCTACGCATGACGGCCGCACTGTAAAGATCAGGGTGAAAACTAAGTCTGAGGAAAATCCAGGCTGGCATTTCCTTGCGAAAAAGGATGGTAAAGTGTTCAGAGACATAAGCCAAGATGACGATTTTGTTATTTTGGTTAATTTGTCTATGGATGTAAAAAATCTAGAGTTTTATATCATACCCACTAATGAGGTGAATACTTGGTTAGAAGAGGATTTTAAGAGATGGGTGGAAAGCCCAGGTAAGAATGGCCGCCCCCACGATCCAAACAATAAAGTAAGAAAACTCAATGTGGTTGAATATCAAGAGAGGCTACGCAAATACCTTAACAATTGGGATATTTTATGGCAGTAACATCGTGTGATAGAAAAAAGATTAAGGTTGTGAAGAGTGTCGGACTCATTGATAAATAAACTTAAGTTATGGCATGGTAGGAACCAAGAGAAAGGGAGAGAAAATTAAACCATTTGGACAAGAATTTAAAGTGGGGGTACTATGAGTAGACGACGAAAAGTTTATGGCAAGTGCCATATTTGTGGAATAGTAGGAAAATTGACGTTTGAGCATATTCCCCCAAGATCTGCCTTCAATGACCATCCTACTGTCCTCTATAGGGTCTTCGATCTTTTAAATGTTGGTCCCGATGACGAAGTAAAATCTAAGGGACAGCCTATGCCGAAGGGGATGGGAGGTTATACACTCTGTCCACGATGCAATAACAATACAGGAGCTTGGTACGGAAAGGCTTTTGCAGATTGGTGTCGTCAAGGTTTTCAGTTGCTTAGTAAAGCAGGAGGAAAACCTACTTTATATTATCCCTTTTGGATTTTTCCTCTTAGGGTTTTGAAACAAATTATCACCATGTTCTTTTCAGTCAACAATCCTGATTTTGCTGAAAGGAACTCAGAGCTTGTAAGCTTTGTATTAAACCCCAAACGTAAATATATTAACTTGGAAAAATATCGTATTTTCGTATACCTTAACCCCGAAGGAAGATGGGCGAGGATAGGTGGTTTCCAAGGAAAGCTTAACTTTTTGACGAAAACAATTTATATATTTTCCGAAATTAAGTTTCCTCCTTTTGGATATGTAATGACAATCGACAATTATTCTCCCCCTGATTTAAGATTGTATGACATTACATATTTTTCAAGATACGATTATAATGAATTCAGAGATGTTTATTTGAAGCTTCCACTCTTACCAACCTACTCGTGGTTTCCAGGAGACTATAGAACGAAAAAGGAAATTATACAGCAAAGAGAAGAACATCTATGATTTTACTCTTAACGGGTGAGGTGCTAATAAAGTCTTGCTAAGCCTGAGAATGGAGGTATCATCCAGCCACCTAAATTTACTTACTTCATGTTAACACGGATTGCAATCAAGATGATTTGGTGGGTTGCCTGGAAATCCTTGCTACACCTGGGTTTGCTGGTGATATCATTGGTCTATCTTACATTTTCCCTCCACTTCGGTAGCAAATTTCCGCTTTAGATTGTCATGTTCCCCCACTTTGGGTAATTTCCAGATTTTGATGGGCAACTGAACGTGGGGTGATATGTAATCATCCCCATAGGTAGGCTGGAAACAAGCTAACTCATCAAAAAACTCCCGAGCCTCCTGGTAGTTTCAATCCCTCATAGGTAGGCTGGAAACCAGCATACTACCCACTCCCTATTGCTGGAAAACCTACGTTTCAATCCCTCATAGGTAGGCTGGAAACTAGTATGCGTAGCAGCTAGTGTTTTGGGGTTTTACGGGTTTCAATCCCTCATAGGTAGGCTGGAAACAAGCACACCAGCAGGAATAACCGCGCCTTCATACATCTGTTTCAATCCCTCATAGGTAGGCTGGAAACTTGTAAAACGGTTAAGCCCACTGCTAAAGCCTGTAATGTTTCAATCCCTCATAGGTAGGCTAGAAACTAAAATAACTCTACTACAGCCCTATGACCTCTTAGAGGTTTCAATCCCTCATAGGTAGGCTAGAAACTGTGGGCAGGGTCAAGGTGCATAACCATTCGCCTTGCGTTTCAATCCCTCATAGGTAGGCTAGAAACTGGTGGGAAGAGGATGTTTTTGGCTACTGGACTCAGGGTTTCAATCCCTCATAGGTAGGCTAGAAACTCATGCATAGGAATTATGACTTCACACGCATCAAAATCGTTTCAATCCCTCATAGGTAGGCTAGAAACGTGCAATGCTGGAATAGCACTGGTTTATCTGTTTTTCCGGTTTCAATCCCTCATAGGTAGGCTGGAAACTATTATAGGGCCAGGCTAATAGATATGGCCAATAGGGTTTCAATCCCTCATAGGTAGGCTGGAAACCGCATGTAGCACCAGCGGAAAAATTCATTGTAAAAATGGTTTCAATCCCTCATAGGTAGGCTGGAAACCGACACCGAGCGCTTGACCGAGTTCTGGTTCAAGTTGTTTCAATCCCTCATAGGTAGGCTGGAAACCCGCCTGCTCCTCTACCGCCCACTGGTACATTACATGTTTCAATCCCTCATAGGTAGGCTGGAAACCGGCACTGTCAAGGTCGTCCACTTGGACCACAAACGTTTCAATCCCTCATAGGTAGGCTGGAAACGAGGCAATAATGGGGTTGTGAGGGTATGAATTACGTGTTTCAATCCCTCATAGGTAGGCTGGAAACCCTTTGTAAATTCCAGGGTTTCGACGTGTTGTTAATGGTTTCAATCCCTCATAGGTAGGCTGGAAACTAAAGGGAATGACGCAACAGCAGAAGATAGAAGCGTGTTTCAATCCCTCATAGGTAGGCTGGAAACTTTGGTATTTACGGTTTACCTCCATAATCATTTCCCGTTTCAATCCCTCATAGGTAGGCTGGAAACCTTACACGGTGCAACACGCTACCATCCCTGTCCATCGTTTCAATCCCTCATAGGTAGGCTGGAAACCTTACGTACGCTGTAGGGGCTTTAATGGTCAGAGGCCCGTTTCAATCCCTCATAGGTAGGCTGGAAACCTTACACGGTGCAACACGCTACCATCCCTGTCCATCGTTTCAATCCCTCATAGGTAGGCTGGAAACGGATAACGGTGTTGGTCATGCGGTATGGTCCTGATCAGTTTCAATCCCTCATAGGTAGGCTGGAAACCTCACTTCTTGGCACGGTAGTTCGACAATGACTTGTGTTTCAATCCCTCATAGGTAGGCTGGAAACCATTGGGTGCAGTCAGTTTGGGTTGGCGTTAACCCCGTTTCAATCCCTCATAGGTAGGCTGGAAACCCCTTACCCTTAGTAGGGTGGGGAGTGAAATAAAGCCGTTTCAATCCCTCATAGGTAGGCTGGAAACTCTTGCTTTCTAATCCCTAAAGGTGTACCCTTAATCGTTTCAATCCCTCATAGGTAGGCTGGAAACCAATTCCGGCCGTGACGCTTTCAATGAAGCCGTAGGTTTCAATCCCTCATAGGTAGGCTGGAAACTGGTGGTTTATATGGATTCCGAAAGCCGGGTAATTGAGTTTCAATCCCTCATAGGTAGGCTGGAAACAAGTGAGGCGGTGGAGATGACCGGATTGGACATAATGGTTTCAATCCCTCATAGGTAGGCTGGAAACTTGCAGGCGGGACGTTGAAATACTTAAAACAGCAGTGTTTCAATCCCTCATAGGTAGGCTGGAAACGCATGATTGAGCAGGTAGATGGTGCGGCGATATATGAGGGTTTCAATCCCTCATAGGTAGGCTGGAAACGTATAAGAACATAGAAAGGCTGAAGGTGCTTAAGAGAGTTTCAATCCCTCATAGGTAGGCTGGAAACGTGGGGAAGTGCATATTGTAGATGCTGTTTATGACCGTTTCAATCCCTCATAGGTAGGCTGGAAACTTTGCTCTCTCAAACAAGTCCCTAAATATTACTAAACGTTTCAATCCCTCATAGGTAGGCTGGAAACGAATTTCGGGCAGCAATGCTGGAGCTTGCGGCAAGGAGGGTTTCAATCCCTCATAGGTAGGCTGGAAACCAGGAAACACCGACTGGCTACCCATAGTCAAAGCAGTTTCAATCCCTCATAGGTAGGCTGGAAACGGAAAGGTAAGCTTCGGGTAGCCGTCTTCCCACAACGTTTCAATCCCTCATAGGTAGGCTGGAAACTGGTACTTGAAATGGCTGTGGCGTTGTTGCGCTCCTGTTTCAATCCCTCATAGGTAGGCTGGAAACGTCAAAGCACAACCGGACGAGACATGGGGCGATTACGTTTCAATCCCTCATAGGTAGGCTGGAAACTCTACCAGTCCCCCAGGGAGCGCAGGGGTTAAGGGTTTCAATCCCTCATAGGTAGGCTGGAAACTACTACTGGCTTATCCTCACTTATGCTCTGTGCTAGTTGTTTCAATCCCTCATAGGTAGGCTGGAAACGGGACAAAGGTCCCAGACGTGACGAGGACCCTGGACAGTTTCAATCCCTCATAGGTAGGCTGGAAACAACCGATATAACTAACATAGTCACCAGCCCAGGAAGTTTCAATCCCTCATAGGTAGGCTGGAAACCCAATATACAGCTACTTAGAGAGGCAACCGATATAACGTTTCAATCCCTCATAGGTAGGCTGGAAACCTGGTCCAGCCGTCAAGGAGCTTGCGGACCCTATGGGGTTTCAATCCCTCATAGGTAGGCTGGAAACTTCTTCTGGACCTAACAGTACTGGCTACCTTCTCTAGTGGTTTCAATCCCTCATAGGTAGGCTGGAAACGTTATGGAATTATCCATAGCAGTCCGAGCCGTCGGCGTTTCAATCCCTCATAGGTAGGCTGGAAACAACCGAAGAACAGTTGCGTCGTAAGATAGCTGACTTAAAGTTTCAATCCCTCATAGGTAGGCTGGAAACTAATCAAAAGGATTTCTACATATCCTTCCTTCTCGTTTCAATCCCTCATAGGTAGGCTGGAAACACCCCTAAATCTACACATTACAAGCTCTCCACCCAAGTTTCAATCCCTCATAGGTAGGCTGGAAACAAAGCGCTAACATCAAAACTAGCAAACGGACTATTTGGGTTTCAATCCCTCATAGGTAGGCTGGAAACCTCTTAGAAAATCTCTTGAAATCTTAGCTATCCACACGTTTCAATCCCTCATAGGTAGGCTGGAAACGTTGGTCTGATGTTCTTAGTAATCCTAGCTGGGATTGTTTCAATCCCTCATAGGTAGGCTGGAAAACATGAAGAAACACTCAGACCTACCACCCTTATAAGCCTCTCTTTGTTTCAATCCCTCATAGGTAGGCTGGAAACCTTTGGATAGCCTCATGCGCTCTTTCTGCAACTTCCGTTTCAATCCCTCATAGGTAGGCTGGAAACTGTTTCTGCTGGTATTGATGCTGCTAAAGATAAAGTCGTTTCAATCCCTCATAGGTAGGCTGGAAACTAACACGGATAGCCTCTCCTGTCTTGGGAGTAAGCAGTTTCAATCCCTCATAGGTAGGCTGGAAACACGGTAGCTAAAGCTGGATAAGGGGGTGAAAGAATGGCGTTTCAATCCCTCATAGGTAGGCTGGAAACGTTCAGTGACGACCCTGATTTTTGGAGGAAATATTAGTTTCAATCCCTCATAGGTAGGCTGGAAACACTATTTCGGTGGAGTGGCTAAAGAAAAAAGCTAAAGGGTTTCAATCCCTCATAGGTAGGCTGGAAACGGATATGCCTTCTTCTAAGGATATTATAGAAAAGCTGTTTCAATCCCTCATAGGTAGGCTGGAAACGTGGGATTTGGCTCGTGTAGTGGGACTTTTCTATGCGTTTCAATCCCTCATAGGTAGGCTGGAAACCGGAGTTAGAGCAGAACCTTTCCATTATGATTAGGAGTTTCAATCCCTCATAGGTAGGCTGGAAACAAGAAAGGAACTATATCAGTGGAGTGGCTGAAAGAAAAAGGTTTCAATCCCTCATAGGTAGGCTGGAAACCCGTTTTAAGTGCGTAATATCTGGGGCTGTTTGCTAGTACATATTTTACCACAACGTATCGTTTCGAGTCCAATATTATACTTTGAATAATCATCTAGACTTGAGTTTCTAAGGGCCTTAGGTCCTCATTTAGCGGTTATGAACAACGTGCAAGATGTCGTCGATCTCCAGGGGTTTTTGCATTATTGGTGCTCGACGACAATTGTGCCTTTCTAGAAAGATTGGCAACTCGGACCCAAGACAGGTATGTATAATCGTGGAGTAAACAAAGTTGGAGTATTACAGCTCTCCTCTACCAGGTACTGGTCTTCGCTTTCCTGCAGTAAACGAAGTTGGGGCTATTACCGTGCAGGTGCAGCCGTACCCGGGACGCCGGAGATAAGTATTGCCGACGTACAATGATAAGCGTTGTGTTCTTTATCGTAATCGTACGGCTAAGGAACGTGAACTGCCAGACAGCCTGTAAAATTTTAGGCGAACTAGCAGGAAAATATTAGAAGGTGTCGAATAAGTATAGGAAATCTGGTGATAGTAAGTGGGTCCGCCATACAGCAGTGGGTTATCGGCAAAATATGGGACAACCAGGAAACCAAATGATAACAGGCTAGGTACCCATAAGGGCTATGTAACGCAGATTACAAGCCATGACTTCCCTCTGTTGTTGCAACGAGCTAGGTATTTATAAGAACTATGCCATGCAGCATTCATGGATAAGTTAGAAGCGCCCAGGCTATAAATGGTAAGTTCATAGATATACGAAAACAAGGGATGTGGGTTTGATTGCGCATCAACGTTACCTTGTCTAGCCTATCCGACATAGTTTTGCCCATAGATCACAATTATCTGTTGCAGGCTGCTATCTACTAGCAAATTGAGCAGCCGGCGCTGCGCAATTTTCTGCATGAGCAAGGCTTTGAGCTAGGTAAGCGAAAATTTAAACTTTTTACCTTCTCACGGCTTATGGGGAAAGTGAGGGTTGCTCCTCGACAAGGATACATGCTGTTTTCGCCCCCTATAAACGTTGTTATTTGTTCACCTCTGGCCATCATATTACAGGAAGTAGCTAGCGGCCTTCTAAAGCAGGGATACATCCGGCTGGGCAAAGAACTCCTCCAGGTGGACAAGGTGACGGCAACTGACCAAGTGGTCCAAGGAAGAAACATAGTAGTGCGGATGCTTTCTCCCCTAACGGTGTATAGCACCCTAGTTGATTCAGAGTACCGTTATACCCACTATTATTCTCCCTTTGAGCCTCGCTTCCAGGAATTGATTTTGGCTAATCTAACCAAAAAATATTGGCTGATTTTTGGTCGCCAGGCTGAACAGGAAGGGTTTTCTATAGAGCCTTTGAGCGTTAGCGAAAAGGATTTTAAGATTGTGAAGTACAAGGGTACTATCATAAAAGGATGGATGGGTATTTATCGTTTACAAGGCGATCCTCAGCTTTTAGAAGTGGCCCTGGATGCAGGATTGGGTGGCAAGAACTCTCAGGGTTTTGGATGTTGTGAATTGGTAGGAGTAGAAGGAGGATAAGACTATATAGTTCCTTGGGGCTAGCGCGTATTCAGCCTAGGCTATGAGCAGTCAGTTTTTAGCGAAGAAGTACGTACTTTCCTCCTAGCTTAGCGCGATATGCACTTTAAGGAGAACAGACGTTAATCTCCCAAAGGACTAAAAGAAAGGTAGGGTATCTTGTATGGAAGAACCTAGAGTTACAGAAGAAGCTACTATAGTGGGCAGCCTGGTCCAGGCCTATAGTATATGTCCCAGGCAGGCTTGGCTAATGTCTAGGCAGGTCACCCCCGACGAGGATAATGTATATCTGCAGCTCGGCCGGCTCATACAGAGCCAGGCTTATGCACGGGAGCGGAAGGAGCTACATTTAGGGCATCTGGCCCTCGATCTTATCCGCCGAGAAGGTAAAACCTTGGTAGTAGCTGAAGTGAAGAAGAGTTCACGTGCCTCAGGAGCTGCGCGCCTGCAGCTTGGCTTTTATCTGTATGAACTGAAAAGAATGGGAATTGAGGCCGAAGGCGAGCTTCTGTTTCCAGAGGAACGCTACCGGGAGCCTGTTATTCTTGATGAGGATCTAGAAAAGGAAATAGAGGGGCTTAAGAAGAAAATCTGGGCCCTCATTTATCAGCCTCTGCCACCGCAACCGGAAAGGGGAAAGTTTTGCGGCAAGTGCGCTTATAACGAGTTCTGCTGGGCCTAGGTAGTCACTGTGAATTATTGGCAGAGCAAAGCCTACGAGAAAAGGGTGCGTAAGTTTATGCAAAAGACCCTCTATCTTTTTGCCAGCGGACGCTTGCGCCGCAAAGAGAACACTGTCTGTGTGGAAACAGAGGAGCAAGTGAAGTATTTTCCAGTGGAGAACATCCGGGATATCTACGTTTTTGGGGAGGTAGACCTCAATAAAAAACTCTTGGAATTCTTTCACCAACACGAGATTATCCTGCACTTTTTTGATTATCATGGACACTACATCGGAAGCTTCTATCCACGAGAGCATTATAATTCTGGCTACATGGTCTTAAAACAGGCTGAGCACTATCTTGACGCCGAGAAACGCCTATTTCTGGCCCGTCAGTTTGTAGCAGGAAGCCTGGCCAACATTATACAAGTCTTACGTTACTATGCTAACCGGGGCAAAGAGATCGCCCATTATCTCGAGGCTATAGACGAGTTTAACCGTTCGGGTCTGGCTAGCTGCCATACCATAGAAGAGTTGATGGCTATAGAAGGAAACGCCCGTAACTATTATTATGAGAGCTTTAACGTTATTTTGGAGGGCTGTCCCTTTGTTATCGATGGGCGCTCTAAGCGTCCGCCAGCTGATCCTTTGAATGCCCTGATAAGTTTTGGAAATTCCTTAGTGTACACTAAGATGCTCACCGAGATCTACAAGACACATCTTGACCCACGGATAGGCTTTCTCCATGCCACTAACTTCCGGCGGTTTACGTTAAACTTAGATATGGCCGAGATCTTTAAGCCGATTCTGGCGGATAGGGTCCTTTTTTCCTTAGTGGGTAAAAGAATGATTGGCCCTAATGATTTTGAACGGCACGGTGGAGGAGTGTTCTTGAAAGAGCAAGGCCGTAGGACCTATGTAGAGGAATTTGAAGCCAAACTTCAGAGCACCTTTTACCACCGGCGCCTTAAGCGAAACGTGAGCTATCAGACCTGTTTGCGGCTAGAGCTCTACAAGTTAGAGAAACACTTAATTAGGCGAAGAAGTCTATATACCCTTTGTGAGCCGTTGGTAATAGGAAGGATGTAGGGCAGTTGTATGTGATTCTGGTGTACGATGTAAACGTAGCCCGGGTATCCAAAGTGCTAAAGACTGCCCGCAAGTATCTGCACTGGGTGCAGAACTCGGTGTTGGAAGGAGAGCTCACGGAGGCAAGCTTCAGGAAACTTAAAATGGAGCTTGAGCGCATCATCGACCGGGAAGAAGATTCTATTCTCTTTTACGTCTTAGGGAGCCAACGGTACACCCGACGGGAGATAATAGGAGTTAGAAAGGGAGGCGAAGAGTGGGTGTGGTGAGAAAAGGTGGGTAAAACCAGGGAGGGGAAAGCCAGATGTAGGAAAAGGGGATAGTAAATGGTGCTAAGGGGCACTCAGGGCAGATCGGCGCCAACGAAGATATCAGCATTTTGGAGAATTGTATTTTGGCCTTGACAAGATTGAGGAGAATGGTCGAGGAAGGGCAAGGTATGTCCAGCCGGCAGCAGCTTGAGCGCATATTGGAGATCGATAGACAGATCCGAGCTCTTAAGTATCCTAATGCCCGTAGCTTAGCTCAAGAGCTGGAAGTCAGTGAGCGTACAATCTATCAGGATCGCCAATTCTTAGTCGACCGCCTAGGAGCTCCCTTGGCTTACGACCGTAAGCGTGGCGGTTGGTACTACACGGATCCTAACTGGGCTTTGCCCTCGGTATTGGTGACGGAAGGAGAGCTTTTGGCCTTTTTCTTAAGCGTGGAGATAGCTAAGCGTTACCTAGGTACCGCTTTCGAGGCGCCTCTGCGTTCCGCAGTAGAAAAGATAACGGCCGGTCTAAAGGGTCAAGTGGAAGTAAGTCTAAAGGAGTTGCAGGAGTGTTATATTTTTGCTCCTCCGTCTGTAGTATCGGTAAAAGAAGAGCTCCTCCTTGATCTTTACCGGGCCATTCAGCAGTGCCGGCAGGTGAAGATACGCTATTTTACAGCTAGCCGGGGATGCTGGCAGGTACGGGTAGTGGAACCATATCACCTTTACAATCTCCGAGGGGACTGGTATCTCATCGCTTTCGACCACCTGCGGGGCGAGATGCGCATCTTTCACGCCGGTAGGATTGACCAGTGGGAGGTGCTGTCTAAAGTTTTCACCCGTGATCCCCAATTCTCTGTAGAGGAGTGGATGGCTCAGGCCTTCGTAGCCGAGAGGGGAGAGGAGCCGGTGGAGGTGGTGATCAAGTTTGACCCCTACCAGGCACGTTATATCCGTGAGAGGCGTTGGCACTCGACCCAAGAGATAGAGGAGCTTCCTGGTGGCGGCCTTCTTTTGTGCTTCTTCACTGGCGGCCTCGATGAGGTGAAACGCTGGGTGATGGGTTATGGCAGCCACGCTGAAGTTCTGGCTCCTACTTCTTTAAGGCAGGCGGTGGAGGAGGAAATCGAGAGAATGATGCAGCTTTACCGAAAGAGCTGTTAGGTTTCCAATATAAACAGACACCTGCTACGCTGGGTTTTTCCAGGATTAGCTTAACTAAGAGCTGGGGAATTGAATAAGGGGCAACTTTCTTATTTATTGTGTATCACACTGAAGGTTGGTTGCAGCAGGGTATGCTAAAGTAAAAATGATATTAGCATAAGACCGGAACCTATAATTTATACAGGGTATGTTCATGGGGGGAGTAGGTTGTTCATCGAGAGACTGATAGCCCAAGGAGAGCCGTTGCTGGAGTACGGGATGACACCAAGGCAAACCCTACTACAGATCTCGGACGTTGCTAATGAAAAACATGGACGATTCTTCGAAAATGTTATGGTGATAGAAGTTTGCTGTGAGAGGGAATTTGAGGCTGCAGCTCTGCCTCTGCAGACGTGGGGTGAACTCATAAGTCAGGAGGGAAAGAAGAAGAGAATCGTAACGTTTAGGCCCGACGTGGAGCGAGGACTAGGAACGCCATTCATTATAGTTACGGGGGGCATTAAGAAATATCCTCAGGGGAGATATGGTGTTCCTGTTTATCCGGCTTACCCCGGAAGTATAAATGAAATTTCAAGCAGCAAAGACGAAGCCCTTAGCTTCTTGCGGGGGCGTTTACGAAGAACCTTACATCTTCCCAGAAAATTTACATCTGAGGAGGAATTGGTTCTTGCCGAGCTACTGAGAGAGATTGCGTTGCAGGTAAAAAGGAGAATGGAAGAGGGAATAAGCCAAGGTTATGCTTTAGTAGTTCTGACTTTGCCAACTCCTAACGGTCCATATAGATATGCGGGAAAGATACCAATGATAGGTGATCCTTCATACACACTTGTAGGGGAAAGTATTCTACACAAGGGTCAGTTCATTGTTGCCCACCTACCAACAATTGCCAATTACTTCTGGGCGTCCAAAATGGAAGAAGGGGCTGAAAAAGGAAGAAGAGAGAGATGTTCTTTATGTGGTGTTAATGAGGAATCAGTATCCGTATATAGTAAAGCTTGGTCCTGGCTGGCCCCAACCTGGCATGCTCCTCTTTCTGAGGAACTAAAGAAAGGGAAAGACATTGACCTAGCCGCTGCAGTAGGAGCTCTCTGTAAGAAGTGTTATTCTTCTCTTATAGTAGGAGCAGGAGTTTTCAAGGAGATGTCGGCGGAATTACCTATCACGCTTACTCGGGAACTTTTTGTGCCTGTCGCATCTGCAGCGGGAAAGGAAGTGGCTAGAAAGTCTAACAAACGGCCTCCTGGGATCTGGGGATGTGCGATGGTTATTCCCCTGCTAGATAGGAGTAAGGACGACGGCGGGGAAGCTTTCAGCGAAGCATTGAAAGTATTGCGTCAAAAACAGGTTCGACCGAATCGAGGAGACCGGTTCTTGACCTCCATAACCGGGTTTGAGGCTGTCTTACCTGAAGATTTTAGCAGTGATGAGTATCGTTTGACTATGGTATATTTTTCCGGCCAACCCGATAGAGGAGACATACATTTGCGAGCCGTAATTGAGGATGTACTTCCTTCAACAATAAGTAAGCTCTTGGAATACATGCCACAAGTGGCGGCCGAAGCAATCGCCGTCTGGCGTTGTTTGGCAGCAGAAAGTGGGGGTGATGATAGAGTACCTGGATACTACGAGTCTCTTTTTTACTTGCTTACCCGTGCTTACGGTGGTTGCTACCTCTGGTCTACTTTACGGTCGGTGTTACACAAAAGACCAATCAGTTGGGAGGCTTTTGTCTCTGGTGCAGCGGCACGGATGAACGGGTGGGTCCGTATGCATAGTAACAAAGAAAACGAAAAGCAAGCGTTTTGGAATTTGAAAGACGAAGTGACCTTTTACTTGGCTTTTCGCCACTTTTATAACTTGTATAACAGATTGCTTGGGGGAGGAGGAAGAGTATTGAGTGATTGGCGGGAGATGTTGAAAAAGGTATCTACTGTTCCTCCGGTAGAACTCTCGTTCAATAACGTGGAAGAGCTTGGTTTTGCTGCCGGGTACCTAGTACGGCTTTTTTCTCGCTGGTACTGGGTAGCCACTGGTGCGGAAAAAGGAGGGAAAGATTTTATAAAACATAGGATAATGGCTTTCGGCTCTGCTCTTACTCCGGATATGATCTGGAAGAAGGGGTTATCCAGGTTTCAAGAATATGCTCTTAAATTAAACAAGTTGGACCAACTTATGTCAGATGACTTTCGTCGTCGAGCTGGAGTTGTAGAAAGTGAGTATCGGCGGCTAAGGTCGCAGGTTGCTTCACACAAGGATGAGTTTATTGGTGCCTTCTGGAGCGGATATATGTTGGCTTTAGAGGGTAAGCAGGAGAAGCTTCAATTATATACTGTTTATATTGACCGCATAACATCTGACTAAGGAGTGATAAGAGATGGCAGTTGCCACAGGTGAAATTTTATTTGTTAAATGTGTTAAGGACGGTATACCCAACCGTGATCCACTTAATGATAGCGATGCACGGCGTATTTTCGGTGAGGAGGACGGCCGTATATCCCTTTCTGATGTAAGCATTAAAAGGGATGTCCGAGACTATGTTATGGCAAAGTATCCGGATGGTGGACCGGAAAAGCGCTACTTTGTCTGGTGTAGAGAAGAACGAGCGCCAGATGGGAAGCTCTATGACCGGAAAAAGCTGGCAGATCTTATCTTGGAAAGAGCTGGTAGAGATAAGGAAGTGAACAAGGAAAAGGCGTTACTTGACTCTGCGTTCGATATGCGAGTTTTCGGGGCTGTGTTCAGCGTAAAAGAACAAAACTTTCATCGTACAGGGCCTGTCCAATTCGGCTGGGCTCACTCCCTGCACCCTGTAGAAACTAAGTACGTTCAGGGAACTGTTGTTATGCCCAGCGATGATGAGGCCGGTCAAGGTTCTATTTGGACCACTTACATCCTTCCCTTTGCCGTTTTTGCCATGCCAGGCGTAATAAATGCTACTATTGCTATGGAAAACAACATGACTGATGACGACGTAGAACTATTGCTGGAAGGATTATGGAAAGGAACGCTTCATCGGCAGGCCAGAGGTAGAGGACTTCAACAGCCTCTATTGCTGGTACATGTAGAATATAATGATCCTTTCTTCCGCATTGGCTACTTAGAAGATTATATTGCTTTAGAGCCTGAGAAGGAACGGTGGTTGGGCAGTACCCCTCCCACGCAACTATCTGAGGTGGCGCTGGACGTTCAAAAGCTGGCTAGGGTGCTGGGCCCTGAAAGTCCCTTTGCCAACAAAATTAAGCGAGTCCGTTGGTGGAAAAATCCCGAGTTGACCTTAAAAGGAGAACTTCCGGGTACTGAGAATAAGGTGTGGTAATAAGGGCGTTGGAAGGTTATGGATTTAGCATAAGTGGGCTATGAGCCACGGACAAGGCCAGAGCTCGAGGCGGGTCGGGAGTTTAAACCGAACCTAACGTCGAGAAACTGCCGCCTGGGCGTAGAGAGGGGGGTAGTGATGAGAAACAATCGTATTCAGCTGTTAATATTCACTTTACGAGGAAAGCTGGCCCACTTCCGGCAACCTGATACCATTATTACCCAAGCCACATACCCGTTCCCGCCTCGCCCTACGCTTCATGGCCTCTTGGCATCTATCTTGGGGATCAATCTTTCGACTCAAGAAGGTAGATCTTTCCTAGACTATGAGCACTATATAGGACTTTCACTTTTGGCACCGGTGCGCACGGTATGTATGCAGATGTCACTTTTGGGGAAAGGCTTCATAAGCGGGGAGACCGACTTTTTCAATCGTCCTACGGTAGTGGAATTGGTAGTAGAACCCCATTACCGAGTTTTCTATACTGGGAAATGTTTACATGAATTGGCAGCTAGAATCCGCTGCAGGCAAAGTGTATACCATACTTATTTGGGCAGTGCCTACTGTCTGACTTTCCCCGAATACGAAGATGTAGTAGAAGCAAATTTGTTGTATCCCTTACCGGCAAACTACCTGGACGTTCATACCGTAGTACCTAGGGAAGCAGTAGCCCAAGTGGGAATAGAGCCTGGGTTAGCTTACGCTGCAGCACGAGGTATGCCCTATCGACATTGCGGAGGAAGAATCTTTGAAGACACTGTTAATGTACTTTATGAACAAACTGGGAAAAGCATTAAAGTGCGCCTGAAAGAGAATCCGCCTTTTCCTTATCAGGTCCTAGAGCTGGAGACAGGGGAAGTGATATACCTGTGGTAGAGATGCGCTGTTCTTTGGCAGAATGTCTAGCTCGTCCAACCGGGCCTGGCAACAGAGAATATCCCTTATACGAACACTTGTTAGCTGTAGCTCATGGAGTAGGCCGCCCCGATGGAGATGTCTTTGAACGGTTACGATTTTTAGCCGGGCTCTTGCACGATGCCGGTAAAACTCGACCCGGATGGCAGAAATATATACGCGGTCACGGCCAAAGTGTACCACATGCCTTTGCGGGCTCCATGCTATTCGCCCTTTGTTTGGATGAACTCCTGAAAAGATGGGATATACCTGTTAAAGAGAAACAGGCTGTCCTTCATTTAGGAGTGGTACTTACTTTCTTTCTCTATGAGCACCATGGGGACATACCTGACACAGGGCAAGAATATCCACCTTGGATCAGAAGATTCATGCCTGGAGATCTGCAAGATTGCGACCTAAAGGGGATCTTAACCCTAGCGGTAGAGTATTTTCCGGAGTTAGAGGACTTATGTAAAGCAGGTGAATTGTCTCTTGCTACCCTTGAAAGGAAGCTGGAGGCTATTACCTTACGTTGGCGGAAATGGTCCAGTGATGTGCAGCGTTATGTCGGTAGGCTAGTGGAAAGGAATAATCCATATGCCCAAGCGGCTCGACTATGCTTGCAGATAGAAAACTCGCGCTTGGTTGCTGCTGATCGGTTCCATGCCGCTGGTTGCATCCTAGGTGAAGAGAAACCATATGAGTCTATTAGTTCCGAGATGGCATACGAAGCTTTGCAAAAGATAGAAGAGTTCTGCCGCGCTCGGCGAGAAGCTTTGGTTGCGGCGGGAGCAGATGAGTTTTTACTAGAGGCTAGGGGAAGATGGCGAAACAAGGCAGCAGAGACATTTGTGAAGGAGCAGGGCAGTAACTTATTTACTCTGGAGCTTCCTACAGGATACGGTAAAACGTTAACTTCTCTGACGGTGGCCTTGGAGGCCGTTAAGCGAAAGTTATGTCGGCGTATTGTTTACGTGGCCCCTTATCTTTCTATATTATCTCAAGCGGCAGCGGAAATCCAAAGTGCCACTGGCCTAGATGTGATGACCTATCATCATCTTTCGTCGTTCGAAAAGCTTGGAGAAGAAAAAGCCGAGGATCTAGAAAGAGACGAGGATATAGTACTGGATTCTTGGCAGGCCCCGGTGGTGGTTACCACTTTCAATCAACTCTTTGCCGCCCTTTTC
This sequence comes from Thermanaeromonas toyohensis ToBE, assembly GCF_900176005.1. NCBI lineage: Bacteria > Bacillati > Bacillota > Clostridia > Neomoorellales > Neomoorellaceae > Thermanaeromonas > Thermanaeromonas toyohensis. Next base: position 2,500,736 of record NZ_LT838272.1, on the reverse strand, counting down.
CCTGCTCGGGCCCAGCACACTTTGCGGCTTCAGGGGCTAAAGAATTCTTTTGTAATTGTAGATGAACCGCAAATTATAAGTGCTGGGGTTTGGAATCTTTTCTTGGCCCTTATGGAAGCTGCAGCCGCGGAGTTGAATCTCAAGGTCCTGTTGACAACCGCCACTCTTCCAGAATTGACTGGAGGTATTTTCGGAGAAGTTGTGTCTTTAGGTATAGCCCAGCCAGTAGTGTCACGCTTTAGGGTGGAAACGCTGGGGGAAGGAGATGAAGAGTACTTTGCCTGTAAAGCCATCGAAGCATATAGATCTTGCGGTTCTGTAGCTGTGATATGTAATACCATTAAAGATGCGTCAGAAGTATATTCAATAATAAAAGACCAGCTTGGTAGTGAGGTCGTTTATTTCCTTTCTGGCAGGCTCACCCCTTTGCATAAAAAGGACCGTATAGAAGAGATTAGAAACGCGGTAAACAAGGGCTTACAGGTTATAGTAGTTTGTACTCAAGTGCTGGAAGCTGGGGTAGATTTGAGTTTCCGTGTAGTGATACGTGCCTTGCCAGTTATTCCTTCTGTAGTACAGGCCGCTGGCAGATGCAACCGTCATGGAGAAGAGGAAATAGGAAGATTATACGTAATCAAACTTCTCCGCGGAAACGAAACCGACACACGACCATATGTTTATCGAGATGGAGACCAAAGGCAGGTTACTGACCTATGCCTTACTTGGTATCCTACCTTTTCTGAGAACGAAGCGTCTCAGGTGGTACGAGAGTTTTATAAGGAGTGTTTCCGACGCAACACCCACCAGGCTGTCTTACAGAAACTTTTAAAAGCAGCTTATGGCTACCATTCCGTTTTACGGGATGTTCATCCGTTTGGGCCGGAGGTCCCAAGTTGTGGAATTTTTGTACCACGATGGTGGGGCAAGCTCGATAGGGCAATGGAAGTTGTTATGAGAAGGTTTGGCATTTCTCAACCTGAGGATATATGGGAGTTATATGTACGAAAAGATTTTTTGGGGAGCTTGAGTTTTACCGAAAGGAAAGCTTTTATGGGACTGATGAATCACTTTGTGGTTCAGGTTCCTTTGGAAGTGGCTGCGGAAATTGGACGTTGTGTTCCCGGTCGGACGATACTACGTTTAAGTGAAGATACTTTATATCGGGAGGATACTGGTCTTTCTATAGTGTCTAGGGAGGAGCTAAACGAAGCCTGGTTTGTGTAACTTGTGGAACTAAGGAAAGATGTATACTATTAAGTGTAAACTATTCTCGTTTTAGAAGGATTACTTCGTGGACGTTGTTACCAAGTAGAAAGGAACTGGACGGTCTTACAACTTCATGATCACGACGTAAGAGGGAGGCAGTGCATCCACTGTCTCCCTCTTTATCCTTCACAGCCAGCCTGCGGGGAACACCAACTTAAGAATTCAGGAGTCAGACAACCTTTCCTGACAGGGCAACCTTCCTTAGCGGGGTTTTAAGCTTCCAACCCTATACGGCCGTCACAGGTTTTTGGGCCTGCTAACAGCCTTTTTTAGCTTAAGTCTTAAGCTTCACTTCCAACCCTCTACACCTTGACCAGATTGACCAGGGTGTCGTAGAATACAGCGCTGCCACCGGGGAAATCGATCAAGCACATGTTTTTAAGCACGGGGTCGATGCGCATGGCAGCGTTGGCGTGTACCCCGCGCGCCCTTCGAGAGTCTCCCTTTATGACCTTGCCGTCGACTACTATGTCGCTAGCTCCATAAGCCCAGTGACCGAAACCGAGGCTGAAAGCCATTGTGCCCGGCCTTATCATTTCCGTAAGGGAAAATATAATCAGCGTACATAGAAGTTTCGCCCACGGTGATGTCAATGGCCACAAAAAGAGGGAGTTTTTCCGGGTTGCGCAGTATCTCTATGTTGGCATGGCCGGCCGGCAGGGAGTACACCGGCGATCCCATGTAAAGAAATAGGGCCTTGACTGGATAAGGGTAAGAGTCGCCTATAGAAGGTATGATTTCTTGGTAAACGTCGCTGGAAAGGGGATACCAGGGTCGTAAAGACGGGTATCCCTTGAACAGGGTAGTCTCTTCGTATTTCACCTCATGGCGAATAATGCTTATCCTGAAAGGAGAGAGTTTGCCCGGGTTAAGCTCCTTGAGGTTATAAGGTTTTCCTTTCTTTTCTCCAAAGTGATCGTAAGTTGTTGCCTTTACCATACCCCCTGCCCAGTTAAAATTACCCAATAAAACGTTAACACACATCCAGGCAAAAACATTGTAAAACTCGTTGGTATGCTGGGATACTCCCCGGTGCACGTCTACTGCCGCCGCTTTCCCGTAGGACGTTAATAATTCTTTTGCTACCTCCTCCAGGTCAGCAGGGTTGACCCCGGCAACTTCCGCCCACTCGGCAAAGGATTTTTTCCTCGCTTCATCGTAAAGGAGTTGTAAGGCGCTTTTAACTTGGTGCCCGTTTAAACTGGTATCTACCAGTAGGTCTCCTTCGACAGGGTTATCAGTATCGTTGGGGTCGCAGGGGACAGGTTGACCGGCAGACAGGACTATAAAGGGATCGAATTCATACTTTACCTTCTGTCCCTTTACCTCAGCTTCTCTAACCTGCTTGGGCCATCCTAAGTCCGAACCTCTTAAGAATCTCACCGGTTTCCCGTTTTCTATCTTCACCAGCCAGGTAGCATTAGTCCAGGAAGCCTCACCATCAACCTTAGCCGCTGCCTTGTTGGCATTGCGCACATACATTTCGTTAAAACGCTGGTTATCGATCATCCAGCGGATTATAGCCAAGGCTAGGGCGGCTTCGGTGCCAGGTTTGTTGGGCAACCACTTCCAGGCTTTAGCTGCAGTCTTGGAAAAACGGGGGTCGATAACGGCGTATTTTAAGCGACCACTGGCCAGCCCCTCGGTAATCCCGGGAACACGGTGAGAAGGCCCGTAGTTGCCCTCGAAAGGCGAAGCACCTACAAAGAGCACAAAGCGCGCATGTTGGAGATCAGCTTGCCAGTAAAATTTCTGCCCGCCTGTCCATTTCATCTTCCCGTCGCTCTCGTTAAATACATATTGTTCACTCATGGCCTTGCCCAGGAAATAAAGGGAGCCTTGGCACACAGTGGTATGACCGTGGGTGTTCACCGAGCCGAAGCCATCCTGGACAAAACGTTTGATAAATTCTTCTCGTCCTTTCTTAAGGCGGCCCCACATAAATACTAACTGGTTATTTTTGGGTCCCAAATCTGGGTGATCTGGGTCTATCAGGACCTTCAAATGATCCTTATACTTAGCCTTAAACTGCTCTACGGTTAATTCCTTGCTCCAGATCTTTTTTACGTCCTTGGCCATCTCTTTACTTAGCTTAGGGTTGCGCAGAGCGAATATGTCCTTCAACCCCGGCACATAACGGTTTTCCTCTCCAGGGACGTTTTTAAACAGGTAACCGCCGTTAACTATTTCCTCCACTGCCTGTTCAAAGGGGATGGTAATCCACTTGTTCTCCCCCCGTTTGCCTGCCCGTTTTAGGACTTTCCGGAGGCGGTAAGGATCGTATAAAGTTTGGATACCGGCCTGACCTTTGGGGCATATGGCACCGTCTATTTTGGCTACCTCTTCTAGATTGGACTGGTAAGGCAGGGGAGGATGCATGGTCCAGGGGTTTAAGGGATTCCCATCGATCTTGACCACTACACCGTCATAGATTTTGGCCTTTATCCCGCACCCTGTATTGCATTGCAAACAGACAGTAGCTATATAGCTCTCTGGCTTGCCCAAAGGGTATTCGCCTCTGCTTTAGGCTTCGGCTACATCATTAAATGCCTTTTCCACCTTAGAGAGCAAGATGGCCGAGCCTCCTAAAAGAGCGGAAGTTTTAAGGAACTGTCGCCGGTTCATAAGCAAGCCCTTAGGCATTTATTTTCGCCTCCTTGTTCCCTTCTCCTACCACCCTGAATTCTTTAAGTTTGTCCAGGCCCGCTAGCACTACGGCTGCTACCAGGCCGCAAAGGAAGATTACAATTAACCATTCTCCTATACTGGGAAGATAGTCGTAGGAATAGCGTGGTTCCATAATAGCGTTTTCCAAGCCCTTAAGGACGGCAACCCCCTGGGCAGGTACCACAAACAAGAACCGTAAGGTGAAAAAACCGGCCAGTATAGATATGCAGCCCCCCAAAGTCTTGGCCCCACCCGACTGGAGAGGGAGCAGCAAACTAACGGGCAGCACAAAGGCTAGGAACACTACCCCTAACCCAAAAGGCCAAGCATAGCGGCCTACGAGCAGAGAGCGAGCTACTTCATAATGTTCCGGGATATCGCCTTTAACCGCCAGGAAAATCTCGCTAAACTCTATAAAAGCTGTAAGGGCTAAAGAATACAGAACCACTTGTTTAAGTAGCGCTAGAAGGGTTTTATCTTCGGGCCACAGAATGCTGGTGAGGATGGTCAACAAAGCCCCGCCAGAAGTTATAGCCGCGCCTAAGAACAGGAGAGGCAAGATGGCTGTATTCCAGAAAGGCTTGGCTATGTTTAAAGCAAAGAGGAAACTGCTGCTTAAAATAATGGCCAATACCAGTACGATTCCCGCAACGGTTAACCCGCCGTTTTCTTCTTCGCCCGAGCGCGTTAACTCTTCATGTTCATCTTCGACGCTGCACTCCTTTTTCCTGCGGGGTAAGGCTATGTTAATAATGATGGCGGCGGGCACCGGGGAGTAATGATATAATGTAAACAGATTGAATACCAAGACCTAGATATTTAGGAGGGAAAAAGATGCATCATAATATGGACCAGTCAGCAACTCAAAGTTTAGAAGCCCGAGTGGCCAACTTAAGGGAGTTGGTAAGTTACCAGGAAGGTTCCATTGTGAGCCGGACCCTTATCGATAAAAAGGCGGGGACAGTAACTTTATTCGCCTTTGCCGCTGGGCAAGGCTTAAGCGAGCATACAGCTCCTTATGATGCTTTGGTACAGGTGTTGGAGGGGGAAGTAGAGATTACCATAGCGGGTCAGCCCTTCAGGCTTAAAAGCGGGGAAGCCATAATTATGCCTGCCAACCAGCCTCACGCCCTTCGGGCGCTGGATAATTTTAAAATGCTTCTTACTATGATACGCTCTTAAAAAGGTCATCTCACCTAAAAAGGTATCTCATAGCGAGGCCACCTAGGAGCAATATAAAACCGGCATACAGTATCCATAGAGCCGGATCTTTTTTTATTTCTAAGCCTGTATAGTACCGGTAGCCAGAAAAGGTGACAGAGTACTCCTTAAGTTTAGCTGTTTCCCCTGGACGGATAAGGGTTATCTCCAATATCTCGTGTCCTTTCATTAGAGCAGAGGCCAAGCGGGGATTACGAGGTAAAGGAGAACGAGTTTCCAACCTTTCACTTTCTTCATCGTAGTCGGGGAGAAACATAAAAAGTAACCGTATACCCTTAGTTTCATCTAGAGGAAGGCTTTTTTTATCTGGCAATTCAAAGGGGATTATTTTATCGCTGGATACCACTTGGCCTTTTAGGAGCCAGCCGTAACTCACCTGATATATTTTAAACCCAACAAATTCCAGGGGATAGTTAACCTTAATTTCCTTCTTAGTTTGCTTGCCTTGGGCGGTCTTCAAGGTTACATAGCTTATGTATTGCTTGGGCTCTAGGTTAGGATAATATTCTATCTTAAAGTTTTCTACGGTAAGGGTTGTATTAGGAAAACCGTAAGAAGTAAGATCTAGGCTATCCCCCACGCCCATTTCCACATAAACGCTTCTTTTTAAAGCCCCAGAAAGTATGGCTCCCACAAGGATTACTAGCACGCCAACATGTAGGAGTAGGGATCCCCATCCCCTTATACCCTTTACTTGTCTTACCCGGCGGGCTGTGCAGACGAGGAGATTGATTCCTAGCAGTCCCCCCAGAGTAATAAACCACCAGCTATGGTAAACGTCGTGCAAGGAGAACCGTAACAGAAGTCCTCCTAACAGGTTTCCGTAATAAGCCCGGTAGAATTCAGGGGGTTGACCCTGGGGGATAAGGCTGCCAGCAGCAGCTAGGGCTCCTAAGATTAAAAGAAGGTATATGGCCAGCCTCATGGAGGATAAAAAGCGCATTTTAACCACCAGTTAGGACAAAGTGAACTACTCTGAGTATAACCTTAACATACCCTTCTAAGTCAAGAAAATAAATAAGGAATGGCTCGGTTTAAGTTAAGGATAGCGGAAGTTTGTTCTATTACTTACTCTCACAAAAATTTAGGTCCCTTGGCAGGAATTTAAAAAGAAATAGCGAATGAAATTTAAAAATAACAGAAGTAGTTCCAGTGAGAACGAAAAAGCATCCTTCCCTTGTTAAAAATTTATAGAAATAAGGAGAAGAAAGAGGCGGTATAGAGAAGACGAGCTTGGTAAGAAATAGAAAAGAAAAATAGATAGAGAAAAACAGAAGAGTGCTCCTCAAGAAAACGCTAAAAAGAGAAGGAAATAGAAGCATGAAGCTGCCCAAAATATTAGCAGAAAAAAAGCCAGAGATCGTGGCTAGGTGGTTCTATTTAGTGGTAAACACTTATCCCGCAGATACAGCTAAGTTTTTGATTCAAGAAAATGATCCCTTTGCTAACCCAGTAGGCCAGGCCTTGCGGGAAGGGTTGGAAGGGTTGTATGAGGGTTGGCTTAAGGGGGCAAGTGAAAAAGAACTTTATCCCTATATGGATAGAATAGTTCGCATCCGGGCGGTCCAGGATTTTTCACCTGGCGAGGCCATAGGTTTTGTGTTGCTATTGAAAGAGGCCTTACGTCAGGAATTGAAACCTGAGATAGGGGAAGGACGGGTGTCTTGGGAGGATTTGGAATTTACTTATTCACTGGTGGATAGGCTACTACTTTTGGCCTTCGATGTGTATACCAGATGCCGGGAGGAGCTACATGAGATACGAGTAAAAGAAATAAAGAATCAGGTTCAAAAGCTTTGGGAGCGGGTCAATAAAGGAACGTATTAAACTTAAAGCGGAGGTAGACCTAGAAAAGCTTTCGGCTGATGAAATAAGTCAATAAAGGAACGTATTAAACTTAAAGCGAAGTATTGGCGTGAACAGTTAGGCTTTTAGCCTTTAAGAAAAATAGCTACCGTAGGTAGTTTGGTTTTATTAAAGTAAAAGCGGGCCTTCATAAAGTAATCTTTATGGGGAAAAGGGTGGAGAAAGGATGTCCAGGCTTAGTAAGCCAGAAGAATTGATGAAGATAAATTATAAACCGCCCCAGACCAGGTGGATGGATACACCGGTGGAATTCAGACGGGGTACCTGGCTGTATGCTGCTAAGCCCAAAAACTTGGAGGTTCTAGGGCTTCCCAACCCCCGGGAATGGTCGCCGGAGGAAGAAGATTGGAAGCTTCCGGAAAACTGGAAAGAGATTCTGTTACAAGGATTAAAAGAACGGCTGGAGAGGTTCCGGTCCTTAAAGCTCTTTCTGGATATCTGTGTGCGTTGCGGGGCTTGTGCAGACAAATGTCACTTTTTCCTCGGCTCCGGTGACCCCAAGAATATGCCGGTCTTAAGGGCTGAGCTTTTGCGGAGCATCTACCGCCGGGATTTTACCACTGTGGGAAAAATCCTGGGAAAGCTAGTGGGCGCTAGGGATCTCACGGTAGAGGTAGTAAAAGAGTGGTATTACTACTTTTACCAGTGTACTGAGTGCCGCCGGTGTTCCCTCTACTGCCCCTTCGGGATAGACACAGCGGAGATAACTATGCTGGGGCGCGAACTTTTAGGTCTTTTGGGCTGCTATCCTGATTGGACGGTGGCCTCAGCAGCTAATTGCTACCGGGTAGGAAACCACGTGGGTATTGAGCCCCATGCTTTCCGGGATATGGTGGAGTTCTGCGTGGATGAGATTGAAAATATAACGGGGATCAGGGTGGAGCCCACCTTCAACCGGAAAGGTGCCGAAATACTCTTCATCGCCCCCTCTGGTGATGTCTTCGCTGATCCAGGGATCTATACCTTCATGGGGTATTTGATGCTTTTCCATGAGATAGGCCTAGATTATACTTTGAGCACCTATGCCTCTGAAGGTGGCAACTTCGGGCTGTTTACTTCCCATGAAGTGATGAAGAGGCTCAATGCCAAGATGTACGCCGAGGCCAAAAGACTAGGTGTGAAATGGATCCTGGGCGGGGAATGTGGCCATATGTGGAGGGTGATCCACCAGTACATGGATACCATGAACGGCCCGGCTGATTTCCTGGAGGAACCTGTCTCCCCCATCACGGGTACTAAATTTGAGAATGCCAAGTCCACTAAGATGGTGCATATCTGTGAGTTCACTGCTGATCTTATCCGCCATGGGAAACTTAACCTAGATCCCAGCCGTAATGATCACCTTAAAGTGACCTTCCATGATTCCTGTAATCCTTCCCGGGCTATGGGGTTTTTCGAGGAACCCCGCTATATCTTAAGGCACGTGTGCCGGTATTTCTATGAGATGCCAGAGAATACCATCCGGGAAAATACCTTCTGCTGCGGGAGCGGGGCTGGCCTTAACGCTGATGAGAACTTGGAAATGCGGATGCGGGGCGGTTTCCCCCGAGCTAACGCGGTAAAATACGTACACGATAAATACGGGGTTAACCTTCTAGCTTGTATCTGCGCTATAGACCGGGCGGCGCTACCAGCCCTTATGGATTACTGGGTACCGGGGGTGGCGGTGGCCGGTGTGCATGAGCTTTTAGGCAATGCCTTGGTGATGAAAGGGGAAAAAGAGCGCACCACCACCTTGCGGGGTGAACCGCTAGAAGAAAAGGGAGGGCATGAAGTGGAAATGGCCCATGAAGGGAGGAACACCTAAGGGTGAGCCAGGTTGGAAGGAAGGGGAGAAGATGAGGGCGCCTGATTTTAAGTATATACTTGTGGGAGTAGGTGTATTTATTGTCCTTTTTACCTTCCCTTTCTGGTATAACGCCGGAAGGGCGGCTACGACACCTACTCCTAACCTCGACACCCCGGCTATAAAGCAAATGGGCGTGAAGGAGTGTGTGGAGCCTACCTCCTATATGCGGGCCAATCATATGAGGCTTTTGAACGAGTGGCGAGACAGGGTGGTTCGCCAGGGGGAGAGGGTTTACGTATCTACGAGCGGGAAGGAATACACCATGAGCCTTCAGAATACTTGCCTGGCTTGCCACTCCAACAAGGCCCAGTTTTGCGACGAGTGCCATAACTACCTGGAAGTGAAACCTGACTGCTGGAGTTGCCATCTAGAGTCAAAGGGGAAATAGCCATGAGGACGACCAGGAGAGATTTTCTTAAGATCGGTGGTGCTTGCGGGTTAGTCCTTCTTGTGTTTCCGGCGGTTAAGGGTATTGCCGCTGGGGAAGGAGAGCGGAGCCTTACAGGAAAGTTGGCTGTAGCGAGCCAATCAGGGAATCCTTCTGTTTCATCCCGGGCTGGGACAAGTGAGATCAAATGGGGCCTGTTGGTGGATATGGAAAAATGTTGGTCGAGGGAAGGCTGCCTAGAGTGTATCCTGGCTTGTAGAAGAGGTCATAACATCCCTGAGATACCTACTCCGAAAGAAGAGATTAAATGGATATGGAAGGAGCCTTTCGCCAATGTCTTCCCAGAACAGGAGCATGAGTACTTGCCAGAGGCCCTACGAGAAAAACCCGTAGTAATACTATGTAATCATTGTGATAACCCGGCTTGTGTAAGAGTCTGTCCCACTAAGGCTACTTATAAGCGAGCGGACGGCATTGTGATGATGGACTATCACCGGTGCATCGGATGCAGGTATTGCATGGCGGCCTGTCCGTACGGTGCCCGAAGCTTTAATTTCCGGGATCCCCGGCCCTTTATAAAGGAGATAAACCCTTCCTTCCCCACCCGGGAAAAAGGGGTAGTGGAGAAGTGCAATCTATGCGTGGAAAGGATAGATGCCGGGTTAAAGCCCATATGTGTGGAGGCCTGCCCAGTGGGTGCTCTTATTTTCGGGAATCTGGAGGATCCGAATTCTGAGATACGGAAAAAATTGCGCTCCTCCTTTAACATCCAGCGCAAGCCTGAGCTGGGTACCCGGCCGAAGGTTTATTATGCCTTGACTTAAGGTGTAGTGTCTTAGAATTTAGAAAGAAAAAGGTTTTGGAGGAAGGGAAGCCATGTTGGGGAAAGCTTTAAAAGGGAGCCCCAGGTATTGGAGCTGGATTATATTCTTGCTCACCTTAATGGGAGTAGGCTTGGCCTGCTACCTCTGGCAGCTTAAGCAGGGTCTTACCATTACTGGTCTTAGCCGGGACGTCTCCTGGGGCCTTTATATCGGCCAGTTCACCTTCCTTGTGGGAGTGGCGGCTTCGGCCGTGATGGTGGTTCTACCTTACTATCTTCATAACGTGAAAGCCTTTGGCAGGATCACTGTCTTGGGGGAATTCCTGGCAGTATCCGCTATCCTTATGTGTCTTCTCTTCGTAGTGGTAGACCTGGGTAAACCCATGCGCTTATTTAATGTCCTCCTTTACCCTACACCTAACTCCATTCTCTTCTGGGATATGATTGTGTTGAACGGCTATCTCCTTTTAAACCTCATCATCGGCTGGAATGTGCTAGAGGCAGAATACAAGGAAGTGGCGCCTCCCAAGTGGGTTAAAGTACTAACCTATATTTCCATCCCTTGGGCTATCAGCATCCATACGGTAACCGCCTTCTTGTATGCGGGACTGCCAGGACGGCATTACTGGCTTACGGCCCTGATGGCGGCCCGTTTCCTAGCTTCGGCCTTTGCTTCCGGGCCGGCCCTGCTTATTATCCTTTGCTTTATCCTTAAAAAATTTAGCCGTTTTGATCCTGGAAAAGAGGCTATCGAAAAGCTTTCCGCTATTGTGGCTTATGCCATGATTGTTACGGCCTTTTTTGTAGGTCTGGAATTATTTACTGCCTTTTATAGCCAAGTACCGGCCCATGGGATGTATACCTTAAGATACCTTTTTGCTGGCTTGGAAGGCCATGGGAAGTTAGTACCCTTCATGTGGATTTTTGCTGTGCTGGCTGCTCTGGCTATAGTTCTCCTGGTGATCCCAGGTACTCGCCAAAAGGAGGGTACGCTTCTTCTGGCCTGCGCGGCCACCTTTGTCTCCCTATGGATTGAGAAGGGGTTGGCCTTAGTTATAGCTGGTTTTATCCCCAATCCGTTGGAGAAAGTCAGAGAATATGCTCCTACCTTACCGGAAGCCTTAATTACCTTAGGTGTATGGGCTACAGGCTTTTTCATACTTACTGTGCTTTATAAGATAGTTATTTCTGTTAAAGAAGAAACTGTTTGAAGGGGTAAGGGGAAATGGATATTGTCTTTTCGCTAGGGATCGTTTTGGCTCTCATCCTAGTGGCCGTTATAGGGGTAGAAGTGTTAAAGCTTAAATTCTTCTTTGGGGTTGTAGTACCCTATGTAGCCCTGGCCACCTTCCTCGGAGGGATGGTGTACCGCATCTTGCAGTGGGGTAGTTCACCGGTACCCTTCCGTATACCCACCACAGGTGGCCAGCAAAAATCGCTGCCCTGGATTAAGCCTAGCTTTTTGGATAATCCCTCTACTGCTTTAGGTGCAGCTGCCAGGGTGGCTTCCGAAGTTTTCCTTTTCCGTTCCCTTTTCCGCAATACTAAGGCAGAACTCAGGGAAGGACCGCGGCTTACCTATCACTGGGAAAAGTGGTTATGGCTGGGTGGGCTTTTGTTCCATTGGTCTTTCTTTATTATCCTTTTCCGGCACTTAAGATTTTTTACTGACCCGGTGCCCGGGTGGGTTTCTTTTCTTGAGGGGATAGATGGATTTTTCCGCATCAGTTTACGAGCTGTATATATTACAGATATATTATTCCTTGCTGCGGTAACTTATCTTTTGCTTAGAAGGCTTATTATCCCGCATGTCCGTTATATTTCCTTGCCTGCGGATTATACCCCTCTCTTTTTAATCCTAGGGATAGGCCTTTCAGGTGTTCTCATGCGCTATTTTTTAGGCGTGGATGTGACTGCTGTTAAAGAACTGGCCCTGGGGTTGGTTACCTTCCACCCCCGGGTTCCAGAGGGTATCGGGGTACTTTTTTACATCCACTTCTTCCTGGTTTGCGCCCTGGCAGCTTATTTCCCCTTTAGTAAACTGGTCCATATGGCTGGGATCTTCTTAACCCCTACCCGGAACCTGCCTAACAACAGCCGGGCTGTAAGGCATATCAATCCCTGGAATTACCCGGTAAAGGTGCATACTTACGAGGAGTATGAGGAAGAATTCCGGGAGAAGATGAAAATGGCGGGTATACCTGTGGAAAAAGAGGCAAGTTAGGGGAAGAGGATTATATACTAGAGGTATGTGGGACATATACTAGTTAGCCCCCTTTAAGAGCGCTGGTTTGGAGACCAGCGCTTTGTTTTTGGAAAAAGGGCCAATATTTCTTGACAGGTTATCTGGCCTGGTTTATAATTTACTAACAATTGTTTGCAAAACAAACTTTTGTTGGGAGCAGCTGATATGTCTCTAACTAGAAGGGAAAAAGAAATATTAGAATTGATAAAACGAAACCCCATGGTTTCCCAGGAAGAGCTGGCGAATATATTAGGCCTTAGCCGTTCTGCTATTGCGGGCCATATTGCTAATCTTATGAAGAAAGGATTTATATTGGGAAGGGGGTATGTGGTAAAGGAAAGTAAGGGAGTTGTAGTAATAGGTGGAGCAAATATCGATATTAAAGGGCGCCCCTTTAAGGAGCTTATCAGGCATACTTCCAATCCCGGCCAAGTGGATATAAGCCTGGGTGGGGTAGCGCGGAATATCGCTCACAACCTTGCTCTGTTAAAGGTACCTGTTACGCTGTTGACTGTAGTGGGCAATGATGGCGAGGGAAGGAAAATATTGGAAGAGACGAGGAGGGCTGGCGTTAATGTGGAACACGTTCTAATCTCACCTACCAGACCCACAGGGGTTTTTCTGGCCATGCTCGATGCTAAAGGAGAAATGGAGATCGGTATAGCGCAGATGGAAGTATTAGAAGAGTGCGATGCTAAATACCTGGAAGGGCAGAGGGAACTAATTAGGAATAGCGAATTAGTAATCATGGATACTAACCTACCAACTGATAGCATGAAATATGTAGCCGAGATATGCCGTAAAGAAAACATCTCCTTGCTGGTTGATCCTGTATCGATAGAAAAAGCGAGGAAAGTAAGGGAGATATTAGATAAAATAGACTATATCACTCCTAACCGAGGCGAATTAGCAGCTATTTTAGATGTCTCGCCTGGGGAGGAAGTGCCGAGGCTGGCTAAAATCATACGTGAGAAGGGGGTTAAAACCGTAATTGTAACTTTGGGAGCTACAGGCGTTTATCTTGCCTCTGAAGAAGGAGAAGAGTTTATCAGACCTTATGAAGCTGAAGTGATAGATGTTACCGGGGCAGGAGATGCTTTTGCTTCTGGCCTGGTGTATGGCCTTTTCAATGGCTATACCTTGCGCCTTTCGGTGAAATTCGGCCTAGCAGCAGCGGCGCTAACCATTTCCTCGCCCTATACTGTGAATCCTTTTTTGAGCGAAGAAAGGCTAAAGAGTACAGTCAAAGGAGTAATATAGATTATGGGGATTAACTACCTTGTTTTCTCAGAAGAAGTGAGGAAGGCCAAAGATCAGGGGCAACCTATAGTGGCCTTGGAATCCACCATAATATCCCATGGTATGCCCTATCCTGAAAACGTAAAAACAGCAAAAATAGTAGAAGAGATTATAAGGGATAGCGGGGCTGTCCCCGCCACAATTGCCATTATCGAGGGAAGGATAAAGATAGGTTTAACAAACGAAGAGCTCGAATTTATAGCTACCTCTAATAGGGTCCTAAAAGCAAGCCGCAGGGACTTACCCGTAGTCATAGCCAAGGGATTGTGCGCTTCCACCACCGTATCAGCGACCATGATTGCTGCACACCTGGCCGGGATAAAAGTATTCGTCACCGGAGGGATAGGGGGTGTCCATAAAGGGGGGCCTCAGACTTTCGATATTTCGGCAGATTTGCAGGAGCTAGCTAAAACCAGCGTGGCAGTTGTATGTGCAGGAGCCAAGGCGATACTGGATTTACCCCTAACCCTTGAATATTTAGAGACCTACGGGGTTCCGGTGCTAGGCTTTAGGACAGAGGAGTTTCCCGCCTTTTATACTAGGGAGAGCGGCCTCAAGGTGGACTATGTATTGGCAGACGAGGTGGAGGCAGCTAGAGTGATAAAGACAAAGTGGGATTTAGGGCTAACGGGAGGTATTGTAATAGCCAACCCCATACCTAAAGAATACGCTCTCGATAAAAATTACATAAGTAAGGTTATAGAAGAAGCCCTGGTGGAAGCAGAAAGATTGGCAATAAAAGGGAAAGGCCTCACCCCGTTTTTGCTAGAGAAAGTAGCAGAAATAACAGGGGGTAAGAGCCTTAGAGCCAATATAGAGCTTGTCAAAAATAATGCTTCTGTGGGGGCTAAGATAGCGGTAGAACTCAACAAACTTTATAGCAGTTGTAAAGAAAAAATTTAAGGGATCAATGAGGATTTATCCTATTGATCCCTTAATTTCCTATAATAGAGATCCTTGCATTATGGCCCAGGGAAGTTAACCACCGCAATGCGGTTTTGCAGGTTATATTTTATTGGCTGAGGAAGCTTTTGTAGATAGGCGATCAAAGCGTCTAGATCTACTATCCCGGTATAGTACCGTGCATAATATCCTTTTTTATCTGCCTCATATAGGGTCTTAAAAGTGTTGAAATCATCTCCTCCTGTGGCCACAAATTCATTGACAGCGACAATATAAGTCTTGTTTAGATCCAAAGGAGAACCATCTTCTAGCTTAAGGGAAGTGAGGATGATTCTTTGCCCAAAAGGCTTGTTATAGTCCCAGGTAAACTTTATCCCGGATACCTGCACCGGTAAATGCCCACGGGGTAGCTTATTGTAAAGGCGATAGTAATTCTCTATACCTTCTTCCAATACTTGCTTGATTTGGGCCCCTGTTAAGGGGACCTTGAAAAGAACGTTCCCGAAGGGCTGTACGCTATAGAGCTCGCCCCAGGTTATATCTCCCAGGTTAATATCTGCCCGGATGCCGCCACCATTCATGATAGCTATGTCGGCACCTAAAGTATAACGCTGGGCGTCGGCAATTAGATCCCCTAGGACTGATTCTCCTGCAGAAGTAAAGGTTTTGCTTAATGGCACGACTGTTCTAGCTATAACAGTATTAACTTTTGGCCCAATAACCTCTTTCCACTTTTGTACCAAGGAGCTGGCTTCAGGATTAGGATACAGGGTAGGACTGGGTTTAATTACCTCTACACTAGCCCGTACCACCTTTTTCAATTGTTTATCATAATAAAGCTCGATTTTTCCATAAGCTTTGCCATAGGAAAGGGCTTGAACTACTGGAGTGCCTTTATAAATAGTAGCTATCTCGCGATGAGTATGGCCAGTAATTAAGGCATCAAGGTGGTCCTTCATTTGATCCAAAACATCTCTAGCTTCACCTGCTAATTCCCCGGTAGAGGTTACCTCGGAACCCAGATGGGTTAAGCCTATAACTACCTCTGCCCCGCCCCCTTTTAGCTCCGATACCAGCTCATCAAAGCGAGAAGCCGGGTTGGGGAACTTAAGTCCTTCCACATTAGCAGGCATAACGATACTGGCCGTTTCCTGGGTGGTAGCTCCTATAATTCCAACTTTGACGCCTGCTGCCTGGAGGATAGCAGTT